>NZ_JABVEB010000245.1 GCF_014323665.1 Actinomadura sp. HBU206391 | reverse complement strand
CCTCGCACCGCCGATCGGTAAGTACAGCCACCTTGCTACCGTGCCCGCCGATCACGACCTGGTGTTCATCTCCGGCCAGGTCGGCGTGCTCGAGAACGGCGCGCTGGCGGGTCCGGACGCGGAATCGCAGACGCGACAGGCCTACGCCAACATCGGAACGCTGCTCGACTCGCTCGGCGCCGGGCCGGAACATCTGGTGAAGCTGCTGACGCTGGTCTCGGGCACCGAGCACCTCGCGGGCTGCCGTACCGCACGTGACGAGGTGTTCGCGCAGTGGTATCCGGCCGGCGACTGGCCCGCGCACTCGCTGATGGTGGTGGCCGCCCTGGCCGCCCCCGAGCTGACCGTCGAGATCGAGGGCACTGTCGCGGTCCCCCGCCGATGACGCCGTCCCGATGACCTCTCCCCCACTGGGCCCGGCACGATTCCGTGCGCTCTTCCCGGCGCTCCGCTCCACGGTCTGGCTCGACACACCTGGCAGCCCGCCTGGCGCGCTGCCGGTGACCGAGGCCCTGCACGACACGGTCTCGGCGTGGTCCTCGGGCGAGTTCGACTGGACGGCTTGGGACGGCGCCGCCGCCGACGCCCGTACCCGCTTCGCCAGGTTCACCGGCGTGGACCCGGCGACGGTCTCGACGCTCGGTTCGCTGGCCGAGGCGGCCGCGACGGTCGCCGCGTCGCTGCCGCCCGGCCGGATCGTGGTGCCGGCCCAGGATTTCCGCAGCAACCTCTTCCCGTGGTCGGCGCGGCATGAGGTGGTGGCCGTGCCGGCCCGCGACGGTGCCACCCGGATCGAGGACCTGATCGGGGCCCTGGACGAGCGGGTCTCGCTGCTGGCGGTGAGCGAGGTGACCAGCCGGGAGGGGCAGCGCCTCGACCTCGCCGCACTGCGCGCCGCCACCGACCGGGTGGGCGCGCGGCTGTTCGTCGACCTGACGCAGTCGCTCGGCGCGTTGCGGTTCGACGCGGCCACGCTCCGTCCCGACTACTTCGCCGTGCACGGTTACAAGTGGATGCTGTGCCCGCGCGGTGCGGCCTGGCTCGTCACCCGGCCGGACCGCCTCGACGGGCTGGAGCCGCTCGCGCCGAGTTGGAGGTCGACGAACCCGCCGTACGGGTACTTCGGTGCCGCCGACCTCGCGGCCGACGCCGGGCGGTGCGACGCCTCACCCGCCTGGTTCTCCTGGATCGGCGCCGCCGAGGCCCTGCGGCTGCTCGGCTCACTCGACGCCGACCAGGTCGAACGGCACTGCCTCGACCTCGCGCGGCAACTCACCGAGCACGCTCGGCCGCTCGGCCTGCGACGGGTGGTGGACGGTCCCGACTCCCATATCGCGGTGTTCCACACCCACCAGGCCGACCACATCGCCGGACGCCTGCGCGAGCACAAGGTGCGCGCCACGGCCCTGGGCGACCGGGTCCGCTTCGGCTTCCACTACTTCAACGACGAGAACGACGTCGCGGCCACCGTGCGGGCCCTCGCCTGAGCGATTCACGGATGCCGCGCATGGCGTGGTGTCCGCCGTCGCCCAGGTACGGGCTCAGCCTCTGCCAGAGCCAGACAAATGCGGCGATAACTTTTTATTTGCCGACAATTGCTTTCGAGTCATGTGGGCAGCATCAAGGAATTGTTGTGAATTACTGGCGCTAGCTCAAATGTTCGATAATATTTATCAGTACAGGCGCGCGGCGGCCGGCCGGACGGGAGGTGCTCCGATGACGGTCCAGCAGGACATCACAGTGACCTGCGACGATTGGACGAACTTTCCTCCTGGCCCCGGCCTGGCGCGTGCCCTTGCCGACGCGCGATTCGCCGAATTATCGGACGCGGAATTGATCGCGGTAATGGCGGCGGCCCGTCGGCAGACCTCGTGGACACAGGCGTTGGAGCTGACCGCGGTGGCCGAGTTGTCACGGCGTCGTCATGACGAGGAGTCGGGTCTGGCGTCGCGCGGCATGGGCAACATTCAGATCAACGAGATCGTGACCGAGGAGGTCTCCCTCGCGCTCACCCTCACCGGCACCTCGGCGGCCGGATGGGTGTGCCTGGCCGAGCAACTGGCCGAAGACCTCCCGGCCACTGGGAAGGCGCTCGTCTCCGGACGGATCGATCTGCGACGTGCACAGGTGATCGCCGATGCCCTGCGTGGGCTGCCGCGCGCCCTGGCCGCCGCCGTCGACGCCACCATCGCCGACGAGGCGTCCTCCTTGACCACCGGTCAACTCCGGCACCGCATCAGATGTGCCGTCAAGGCCGCCGACCCCGACGCGTTCGAAGGACGGCGGCGGGCCGCGTTGCGCGATCGCAGCCTGCAACTCTTCGACAACGCCACCGGCACCAGCGACCTCGCACTGCGCAACATGACCGCCGAGGACGCCCACGCCATCTACAACCGGATCAACGCCGCCGCCCAGGCCCTCAAGGCCGACGGCGACGACCGGCCGATCGACCACCTTCGTGCCGACCTCACCCAGAGACTGTTACGCGGGCTCGAACTCCCCGAGGCGATCCGCGTCCTGCTCATGGACGGCATTGACGGCATGGACGACCGGGGCGACCGGGGCGCCCCGGCCGAGCATGACCGCGAACCGGCCCGGACTGACGGCGACACCACCGACCCGGTCGCCGCAGTGGACCGGCAGATCGCCGAAGCGCTGGCCGAACTCACCGACGAGCACCTCACCGCACTACTGGCACAGGCACGGATGAACGGCCGACTCGACGGGCTCGCTCTGCTCACCGCCCAAGCCGCACAGGCCATGGCCGACGGGCTCGAGGAAGTCGCGAACACCTGGTGCCGGACCTCCGGCAGGGACCCCGGCCGACACGGTCACGACGGCTACCGCCCTCCAGCGGCGATGCGACGGCTCATCGAACACCGCCACCCGACGTGTGTGTTCCCGACCTGCAACGCGCGCTCGGCGCGCTGCGACCTCGACCACACCCGTCCACACGGCAGGGGCGGAGCCACCTGCCGCTGCAACCTCGCACCGCTGTGCCGCAGACACCACCGGCTCAAGCAGCACTCCAGATGGAGGCTTCTCCAACCATGGCCCGGCCTGCTCATCTGGATCACCCCTTCCGGCACTTGGCACATCGTCACGCCCGTCCCCCGGGAATGACCGGATGCAGATCCATGACATTGACCTTCGGCTCACATGAAGTTGCGCGTGTGCAGCCGCGACAGCTCGGCCGCCTCGTCCGCCGGAAAGCCGAGCCGCTCCAGGCGGCGGCGCCTGCCGTCGTCCATCGCCTGCTGCAGCTCCCGCACCCGGGCGAACCCGGTGGCGACCGCCTCGGGGGTCCAGGCCCCGGCCGCGAGAACGACCAGGGCGTCGAAGACATCCTCGTTCAGGCCGGCGGTGTCGGCGAGGACGTCGTGACGGCGTTCGATCGCGGTGCGCAGGCGGCCGTGCAGGCCCGGATCCGCCTCCGCCTGCCGGGCGAGGTGGGCGACGCCGAAGACGACGTGACGGCGCTCGTCCTGCAGTGCGAGACGGGCGGCGCTTCGCGTCACCGGATCCGGCGCGTGACGTTCCAGGAAGGCCAGCAGATCGACGAAGCTTCCCTCGCCGAGGACCGAGAGCAGGAAGGACGCCAGCGAGAAGTCCGACTCCTTGACGAGGGTGAACAGCGACTCGCGCCCGCCCGCCGAGGAGGTGCCGAGCTGCGGGCTCTTCAGCAGGGCCCGGCGGGTGAAGACCTCCATGTGGCGGGCCTCATCGGCCACCTGAACGGCCAGTAGCTGGACCACCTCGCGGAAGTGCGGATGGATGCCACCGATGAAGCGGGCCGGTACGAGCAGGGCGACCTGCTCGTTCTCCACGAGATAGGTCATCACCTGGACGACCGCCGACTCCACCTCGGCCGGCAGGTCGCACTCCGCGTCCCAGGGGATCGCCGTCGCCGGGTCCCACTGGCGCGCGGCGGCCTGCGCGTACAGACGCGGGGCGATGTCAGCCCAGACGTGGTCGCGCTCTTCGAAGGCGAAGAGCGGCTCGGGGCCGCCGGGCTCGACCAGTGCGCCCCTCGCGGCCAGCCCCCAGCTTGCCGGCGGCCGCTCCACGACGGCCCCCGGATGCGGCGATCCGGACCGTACGGCGCCGGACCACCGGTCGCTCACGGCCGAGCCGCGCACGACGACCGCGACCGGCCCGCCGGGACGCGACGGCATCTCGACGCGATGGCCCTGCCCGCGGCACCATGCCGGGAGGTGAACGCGCAGGGCCGGGTCGCGGCCGTACACCGCGAGCAGGGCGCCCGGGCTCAGAGGCCCGAGCGCCCTGCGCAACAACAGGTGGGCACCGCTCTCGAAACCGAGCCCGCCCAGATCGACGACCGCCGTCACGGCCGGTACGCGGCGGCGGTCACGACCCCGGACGGGTCGTAGAAACCGACCCGGTCCACGGCCGCCTCCACGGCGGCGTAGCCGCTGGTCCGTCCCGGCTCCCAAGAGGTGAGCCCCTCGAGGTCGAGCAGCCCCCGCACGTCGGGATCGGCGTACGACATGGCGATCAGGAGCTCACCGAACCGGTCCACCAGTTCCTTCGGTGCGGTGTCCACCACGGTCATGTTGCAGTGGTCGAACGGCTCGGTCTGGGCGATGATCCGGGTGGATCCGGGGGTCAGCACGCCCTCCTTGACGAAGAGCAGGTGGTTGGCATCGAGCATGCAGGCGGCGTCGACCTCGCCGGCCGCCAGCGCGCGGGCGGCGTCGCGCTCTCCCCCGATGTGATCGCCGTGCAGGCCCACCCCGACGTCGAAGCGACGGACGACCACGTCGGGGAGGTATGACAGCGGGATCAGCGTCGCCTGCGGTGAGTCGACCGCCCCGGTCGCGACCATCCTGCCGCTCAGCTCCGCGACCGACCTGACCGGCGAGTCGGCTCGCGTCACCACGACCGAGGTGAGGTCCTGGTCGGTGTCGCGCATGACCAGCGCGCGCACACTCGTGCCGGACGCGCGGGCCAGCCGCAAGGCTCGGGCCCAGGCCAGCGGGGAGTTCCAGGCGGCGTGGATCCGCCCGGCGACGAGATCTTCGACCTGCCGCTCATAGTGCGAGTAGAGGACATAGTCGAACGGCAGGCCACGATCGATCAGCAGACGGCGGAAGCCGTCCCAGATGGTCACTACTTTGGGGTCGTAGGCGACCGCGCCCATGAGCAGGGTCATCAGGCATCTCCGAAGAGCGGCTGGCCGCACGTGACCCGGCCGATGAAGTCCAGCAGTGTGTCAGTCGTGGGCGCCATCACGCGGGCCGCCCGGGCGTCGCGGAACGACCGTTCGATCCCCAGTTCCTTGCGGAAGGCGGCGCCCCCGCACGCTTTCATCGCACGGTCGGTGACGTCGATCGCCGCCTCGGCCGCCACCGCCTTGGCCTCCAGTACCCGCACCATCGCGTCGTCACGGCCGGTTCCGAGCGCCGTCAGCGTGTCGGCGAGCAGAGCGCTGACCCCGTCGGCCGCGAGCCGCATGCGGGCGATCTCCAGGCGGACGACGGGCTGCTCGGCGAGCGTCTGCCCGAGATGGTCGAGCCGGGCGCTGGTCAGATGCGCGACCGCCTCGTCCACCGTCGACCTCATCAGGCCGGCGCAGAACGCCGAGCTGAGCACCAGGAACCACGGCAGCGCCCGCTCAAGGGCGATATCGAGCCCGGCGCCGTCGGCACCGAGCGCGGCCTCCGCCGGGACGAGTGCGCCATCGGCGGTGATCGGCCGGGACGCGTTTCCGCGCAGGCCCATCCCGTCGAACCCGCCGGCCGGCCGCAGCCCGGCGGTCGCCGCCGGCACCAGCCAGAGCGTCATGGCCCCGTCCGCGCCGAGAGAGCGGCTCGACCACACATAGCTGTCGGCCTCGTCGGCCGAGGTGACCCAGCTCTTGCGCGCGTCCAGGCGCACGGAACCGTCGGCCTCGGCGGCCGTGCCGAGCGGGACCCAGAAATGACTGCGCGAACCGGCCTCGGAGAAGGCGAGCGTGGTGAGGTGCCGGCCGGCCGCGATCTCCCGGCGGGTCTCCTCGGCGCCGTACGCTTCGACGACGGCGACGGCCGCGTAGTGCATGAGCACGACCATCGCCGTCGAACCGCAGGCGGCGCCGAGCCGCTCGACGACCGCCACCGCCTCGGCCAGGCCACCGCCACCGCCGCCCACGTCCGTGGCGCTGACCAGCCCGAGGAAGCCGGCCTCCGCGAGCGCGTCGATCGCCTTGCGGGGAAATTCCCCATCGCGATCGACCACCACCGCCTGCGGTCGTACTACCTCGTCAATGACGGACTCGAGTGCGCGCAGTTCCTTCATGGGCGGCCCCTTCGGCTCGGTCGGCTCAGCTTTAGGGTATACGTCCGAAAATTACCGGGCAATCGTTTCTTCGGGCCGGATAATTGTTAGCGATCAATAACATCTGACATCAAGAAATTCTCCGGAAAAAGCACTATTCGCCCAGGTGTTCGATGAAATTACTAAACGGCCGATAGGCGGAAGGGGACGCTCCGATGACGAGCGGGCAGACCACGACCGCGACCTGGGAAGACCGTGGCCCAGCCCCTCTCGCTCAGCTCGGCTGCAGGGTGTAGGTGAGGAAGTTGCCGGGCAACCGCTCCCCCGAGGCTCCCTCTGTGACGGCCCGCACCAGCAGCTCACCGCCGACGAAGGCGCCGTGCCACGATGCGCCGTGGCCACCGAAGATCTCCTCGCGGTCGCCACGGGAGCGAGGCGCGTTGACGCCCACCTTGAACGCGCGGACGTGCGAGCCGAGCCGGCGGACGGTCGCCTCGTCGTCGCAGGAGATCGTGGCGACGAGCGCGCCGTTGGAGGCGTTCATCGCCGCGAGCAGCTCGGCTTCGGTGTCGACAAGCACCACCGTGTCGACCGGGCCGAACGGCTCGGCGTGGTGGAGCGGCGACGACGGTGGCGGCGCCAGGATGGTGACCGGGGCGAGGTAGGCGGAGGTGTCCTGCCTCGGCAGGAACCGCCCGTCCGACCGCGAGCCGCGATAGAGCGGCACGCCGCCCTTGGCTACGGCCTCGTCGACCAGGTCGCCGAGTTCCTTGGCCTTGGCGTCGTTGATGAGAGGGCCGAAGTCGAGGTCGGGCAGCGGGTCTTCGGGATTCTCGACCGCGAGCGGGTGGCCGAACCGCACCTGCTTCACCGCGGCGAGGTAGGTCTCCAGGAACCGGTCGAACAGCGACCGCTGGACGACGAACCGCGGATAGGCGGTGCACCGCTGCTTGGCGTAGTCGAACGTCTTGCGGATCTGCCCGCCGAGCAGCTTCCAGTCGCCGTACTCCCAGACTCCCCAGGTGTTGAGGCCCTCCTGCTCCAGGACGTGCCGCTTGCCGAGGTCGGCCACGGCCGCCGCGACCTGGGCCCCCGCGTCCCGGCCCCCGACGAATGAGACGCATCCGATCTCCGGCGCCCGTACGAGCGCCGCCGACAGGTCCCGGCCGGCGCCACTGACCAGCGTGATCGGCAGGCCCTCACGGACGGCGAGGGCGGACGCGAGCGTGAGGCAGGCCAGGCCGCCGTCGGTCGGCGTCTTGGCGATCGCCGCGTTGCCGGCCAGGACCTGGACGAGCATGGCGTGCATGAGGACGCTCATCGGGTAGTTCCAGCTCGCGATGTTGCTCACCGGCCCGTCCAGCGGCCGGCGGCCCTCGACCATGCGGTCGATCTCCTCGACGTACCAGCGCACTCCGTCGATGGCCCGGTCGACGTCGGCGGTCGCGAGCCGCCACGGCTTGCCGATCTCCCAGACGAGCAGGAGCGACAGCAGGTCGCGGTGCTCGGTGAGCGC
>NZ_JABVEB010000244.1 GCF_014323665.1 Actinomadura sp. HBU206391 | reverse complement strand
CCGACAACCCGATGGCGGCCAACTGGATCGGCATCATCTTCGGCCTCGGCTTCGTCCTGTCGTTCGGCTACTGGACCACGAACTTCGCGGAGGTGCAGCGGGGCCTGTCGGCGCGCAACACCAATGCCGCGCGGCTCACCCCGATCATCGCCGCCTACCCGAAGCTGGTGATCCCGGCGGTCACCGTGATCCCGGGCATGGTCGCGCTCGTGCTGTTCCCGCAGCTCGGCAAGGCCTACGACTACAACGACGCGATCCCGCTGCTGATGAACGACCTGCTGCCGAGCGGCGTGCTCGGCATCGCGCTGACCGGTCTCATCGCCTCGTTCATGGCGGGCATGGCCGCCAACGTGAGCGGTTTCAACACGGTGTTCACCTACGACATCTGGAAGGCGAACTTCGCCAAGGACCGGCCGGACGAGCACTACGTCAAGGTCGGCCGCTGGGTCACCGTCGCGGGTGTGGCCGGCGGCATCGGCACGGCCTTCATCGCCGCCGGGTTCAGCAACATCATGAACTACATGCAGTCGCTGTTCGCGTTCTTCAACGCGCCGCTGTTCGCGACCTTCATCGTCGGCCTCTTCTGGCGGCGGATGACGCCCTGGGCGGGGTTCTGGGGACTGCTGGCCGGCACGCTCAGCGCGGTGGCGTCCTATGTGCTCTACAAGGCGGGGGTGCTGGGCTTCGGCACCGACCTGAACGCCAGCTTCTGGGGAGCCGGCATCGCCTTCGCGGTCGACGTGATCGTGTCGGTGGCCGTCAGCTTCATGACCACGCCCAAGCCCGTAGCCGAGCTCGCCGGCCTGGTGCGCGGCGTCAAGGTCGACGAGCTGGTCGACGACTCCATCGCGGGCGACAAGGCATGGTTCCGCTCACCGCTCGTGCTCGGCGGTGGCGCCCTGATCCTCTGCGTCGTCCTCTACCTACCGCTGCTCTGACGTCTGGAGATGAGTCATGACAGACACGCCGCCTGAGACCGCGAAGCACCGGCGGGCCGCCCTCGTCGCCCTGCTCAGCGAGATCCGGGTCATCATCGGCGGGCTGTTCTGCGTCTACGGACTGATCGTCGCCGGCGCCGGGCTGTTCGACTCCAAGGCAGAGCTCGACAAGGCCCAGGGCGTGAACATCAACCTCTGGACGGGCCTGGCCATGCTCGTCTTCGGGGCGGCGTTCCTGCTGTGGGCCTATCTGCGTCCGGTTCGACGCTCGGGAGACGAAACCTGATCGTCGGCGTCCTCGCACCGGGGTGCGCAGGCCGTCCCAGCGTCGTCGACGATCGCACCTGACACCGGCCCGCCCGAGGCGCTCCGCGCCGGCCGGGCGGCGTCCGTGAGCAGCCGCCGCGGCCCCGGCCCCTTCTCGCCGAGCACGTCGAAGGGGTTGGACAGCTTGCAGCTGCCCAGGGAGAGGCAGCCGCAGCCGATGCAGTCGGTGAGGTCGTCGCGCAGCTGCTGAAGCCGTTCGATTCTGGCGTCGAGCTCGGCCCGCCAGGACGCCGACAGCCGGGCCCAGTCTCCGCGCGTCGGGGTGCGTTCTTCCGGGAGCTCGGAAAGGGCCGCGCGGATGGTGTTCAACGGGATGCCGACCCGCTGGGACACGCGGATGAACGCGACCCGGCGCAGCGTGTCCCGCTGGTACCGGCGCTGGTTGCCGGTCGTACGGCGGCTGCGGATCAGCCCTTTGGCCTCATAGAAGTGCAGAGCGGACACCGCCACCCCGCTCCGCTCGGCGAGCTGACCGACGCTGAGTTCCCTGAGATCGGCTGCGAGTTGTGTCACGGACCCCACTGTATAGCTCGACCAACGTTGAGGTTCCACTCCGTCCGCACGCCCGGCCGTCCTCGCACCGGGAGGTCGCCTTCGCGATGTCACGTTCCGGAGCACCGGCCCGTCCTTGAATCGACGGCGCCGACAGCGGCGCGGAGCAGGAGGACAGAGCGATGACTGACACCACGGGCGGACGCCGGATCCTGGTGCTGGGCGCCGGCTACTCCGGCATGATGTGCGCGATCCGGGTGGCGAGGCGCAGCCGCCGGCAGGGCGGCCGGGTGACCCTCGTCAACCCGTCGGCCCGGTTCACCGAGCGGTTGCGGATGCACCAGATCGCCACTGGACAGCGGCTCGCCGACCACCGGATCCCGGAGCTGCTCGACGGCACCGGCGTCGACTTCGTCGAGGGACGGGCCGCCGGCGTCGACCCGGAACGCCGGGAGGTTCGGGTCGAGACCGGCGCGGGAACGGTGACGCTGCCCTACGACATCCTGGTGTACGCCATCGGCGCGGCGACCGACACGCGGGCGGTGCCGGGCGCGGCCTCCCACGCGTACACGTTCGACGGCGCCGGGGAGGCCGGCCGGCTGGCCAAGCGGCTCGCCGAGATCGAGCCCCTCGGCGGGGCCGTCACGGTCTGCGGCGGAGGGCTCACCGGTATCGAGGCCGCGACGGAGATCGCCGAATCGCATCCGGGAGTGCGGGTCGTCCTGGTCAGCCGGGACGTGCCCGGGGCGATGATGGGGGACCGGGCGCGGCGTCACCTCGACCGGGCGCTCGAGCGCCTCGGGATCGAGGTGCGAGCCGGAGCCGAGGTGGTCAAGGTCCTGCCGGACGCGGTCGAACTGGCCGGAGGTGAGCTCCTGCACTCCGACGCCTGCCTGTTGACTGCCGGCGTGCGCGTCGCACCGCTGGCCGCCGACGCGGGCATCACCGTCGACGAACGCGGGCGGATCGTGGTGGACGGCACGCTCCGGTCGGTGTCACACCCGCAGGTGCACGCCGTCGGCGACGCCGCGGCGATCCGCCAGACCTGGGGGAACATCCACGGAACCTGCCAGAGCGGCATCCCCACCGCCGCCTACACCGCGGACGCCATCGTCGCGCTGCTGCGCGGACGCCGGGTCAAGCCGTTCCGCTTCGGCTACGTCCACCAGCCGGTCAGCCTGGGCCGCCGTGACGCCGTCATCCAGTTCACCCACCCCGACGACACCCCGCGCCGCTGGATCCTCACCGGCCGGGCGGCGGTCGTCTACAAGGAGTTCGTCAGCGGCAGCCCCGTCCCGACGTACCGGCTGACCAAGCGGTATGCCGGTGCGCTCGTCTGGCCCCGCGGCGGCCGCCGCACCCGTCGGCCCGTCACCCCGTGACCCGGCCCGCCGTGGCGAACGTTCACGGCGGGCCGCCTGGCGGCACGGGGCGTCTGGCGCCAGACGGCCCGCCTGGCGCCGAACCCGGCGCGGCCCCGGGACCCCACCCGGAAGGACCGCGGGGGCGCCGGCGTGGCGATCGGGATACCTTGTGCCTGACCGGGACGGCGGCAAGGGGAGGCGATCGGTGCGGGCGGTCGTGTACGAGGCGTTCGGCGGGACACCGAAGGTGGCCGAGGTGCCCGATCCGGCGCCCTCCCAAGACGGCGTGGTGATCCGCGTCGAGGCCACCGGGCTGTGCCGCAGCGACTGGCACGGCTGGATGGGACATGACCCCGACATCCGTACACTGCCGCACGTGCCCGGTCATGAGCTGGCCGGCGTCGTAGCGGCGACCGGGTCCGGTGTCGCCGGATGGCGGCCCGGCGACCGGGTGACGGTGCCGTTCATCTGCGCCTGCGGGCGGTGCGCGGCGTGCTCCGCCGGCGAGCACCAGGTCTGCGAACGGCAGACCCAGCCGGGTTTCACGCACTGGGGTTCGTTCGCGGACTACGTCGCCATCGACCATGCCGACGTCAACCTCGTCGCCCTTCCGGGCGAGCTTCCCTACGCCACCGCCGCCGCCCTCGGGTGCCGGTTCGCGACCGCCTTCCGCGCCGTCACCGTGCACGGCGACGTCGCAGCGGACGAATGGGTCGCGGTGCACGGCTGCGGCGGCGTCGGACTGTCGGCGGTGATGGTCGCGGTGGCCCGCGGTGCGCGGGTCGTGGCGGTGGACGTGTCCGCGGACGCTCTCGCGCTCGCCCGCCGGTTCGGCGCCGCCGCGTGCGTCGACGCCCGCGTGTGCGACGACGTCCCCGAGGCCGTGCGTCAGGAGACCGGCGGCGGCGCGCACGTCTCCATCGACGCGCTGGGGGATCCGCGGACCTGCGCGGCGTCCGTCCGGAGCCTGCGGCGGCGCGGGCGGCACGTGCAGGTCGGCCTGCTGCCCCCGGCGGCCGGCGTGGCCGCCGTGCCCATGGACCGCGTGATCGCGCTCGAACTGGAGATCAGGGGAAGCCACGGCATGGCCGCGCACGCCTACGGTCCCATGATGGACATGGTCGTCGCCGGGACGCTCCGGCCGGATCTGCTGGTCACCCGGACGATCGGACTGGCCGAAACGTCCGCCGCCATGGTCGCGATGGGTCCCGGGCAGACGGCGGGCGTGACGGTGATCAAGCCCTGATCGGGGAACCGCACCCCGTCATCGCACCTTGGCCATCGCGGCGATGAGGCCGTCCCACAGGGTGTCGGCGGCCCGGTCCACGGTCTTGCGCCGCGGGTCGGCGTCGTGCCAGGCGACGATCTGCCGGGCGCCCTCGGAGAAGGGTGTCCGCGCGGTCCAGCCCGGCACGAGCCGCTTGATCTTGGTGTTGTCGAAGACCATCGAGTGCGTCTTGTCGCCGAGCAGCGGCGCGCTCAGTTCCGGCTCCACGGCGGCGATCGTGTCCGAGGGCACGTGCACGAGACGCGGCTTCGCCCCGGCGGCCGACCCCATCAGCTCGTAGATCTGGTTCCAGCTGAGCACCTCGTCGGAGGTGATGTGAAAGCCGTCGCCGACGGCGAGCGGGTTGCCGAGAAGCCCGGTGAACGCGGTGGCGAAGTCGGTGTGGTGGGTGAGCGTCCAGAGCGATGTGCCGTCACCGTGCACCACCACCTCGTGACCGCGGCGCATGCGTTCGACGTCGGTCCAGCCCGACATGAGCGGGACGTGGGTGGGGTCGTAGGTGTGCGACGGCCGCACGATCGTGACCGGGAAGCCGGTGGTGCGGTAGGCCTCGGTCAGCAGCTCCTCGCAAGCGATCTTGTCGCGGGAGTACTGGGACATCGGATTGCGCAGTGGCGTCGACTCGACGACGGGCAGGCGCTGGGGAGGCGTCTGGTACGCCGACGCGGAACTGATGAACAGGAACTGCCCGGCCCGGCCCGAGAACACCTTTACGTTGGCCCGCGCCTGCTCAGCGGTGAAGGTGAGGAAGTCGGCCACCGCGTCGAAGCGCCGGCCGGCAAGGACCCGCCGCACCGCGCCGGCGTCGCGGACGTCGGCGCGCAGTGACTCGACCGCGTCGGGCACGGGCCGGGTGGCGGAGTTTCCGCGGTTCAGCGTCGTCACGTCCATGCCGGCCCGGACCGCGGCGTCCACGCAGGCGGAGCTGATCACCCCGGTGCCACCGATGAAAAGCACGCTCAGCGACATGTACCCGTCCCTTCGTTCGGCCTTCGCTACGGGGCGGTCAGCACGGTGAGCGCCCCGGCGCAGATCAGGGCGACGGCCCAGAACCGGTCGAGATTGAACCACGCTCGCCGCAGCACGGTCACCCCGAGCACGTCGTAGACGAGGACCGCGATCACACCGGCGACCGCGAGCATCGCGAACGTGTGCACACCCGTCACGAACACGGCCGCGCCGACGGGCCCAGAGGACAGCCCGTGGTCGTGACCGGGAGGCGGCGCCGAGGAGGTCAGCACCGGAAGCAGCATCAGCCCGGCGCCGTGCACCGACGACATCAGGAACGACCAGCACGTGAGCTGCCACAGCGACAGCCGCATGCCGACCCAGCGGAAATGCCGTTTGGCCAGCAGCCGCCACAGCCCGAATCCCACGAGTACGACGCCGCCGCCGATGGCGACGATCCGGGTGGTCAGCACCGAACCGGTGAGGGTCACCACGAGGGCGACGGCACCCACCGACGCGGCGTGCCCGCACGCGATCGCGGGCAGCGACTGCAGCACCAGCGCGCGGCTGCGCTCCTGCAGGCCCCGCGCGACGGCGAACAACCAGCCCATGCCCGGGTTGAGCCCGTGGAAGGCGCCGAGCGCGACCAGCGCCGCCAGCGATCCGTCGTTCATCAGTGGGACCACGCCGTCATGAGAGGCACGCCGTCATGGGCGGCGCACAGTGATCGACTGCATACGATCATGGGTGACGCACCGGCGGCGCCGGGGACACCGGGCACCGGACGGCACGCCGTCACGGGTAGCAGTACGAGTCCGACGAGGCGTCTCCGCCCTGCAGCCGGGTCTGGTGCGGACGCCGGCCGCGGAAGTCGTCGCCGTGCGGGAAGAACCGCTCGTCGAAGCCGAACTCCACGCCGGAGTCCAGCTTGGCCATCCAGGCGCCGACGCCATCGGGGTAGAACTGGTCGTCCCACGCCCCGTACAGCGAATTGGTGACGTAGATCCGCTTGCCGTCGCGGCTGACCTCGACCATCTGCGGCCCGCCCGCGAGCGGCACGTCCGGCGCGGCCGGATGAGGAGTGCGGCGGACGATCCCGCCGATCCGCACCGAGCCCGCCTCGACCGGGTGGAACGGGTCGGACACGTCGTAGCGTTTGAGCTCGCCGGTGCCCCAGCAGGAGACGTAGAGGTACTTGTCGTCGACGGACAGGTCGATGTCGGTGACCAGCGGCGGCACGGCTCCGAACGGCCGGATCACCGGGGGGAGATCCTCGGCCGCGGCCGGCTCGGCGGGAATGGTGATGACCTTCTGCACGGCCCATTCGCCGCCGTCCCGGTGCCACATCCAGACCGAGGCCGACAGATCCTCGACGCTGACCACCACCCCGACGAACCCGTACTGCTTGGTGGGATCGTGTGCGGGCCGCAGTTCGAGGACCATCTGGTGCTCGTCGCCGAGGTCCACGGTCTGCACGTTCTTGCGCTTGCGCAGATCCCAGAAATGCAGGGAGTGACCGTACTTCCGGCCGAGCAGCAGTTCCCCCACCACACCGTCCTCGATCATCGACGGGGTGCCCCACTCGGAGCTGACGAGGACGTCGTGCGCGATGTGCCACCAGGCGTCATAGGCGAAGTACTGCGGGCCGCGGTCGACCTCCCACCGGCCGAGCACGTCGAACGAGGTGTGGTCGAGCAGCGCGATCCCGCCGGGACCGTCGTCGCCGTTGGCCCCGCCCAGCGCGGTCACGTAGAGCCCCTCCGGACCGCAGTGCACGGTGTGCGGGCGTGAGTAGCCGGCGCGCTTGGCCAGCTCGTCCGGCTCGAGCACTTTGACGATCTGGGGGCCGGTGGGCTGTTCCTTGGTGTCGATGACATAGATCCGCGAGGACCGCAGCCCGGGCACGATGAGATAGCGCCGCTCGACATGCGGATGGGGTGCGTACGGGCACAGCGCGCTGCTGCAGGCGTTCCAGCCGAAATGGTGCAGTTCGTCGCCGGTGTAGGGCAGCTCGGTCCAGCCGACCACGGAGCCGTAGGAAGGAGAGTCGGGCTCGACGTCCAGCACCGCGATGGCGTCGGGCCGTTGCGCCGTACGGTCGAAGGCGGCGACATAGGCCAGCTTCTCCGGCGGTGCCGCGATCGCGTCACGCGGCGAGGCGTAGAAACTGGGGTCGGCTTTCCAGAGCGCCATGAGAGCTCCTCCCGATATCGATCCGGCAGTGGCGGGGGCGATGGTCAGGTGACGCCGGCGGTGTTGCCGCCGGGGGGCCGGCAGAACCTCACACTACGGTGACGGGGTGCCGGACGACAGCACCGAACAGGTAGCCCAGCGTGTTGCAGGGCGCCTGGTCGGGCTGGGTGGCGCCGCGCTCGTCGGTGGCCCTGGCCAGCAGCGTGTGCGGGCCCGGCTGGCGGGGCGTCCAGCGGAACTCCCAGGGCTGCCAGGTTTCCGCGGCGCCGCGCCCGCGGGGATGCGCCTTCCGCCAGCAGGCCCCG
>NZ_JABVEB010000243.1 GCF_014323665.1 Actinomadura sp. HBU206391 | reverse complement strand
ATCGAGGCGCTGCGGGCGACCACCGACAAGCCGGTGGTCGCGCTGGTGAACACGCATTTCCACGGTGACCACACCCTCGGCAACTCCGCCGTGCCGACCAGCCGGATCATCGCCCACCGCAGCGCCTACGAGCGCCTGGCGACCGGCGGCGGCGCCTACCGCGAGCTTCTCTGCGGTGTGCGCCCAGACCTGGCACCCGAGATCGCCGATCTCGAGTTCCAGTTGCCCACCGAGCTCGTGGACGACGAACTCGTCCTCGATCTCGGCGATGTGAGCGTCGACATCCGGCACACCGGTGGCCACGCTCACACGACGGGCGACCTAGTCGTGCTGCTTCCGAGCCACGGGATCTACGTGGCGTCCGATCTGCTCTTCAACGGGATCCTGCCGGTCGCCCGCGACGCCGATCTCGCCGGATGGACGGCGGTGCTGGCCGAGCAGCGCGACTCCTTCACGGGGGAGATCGTCGTGCCCGGTCACGGCGCCGTGGGCGGACGAGGGCTGTTCGACCGGCAGATCGAGGTGCTGAGCACCGTCGTCGCCGCAGTGACCGACACCCAGAGCACGGGCGGATCCCTGGGCGATGCGCGGGCGGCGGCGCTCGCCGCCGTCGGCACCCTGCTGCACGCAGACGAACGCATCGACGCGTACGTGAATCAGATTTGGACGAAGGAGAAAAACCGCTCGTGGTAGCCCTGATAGAGCACCAGGCGAAGGCGTTGCTCGCCACCTCGGGGCTGCCGGTGCCGCGGGGCTGGGTCGTTCGCGACTCGGGCCGGCCGGCCGCCGCGGTCGCCGACGTCCCGGCGACGGCCCGGTTCGCCGTCAAGGCGCAGGTGCCGGCGAAGAACCGCGCGGCGGTCGGCGGCGTCGTCCTCGTGGACACCCGCGCCGAGGCCGAGGAGGCCGCTCGCCGCCTGCTCGGCGGCCGGATCCACGGGCACCCGGTGAACAGCGTGCTCATCGAAGAGGCGATAGAGATCGCGGCGGAATGGTTCCTCTGCGTGCTCGTCGACCCGTGGCAGGGCGGCCTCACCGTGCAGTGCAGTGACCAGGGCGGCAGCGGGGTCGAGGGCCGGCTCGCCGGCGGCGCCGGCACCACGTACTCCTTCCAGCCCAGCGGCGTGCCCGACGGGGACACCCTCGCCCGCGCCTGGGGCTGGACGGCCGACCCGCTGCGCCGGCGGATCGCCGACCTCGCCGCGGACCTCTGCCGGCTCGCCGTCGCCTACGACCTGCTGCTCCTCGAGATCAACCCACTGGGCGTGACGCCCGGCGGAGACCTCGTCGTGCTCGACGCCCACATCTCGGTGGACGACGCCGCGGAGTTCCGCCAGCCGTGGTTCGCGGCCCTGGAGGAGGAGCTCGACATCGTGCATCCCGGCCGGGCCTGGCGCCGGCGCTATGGAGGCGACTTCGCCGTGACCGACGGCGATGGCACCGTGGCGCTGCTGAACACCGGTGCGGGAGCGGGCATGCTGCTCATGGACCAGTTCGGCGAGCGCGGCATCACGACCTACGACTTCAGCGACATCCGTGCCGGCACGCCGGGTCGGCGCCCCGAGCGGTTCCGCGCGGCCGTGGAGCTGATCCTCCAGGGCCACGCGGTCGACACCGTACTGATCTGTATCCACGCCGGGATCACCGACCTGCGCGAGGTCGGCACCGACCTCGTCGAGACGGTCGACGCGCTCGGCACCGCCGGGCGCAACGTCGTGGTGCGGCTCCAGGGTCCCTACTCCGCCGAGGCGTCCGAGCGATTCGCCGGCCTGCCGCGCACTGTCGTCGAACCCGAACTCCAGCGCGCCGTGGACGCGGTCGTCGAACTCACCGGGAGGGCGTCATGAGATCGTTGCGCGACCGGCTCGCCGGCCAGGATGTCGTCATCCAGGGCCTGGCGAGCAAGACCGGGCGGAACCAGTTGGCCGCGATGCAGGCCCAGGGGACCCGCGTCGTCGCCGGTGTCTCCGGCCGGCAGGGCGGCACCGAGGTCGAGGGGCTGCCGATCTACTCGACCATGGAGGAGGCCTGCCGCGCCACCGGCGCGACGGTCGCCCTGCTCCTCGTGCCCGCCGAGCACGTACGGTCGGCCGCTCTCAAGGCCTTCGCCGCCGGCGTGGAGCTGCTGGTCGTGCTCGCCGAGGGGGTACCGGTGATGGACGCCCTCGCCGTGGCCGAGGCGGCGGGCGACGCCCTCGTCGTCGGCCCGAACTCGCCCGGCGTGATCGTTCCAGGTCTGGCCAAGCTCGGCTTCATGCCCTCGGGCGTACTGAAGCCCGGGCCCGTCGGACTCGTGTCGCGCAGCGGGACGCTGTCCTACGAGGTGTCCCTGCACCTGGCGCAGCGATCGGTCGGCGTCTCGACCTGGATCGGGATCGGGGGCGATCTCACGCCGTTCCTGCCGATGCCGCGGGCGGCCGAGCTGGTCACCGCGGATCCGCGGACGGAGCTCCTCGTCCTGGTCGGCGAGGTCGGAGGCACCGGTGAGGAGGCCGTCGCCCAGGCGATCGCCGACGGCCGGCTGAACGTCCCCGTCCACGCGTTGATCGTCGGCCGCAGCGCGGGCGGCGACGAGCCGCTCGGGCACGCCGGCGCGGTCATGCTCGGCGGCGCGGGCGGCTACGACGCGAAGGTACAGCGGCTCCGGGAGGCCGGGGTCACGGTCCACGGCACGCCCTGGGAGCTGGCCGAGGCGGTGGCGGCGCAGGTGACGCGGCATGAGGAGCGACCCGCCCAGACGGCCGGGACCGTCTCATGACCGTCTTCGCCCAGGCCGGCGGCCCTGTGCCGGTTCGACATCGAGGAGTCCGATGACCACGGTCAACGTCCACGCGGAGGAGCTCGCGCTCGCGACGCGGGTGCTCGCCGATCACGACATGATCGGCATGTACGGCCATGTGAGCGTGCTGCCCGACCCGGGCGCCGACCGGTACCTGCTCAGCCCGGGGGCCGGCTTCCGCAAGGAGCTCTGCCGGGCCGGCGACGTGATCGAGCTGGGCTTCGACGACGCCTTCCGACCGGGGCTCCCGCTTGAGCTGTACATGCACTCCGAGATGCACCGCCGCCATCCCGAGGTCCGGGCCCTCGTGCACACCCACGCGCCCGCGCTCACCGAGCTGAGCCTGCTCGCCGAGGTGCCGGGCGACGCGCTGCTGCTGCACGCGGCGTTCTGGCCCGACGTCGTCCCCGTCTACGAGCTGCCGCAGCTCGTCGTCGAACGCGAGCAGGCGAGCGAGCTCATCGACGTCATGGGCGTCGAATCGGTCGCGCTCATGCGGTGGCACGGTGCCGTCGTGGCCGGCCGGAGCCTGTCCGAGGCGGTGTTCCGCAGCATCTACGCGGAGAAGAACGCACGACTGCTGCTCACGAGCATGCGGGCCGGCGGCGAGGTCGTCGGCCTCCCCAAAGGCCCACAACGGGAACAGATCGCGGACCGGATCATCACCGACCGCATGCTCGGGTTGCACTGGAGCTATGAAGGCACCGGCGACGCTCGTCGCCATGGTGCCGAGGAGACGAAATGACCACATCACCGGTGACCGGCACCGCGCTGAGCGCGGCGGACCGCTACGGGACCACCGAGGCGCAGCGCGATCTGGCGGCGCGTACGCGAGCCATCGCCGAGGAGCACTTCGCGCCGCGTTCGCTGGAATGGGAGGAGACCGGCGCCTTCCCGGAACCGAATCTGCGGCTGCTCGCCGACGCGGGCATCCTCGGGACGGCGGTGCCCGTCGAGTACGGCGGCTCCGGCGGAAGCTGGCTCGACTCGGCGGTGGTGCTCGAGGAGATCGGGCGGACCTGCTACGTGACGGCGATGGCCACGCTCGGCGAGCTCGGCGTGCAGAGCCGGGCGATCGCCGCGTTCGGCAGCGACGAGCTGAAGGCGGACCTGCTCCCCAGGATCGCGCGCGGTGAAGTGGTCTGCTCGATCTGCATCACCGAGGCCGACTCGGGCAGCGACGTCGGCAGCATCGTCACCCGGGCGGTCCCCGTCGACGGCGGCTACCGCATCACGGGGGGCAAGGCGCTGATCAGCCGGCTCGACGTCGTCGACATCATGCTCGTCTGCACCCGGTTCGGCACCGGCGAGGGACGGGGAGTGTCGGACGTCGGCTTCATCGTGGTCGAGCGCGACCGCCCCGGCGTCGAGGTCAGCGACGGTCACCAGACGCTCGGTGGCGAGCGGCTGTTCGCCCTCACTCTCACCGACGTCTTCGTCCCCGAGCGGAACGTCCTCGTCGGTGCCGGCGGTTTCAAGAAGATGATCAACGCGTTCAACGGCCAGCGCTGCATGAACGCCTCGATCAGCATCGGCATCGCGCAGGGCGCGCTCGACGCGGCGAAGGCGCGGGCCACCGAGCGTAGGCAGTTCGGCAAGCCCATCGCCGACTTCCAGGGCCTGCGGTGGATGCTCGCCGACTGCGCGATCGAGATCGAGGCCGCCAGAGCACTCGTGCACCGGGCGGCGTGGAACGGCGGGAAGCAGTTCCCGAACCGCTACGACGCGGCCGTGGCCAAGGTCTTCGCCAACGAGATGTCACTGCGCGTCACCGACCGGGTCCTGCAGATCTTCGGCGGGCACGGTTTCCTGCGCGACCTCCCGGCCGAGCGCTACCTGCGCTGGGCGCGGTACGGCGGGCTGGGCGGTGGAACGCCGCAGTTGCTGCGCGACGGGATCGCGACCGAGCTCTACCGCGAACGCCCGGCGACGTCCTGACCCCGGAGGGATGACGATGGACAAGACAGTGGCGTCGGCGCTGAACGCGGTCGCCGACATTCCGGACGGTGCCTCCCTCGCGGTCGGCGGCTTCGGTCTCTGCGGCGTCCCGACCGTACTGATCGAGGCCCTGCTGAAGCAGGGCGCCACCGACCTGCACACGGTGTCGAACAACTGCGGCGTCGACGGTGCCGGCCTCGGGGTGCTGCTCGAGGCGGGGCGGATCCGGCGGACGATCGGATCGTACGTCGGCGAGAACCGCGAGTTCGCCCGCCGTTACCTCGGCGGCGAGCTGGAGCTGGAGCTGTGCCCGCAGGGCACGCTGGCCGAGCGACTACGGGCCGGGGGAGCCGGCATTCCGGCGTTCTACACCCCGGCGGGCGTGGGGACGCTGGTGGCCGATGGGGGACTGCCATGGCGGTATCACCCGGACGGGGCGGTGGCCGTCGCGTCGCCGGCCAAGGAGGTCCGGGAGTTCGACGGGCAGGAGTACGTGCTGGAGCGCGGCATCGTGACCGATTTCGCGCTGGTCCGGGCCGCCCGGGGCGACCGGCACGGCAACCTCTCCTATGACGCGTCCGCCCGGAACTTCAACCCGCTGTGCGCGATGGCCGGTCGCGTGACGATCGCCGAGGTCGAGGAACTGGTCGATCCCGGTGAGCTCGATCCCGAGCACATCGACACGCCCGGGGTCTTCGTCCAGCGGATCGCCCTGGTCGGCGCCGCCGGCAAGGAGATCGAGCGTCTGACCACCCGGCCCAGGCCGTCTGAGGCCGGCGGAGGTGTGATGTGAGCCTGACCCGCACTCAGCTCGCGGCCCGGGTCGCCGCCGAACTGGCCGACGGCCAGTACGTGAACCTGGGGATCGGGCTGCCGACCCTGGTGCCGAACTTCGTGGAGGAGGGCGTCCATGTGGTGCTGCACTCCGAGAACGGCATCCTGGGCGTCGGCCCGTATCCCTTCGCGGGGGACGAGGACCCCGATCTGATCAACGCCGGCAAGGAGACCGTCACGGTCCTTCCCGGTGCCTCGTTCTTCGACTCGGCCCTGTCGTTCGGAATGATCCGCGGTGGTCACATCGACGTCGCGGTCCTCGGCGCGATGCAGGTGTCGGCCCACGGTGATCTCGCCAACTGGACCATTCCCGGAAAAATGATCAAGGGTATGGGCGGAGCGATGGATCTCGTCCACGGTGCCAAGAAGGTCATCGTGATGATGGAGCACCTCGCGAAGGACGGTGGCTACAAGATCGTCAAAGAGTGCGGCCTGCCACTGACCGGCAAGGCCTGCGTCGGCCGGATCATCACCGATCTCGCCACCATCGACGTCACCGGATCGGGCCTCGTGCTCCGGGAGGTCGCTCCCGGCACGACGGTCGGCGACGTTCGCGCCGCCACCGAGCCGCCGCTGGCCGAGGCGGGCGACGTGCGCGAGATGGTCCTGCCCGCCTCCGTCACCGAGGACGGAGCGTCCGGGTGACGGCGGAGCAGGTCGTGCAGCAGCGCGGGCTGTGGCTCGAGGAACTGGACGAGACGGCGTTGTACCGGCACAGCCCGGGACGGACGATCGGCGAGGCCGACAACACGCTGTTCAGCACCCTGACCATGAACCCGCAGGCGCTGCACCTCGACGCGGCGTTCAGCGGCACCCAGGAGTTCGGCGAGCGTCTCGTCAACAGCCTGCTGACGCTCTCGGTGCTGGTCGGTCTGTCGGTCGGCCACCTGACGCAGGGGACGCTGGTGGCCAACCTGGGCTTTCGTGAGGTCGCCTTCCCGGCTCCGGTCTTCATCGGGGACACCCTCTACGGGGAGACGAAGGTCCTCTCCAAGCGGCTGTCCGCGAGCCGGCCGGGGCAGGGAGTGGTCGCCTTCCACCACACCGCCCGTAACCAGAACGGCGACATCGTCGCGACCGTCGTGCGCGACTCGCTCGTACGGTGCCGGCCATGAGCGTTCTGCCCGGGCCGGCGCTGCTGTTCTGTCCGGCCGACCGGCCGGACCGCTACGCGAAGGCGCTCGCGGCGGCGGACACGGTGATCCTCGATCTCGAGGACGCCGTCGCCCCACCGGAGCGGGCGGCCGCGCGGCAGGCGCTGCTCGTCACGCCCGTCGACCCCGGCCGGGTCATCGTGCGGGTCAACGCGGTGGGAACAGACGACCACGAGCTCGACCTGCGGGCGGTGCGGCAGACCGCTTACCGCCGGATCATGGTCGCCAAGACCGAGAGCGCAGCCGATCTCGACGAGCTCGCGGAATGGCAGATCGTCGCGCTCTGCGAAACGGCCCGGGGCGTAGTACGGGCGGCCGAGATCGCGGCGGTTCCCTCGGTCGTCGCGCTCATGTGGGGAGCCGAGGACCTGGTGGCCTCGCTAGGCGGATACGCCAGCAGGTACCCGGATGGGCGTTATCGGGACATCGCCCGTGCGGCCCGGGCCCAGGTGCTGTTCGCCGCGGGGGCCCATGGTCGTGCCGCGATCGATGCCGTATATCTCGACATCGACGATCTCGCCGGGCTCGCCGCCGAGACCGAGGACGCGGTGGCGAGTGGCTTCGCCTGCAAGGCGTGCATCCATCCGGGTCAGGTCGAGACCGTACGCGTGGGCTTCGCGCCCAGCCCCGATCGCGTCGCCTGGGCCCGGCGGGTGCTCGCCGCGGGGGCCGAACGGGGTGTCGTGCGCGTCGACGGCCAGATGGTGGACGCACCGCTGCTCGCCCAGGCTCAGCGGGTTCTCGCCATCGCCCGGCGCCAGGACACGTGATCGGACCGGGTGCGGCCGGCCCATGAGGGTGGTTGTCCGACACCCAGTATCGGCGCTCCCTGGGTACGGCAGTGTCCTGGTTGACCGGCTCGGTGGGGCTCACTATGAGATGTCTAACAGTCCCAATTAGGAGGAAACTCGGGCGATATGCCCATGTTCCCGCCGCGCATGCGGCTGCGCCCCCGGTCCATCCGTAGCCGGGTCACGGTCATGGTCACCCTCTTGGCCGTGCTTCTGCTCGTGCCGGCAGGAGTGGTGGGCAGCATGGTCGCACGGCATGCGATCGCCGGTTCCGAGTGGCGCGAGGTCCGCCGGCAGGCCGACCTCACAGCGGCCGACGTCCGCGCCGGCCGGCCGGCCGACTCCGTCGTGCCCACGGTCGCCGGCGCCGACCTGATCCAGGTCGTGGCGCCCGGTCACCGC
>NZ_JABVEB010000242.1 GCF_014323665.1 Actinomadura sp. HBU206391 | reverse complement strand
CATCACCGAAGGCATCCTGGCGGCGGCAGGCTTCACCGAAGTCAGCTTCACCGACACGAACGAGCCCGTCTACTACGGCCCGGACAGCGCCACCGCCTTCGATAACGTGCTCCGCCTATGGGACAAAGACCTCCTTGCCGACCTCGACGCCGCGACTGCCGAGCAAGCACGCACGCGGCTACGCGCCACCCTGGCCGCCCACAACACCGATGATGGCGTGTACTTCGACTCGCGTGCCTGGATCATCACAGCCCGCCGTCACTAACTTGACCTTGGCCGGATCACGCCAGTTCAAGACCGGCACTGCCCGGTGCAGCCGCCCTCCCGCGGCGGTGACCGCCTGTCTTCGCGGACACCAGACCCACTACCGCCGCGCCTGCCCCGGACCGGAGGGCGGACCGGTCTGATCGGGCAGCATCGGCCGCGACCGACCGTCAAGGACGTCGAGGCAGGCATCGGTCGCAATCCGGTACAGCCATGCGCGGAGCGAAGAACGCCCCGCAACATTCCGGCCTCTCCACGCCCGTCACCCAGGAGGCGGTTGGGTGGGCGGTGGCGCCAAGGACGCGGATCCGGCGCGTGTGGTGGAGCATCGGCCTGGGAGCGCAGGAAGCCGGCCCACGTGCTGGACGCGTGTTCGGGCGCCGGGTCGATACCGGCGTCCTTGAGGATCCCCCACACGATGGAGGCGGCCACGTTCACACCCAGCACCAGCAGTTCGCCTGCCTTTTGCTGGTACGCCCTGACACGGTGTTGCGCCGGCACCGGGACCTGATCTCACGTCGGCACGCTGCCCCATGGACGCGCCGGTACCCCCAACCGGGGTTCTCCCGGACCAGGCGCAGAACCAGAACGCTGATAGAACGTACGGTCCGAGGCCCGCCCGGACGCTTAGGCCGAGACCGGAACCGGCGCAACGCCTCCGGTGCCGAGCGGTGCAGCAGCGCCGCCAAGAAGGCCCGGTCAGGCGCGGCGAACCGCACCTTATTCCCGTGCAACTGGCGTTCCAGCACCGCGATCTGATGACGCAGGGCCAAGATCTCGGTTTCCTTGTCCCGATCGCTCGCCGGCAGAAGGCGCAGGACCGCGAACGTGTTCGTCACCGTCAAGTAAGCCAGTCGCAACAGCACCGCCGGTCATCATGGCGCGGTGACCGCCTTCCCCATGGGCCACTCCCACACGATCGACCAGAACCACCACACCCGGCGTCCAGCCAGTCACCGGCCCGCATGGTTCTCACCTGCTCGGATGGCATTTCCGGCAAGCGCAGCGTCTCCCGGGGGATACCGAAGGACCGTTCGACCTCAAGTGAAACCGCCCGCTCGAACTCGCGCTTCAGCCAGGCGATAAGCCCGGTATGACGCAGGGCACTGCACTAAAGTTGCCAACGTTCAGCCGCCCAAGGCGGCCTACTCCCCCACATTTCGTCCTCTTGAAGGAGCGTTCATGAAGTTAATTCATCTACGCCGCGCGGTGCTCGGAGGGGCCCTGGCCGCCGCGCTCGCGTTGTCCGCCGCCTGCACCGGTGGAGACGCCAAGAAGTCCGCCAACGGGCTCGAGAAGACCGACCTCAACGTCGCCGTGATGCCCATCATGGAGGGTGCCGCGATCCAGATCGGCATCACCAAGGGGTACTTCAAAGCAGAAGGCCTCAACGTCAAACTCCAGGTGGTGACCGGTGGCGCCGAGGCCCTGCCCAAGCTCAAGGGCGGCAGCCTCGACATCAGCCAGGGCGGCCACGTGGTCTGGCTCCGGGCGGCGGACTCGGGCGTGCTGAAGCCGAAAATCGTCGCTGAGGCGTCGTCCATGACGAAGAACCTCACCGCCATCCTCGTTGCGAAGAACTCCGCGATCCGGAGCCCCAAGGACCTGGCCGGCAAGAAGATCGGCACCAACGCCAAGGGCGACCAGATCAGCCTGCTCGTCCGCGCCGCGCTCGAGCCCTACGGCGTCCAGATCGACGAGGACAAGGACCTCGTGCTCGCCCCCTTCCCCAACCAGGAGCAGCTGCTGAAGACCGGGAAGGTCGACGCGGTAGTCGTGCCCGAGCCGTTCGTCACCCAGCTGCAGCAGTCCATCGGCGCGCTGTTGCTGACCGACTTCTCGACCGGCCCGACCAAGGACTTCCCGATCACGGGCTACGGCGCGACCGAGGAGTTCGTCCAGAAGAACCCCAAGACGGTCGCCGCCTTCCAGCGCGCCATCGTCAAGGCGCAGGCCGACGCGGCCGACCGCGCCGTCCTGCAGGAGGTCGTGCCCAAGTACACGAAGATCCCGGCCCAGGTCGTGAGCGTCGTCAACCTGAACGGTTTCCCGACCTCCACCAGCGCCACCCGGATCCAGCGGGTCGTCGACGTCATGAAGCAGTTCGGCTACCTGAAGACCGAGATCGACGTCAACTCCATGGTCATGCAGAACGGATGAGACGCGTTCACATTGTCCGCGGCGCGGCCGGGGTGGCGGGAGCGTTCGGAGTCGCCGAGCTGGTCTCAAGGACCGGGCTCGTCGACCCCGACTCGCTGCCACCCGCCTCGGTCGTGCTGTGGCGTGCCACGGAACTGGTGGTGGACACCGACTTCCTCACCAACGTGGCCAACACTCTGAAAGCCTGGCTCGGCGGCCTGCTGCTCGCGACCGCCGTTGCCGTGACCGCCGGATTCGCGCTCAGCTCCACCCCCTGGCTGAGCCGGGCCACCCGCATCGTGGTCGAGTTCATGCGCCCGATCCCCTCGGTCGCGCTGATCCCCCTCGCCCTCGTCACCTTCGGCTCGGCGACCCAGTCGAAGATGTCACTCGTGTTCTATGCGGCGAGCTGGCCGATCCTCATCAACACGCTGTACGCCTTGCGCGATGTGGACCCGCTGGCCAAGGAAACACTGCGCAGCTTCGGCTTCGGCAAGGGCGCCGTGCTGCTGCGGGTCAGCCTGCCCAGCGCCGCGCCGTTCGTCGCCACCGGGGTCCGGATCGCGGCGTCGGTCGGCCTGGTCGTGGTCATCAGCACGGAGCTCGTCGTGGGCGGAGGCGAGGGCGTCGGCGGATATCTGATGGAGACGCAGTCGGGCGGCGGACGCCCTGACCTGATGCTCGCCGGCGCGGTGTGGGCCGGGATGCTCGGCCTGCTCATCAACATGGCGCTGGTCGCGCTGGAGCGGCGGGCCTTCCGCTGGCACATGGTGCGGACGGCGGCGACGGCATGAGCGAGCGGGGGAACACGACATGAGCGTCCTCACCAGCGAACGGCCGAGCGGGGAGCACCACGGTGCGCCCGTCGGGAGGGCCCGCCGCGGCGCTCCCGCGCTCGGCCTCGCGATCCTGACCGGTGGCGCGGCCCGCCTGTGGCTGGTCGCGCTGCTGGCCGCCGGCTGGGAGATCGGCACCCGGGTCGCCAAGGACCCCTTCTTCCCTCCACCGTCCACGATCATGCGGGCCCTGCACGAGATCTGGTTCTCCGGACCCGTCACGCAGCTGTTCCTGACCGACAAGGCGATCGACGACTTCCGCCCGAGCTTCATCAACCTGTTCGGCGGCTGGGCCCTCGCCGCCGTCGGCGGCGTCGTGCTCGGCATCGTGATCGGGCGCTCGCAGGCGGTCGGCGACGTTCTCGACCCGCTGCTGCAGTTCGGCCGCTCCATCCCGCCGCCGACCCTGATCCCGTTCTTCATCGTCGTCTTCGACCTGGGCACCCCGATGCAGGTCGCGACGATCGCGTTCGGCGTGGTCTGGCCGGTGCTGCTCAACACCATCGAGGGGGTGCGCACGGTCGACTCCCTGCAGCTCCAGACGGCCCAGGTGTTCGGCATCACCGGGGCGCAGCGGCTGCGCCGGATCATCCTGCCGGCCTCCGCCCCGAAGATATTCGCCGGGCTGCGGGTGAGCCTCGGCTTCGCCCTGATCCTCATGGTGATCTCCGAGCTCATCGGGAGCACGACCGGTATCGGTGCTCATCTGATCAACTCGCAGCAGAGCCTGGAGATGCCGGAGATGTGGGCCGGCATCGCGGCACTCGGCATCCTCGGATGCCTGTTCAACGCGGTCTTCGTGCTGGTGGAACGCCGTTTTCTGGCCTGGCACCACGGTGCCCGGCGACTCGATTCGTGATGGTGGTTTGAGTGCTCGAAGTAGAGAACCTGACCCATGCCTACGGCGACGCTCCGCCCGTCGTCGCCGGCGTCGACCTGCAGGTCAAGCACGGCGAACTGGTCAGCATCGTCGGTCCCTCCGGCTGCGGGAAGTCCACGCTGCTCCGCTGCATAGCGGGGCTCCAGACGCCCACTGGCGGCCGGGTCCTGCTCGATGGCAAGGCCGTGGACAGGGTGCCGGACAACCTGGCCGTCGTCTTCCAGGACTACAGCCGTTCGCTGTTCCCCTGGATGTCGGTCCGCGACAACGTCGCGTTGCCGCTGCGCCGCCGCGGTCTCGGCCGGGCGGAGCGCCGCGACTCCGCCCTCAAGGCGCTCGAGTCCGTCGGCCTCGCCGACGCCGGGTCGAAGTACCCGTGGCAGCTGTCCGGCGGCATGCAGCAGCGCGTCGCCATCGCGCGGGCGCTGGCCTACCGCCCAGAGTTCCTGATCATGGACGAGCCCTTCGGCTCCGTTGACGCCCAGACCCGCGAGGATCTGGAGGATCTGCTGCTGCGCGTGCGTGGGGACTCGGGCATGACGATCCTGCTCGTCACCCACGACATCGACGAGAGCGTCTATGTCGGCGACCGGGTCGTCGTGCTGAGCCGCTCCCCCGGACGTGTCCGTGCCGACCTGCCCGTCGGGCTGCCGTCGGCGCGCGACCAGATCAGTACACGCGAGCTGCCCGAGTTCGTGCATCTACGCGCCGAGGTCGGACGGCTGGTCCGCGGTAACGACGCGCCGGCCGACCCGCGGCCATGACGGTCGCGCACCTCAGTCACACCGAACCGGCCGGAGGTGCCGTTCCGTCATGCGGGTGTTGATCGTAGGCGCCGGGATCGGCGGCCTCACCACGGCCCTCAGCCTGCACGCCGCCGGTATCGACGTCGACGTGGTCGACTCCGCCCGGGAGCTGCGCCCGCTCGGAGTCGGCATCAACCTGCTGCCGCACGCCACCCGGGAACTGACCGACCTGGGCCTGGCCGACGCCGTCGCCGGCACCGCGCTCTCCGCGGAGTCCTTCGTGCACTTCGACCGGCACGGTAACCGGGTGTGGGGCGAGTCGCGCGGGCTGGCCCTCGGCTATAGCTGGCCGCAGTACGCAGTCCACCGCGGCGAGCTGCAGATGCTGCTGCTCGCCGCGGTACGGGAGCGGCTCGGCGCCGACGCCGTGCGCACCGGCGCCGCCTTCGTCGACTTCGCGGACGGCCCTGACCAGGTCACCGCCCGGCTGCGCGACCAGGCGACCGGCGCGGAGTTCACCATCGCGGCCGACGCCCTCGTCGGCGCGGACGGGCTGCACTCGGCGGTGCGCCGGCGACTGCATCCGGGTGAGGGCGCCCCGCTGTGGAACGGCGTCCGCATGTGGCGTGGTGTCACGGAGGCCGATCCGTTCCTCGACGGCCGCACAGTGGCGATCATCGGTACCAGGTTCGTCGCCAAGCTGGTCGTCTACCCCATCTCCCGCGAGGCCGACGACCGGGGCCGGGCCCTGCTCAACTGGCTCGGCGAGGTGCAACTGCCCGCCGACGAGTTGACCGAGGCGCCCGACTGGAACCGCGAGGGCCGGGTCGAGGACGTGCTTCCGCACTTCGCCGACTGGAGGATCGGCTGGCTGGACGTCCCCGGACTGATCAGTGGCGCCCGGCAGATCCTGGAGTACCCGATGGTCGACCGCGACCCGCTGCCGTTCTGGAGCCGCGGCCGGGTCACCCTGCTGGGCGACGCGGCGCATCCCATGTATCCGTTCGGTTCCAACGGCGGATCGCAGGCGATCCTCGACGCGCGGGCACTCGCCTACGAGCTCGCTCGCGCGGGATCGGCCACCGCCGGCCTGGCCGCCTACGAGGTCGTACGGCGCGAACCGGTGAACGCCATCGTGCTGGCCAACCGCAGCGACCGGAGCGACGTGATCATGGGCGAGGTGGCCCGGCGGGCCCCGGACGGGTTCGACCGCACCGACGAGGTGCTCTCCGCGGACGAGATCGCCCGCCTGGCCGGCGGATACCGCTCCATCTCGCACACCGACGAGCTGACCGCCGGCTCACCGTGGACGCTGCCGCCGCGCCGCGGTCACTTGGCGTCGGCGTAGCAGTCCACCGCGGCGATCTCCATTGGAAACACCACCTGGGTACGGCCGAACAGCAGCCGCCCGGCCTCGGCCGCGGCGGCCCGGATCGCCTCGGCGACCTCGTCGGCCAGCTCCTTCCGCGCGTGCACGATCACCTCGTCGTGCTGGAAGAACACCAGGTGCGGGACGTCCCGCCGGTCGTCTTTCTGGACGAGCCCGTCGAGCCGGCCGCGCAGGAGCGCCATCAGCGCGAGCGCCCAGTCGGCTGCGCTGGCCTGGACGACGAAGTTGCGGGTGAAGCGGCCACGGCTGCGCAGGGCCGCGCCGGCCCGCGTCTCGTCCTGCCCGGCGAAGCCGTCCGAGGTCAGGTCCCGCCAGGCGGCCGACGGCGGCGGGCAGGTTCGGCCCAGCCGCGACCGGACGAGCCGCCCGGCCTCGCCCGCGCGGGCCGCCGCCTCAACGTAGCCGAAGGCGTCGGGGAAACGGTTGCGGAGCACCGCGAGCAGCTGGACCGCCTCACCGGTGCCGCCCCCGTACATCGCGGAGAGCAACGCGATCTTGGCCTTGTCACGCGCGTCGTCGCCCGTGCCGAAGGCGTCGGACAGTGCCGCGTAGAGGTCTCCCTTCGCCGCCGCCGCGGCGAAGGCGCGGTCGCCCGCGAGGGCGGCGAGAACCCGGGGTTCGAGCTGGGCGGCATCGGCGACGACCAGGGTCCAGCCGGGGTCGGCCACCACCGCCCGCCGCAGTACCCGCGGGATCTGCAGGGCGCCGCCGCCCCGGGTGGCCCACCGGCCGGAGGGGACCCCGCCGACGACGTACTCCGGGCGGAAGCGTCCCTGCCGCACCCAGGAGTCGAGCCAGGACCATCCGTGCGCGGTGTGGAGCCGCGCGAGCTCCTTGTACTCCAGTAGCAGCGGAACGGCGGGGTGGTCGACCCGGCGCAGCACGTGGGAACGGGTCGATGGCACGATCACGCCCTCGGCCGCGAACGCCTTCACCAACTGGGCCGGGGAGTCGGGGTTCACCGGTCGCCGGCCGCCGAACTCCTGTGCGATCCGGTCGGCGAGCTCCTGCAGCCGGCGCGGCCGCAGGCCGGGGCCGGGACGAGGTCCGAGCAGCTCGGTGAGCAGGGCGTCATGCCGCGTGGCCGACCATGGCAGCCCCTCGTGGGTCATCTCGGCGGCGATCAGGCCTCCGGCCGACTCGGCGGCGGCCAGCAGCCCGAGCCGCTCGGGATGCTCGGTGGCCGCGATCCTGCGCCGCTGGTCGGCGTGCACCGCGATGAGCGCCGCCATCTCGTCGGCGGTGTCCTCGGCGCCGCCGAACAGTGTGGGCTGGCCGCCGTCGGCCGGCGCCGCGTCGCCGGGCACCGGCTCACCGCGCAACCGGGCCAATGCCGCCCGCACCGATCGCGGCTGCCCATAGCGGCCCTCGTGGGACAGCACGAGCGCCTCGACGAGCTCGAGGTCGTGACAACGGGCGACGCGCACCCCGGCCGCGAGCAACCGCGGGTAGATCCGGCCGGTGGCCGACCACACCCATCGCGGCGAGTCGGCTCGCTCGCGGGCGCCGATCGCGCGGACCAGGTCGTCGACCCGTTCCTCCGGACCGGCCGGGGTGCCGTCCTCGGCCAGCGGGCGGAGCACCCCTCCACCGTCCAGCGTCGTCCCGGCCGCGATCCGCACGGTGCTCATTCTCGCGCGGGCCACCGCGGGCCGCGGCATCGCCTGCC
>NZ_JABVEB010000241.1 GCF_014323665.1 Actinomadura sp. HBU206391 | reverse complement strand
CGCCACCGGTGGTCCCGCGTGCGCGCGCATGGCACCGGGCGAGTCGCGGAGGAGGTTGCGGTGGGCCGGGTCGCCCATCGCGTTGAGACGCCCGAGGAGGCCGGGTTCCGGGACCACTCCCCGCAGCCCGCGCAGCTGGCTCTTCAGCCGCCGCAACGCCTCGGCCTCGGCTCGGCACTGTTCGCAGGCGGCGAGATGGGCCAGCGCACGGTCGCGCTCCTCGTGCCCCAGCTCGCCGTCGACGAGTGCGGTGAGGCGCTCCCCGAGATGACTCACACGTCTCCCCTGTACTTCATCTGGCCTCTGTGGAGGTCGCCTCCGCTGACGCCTCGAGCGACCGGCGCGGCGCCCGGTGACCGAGTGCCGCTCGCAGCTGTGCACGCCCCCGATGGATGCGGCTGCGGACGGTGCCGAGTTTGACCCCGAGCGTCGCGGCGATCTCCTCGTACGACAGTCCTTCGATGTCGCAGAGCACGACCGCGGCGCGGTACTCGGGCGTCAGCGCGTCAAGCGCGGACTGGATGTCGGCGTCGAGGTTCCGGTCGTCGTAGGCCTGCGCGGGCGTGGGCTCTCTCCCCTGCAGCCGCTCGGCGGCGTCGTCGCCGAGTCCCTCGAAGCGGATCCGCTGACGGCGGCGCGCCATGTCGAGGAACAGGTTGGTCGTGATGCGGTGCAACCAGCCTTCGAACGTGCCGGGTGTGTAGTTCGACAAGGAGCGGAACACCCGTACGAAGACCTCCTGGGTGAGGTCCTCGGCGTCGTGCTGGTTGCCGGTCAGCCGGTAGGCCAGGCGGTAGACCCGCGCGGAGTGCTCGCGCACGACCTCGTCCCACGTCGGAGGCGTCCATGCGGCCTCTGGCGCGTGAGCGCGGTCTCCCAACTTGCCTCCAGCCCTCAGGCGGGGAACGACCCCCGCCACTCCACTGCATGTAAGCGCTGCCACCACCATGGTGCCGTGTATTTCCTCTCTACACCGCGCGTCGGTACGACATTGGTCTCGCCTGGGCTGGGGCGGTTATGACCATCGATTCATTGAACGCGACAGAACGCGCCATGGTTCCCACGCAACGATAAGGTCTCTTAAGCAGGCTCGTGGTCCCAAGGAGGCAGCCATCGACGAGGTTCAGAGGCGGGGCCCGGATCTGAACCTGGCCTACGTAGAACAGTTTCTCCCCGAGGACGATGCCCTGCTGACCGCTCGCCGGAACGGCGAGGAGGTCGGCGCGGCGCCCATCGGCCCGGCCGGAGGGGCGGCATTGCGCTTCCTCGCGGCGATGCTCGACGCCCGGACGATCGTCGAGGTCGGCTCGGGGTGCGGCGTGTCCGGCACCTGGCTGCTCCGCGGGATGCGCAGGGACGGCGTGCTCACCAGCGTCGACGTCGAGCTCGAACACCAGCGACTGGCCAAGCAGGCCTACGCCGACGCCGGATTCCCCAGCTCCCGCACGCGCATGATCGTCGGGCGTGCGCTCGACGTCCTCCCCCGGTTGACCGACGGGGCCTACGACATGGTCTTCTGCGACGCGCTGAAGCAGGAGTACCCCGACTACCTCACGGCGGCACTGCGGCTGCTGCGGCCCGGCGGGGTCGTCGCCTTCGACAACGCGCTGTGGCACGACCGGGTGGCGGATCCGGCCCAGCGCGACGCCGACACCGTGGCGATCCGCGAGGTCGGCCGCCTGGTCAAGGAGGACGAGCGGTTGGTGCCGCTACTGCTGCCGGTGGGCGACGGGCTGCTGTGCGCCCTCAAGCAGGAATGAGCGCCGAGGTCCGGCCCTCAGGCGCCGTGCGCAGCCGGCCGTGACCCGGCGATAACCATTGGCCAAGCGGTGGGGGCGCGTGCCTATCCTTGCCGGTTGTGAAGTCGTTCGCCGCGCAGCGTGCCCGTCTGCCTGAGCTGATGCTGCGTGACCGGCACAGGTTGCAGCGCCGGATCGACGGCGCCGGCAAGGTGCGGAACCCCTCGAAACAGCAGGCGATCGCAGCCGAGATCGCCGCCGACATCGACACGGCCGAACGGCGGATCGCGCGACGCCGCGACGGCGTGCCCGCCGTCACCTACCCGCCGGCACTGCCGATCGCCCAGAAGAAGGACCAGATCCTCGCGGCGATCCGCGACCACCAGGTCGTGATCGTCGCCGGCGAGACCGGCTCGGGCAAGACCACCCAGCTTCCGAAGATCTGCCTGGAGCTGGGCCGGGGCGTGCAGGGGCTGATCGGGCACACCCAGCCCCGCCGGCTGGCCGCCCGTACGGTGGCCGACCGCATCGCCGAGGAGCTCAAGACGCCGCTGGGCACGGCGATCGGCTACAAGGTCCGCTTCAGCGACCATTCCGGCGACGACACCCTCGTCAAGCTGATGACCGACGGCATCCTGCTCGCCGAGATCCAGAGCGACCGCCTTCTGCGGCAGTACGACACCCTCATCATCGACGAGGCGCACGAGCGCAGCCTCAACATCGACTTCATCCTGGGCTATCTGAAGCAACTGCTCCCGAGGCGACCCGACCTCAAAGTGATCATCACGTCGGCCACCATCGACCCCGATAGGTTCTCCCGCCACTTCGACGACGCCCCGGTGATCGAGGTGTCCGGCCGCACCTATCCGGTCGAGGTCCGCTACCGGCCCGTCGTCGAGGACGCGGAGGATCGGGACCAGATACAGGCGATCACCGACGCGGTCGACGAACTGTGCGCCGAGGGGCCGGGCGACATCCTGGTATTCCTCAGCGGCGAACGTGAGATACGCGACACCGCTGAGGCCCTGAACAAGCACTTCACCCGGGGCGGGGCGAAGTCCGGCACCGAAGTGCTCCCCCTCTACGCGCGGCTGTCGACGGGCGAGCAGCACCGGGTCTTCCAGTCGCACCGCGGCCGGCGGGTCGTGCTGGCCACCAACGTCGCCGAGACGTCGCTGACGGTGCCCGGAATCAAGTACGTGATCGATCCGGGCACAGCCCGCATCTCCCGCTACAGCCACCGGCTCAAGGTGCAACGACTGCCCATCGAGGCGATCTCGCAGGCCTCCGCCGACCAGCGGAAGGGACGCTGCGGCCGTACCTCGGACGGCGTCTGCATCCGGCTCTACGGCGAGGAGGACTTCGCGGGCCGGCCGGAGTTCACCGACCCCGAGATCCTGCGCACCAACCTGGCCTCGGTCATCCTGCAGATGACCGCGCTCGGGCTGGGCGACATCGCCGCGTTCCCGTTCGTCGAGCCGCCGGACCGGCGCAACATCAAGGACGGGGTGAACCTGCTGCACGAGCTCGGCGCGCTCGACGCCGGCGGGCAGGACGAGCGCAGGCGGCTGACGTCGACGGGCCGCAAGCTGGCGCAGTTGCCGGTCGACCCGAGGCTGGCCCGGATGGTTCTGGAGGCGGACCGGAACGGCTGCGTGCAGGAAGTCCTGATCATCACGGCGGCGCTGTCGATCCAGGATCCGCGCGAGCGCCCGTCCGACCGGCAGCAGGCGGCCGACCAGCAGCACGCCCGCTTCGCGGACAAGGAATCGGACTTCATGTCCTTCCTCAACCTGTGGCGGTACCTGCGGGAGCGGCAGGAGGAGCTGTCGTCCGGCCAGTTCCGCCGGCTGTGCAAGTCGGAGTTCCTGCACTACATGCGGGTACGGGAGTGGCAGGACCTCTACGCCCAGCTGCGCCAGGTCGCCAAGGACCTCGGCTTCACGGTGAACAGCGCCCCGGGCGACCAGCAGAAGGTGCACGTGTCGCTGCTGGCCGGGTTGCTGTCCCACATCGGGCTGCGGGATCCCGAGACCCGCGACTATCTCGGGGCGCGTGGCGCCCGGTTCGGCGTCTTCCCCGGCTCGGCGCTGTTCAAGAAACAGCCGCGATGGGTGATGGCCGCCGAGCTGGTGGAGACCTCCCGGCTGTGGGGGCGCGTCACCGCGAAGATCGAACCCGAGTGGGTGGAACCGCTCGCCGAGCACCTCGTCAAGCGAAGCCACAGCGAGCCGCACTGGGAGAAGTCGCAGGGCGCCGTGATGGCCTACGAGAAGGTGACGTTGTACGGCGTCCCCATCGTGGCCTCGCGGAAGGTCAACTATGGCCGGATCGACCCTGTGCTGTCGCGCGAGCTGTTCATCCGGAACGCGCTGGTCGAGGGCGACTGGGAGACCCACCACAGGTTCTTCCACGACAACCGCAGACTGCTGGACGAGGTCGAGGACCTCGAGCACCGGGCCCGCCGGCGCGACATCCTGGTCGACGACGAGACCCTGTTCGACTTCTACGACGAGCGCGTGCCCGCTGACGTGGTCTCGGGCCGGCACTTCGACGCCTGGTGGAAGAAGGCGCGCTCGGATCAGCCGGATCTGCTCGCCTTCGAGAAGACGATGCTGATCAACGCCTCGGCGGGCGATGTCAGCGAGCAGGACTACCCGGACGTCTGGCGGCACGACGGCCTGGAACTGAAGCTGACCTACCAGTTCGAGCCCGGCGCGGACGCCGACGGGGTGACGGTGCACATCCCGCTGCCACTGCTGAACCAGGTGACCGGTGACGGCTTCGACTGGCAGATCCCCGGGCTGCGGGAAGACCTCGTCACCGCGCTGATCCGGTCCCTGCCCAAGCCGATCCGGCGCAGCTTCGTACCGGCGCCCAACTTCGCCAAGGCGGTGCTCCAGCGGGTGATGCCGAAGCGGGAGCCGCTGCTGGACGCCCTCGAACGCGAGCTGCACCGGATGGGCGGCGTCGCGGTGTCACGCGAGGCGTGGCAGCTCGACAGGGTGCCCGACCATCTCAAGATCACCTTCCGCGTGGTCGGCGGGCGGGGCCGGACGGTGGCCGAGGACAAGGACCTGGAAGCGCTCAAGCGGCGGCTCAAGCCCAAGATGCGGTCCACGCTGGCCAAGGCGGCGGGCGACCTGGAACGCGAGGGCCTGCGCGCCTGGGACTTCGGCCCGCTCCCCCAGGTGTACGAGGCCGGTGCCGGGGGCGCCGCGGGCGCCGCGCGGGTCAGGGCCTATCCGGCGCTGACCGACGACGGCGACAGCGTCGCGATCCGGACCTTCGGCACCGAGGCCGAGCAGCGGCACGCCATGTGGGCGGGCACCCGGCGGCTCGTGCTGCTGAACGTCCCGTCGCCGGTGAAACTCGTCAACGCCCGGCTGACCAACCAGGCCAAGCTGGCGCTCAGCCACAATCCGCACGGCAACGCGGCCGCGCTGCTCGACGACTGCGTCGCCTGCGCGGCCGACAAGCTGATCGCCGAGGCCGGCGGGCCGGCGTGGGACGAGAGCGGCTTCACCCGGCTGCACGACAAGGTACGGGCGGAACTGCACGACGCGACGCTCGACGTCGTGGGCAAGGTCGAGCGCATCCTGGCCGCGGCCCACCGGATCGAGATGCGGCTGAGGGGCACCAAGAGCCTCGCGCTCGTCCCGTCGCTCACCGACATCCGCACGCACCTGTCGGAACTGGTCTTCCGCGGCTTCGTCACCGCGACCGGCTGGCGCCGGCTGCCGGACCTGCTGCGCTATCTGCGCGCCATCGAGCACCGTCTGGACAAGCTCCCGGACAACCCCGGCCGCGACCGGCAGCTGACGGCGCAGGTCGACCGGGTGCTGTCGGCCTGCCGACCACTGCTGGACCGGCGGCCGCCGGTCGAGGGCGCGGACCGGATCCGCTGGATGATCGAGGAGCTGCGGGTGAGCCTGTTCGCCCAGCAGCTCGGCACTCCCTACCCGATCTCCGAGAAACGTGTTCTCAAGGCGATGGACGAGATCATCCGGCAATCCGCTGGCGGGGCGGCATGACAGAACGGGGCTGATCCACGACACTGCCACAGTGGTCGAGGCAGGCGGTAGATTGCGGACTCGGCTTCTTTGAGCCGATTTCACACGGTCCTTAGCCTAAGGCTGACAGGGTGTGTGTGCCTCCGCAGTGACGTCGAGCCGGAACAGTGAGGAACATGTCTGAGGATGACAAGCCCCGCGGGGAACCGGCGGTCAAGGCGAAGTTGCCGAGCGGGCGTGGCGTAGGCCGCAGCGAGTTCACTCCGCACGGGATCGGCGGCCGGAGCCGGAGCAAGGTGTCGGCGATGACCGCGGCCAAGGCGAAGCGACGCCAGCGCGTGCTGGCGGGCACCCTGGTGGTCGTCGTACTGGCATCGGCCGGCGTCGGGATCTTCATCGCCACCCGGCCCGAGCCCGCCATCGCGATCACCGGTGCGTTCGGCAAGCAGCCCAAGGTCGACATTCCCAAGGAAGTGGTGCCGCCCACCACGCTGCAGAAGAAGGCCCTGATCACCGGCAAGGGCGCCAAGGTGGCCGACGGCGACGTGACCTTCGTCAACGTCGACAGCTACGTCTGGAGCGGCAAGGGCGTCAAGAAGCAGCTGGACTCGACCTACAAGACCGGCAAGCCCGTCCCGCTGCAGCTCAACGAGAACGTCCTGCCGGGCCTCAAGAAGGGCCTGCTCGGCCAGCAGGCCGGCAGCCGGGTGCTGGTGCAGATCCCGCCCAAGGACGGTCTCGGCGAGCAGGGCAACCCGCAGGCCGGGATCAAGGGCACCGACACTTTGATCTTCATCGTCGACGTGGTCTCGACGATCTCCAAGACCGCCGCCGCATCTGGCACGGAGAAGCAGCTCGACGACTCGAAGCTGCCCAAGGTCACGCCGGGCGAGGTGGGCAAGCAGCCGACCGATCTGAAGATGCCCAAGAACGACCCGCCGAGCAAGCTCGTGGCCAAGACCCTCATCGAGGGCTCGGGCCCGGCGGTGGCCGACGGCCAGGTCGTGGTGGCGCAGTACAAGGGCCAGCTGTGGCGCAATGGCAAGGTGTTCGACGCCAGCTGGAAGAACGGATCGCTGTTCCTGTTCCCGCTCGGCGGCCAGGGCGCGATCAAGGGCTTCAGCACCGGGCTGAAGGGCCAGAAGGTCGGCAGCCGCGTCATGCTCGTCATCCCGCCCAAGGACGGCTACGGCAAGCAGGGCAGCGGCGAGATCAAGGGGACCGACACCATGGTCTTCATGGTCGACATCCTCGGCGCGGCCTGAGCACGGCCCCCTGAAGTTCCACAGGACGGACGAACCCCGCACGAGCGCACATCGCATCACAAGAGACCCGCGCGACTCACGCGGCGGACGGCGACCGGGAACTGCCGGCTCGGACCGGCCGTCCGCCGCGGAATTGCCCGCGCCGCACGGTGAACCTGCCCGCCCTCTCGGCCGTCCTGATGGAGAGGCTGAAGGTTAAGGTTTCAGCGCGGCCGAACGAGCTGACCCCCTGAGGTATCGTACGGTAACGAACGGGTCACGGGGGGCGTGTGAGCAGCGACGACAACGAGGCGATGGGCGGTCGGCCCACCGTGCCGGACGACGAGGACATCGGCCGCACCAAGCCGATCGAGCGGGTCGAGTCGACCCGTGCCGTCGAGTCAACCGGTGCCTTCGAGCCCGAGGACGCCGTCGGCGATGCGGATTCACCCGCGGTCTCCCAAGGCTCCGGCCCCGGCGACGCCGCGACGCGGCCGCCCGAAGACGACGCCGCGACGCGGCCGCCCGAAGACGACGCCGCGACGCAGCCGCCCGAGAACGACATCCCGACACCGCCGGCTCAGGACGAGACCCCGGCGACGGAGCTCCGTGCGGCCGACGCGCCGGCGCGGGCCGCTGAGACCGGCACTACGACGGACGCCCCTGAGGACGACGCCGCATCGCGCGCGCCCGAGGACGACCGCCCGGCGCAGGCCCCTGAGAACGACGGCCCGGCGCAGGCCCCTGAGAACGACGGCCCGACGCAGGCCTTCGCGGTCGACGTCACGGGCGACGATCCGGATCCTCCCGCCGACGAGTCACCGCGGGAACCGCCCACGACCGGTCGGCCGGCCGGCGAGGACGCCGAGCACGCGGCGGTGGCCGCCGCGGCGGGCGGTGTGCCGCCCAGGGGCGGGCCGCCCGGGAAAAGGC
>NZ_JABVEB010000240.1 GCF_014323665.1 Actinomadura sp. HBU206391 | reverse complement strand
GCGCGAACCGCTCCGGTAGCGCGGTGCCATGGCTCACCGGGTGGCCGGTCACCCGCGAGGCGCTGCTGATCGTCGGCCCTCAGGAAGCCGACGACCTGCTTCTCGTGTCCTTCTACAATCACGTGCCGCACGCCAGCCGGCTGTCGCGGGTGCCGGTCGAGCCGACGGGACGAGACGCGATCACGACCGCCCTCGACCGGCTCGCCTCGGGCGGTGAGCGTCCCGCCCGCATCGGGATCGTGGGCCCGCTGCCGTTCTGGCACTACCGCACGTTGGCCGGCCGGGTCGCCGAGGTGGTCGACCTCAACGCGGCCTACACCGCGATGCGCCTGGTGAAGTCCGCCGAGGAGGTGGCCGCCCTGCGAAAGGCGGCCGCGCTCACCGACGCCACCGTCGCTGCGCTCGAGCGGGCCCTGTGTGAGGACGTGACCGAACACGAGCTCGTGGCCGAGATGGAACGCTCCTATGTCACAGCGGGCGGCATGCACCACATCCACTACCTAGGCATCACTTCGATGGAGCGCCCCTCGCTCTGCGTGCCCGCCCAGTGGCCGACCGACCGGCGGATCCACCACGGCGACGTCGTCACGTGCGAGATCAGCGTCGCCGTCGCGCCGGAGTACGCGGGGCAGTTGCTGCGGACCTTCACCGTCTGCGCACCCCCGACCCCGCAGTACGCGCGGCTTCACGCGGTCGCCGAGGAGGCATTCGACGCGATCCGCGCGCGGCTGACCCCCGGGACTCACGCCCGTGAGCTGGTGGCGGCCGGAGCCGTCATCGAGGCCGCCGGGTACACGGCGGTCGACGACCTCGTGCACGGCTTCGGCGGCGGCTACCTCCCGCCGGTCATCGCCGGCCCGCGCGGGCCGCTCGACGCCGTGCCCGACGTCGTCTTGACCGCGGGCATGACCGTGGTCGTCCAGCCGAACGTCGTCACCCTGGATCAGAGCGCGGGTGTCCAGACCGGGGAACTGCTGCTCGTCACCGATGACGGCGCGCAGCGCCTGCACGACTACCCCTTCGGCCTGCACCAGGTCGGCTGACCGAGCGAGAAGGAGGCCGCCATGGCGAGGCGAACGGCAGGAGCCGGCGACGGGAGCATCGCGGGCACCGCGGACATCGTGATCGTGGGCGCCGGGCACAACAGCCTCGTCAGCGCGGCCTATCTCGCCGCCGCCGGCCTGGAGGTGATCGTGCTCGAGGCGCGTGATGTCATCGGCGGCAACACGGTCACCGAGGAACTGACCCTGCCCGGCTACCGGCACGACTCCTGCTCGAGCGCGCACGTCCTGCTCCAGTCCAATCCGCTGATCCGCGACGACGAACTCGACCTCGGCAGGTACGGGCTGTCCTACACGCATCCCGATCCGGCGGTCGTGATGCGGCTGCGCGACGGTTCGAGCCTGGTGATGCACCGTGATCCCTCTGCCACCGCGAAGGAGATCGCGGTGCGGTCGGCGCGGGATGCGCAGGCCTACCTCAGGTTGCACGAGGAGTGGGAGACCGATCTGAAGGCCCCGCACGGGCGATGGAACGCCGGGACGCTCGACCCCCGCGCGCGTGCCGACGATCGTCGCTACGCCGAGCTACGCGAGCGCAGCGCCTTCGAGGTCGTACACGATCGGTTCGTCGACGACGGGGTCAGGGACTTCCTGCTGTGGCTGTCGTTCGCCACCATCCAGCGGCCGGACCGGGCCGGCACGGGGCTCCTCCCGTTCGCCATCACCACCGGCCGCAGCAGGTTCGGCTGGGCCGTGCCCATCGGCGGGTCGGGCATGCTGCCGCAGGCGCTGGCCCGGCTGGTCGAGGACCGCGGTGGCAGTGTGCTCACCGGCCGCCCGGTCGAGGCCGTCCTGGTCGTCGACGGGCGGGCGAGCGGAGTCAGGTGCGCAGGCGGCGAGGTCTACGCCGCCCGCCGCGCGGTGGTGTCGAGTGCCCACGTCGCCCGGCTGGCCGACATGATCGAAGGCGCCGCCGCGCCGGCCGCGGCGCTGGCCGCGAACCGGGCCTGGCGTCCGGGCCTCACCCTCTTCGCGGTCCACCTCGCCCTGCGAGCCGGAGTGCGCTATCCGATCCCCGGCGGCCGCAGCGTCGAGGCGGTGGCGGGCGGCCTCGGCTCCGTCGCCGGGCTCACCGAGCAGATCAGAGCCTTCGACCGAGGTGAGACCTACGCCGCCGACCCATGGATCCTCGTGGTCTGCCCGAACGCCGTCGACGGCACCAGGGCGCCGGACGGTCACGCGACCTGCAAGTTGTTGACGATCGCACCGTACCGGCTCGCCGGCGGGCGCGACTGGGGCGTGGAGCGCGAACGCTTCGCCGCCGCACTCGTCACCCATGCGGCCGCACAGGTCGACGGTCTCGACGAAGCGAGCGTGCTGGCCGTACGGCCCGAGAGCCCGATCGACCTGGAACGACGCAACCCGCACAACGCCGGCGGATCCTGCCACGGCGGGGAGTTCGTCGCCGACGACGGCACCACCGTGCCGGGATGGTCCGATGCGGCGCTGCTTCCCGGCCTCTACCCGACCGGCGCCACCGTGCACCCCGGCGGGTCGGTGTCCGGCCGGCCCGGGCGCAACACCGCCCGCAGAGTCCTCATCGAACTGGGCATGGACCCCGCAAAGGTCATGGGCGACGAATGACGCAGGAGGCGTCCGGGCGGGCCGGACGCACTCCTGCCGGCCATCGGGTGGGCCGCTTGACGGAGGCACCCGTTAGCTTCTGGCGACATGACCCGGACGACCCCACCGCGCCCAGTCGACCTCGCGGCCGTGTTTCCCGAGATCGCGTCCCTCGCCCGGACGGCCACGCGCCTCCACTCCCGGCCTGGGACGCCCGGTGTCCGCGACAGCTCGGTCGGCGGCCCCCTGCTCTGGCCCACCGGTGAGCCCTGGCCGGCATGCGAAGAGCCGCACGACAACGGGGGCGACTTCACCCGCCTGGACGCCGAACGGCGCCGCAGGCGCATCCTGTCGGCGGCCTGGGGGCGGACGCGCAGGGCGGGCAGTTCGCCATCACGCCGCTGGAACGGGCCGAGCTCGACCGCCTCGACGCCGAGGGCGCCGATCCTGACACGCCCACCACCATGCTCGCCGTCGCCCAGTTCTACCTGCGCGACGTGCCCGACCTGGTGGGACCGCCCGGGGCCGACGTCCTGCAGATCCTCTGGTGCCCGCGCGACCACGACCCCCTCTACTGCCCCGCGCTGGTGCTGCGCTGGCGCCGTTCGGCCGAGGTCACCGACGTGCTCACCGAGCAGCCCGAGCCCGAGCCTGGCGCCCCTCGAGGACGCCGGGACCGAGGGCGAGTTCCACGAGCACCCGAGCTGATCGGATCCGACCGGGATCACGATCGGCCGCGGGTACTCGCTGTGGGTCTTCACCTGCCCGGTGTCCTTCGACCACCCGCACGGCGTGAGCATGCAATGAGGCGGGAGGGGCGAGCTACGGGATCAGTCCGTGACCAGGCGTGCCCGCTGCCCTTCGTGCTCCCGCTGCCGGCGCACGACGTAGGCGCCCGGCGTGCAGCCCGTGGCCCCGTGCTCGGGATGCAGCAGATAGGCGACGGCCGAGGTCTCGAAGATGCCGATCGCCAACCAGTCGAAGTCGGACACGTCGGTCGTCCACCGGCACGTGCCGGGGTCGGCGACGAGGGTGTGCGGGTTGCCCCCGGCTGCGCCGCGAAGCAACTCGACGCCCTCAGGGGGCACCGCCGTCCAGTTTGCACCGGGCCGGACCCGCACGGACGACGCGACGACGGAGAGCGGAATGAGGATGAGGTCGCCCTGAGCCTGGAGCCCGTCGACGACGGGGATGCTCACCGACCGCTCGAGGTGGTCGAGCACGGCGAGTCCGGTCTGCTGGGAGAGCGAAGCAAGAGTCACAGTCATGGAGGTCACCTCAGGTTCGGCGGACGAGAAGGGAGTACTGCTCGGCGGACAGCCCGTAGGTCCAGCCGGCGGCGGCGATCGGATCGTCGAAGAAGCCCGGCACGGTCAGCCCATACCGGCGGCGGTGTCCGTCACGTTCGACGGAGCCGTTGACCGCGAGCAGCACCCTGGTCTCCTTCCGCATGTCGTAGAGCCGCAGTTGCGAGCCGGGGTTGCCCGGGTCGGGCGCCGAGCCGACCAGCCGCAGCCTCGCCTGGTCGATATAGGAGGCCCAGCCGATGTGCTCGATGGCGCACCGCCTGACCTCGACGTTGGGCTCCTCGTCGATCCGCCGGACGCTCGGATCGGTGACGACCCACGAGGGCACCGTCGTCCCGTGCCAGGCATACGCGTCCCACCCGTCCGCGTAACGGATCGCGGGGCCGTCCGCGCGATGCAGGCGCACCTCGCCGGCGTCGCCCCACACCTCCGTGTGCAGGGTGACGGGCCGCTCGGAGATGACACAGACGCCCTCACGAGGCCACCACCAGCCGCACGACCGAGCCACCACGGCCCACGGCTCCAACCGACGGTTCTGCTCAGGAGTGAAGACCACCCCGGCCACCCGGCGGAGGGCGTCATAGTGGGCGACCCAGGAGACGCACTGCGCCCCGTACCAGGCGGTCGCCGGGTGGTACGGCGAGTCGTGCGCCGCCCGCAGCGACCGGACGAGCGCACTGTCGGAGGATCGCGCGAGCGAGCTGCGAACCTCCTGGCGGATGAGCTGGTCCATCGGCTGATGGACCCATCTGACCTGGGAGTCGAGTTCGCGGCACAAGTCTCTCATCAGCCGGACGAGCCGTGGTGGCACAGGCCAGTCGGCCATCCGGTCAACGGACTCCGAGGGCCGCAGGCGTATGCCCGGCGGCACGGTCGCCAGCGCCGCGGCCGGTGACGAGACCCAGTGGAAACGCGGTGGAGCGAGCCCGATCAGGCCGTACAACTCGGAGATGGCCGCCTCTGCGGCCGGACGGTCGGCGGGCAGCGTCGACAACGCCAGGCCCAGCCATTCTTCGCGGATTTCGGCAGCTTCCCGCTGCACAAGAACGCTCACCAGATGAGGGCGGCGTCGCCCCTTCCAACGATCATGTCGAGAATAGTGACAGACCGACGCGACGTCTGTCCACCGCCGACGCAGGCCACCGTCGACGTCTCGCCGCGCGCCGTCGGCGTGCGGCGTCCGCGACCTCGGCGTTCAGCGCAGGTCGCGAAAGTCCGCACAGGCATAGGTCCGCCGGTCACCGGGAAAGCGGACGCTCGACGTCCGGGTGCTGCGCGCAGCACTGGGAAAGCCGACACTGGGCGTCCCGGTGCCGCGCGCATCGGCGGTACAGGCGATCTGCGCGCGAGCAGTCCGCGTCAGGGACCCGCGGCCGTGTTCTCCCGGTCCGTTTCCGTTCACGACCCGCAGCACACCCGTATCGTCCCGGACGTACCCCAGCCCACCCGGCACCGCGGTGGTGATGCCGGCGCGCAGCTCGTCCGCGGTGGGCCCGAGGCCGAGCTGATGGAGGGGCAGCAGCGTGTCGCCGTCCATACCGGCCCGTTCGACCCGTGTCAGCCGGTCCTTTTTCAGCAGATAGATGACGTTGCGCTGATGCTCGTGATCGGCCATCGGCGCGGACCCGGCATCGACGATGCCGGTCGGCCGGATGCCGCAGCCGGCGAGCATCAACGCGATCGCGGTCACCGTTACCGCCCGTCTCATCACTCCTCCTCCCGGGCGAGGGGCAGCCACAGGGTGAAGACGGCACCCGCCTCCGGCGCGTTGGCCGCGCACAGGGTTCCGCCGTGCAGTTCGGCGTTGGCCCGGGCGATGGACAATCCGAGCCCGCTGCCACCCCGTCCGCGGGAGGCGTCCCCCTTGACGAAGCGGTCGAAGGCGACGGGAAGCAGGTCCTCCGGCACCCCGGGGCCCTGGTCGCCGACGGTCAGGACGAACCCGGGCACCCCGTCCTCGTCCCTCGGCTCGACGTGGACCTGGACGGGCGGGGCGCCGTGCTCGATGGCGTTGCCGACCAGGTTCGCGATGACGACGTCGAGCCGGCGCGGATCCACCCGGGCCGTCAGTTCCGCGGGAACGGCGGGCACGACCGCGTCGGTCCAGCCGCGAGCGGACAGGCTGCCACATACCGCTTCGGCCACCAGGACGTCGTCGAGGACCAGCGACGCGGTGCCGGCGTCCAGCCTGCTGATCTCGAGCAGGTCCTCGACCAGGGCATGCAGCCGCCGGATCTGATCCGCGACCAGCAGGGCGGCCGTGCCGCCGTCCGCCGAGCCGGTGGCCTCGGCGGAGAGCACGTCGACGACCGCGGTCATGGCGGTGAGCGGGGTGCGGAGCTCATGCGACACGTCGGCGGCGAACCGCCGGGACGCCGCCTCCATCGACCGCAGCTCGGCCACGGTCGCCTCGAGCGCACTCGCGGTGGCGTTGAAGGTCCGGGCCAGCGCGGCCAGTTCGTCCCGGCCGGTGACCGTCACCCGGGTGTCCAGGCGGCCCTCTCCGAGCCGTCGCGCCGCCCGGCCGAGCAGCCGTACGGGGCGGAGCACTCCGCGCGCCGCCGCGAGGGCGATGCCGACGGCAAGGATCACCACCACCGCATCCGCGGCGGCCACGGTACGCGCGAGAGCCTGCAGGTCGGCGGCCTCGCGGCTCAGGTCCACCACGACGAAGGCGATGATCGGCGAAGGTTCGGAACCGTCCGACCATACCCGTGCGCCGATGACCAGCTTGGGTACGCCGCGGTGGACGATCCGGCGGAACACGGTGCCGCCGTCGGCTCTGCCCACGAAACTCTCGGTGACGTAGAGCGCCAGCCGTGAGTTCTCTTCGACCAGCGATGCGAGGGACGTACCGGGCGGAACATCGAAGACGTACACCTCTCTGCCGGGTGCGGTCAGCCGCTCCATGACCCGCTGGGTCAGGTAGGCGGTGGGCGGGACGGTGACCGGTACCTGCCGGCTCAGTGTGTTCTTCACCTCGGCGAGCTGGTAGTCCTGTGTCCTCTGCAGCATCGCGCGCCTGATCAGTTGGTAGGCGATGCCTGACGCGACCAGCGACGAGAAGACGGCCACCCCCGTGAACGCGGCCACCAGGCGGACCCGCAGACCGCCGGACCGAAACCGGATCATGGGGTCACGAACCGGTAACCGAAGCCCCGGACCGTCTCGATGAACTCTGCTCCGATCTTGGATCGGACCCGCTGAACGCACGCGTCCACCAGCCGGGAGTCCCCCGGGAAGGTCCGCTCCCACACCCGCACCAGCAGTTGCTGCCGGGTCTGCGCGTGGCCGGGACGGCGCGCGAGCTCCAACAGCAGCCGGAGCTCGGTACACCTCGATGCCGTCGATGCCCGGGAGCATGACGTCCAAGAGCGCGATCTCGGGGACGCGGGCGCGCGCGTAGTCCAGTCCCTCCTCGCCGGTGGCGCGGGACGTCACATTGTGTCCCAGATGACTCAGCGCCAGCTCCAGACCCGCGCGGGCCGAGGGATCGTCCTCCACGAGCAGCACGGCGACCATGTGCCGATTATGTCCGTGCAACGTCGCGTCCTCTCCAATGTCACAGAACCCGGAAATTTCATGGACGAGACGGTGACAAGCGGTCGCGACGGTACGAGTCATGACATCGGCTCTCATCGACGCCCCGGCCCCGCCCTCTCCCGTCCTGGACGGCGGGGGCGCCCGGCGGCCCGGTCCACGCGGTGTACACGGGCGCCGGCGCTCGGTGCTCCTGCTCGTGACGGGGTGGCTGGCTCAGGTCGCCTGCCGTCTGTGGCTGGGCCGGGGCCAGGCCGCTCCGACGGCGTATCCCGACGAGGCGGGTTATCTCATCGCCGCCCGCTGGCTCGTCGGCGGCCCGGCCGGAGACTTCTCGGGAGGCACGTTCTACCAGGGCGGATACCCGCTGCTGCTGACACCCGTCTACTGGCTGAGTCATGACCCGCAGGTCGTCTACCGGATGGTGCTCGGTCTCGGTGCCGTCGTCGGCGCCTCGATCTTCCCGCTCGGCTATGTCGTCCTGCGCCG
>NZ_JABVEB010000024.1 GCF_014323665.1 Actinomadura sp. HBU206391 | reverse complement strand
CACGGCGCGAGGGCAAGGAGTAGGCCGCGGCCGTGGCCCCGCCGGCCCCGGCGAGGGCACGGCCCAACGGATCATGTCGTGCCGCTGACGTGCGATTTGTTACGTTCGGTTTTCATAAAATCACTCCCGATACCTGCCGGAACCCGTTTTGATGGATGTCGTGCCGCATCCGCTTCCGCATCCGTCCGCCCACGGCCGTCCCCCCAGTGCCGCGACCCTGCGCTGGATCGAGGAATGCCTGGGCACGGGCAGCAGAGTGAAACTGGTCCGGCCGCTGGTCGGGGGCGCCGCCCACGTCAACCACGCGCTGCTCGTGGAGAGCAGGGCCGGCACCGCCCACCGGCTGGTGCTGCGCCGCTGGGCCCGGCGCGGGTGGAACCTCACCGACCTCGAGTTCTCCCCCGAGCGAGAGATCGCCGCACTCGCGCTGCTGGCGGGCTGCGGGATCGCCACGCCGTCGCTGGTCGCGGCGGACCCGTCCGGGGCCTACTGCGATGCCCCCACCCTGCTGATCAGCAGGCTCCCCGGCCACGCACCCCGGCCCGCCGTCGGCGACCTGCCGGAGTATCTGATCCAACTGGCGGCGGCGCTGCTGTCGGTGCACGCCCTCGAGGGCGCCCCGACGATGCCGCCCTACACGCCGTACAACCGGCTGATCCTCCAGTCGCCGCCCAGGCACGCGACCCGCCCGGGGCTGTGGGAACAGGCCTTCGAGATCGTGAGCGGTTCCCCGCCGGAGGCGGCGCCCCACTTCATCCACCGCGACTACGAACCCGACAACACTCTCTGGTCGTCGGGCCGGCTCACCGGCATCGTCGACTGGGACCGGGCGTCGTACGGCCCGATCGCGGTCGACGTCGCCCACATGCGGTGCAAACTGGCGCTGCGCTACGGTATCGCCGCCGCCGACCGTTTCCTCGCCGACGTCGACCAGGTGCGCGGCGGGTACGAGCACGATCCCTACTGGGATCTGCGTTGTGTCATCGACCTGCTGCCGGGCGGCCGCTCACCGATCGACGAGACCGGCGTCCCGCTCCTCGAGGGCTACCTCGAGGCGCTGCTCGCCCAGTTCGGCGTCCCCGTCCACCACTGAGGCCGCCTCACAGGGTCACAGGGTCACGGCGGTGACCGGCAGGGACGAGTCGGCGGGCACGTCGAGCGCCGAGGGGCATGCCCCGGCGGCGACCAGTTCCGCGCCGAGTGCCGCGACCATGGCGCCGTTGTCGGTGCACAGGCCGGGGCGTGGCACCCGCAGCCGGACTCCGGCGGCGGCGCACCGCTCCTGAGCGAGCACCCGCAGCCGCGAGTTCGCCGCGACCCCACCGCCGATCAGCAGATCGGCCACCCCGTTCTCGCGGCAGACCGCCAGCGCCTTCTTGGTGAGCACGTCGACGACGGCCTCCTGAAAGGACGCGGCCACGTCGGCGACGGGCACCGGCTCGCCGGCGCGCTCGCGGGCCTCGACCCAGCGGGCCACGGCGGTCTTGAGCCCGGAGAAGGAGAAGTCGTAGGTACCGTCGTCGTACTTCCCGCGGGGGAACGCCATGGCGTCCTCGGCACCGGACCGCGCGGCCCGGTCGATGTGCGGACCGCCCGGGAATCCCAGGCCGAGCACGCGGGCCACCTTGTCGAATGCCTCCCCCGCCGCGTCGTCGACGGTCGAACCGAGCGTTCGTACGTCCGAAGCGACGTCCGGCACCAGCAGCAGTGACGAATGCCCGCCCGACACCAGCAGCGCCACCACCGGCCTCGGCAGCGGCCCGTGTTCGAGCTGGTCGACGGCCACGTGGGCGGCCAGATGGTTCACCCCGTAGAGCGGCTTGCCGAGCGCGAGCGCATAGGCCTTCGCGGCGGCCACCCCGACGAGCAGCGCCCCGGCCAGGCCCGGGCCGGCCGTCACCGCGATCGCGTCGACGTCCTCGAACGCCACCCCGGCCTTGGCCAGCGCCCGCGACACGGTCGGGGTCATGGCCTCGAGATGCGCCCGCGAGGCGACCTCGGGCACGACTCCGCCGAACCGGGCGTGCTCGTCGACGCTCGACGCGATCGCGTCGGCCAGGAGCGTGTGCCCGCGTACGATCCCGACCCCGGTCTCGTCGCAGGAGGTCTCGATCCCCAGGATCAGCGGCTCGTCAGGCATCCGGGACTCCCACCGGCCCGAAACCGATCGTGCGCTTCTTCGGAGCGCCCTGACGGCACATCACGATGGCGTCCACCCCCGACGGCTGGTAGTACCGCTTCCGCACACTGACCTCGGTGAACCCGAAGCCTTCATACAGCTTGCGGGCGGCTTCATTATCCGCCCGCACCTCCAGGAAGACCACTTCGCAGTCGCGGCGGGCGGCCTCGTCCAGCAGTGCCGAGAGCAGCGCGGCCCCGATGCCGCGCCCCTGCCGGTCGGTCCTGACCCCGATGGTCTGCACGTCGCCCTGGCCGCCCGCGGCGGACAGCCCGGCATAGCCGACGATCTCCCCGGCGGCCTCCGTGGCGCCGTCCGTGACCTCCGTGGCGTCCGGGACACCCGTGGCGTCCGCGACCTCCGTGGCCGGTCGGCCCGGATCGGCGGGGTCGGCCGGCTGCACCGCGACGACGTAGTGCCGGGTTCCGGGCTGGCCATCGAGCTCACCGCGGAACATCTCCACCGACCAGGCGTCATCCGGGTACAGCGACGCTTCGAGGCGCTGCACCACCGGCAGGTCGGCGAACGTCATCACCCGGATGAAAGGGGCTCCGGTCCCAGTGCCGATCATGCCGGTGTGACCTTCTTGCGAGGGCCGGGCTCACGGGCGTCGGGGCGGCGGAGATAGAGCGGCTCCGGCGGCAGCAGCGGCAGGCCGGAACCGCCCGACAGGCGGGTGACCGCGAGCTCGGCGATCGCCGTCGCCGAGGGCAGCAGCGGCGCCGGATCGCCGGCCGCACCCGATGTCTTGGGACACAGCGTCTCGGGATACAGGGCCGCCCCCTCCCCGATCACGGGCAGGTCGGCCGCGGCCGCATCGGCGGGCGGGCCGACGGCGGGCTCGGTGACGCGGACGCGCGCCGACGCGTACCGCGCCCAGTAGACCTCTTTCCGGCGGGCGTCGGTCGCCACCACGAACGGCTCCGTACGCTCGGAGGCCCAGGCGATCGCGTCGAGCGTGCACACCCCGTGCACAGGCACCCGCAGGGTGTCCCCGAGCGCGTAGGCCGTCACGAGCCCGACCCGCAGCCCGGTGTAGGGACCTGGGCCGACGCCCACGGCCACGGCGCTGAGGTCGGCCGGCGTCGTCGCGGCCTCGGCCAGCACGGCGGCGATCGACGGAGCGAGCAGTTCCGCGTGCCGGCGCCGGTCGACGGTCTCCATGACGGCGCGCATGCGAATCGCCTCGCCGGGGGCCCATTCGTACAAGGCGACGGTGACCGCGGCGGTGGCGGTGTCAAAAGCCAAGACCAGCACGGAGTCACAGCTTAGTGGCTGTGCGCGGCCTGAGCGGCGGGCCACCCTCCCAGACGGCGAGGTTCGTCAGCGGGTCGCGAGGGCGTTGACGGTGATCTCGGCGGCCTGGGTCGCGCCGTCGATCGCCTTCTTCGACGACAGCGGCGTCTTGGCGCTGTCGCCTCCCGCGTAGTGCACGGTGATCAGTACGTTCCCCGCGCGGACGTTGACGACGGCCTCTCCGCGCCGCTGGGTCGACTGCACGCTGTAGGTCAGGTACCCCTCGTCGCCGATCGTGTCGACGCCGCGCTTGATCGACACCTTCTGTCCCGGAGGCAGCCCCTCGCCCGACTCGTCGGCCTCGCGCTCCGAGTCGAGTGTGTCGTGCGCCACGTCGGCGCTCGACCGATCCGCGGCCCCGGGGACGGCTCTCAGCTCAACGGTCAGCTGGCGCAGCCGCTGGTCTCCGAAACGGCTCCACACGCACTGGTTGTGCGCGTCGGTCGCCGCGAACGTGTCGGTCTGGGTACGGTCGGCCTCGGGGACGAGTTCGCGGGTGAGCGACTCGGGGAGCAGGACACAGGCGTCGGGGACCGCCTCGCGGTCGGTCCGCGTGGGCACGGGTGAGCTCTCCACGGTCAGGTCGCTCGACGTCAGCCCCTTGCCCTCGTCGGGCGAGGCGACCTGGTTCAGCACGAACGCCGCCACGCCCCCACACGCGATGACTCCCACCGCGGCACCGGCGAGTACGAACGCCATGCCGCGGCGTTCGGGCCGGCCCTCCGGGATCCGATGGCTGCCGCTCATCCAGGGCGCTCCCTCCGAAAGGAGAGGTACGTGTCCGCAGAACAGTACGTCACATTCCGATAACCAGTTCATCCTCGTTGAATGAAAAAATACCCATACTTCCGCTTTACCGGAAACCGCCCATATCTGCCCACCGGTCCCCACTACCCCTCAGGTGGACGAGGCGCTCGTCCGATTCAAGATCGGCACGGGAGATGTGGATCTCCAACCGGGCGTCGGCGAGCCCCTCCGCCAGACCTTCGCCCCACTCCACGACGGTGACCGACTCCTCCACGGAGGCATCGAGGTCGAGGTCGTCGAGTTCGGCGAAACCGCCGAGCCGGTAGGCGTCGGCGTGCACGAGCGGCGGCCCGCCGCACAGCGACGGATGGACCCGGGCGATGACGAACGTGGGCGAGGTGATCGGGCCGCGCACCTTCAGGCCATCGCCGATGCCCTGGGTCAGCGTGGTCTTGCCGGCCCCGAGATCACCGGACAGCACCAGCAGATCTCCGGGCCGCAGCAGACCCGCGAGACGCACGCCGAAGTCCCGCATGGCCTCGGCGGTGGGTATGACGAAACTCACGCCGAGCGCTCCTCGGGCTGGGGATGGACCCGCGCGATCAGCTGGCGCAGCGCACGGGTGACGATGCCGGGGTACTCCAGCGGCAGCAGGTGACCGGCGTCCGGCACCTCGATCAGCTCGGCGCCCTCCATCGCCTCGGCGAGGGCGCGGCCCTGCGCGGCCGTGGTGAGCCGGTCCTCGCCGCCCGCCAGCACCAGCGCCGGCACCCGGCCGACCATGGCCAGGGATCCGAGCCGGTCGTGGGTCATCAGGCCGGGGTAGAACTCCGCGATCACGTCGATCGGGGTGGCACGGATCATCTCCTCGACGAAGTCGACGACGGTGGGGCTCACGTACTTGTCGGCGAAGCCCATGCGACGGATCAGCATGAAGGCGAGGTCGGCGCCGATGTGCCGGGTCCGGTCCACGAACTCGGCCCGCCGGCCCAGGTTGCGCACGACCCCGGGCGCGAGCGGCCGCACCACCTTGGCCAGCATGAGCGGCAGGCCGAACGTCATCTCGGCCAGGCCGCCGCACGAGGTGTTGATCAACGCCACGCCCACGATCTGGTCGCCGAACAGCTCGGGGTGCCGGTCGGCCAGCGCCATGATCGACATGCCGCCCATCGAGTGCCCGACGAGCATCACGGGATCGCCCGGACGCACCGTGGCCCGCAGCACCGCGTAGAGGTCCTCGCCGGTCTGGTCGATGGTCGCGTGCGTGGGCTTGCTGCGGCCCGAGCGTCCGTGACTGCGCTGGTCCCAGAAGACCATCCGGATGCCCGGCAGGTCCCGGCGCTGGTAGTGCCAGGCGTCCTGATTGAGCGCGTAGCCGTGGCAGAAGACCACGGTGAGCCGCGCGTCGCCGGAGCCGTCGATCTCCACGTGCAGTGGTACACCGTCGTCGGCCAGCACCTTGACCGGCTGCCCGCGCAACCGCCCGAACGGCTCGCCCGCGTCGGGGTCCGGACGCAGCCGCACCCGGCCGACGGCGATCTTCCGGGCCCCCACGGCGACGCCGACGCCGGCCGCTCCGAGGCCCGCCACGACCCCGACGATGCCCATCCGGCGGCCCATGCGCCCGCTCATCCGCCGCCTGTCCTGGCCGTCCATGCGCTCCCCTCTACCGCCCCGGCTCCAGCGGCACGTACCGCCGCGGCACGCGGGACCCGATCCGGGTGACGATCTCATACGAGATCGTGCCGAGCACCTCGGCCCAGTCCTGTGCCGTCGGCTCGCCATGGTCGCCGGGCCCGAAAAGGATCACCTCGTCGCCGGGTGATACCTGGTCATCGGCCATGTCGATCACGAACTGGTCCATGCAGACCCGCCCGGCGATACGCCGCCGCCGGCCGCCCGCCAGCACCTCGAGCAGGTTGGATCCGTGCCTCGGCACCCCGTCGCCGTAGCCGGCGGGCACCAGCGCGAGGGTGGTCCGCCGCTCGGTGACGTACGTGTGGCCGTACGAGACGCCGCTGCCCGCAGGAACCCGCTTGACGGCGGCGACGGCGGCGGTGAGCGTCATGGCCGGCCGCAGCCCGAAGGCGCCGAGCCGCGGGGCCGGGCTCAGGCCGTACATCGCGATGCCGGGCCGTACGAGGTCGTATCGGGCCTCGGGCAGGGTCAGGATCGCGGCCGAGTTGGCCAGATGCCGCACGTCCGGCCGCAGCCCCGCGTCCTCGGCCAGCTCGACGGCCTCCTTGAACGCCCCCAGCTGCAACGGGATCGACGGGTCGCCCGGCTCGTCGGCGCAGGCGAAGTGGGAGTAGAGCCCGACGACGCGGATGAGGCCGTCGGCCTCGGCGGCCAGCGCGGCCGCGACGACGGCCGGCCAGTCGGCCGGGCCCGCCCCGCCCCGGGTCATCCCGGTGTCGGCCTTCAGATGCACCCGCGCCGTGAGACCGGCCGTACGGGCGGCCGCGGCGATCTCCTCGACCAGCCAGACCGTGCCCGCCGTCAGGTCCAGACCGGCGCTGATCGCCTGGTCGTACGGCTCGCCGGGCACGCCGAGACAGACCATGATCGGCGCGTCCGGCACAGCGGCACGCAACCGCAGGCCCTCGGCGAGCTTGGCGACGCCCAGCCAGGTCGCGCCGCCGGCCAGCGCGGCGAGCGCGGCGTCCTCCATGCCGTGGCCGTAGGCCTCCGCCTTGACCATGGCCATCACGTCCGCACCGCCCGCGCGGTCGCGCAGCAGCGCGATGTTGTCGCGGATGGCACCAAGATCGATATTTGCCTGCGCCGGAGTCGTCACGTCTGCCAAGTCTGCCGATTCCCCTCCCGTGATCGCCGCTCATCCGCGCCTGACCACGCCGTGTTCTCAAGACAGGGTACGAAATGCCCTGGGCAGTGTGGTGATGACGTCATACGCGCTGATCGGCGCCTGGCCCCGTTCGGCGGTGTCATGCGGCGAGGCGGCGAGGCGTGCGGCGAGGCCGTGCAGATAGGCGCCCGCGGTCGCCGCGTACAGCGGGGGCAGGCCGCCCGCGAGGAACGCGCCGATCAGCCCGGACAGTACGTCGCCGGTGCCGGCGGTGGCCAGCCACGGCGTGCCGGTCGGATTGACCCGTACCGGCCGCTCGGCCTCGGCGATCAGGGTCGTCGACCCCTTGAGCAAGACGATGGCGGGCACCTCGGCCACTGCCCTGCGCACGTGTTCCAGCCGCCGGGCCTCGATCGCCTCGCGGTCGGCCCCGATGAGGCGGGCCAGTTCACCGGCGTGCGGGGTGAGCACCGTCGGGGCCGTACGGCCCAGCAGGTCACGGCGGCGGGCCAGCACCGTGAGGCCGTCGGCGTCCACCAGCACCGGCACCTCGGTGCCGAGGGCCGCGGCGACCAGTGCCTCGGCCCGCTCGTCCGTGCCGATCCCCGGGCCGACGACCCACGCCTGCACCCGTCCGACCGACTCCAGATCGAGTTCCCCACTCGGCTCGATCACCGTGGTGACCGCCTCGGGCCACCGCTGCCGGACAAGGTCCACGGCCGGGCGCACGGAGGCGAAGCGCACCATCCCGGCCCCGCCGTGGACTGCCCCGCCGGTGGCGAGCACGGCGGCGCCCGTGAACTGCTCGCTTCCGGCGATCAGGCCGACCACGCCACGGCGGTACTTGTCCGACTCGGGGGACGGCCGCGGCGGCCGGATGTCCTCGGAGGTCGGCACCACCACGTCGGGATCCGGCAGATGGGGGCCGAGCCCGATGTCGATCAGCTCCACCACCCCGGCGTGCCAGGCCCCGGGGTCGATGAGCAGGCCGGGCTTGTAGGTGCCGAACGTCACGGTCACCTCGGCGTGCACCGCGCTGCCCTCGACCTCGCCCGTGCCGGCGTCGACGCCGCTCGGCACGTCGCAGGCCACCACGACGGCGGCGGTCCGTCCCGCGCGTTCGGCCAGTCTCGAGTACGGCTCCCGCAGCCTGCCGTGCCCGCCGATGCCGACCAGGCCGTCGATCACCAGATCGGCCTCGTCGATCACGGACTCGTCGGTGGTAACCCGGCCGCCGGCCGCCCGTAGCGCCCGCAGTCCCTCCTCGTGCGTCTTCGAGCCCGCGAGGATCGCCTCGACGCCCGCGCCGCGCCGCGCCAGCCGGGCCCCGGCGAACAGGGCGTCGCCGCCGTTGTCTCCGCTGCCGACGAGCAGGGCGACCCGCGAGCCGTACACGACGGGCAGCACCCGGGCGCAGACCGCCGCGAGCCCCGCGGCCGCGCGCTGCATGAGCGCGCCCTCGGGCAGGGTGGCCATCAGGGCCTGTTCGGACGCCCGTACCTTGCCGACCTCATGCGCGTATCTCATCGCTCGCTCCGCTCGGGGCTCTCGTCCGCTCTGGCCTCCGCGACGACGACGGCAGTGGCGACACCGCCATCGTGGCTGAGGGAGACATGCCAGTGGGTCACGCCACGATCCCGCGCCGCCGCGGCCACCGTGCCGTCGACACGCAGGCTCGGCCGGCCGTCGGGCTCCCGGCGGATCTCGGCATCGGTCCAGAGCAGCCCGCGCGGCGCGCCCAGGGCCTTCGCCAGGGCTTCCTTGGCGGCGAACCGCGCCGCCAGCGACCTGACCGGCAGTGCCCGCTCGGCCTCGGTGAACAGCCGGGCCCTCAGCCCCGGCGTGCGCTCCAGGGACTGCTCGAACCTGACCAGATCGACCACGTCGATCCCCACACCCACGATCACCCGTCCAGGGTGCCATGCCGGCGTCCCGGCGGCGGCGCGGAACCGGCCGACCGGCGGGACTGCGTGGAAAGACATCTCAATCAGGCCAAGACACCTCGGTCGCCGCCCTCACGGGCTACAGTTGGCCGGTCTCGACCAGCCCGCTCGGGCCGGGGGACGTCAGGTCTGACCGGGCTCTGCCCGCATGGGATCCGACCGCTTACCGGGGCGCACACCGGGTCTATGTTCACCGGCAGAGCGCCGGTTCTATATATTCGCGCCGGCCGCGGTGGCCCCGCCCGATGTTCGGGAGGGGCCACTTTCATGCCCGCCCGGATCACGGGCTCAGCGGTCACGGCTTACCGGTCACACGGCTCACCGGCCGCTACTCGACCGTGACCGACTTCGCGAGGTTGCGGGGCTGGTCGACGTCGTGACCCTTGGCGGTGGCCAGCTCACAGGCGAAGACCTGCAACGGCACGGTGGCCACCAGCGGCTGCAGCAACGTCGGCACGGCGGGCACCCTGAGCAGCGTGTCGGCGTACGGTGCGACCGACTCGTCGCCCTCCTCGGCGATCACGATCGTGCGAGCGCCTCTGGCCCGGATCTCCTGGATATTCGAGACGATCTTGTCGTGCAGTACCCGGCGGGCGCGCGGCGGCACCACGACGACCACGGGCAGACCCTGCTCGATCAGCGCGATCGGCCCGTGCTTGAGCTCACCCGCCGCGAACCCCTCGGCGTGCATGTACGCCAGTTCCTTGAGCTTCAGTGCCCCTTCCATCGCCACCGGGTACCCGACGTGGCGGCCGAGGAACAGGACGCACCGCTCGTCGGCGAGCGACCGGGCCAGGGCCCGGACCGGCTCCATGGTCTCGAGGACCTTCTCCACCTTCGCCGGCATGCCCGAGAGCATCTGCACCATGGCGAAGACCTCGTCGCCCCACTTGGTGCCGCGCACCTGCGCGAGGTAGAGCGCGACCAGGTAGACGGCGACCAGCTGGGTCAGGAACGCCTTGGTCGACGCGACCGCGATCTCGGGGCCGGCATGGGTGTAGAGCACGCCGTCGCACTCGCGCGGAATCGTCGAGCCGTTGACGTTGCAGATGCCGAGCACCCTGACCCGCTGCTCCCGTGCGTGCCGCAGAGCCATCAGCGTGTCCATCGTCTCGCCGGACTGCGAGATCGCGATGACCAGCGTGCTGCGGGTCAGGATCGAGTCCCGGTAGCGGAACTCGCTCGCCAGCTCGACCTCGCAGGGCAGCTGCGCCCAGTGCTCGATGGCGTACTTGGCGATCATCCCGGCATGGTGCGCCGTGCCGCAGGCGACAATGATGATCTTGTCGACGTCGCGGAGCTCGTCGTCGGACAGGCGCATCTCGTCGAGGGTGAGCCGGCCGTCCACGCCGATGCGGCCGAGCAGGGTGTCGGCCACCGCGCGCGGCTGCTCGGCGATCTCCTTGAGCATGAAGTAGTCGTAGCCGCCCTTCTCGGCGGCGGACACGTCCCAGTCGACGTGGTACTCCTTCACCGCGGCCGGCTTGCCGTCGAAGTCGGTGACGGTGACCATGTCACGGCGCAGCTCGACGACCTGGTCCTGACCCAGCTCGATCGCTTCGCGCGTGTGCTCGATGAAGGCGGAGACGTCGCTGGCGAGGAAGTTCTCGCCGTCGCCGCGGCCCACGACCAGCGGCGAGTTGCGGCGGGCGCCCACGACCATGTCCGGGTCGCCGGCGTGCACCGCGACCAGGGTGAAGGCGCCCTCGAGCCGGCGGCAGACACGGCGCATCGCCTCGGCCAGCCCGCCGGAGTCGGCGATCTGCTCCTCCAGGAGATGCGCGACCGCCTCGGTGTCGGTGTCGGAGGCCAGCTCGTGGCCGCGCCCCTCCAGCTCGGCGCGCAGCGAGGCGAAGTTCTCGATGATCCCGTTGTGCACGACCGCGATGGTGCCCGCGCAGTCGGTGTGCGGATGCGCGTTGCGGTCGTTCGGCTGTCCGTGCGTGGCCCAGCGGGTGTGCCCGAGGCCCAGCGTGCCCTCGCCCTCGGACGGCGGCGCGGAGCCGGCCTCGGCGGCCAGGGCCTCTCGCAGATTGGCCAGCTTGCCCGCCCGCTTGACGCTCCTCAGTCCGCCGCCGGTCAGCACGGCCACACCGGCGGAGTCGTACCCCCGGTACTCCAGCCTGGCCAGCCCGTCGACGACGACCTCGATCGCGGGCTTCGCCCCCACGTACCCAACGATTCCGCACATGGCGGCCACCCTAGCCGCTGTGTCCCGGTGCGGACGCACAACGACCGTCGACACCGGCGGTGAGCCGTTGAGCGCAGGTGTCGAGCGCAGGTGCGCCGCGTCACTCGGCGCTGGCGACCGACAGACTGCGCAGACGTACGGCGGCCAGCGTGGCGCCGAGCACCGTCACGATCACCAGGAACGCGACGGAGAGGCCGAGGCCCACCTCGGAGGTGACCGTGGTGGCCGGGGTCACGGCATCGATGACCGTCAACGACCACTGCTGGATCGACAGTGACCGGGCGCCGGGTGCGAAGTTGCCGATCAGCGTCTCCCAGACGAGGGCGTACAGGAGGCCGATCGTGACGGCGTTGCGGCTGACCACCGCGAGCACCACGAACACGGCGGCGTAGGCGATCCCGCCGACCAGCGTCCCCACCGTGAACGCCGCGGTGACCTCTGCGGTGTTGCCCGTCAGGATCAGCCCGGCGACCAGGGTCGGCACGACCGCGAAGGTGACGACGAGGGCGATCGCCACCGCGAACTTGGTCATGACGATGACCGGCCGCGGGATCGGCTTGGTCAGGATGTACATGATCTGGCCGTCATCGATCTCCGGGCCGACGACGCCCGTACCGGCGATCATCGCGAGCAGCGGCAGCAGGGTGGCGAGCGCGAACCGCTGCAGCACGATGGTCGAGATGTCCAGGTCGTTGTTGCCGGTGAGCCGCAGGCCGAAAGCCAGCAGGAGCAGGACGGCCGGCAGCGCGAACAGCAGCAGCGCCCGCTTGCGGCCGAGCATCGCGCGGAACGTGATGTAGGCGATGGTCGCGTTCATCGGTCGGTCAACCCTCTCCCGGAGCCGGTCCGGATCATGTCGCCACCAGGTAGGAGAAGACGCTCTCCAGGGACTCGTCGGCCGGAGAGACCTCCCAGAGCCGCACGCCCTCCTTGCGGGCCAGCTGCGGCAGCAGCCACGTGAACCGGCGGAAGTCGACGGCCTCCACCCGCAGAACGCCCTCACCGAGCTGGACGCTCCGCGCGGACCCGTCGGCGATGATCGCCGATGCCAGCCGGCGGTCGTCCGCGGAGCGTACGACGAACACATGGGGGCGGTCGGTCATGAGCCGCCGGATCGCCCGGAAGTCGCCTGAGGCGGCGTGCCGGCCGGCGACGACGACCTCGATGTGGCTGGCCAGCCGCTCCACCTCTTCGAGGATGTGCGAGCTGAACAGGATCGTGCGGCCCTCCGCCGCCATCCTGCGGATGAGGTCCATCAACTGCAGCCGCTGGCGCGGATCCATGCCGTTGAACGGTTCGTCGAGCAGCAGTACCGGCGGGTCGTGCACGAGCGCCGAGGCCATCTTGACCCGCTGCTTCATGCCCTTGGAGTAGGTGCCGATCACCCGGTCCTTGGCCGGTTCCATCTCGACCATGGCGAGCGCCCGCTGCGCCGCGGCACCGGGCTGCGGCAGTTTGTGCAGCTTGGCCATGGAGAGCACGAACTGCCAGCCGGTCAGGAAGTCGTAGGCCGCCTCGCGCTCCGGCACCAGGCCGATGTGCCGGTAGACGTCCGGGTTCTTCCAGATCCGCGACCCGTCCAGCGTGACGCCACCGGACGAGGGCGCGAGAAAGCCGCCCAACATGTGGATCACGGTGGACTTCCCGGCGCCGTTGGGCCCGAGCAGGCCGGTCACCCCCGGGCCGATCGACATGGAGATCCCATTGACCGCCACGACGTTCCCGTACCACCGGGAGACCTGGCGGAGCTCCAGCACGCTCATGAGAGACCGCCCTTCCGGAACCGGCCGTACAGGACCGCCAGCGAGCCGGCGATGACGGCGGCGCAGACCAAGCAGAACACCGGTCCGCCGGCGCCGGCCGGCGGCCCCCCGATCGTCGGCGACTCGGTGCCGAGCAGGCTCACCTGCACGCCGTCGACCAGGGTGAACGGGGCGAACAACCCGGCCCACCCGGCCACGCCGTAGTTGGACGTCTCCTCCGCGATCGCCTGCACGATGCCGACCGTGGCGGTGCTCAGCAGGTAAACCGCGATGACCGCGGCCACGCCGAACCCCCGGCGCGGCGTGAACGCCGCCACCACGAGCGCGAAGGCGGCGAGAACGAGCGCGAACAACGCACAGCCGGCCAGCCCGGGCAGGAAGTCCAGCGTCTGCGAACCGATGCTCGGCAACTGTGGCGCGTCCGCCTCCTTCGACGGCCGGGTCACCAGCGCGCCGATGTACAGCAGCGTCACCGGCGTCGCCAGCAGCGCGAACAGCGCCGTCACGAACGCCGCGAACTTCGCCAGCACGAAGTCGAAGGAGCCGACCGGCCGGGAGAAGTACAGCGGCACCACGTGGAATCGCAGCTCGCGGGAGGCGACGACCGGCGCCTGGGTGGCCAGGAAGATGGCGACGACGGGCTGCATGATGATCGCGTAGTTCGCGTAGGGGATCAGCGTTTCCGGTTCCTTGGTGATGGCCAGCACCGCCACGCTGCCCGCGGCCGGCAGCATCATGATCGCCGCCAGCATGAACGGCATGACCTTGGCCCTGGCCGGCCGGCCCAGGCCGAAGACCGCCCGCAGATTGTGCACGTACAGCGACCGGAGCACGTACGCCCGGCCGAGTCGCCGGCCCTCGTAGTGGCGGTAGCCGATGTCGTGGATCGCCGAAGCGGGAGCGGAGGGTGCGGAGGAGATCGGGGGGGTCGTCATGGCTTGACTCCGGTCGGCACGGCCGCGGCGGTGAAGACCTCTTCGATGTGGTGGCGGCTCTGTTCCATCCGGATGAGGCAGAGCCCGAGTTCGGCGACGCTGTCGCGTACGAGGTCGAAGGTCGACTCGTCGACGATCTCGATCAGCAGGAACCGGCCGTCGGGCCGCACGGAGAGCCCGGCCTCGGTCAGCGTGCCGCCCAGCTTGTCGTGCCCCTCTTCGACCTCGACCACCAGGGTTCCGCTGACCTCGGTGAACGCCGCGACGGCCTGGGAGCGGAGCAGCTTCCCGCCGTCGATGATCACCACGTGATCGCAGACCCGTTCGAGCTCGCCGAGCAGGTGCGAGGTGACGAGGACGCTGATGCCGAACTCGGTGCCGATGCGCCGGATGAGCCCGAGCATGTCGTCACGCCCGGCCGGGTCGAGGCCGTTGGTCGGCTCGTCCAGGAAGACCAGTTGCGGGTCGTGTACGAGCGCCTGGGCCAGCTTGACGCGCTGCCGCATCCCGGTGGAGTAACCGCCGATGGGGCGGTAACGCTCCTCGTACAGCCCGACGTGGCGCAGCGTGTCGGCCGCCCGCTCTCGTGCGGCGGTGGGGGGCAGCCCGCACATCCGGGCCATGTGGACGACGAACTCGGTGGCGGAGACATCGGGCGGGAGGCACTCGTACTCGGGCATGAAGCCGACCCGCTCACGGATCTGCTGTCCCTGACGGCGGATATCGAGGCCGAGGACCGACCCCTGCCCGCTGGTCGGCGGCATCAGCCCCAGAAGGATCTTGATCAGTGTCGACTTTCCCGCGCCGTTCGCGCCGACGAGTCCCACGACCCCGGAGTCGACCGCGACGCTGAGGTCGTCGAGGGCCGTGACCCTCGGGAACCTCATCGTCAGGCCCTGGGTAGCGATGATCGGCATGCATAGAACCTAGTGGAGCGGACGTGCCCCGGTCCTCATCCTGTGGATGTACGTGTGCCCCTCTTGCGGACGAATCCCCACAACGCCTTCTGCACCAGGAGAGTGACGACCCCCGCGATGACCATGCCGGCCAGATTGACCCCGAGTTGCAGGAACGAGCCGCTCACCTCGTGCCAATGCCGCAGGGCCACCGCCACGGCGATGTTCCCGGCGGCGGGCACCGTCGTGACGGAGATGAAGGCTCCCACCAGCGCCGAGGACTTGTCCGCGGTGAGGGACAGCACTCCGGCCGCGCCCGCGAGGATCGCGACGATGAACGACCAGCGATCGGGTTTGTAGACGAAGCCGGTCAGCGGCCGGCTACTGGGCAGTTCGTCGAGTTGGATCACGCCGATCCATTTGCTCACGAGCGCGCACACGAACGTGATCACCATCGCGATGAGGAACCCGACGGCGAGCGTGCGCGCGGCGGCGCCGATGCGCCGTGCGTCGGCGACGAGGATGCCGTACGAGATGGCGGCCACGGTGCCGAACTCCGGCCCGAGCACCATCGCGCCGACGATCAGGATGGGCGAGTCGATGAGCGCCGCGATGGCCGCGAGTTGCATGGACAACGCGAGGAACGCCACGAACGACCAGGTCAGCCGGGCGTCCTCCGCCGTGCGCCGGTCGAGCTCCTCCCAGACCACCGCGTCGGTTCCGTGCCCGGGCGCCTCGCGCTCCGCGGTCTCGGCCGCATCGGACAGGGAGAGGTCCACGCGTTCCATCGCGATCGAACCGTCGCGGTCGATGCCGAGGCGCTGGAGCTCTTCGATGATCTCGTTCGCCGCCTCGCGGGCGACGTCGGCCATCACCACGTCGCCTTCCGGCTGCCGGGCGGCACCCGGCAGGACGACCATGTTGGTGACCCCGTGATGGCCTGCCAGCAGCTCACAGACCAGGTCGGTCCGGCCGCCGGGCACGATCACACGCAGATGAAGCACGGTGCCATCGTGCCGTACGCGGGAACCCTGACCCCGGCGCATCGGGCGAATGATCCAGTTGTGTGCGACATTGCGGGCATGAAACTACAAAGCGGCGGTAATTGGAGGCGTCGTGGCCGAGCCGGCGTGGCGGTGGCGGCCGTCGTCGCCCTGTCGGTGGGCTGCAGCGTCGAGGCGACGAGCCCACAGCAGAGCTCCAAGGCCCCCAAGGCCCCAAGCGGACGCAGTGCCGGACAGGCACAGAAGCGGCTCGACGATCTGCGCGTGGCCGGGCCGGGCAGCATGAGCGGGTACGAACGCGAGCGGTTCGGCCAGCGGTGGAAGGACACCGACCACAACGGATGCGACCAGCGCAACGACGTGCTCGCCCGCGATCTCGACGGGATCGAGAGGCGCGGCCGGTGCGTGGTGGTCGCCGGACGGCTCGACGACCCCTACACCGGCAAGAACATCACCTTCAGCAAGTCGCGGGCCACCGAGGTGCAGATCGACCACATCTACCCCCTCGGACTCGCCTGGCGGATGGGCGCCGACGGCTGGGCCGCCGACAAGCGGGAGAAGTTCGCCAACGACACCGGGAACCTGCTCGCGGTGTGGGGCCGGCCGAACCAGCAGAAGAGCGACTCCGGGCCGGGCGAGTGGAAGCCGCAGAAGTCCTACCAGTGCACGTACGCGATCAAGTTCGTCGCGGTGGCCGCGGAGTACGACCTGCCGGTGACCCGGGCCGACCACACCGCATTGGAGGACTTCCTCACCCGCTGCTGAGGTGACCCGGTGATGCACCCCATGGCTACAATCGTCGGCCATGAGCGCCGAGCCTGAGCAGACCCCTGACGAAGCAGCCGGGATCGACGAGACGCCGGACGCGAAGCCGCCCCGGGTACGGACGAAGCGGGCGACGGTCGCGCGCGCCACCGGAGCAGCCGCCACCGGCGCCAAGGCCACCGGCATGACCGGTCTGGGCTCGCTCGCCCTTGGCTCCATGGCCCTCGGTGCGCTCGCGATCGGCGCGGTGGCCATCGGCCGGCTCGCCATCAAGCGGGCGGTCATCGGCCACCTTCAGGCCGGTACGGTCGAGATCAAGCACCTGAAGGTCGGTCGGTTCGAGGTCGACTCCGACTGATCGCCGATGGGCCGCCAGGACGCGCCGCGCGGATCAGAGGACGCGGCGCGGTCGGCGAGCACGCCGCGCGGGGTCAGAGGACGCGGCGCACCGTGTCGGCGAGCCGCTCGGCGAGAGCCTGTGCCTGGTCCTCACTCGCCGCCTCGACCATGACCCGCACCATGGGCTCGGTGCCGCTCGGCCGGATCAGGACCCGGCCGCCGTCGCCGAGCTCGGCCTGGGCCGCCGAGACCGCTTCGGTGAGTTCGGTCGCGCTCTGGAGCCGGGCCTTGTCCACGCCGCGCACGTTGACGAGCACCTGCGGCAGCCGAGTCATGATCTTGGCCAGCTCGTCCAGCGGCCGGTTCCTGCGGGCCATCGCCGACAGCAGGTGCATGCCGGTCAGCACACCGTCGCCGGTCGTGCCGTGCCGCAGCATGATCACATGGCCGGACTGCTCGCCGCCGAACACGTAGCCGCCGTCCTTCATCGCTTCGAGGACATAGCGGTCTCCGACCGCCGTCTCCACGACCTTCACCCCGGCATCTCGCATGGCCAGCTTGAAGCCGAGGTTGGACATGACCGTCGCGACGATGGTGTCGCCCGGCAGTTGTCCGGCCTCGCGCAGCTCCAGCCCGAGGATCGCCATGATCTGATCGCCGTCCACCGTCTCGCCCGAGGCGGTCACGGCCAGGCAGCGGTCGGCGTCGCCGTCATGGGCGATTCCGGCGTCCGCGCCGTGCTCGATGACGGCCGCCCGCAGCGCGTCGAGATGGGTCGAGCCGCAGCCGGAGTTGATGTTGAGCCCGTCCGGGGCAGCGCCGATCGTCACGACCTCCGCGCCGGCGCGGCGCAGCACCTCCGGCGCCACCGTGGACGCGGCGCCGTTCGCGCAGTCGACCACGACGCGAAGCCCCTCCAGCGAACCGGTCAGCGTGGAGAGCAGGTGCGCGATGTACTGCTCGGCGGCGCCCTCCGCGTCGCGGACCCGGCCCACATCGGCCCCGGTCGGCGGGTCCCACGGCTCGTCCAGATGGGCCTCGATGGCGCTCTCGATCTCGTCGGCGAGCTTGTAGCCGCTGCGGTCGAAGAACTTGATGCCGTTGTCCGGGGCCGGGTTGTGCGAGGCCGACAGCATGACGCCGAGATCGGCGTTGAGCTGGTGCGTCAGATAGGCCACGGCGGGCGTCGGCAGCACACCGAGCCTCAGCACGTCGACGCCGGCACCGGCCAGGCCCGCGACGACGGCGGCTTCGAGGAACTCCCCCGAGGCGCGCGGGTCGCGGCCCACGACCGCCACGGGCCGGTGGCCCTTGAAGACACCGGCCTCGCCGAGAACTCGGGCCGCGGCGACGGACAGGTCCATCGCCAGCCGTCCCGTGAGATCCCGGTTGGCGACACCGCGGACACCGTCGGTTCCGAAGAGACGACCCACCATCAACTCCAGGCGCAAAAAAGCGTCGGGCCGCCACGCGTTCGCGGGCGGCCCGACACAGACGAGTTAGCGCTTGCTGTACTGCGGAGCCTTACGGGCCTTCTTGAGGCCGGCCTTCTTACGTTCCTTGGCCCGCGGGTCACGGGTGAGGAACCCGGCCTTCTTGAGCGCGGGCCGGTGGTCGGGCTCGGCGAGCTGCAGCGACCGGGCGATGCCCAGCCGCAGCGCGCCGGCCTGACCGGTCACCCCGCCACCGTGGACGCGGGCGATGACGTCGAACTGTCCCTCGGCGCCCAGCGTCACGAACGGCTCGTTGACGATCTGCTGGTGCACCTTGTTCGGGAAGTACTGGTCGAGCGTGCGACCGTTGATCGTCCAGTTGCCGGAGCCCGGGACGATCCGGACGCGCGCGATGGCCTGCTTGCGGCGGCCGGTCGCGCCGGCCGGACCGACGGCCAGGACGGGCGCCGGCTCCTCGGCCTGGCTCTGCGGGGTCTCGCTGGTGTACTCCGAGGGTGTCTCCTCGGCGAGCGCTTCTGCTTCGGCGCCGTCGACAGGCGTCTCGATACCGGTGGACTCGGCCACGATTCTCCTAAGTTCCTTTGGGTTGGCCCGCTGCGATCCTGGGCCGCCCCTGGCGGCCGTCACCGATCCTCGGACGACTACTGGTCGATCTGGGTGATCTCGAAGGGCACCGGCTGCTGCGCCTTGTGCGGGTGCTCGGGGCCGGCATAGACCTTGACCTTGCCGAACATCTTCCGGCCGAGCGAGTTCTTGGGGAGCATGCCCTTGATGGCCTTCTCCACCGCGCGCTCCGGGTGCTTGTCCAGCAGGTCCCCGTAAGCGATCGAGCGGAGACCGCCGGGGTAGCCCGAGTGGCGGTAGGCGCGCTTCTGCTCCCGCTTGTTGCCGGAGAGCGCCACCTTGCCCGCGTTCACGATGATGACGAAGTCACCCGTGTCGAGATGCGGTGCGTAGATCGGCTTGTGCTTTCCCCGAAGCAGGATCGCGACCTGACTGGCGAGGCGACCCAGCACGACATCGGTCGCGTCGATGACGTGCCACTGACGCTGCACATCAGCGGGCTTAGGGGTGTACGTGCGCACGGTCGTAAGCCTTCGTTTCTTGTCGACTTCTCAGCGGGATCCTGGTCACGCCGGCTCGGAACATGTCCGACCTGACGGCCTGGGGTAGCCGGGGCCCTGTGGGCACACCGACACATACAACGAACAGGCAGGATACCCAGCCGGACGGGCATGGGTCAAAGCAAGTCGTTGGTGACGGGCTTCCAGCCACCCTCAAGTATGCCCTACGCGAAGCGGTGAATCGACCATCCCCGGCCGATCGAGGCTGCCGAATCAATACGGATAGCCGTACTTTGGGCGATATGCAGGTATAGAGTGCGGTGCGGTCAGCTTCACCCCCGGGAGGGCCCCCTGTCCAGGAACCGCACGGCAGTGTCCGCACTGGCCCTAGCCGCCCTGGCGATGAGTGCCGGTTTCGCCGCGGACCGACTGTTTCTCACCGAACCCGATACGAAGCTCGTCTTCGAGGAGCACTCCACCGGCACGGCGTCGTCACAGCCCATCGACGATCAGGCGTCCGCCGACCGATCCGCCCCGGCCTCGCCCCAGGCCACCGCCGAACCCACGCCGCCGCTCAAGCGGATCCAACGGCCCGCCGCGCAGTCCCGGCGCTCTGCCACTCCCTCGAAGGCGCCGTCCCAGGGCACCGCGTCCAACTCCGGCGGCGGCGCCGAGGCGACCGTGGCGCAGTTGACCAATCGAGAGCGGTCCAAGGCCGGATGTGGCCCGCTGCGGGTCGACGCCCGTCTCCGTACGGCCGCCCGGCGGCACTCGGCGGACATGGCGGCGCGCGACTACTTCTCACATGACTCGCCGTCCGGCTCCACCTTCGTGGACCGCATCAAGGCGGCCGGTTATCTGAGCCCGGGAGCGGAGAACATCGCGAAGGGCCATCCGACCGCCGCCGCGGTCGTCGCCGGCTGGATGAAGAGCCCGGGGCACCGGGCCAACATCCTCAACTGCGATCTGCGCGCGATCGGCGTCGGGGCGCATTTCGCCGCCGGGGGCCCATGGTGGACGCAGGACTTCGGCTGGGAGTGACGCCCGTCCCGGACGCCCGGCGCGCCGGTCCCCGGCCATGTCATCGTGGCCCTGAGCCTGTGCGGACGGTGCCGTAGACGACGTCCAGACCCCCTCAAATCGACCGATAGGGTCCGTATCCATGAATTACCCGGGTAATCAAGGCCAATCCGGCAGCTGGCCACCTGAGCAGCCGCCGCGGGCGCCGTACAGCCCCGGACAACCGCGATCCGGCACGTCTCCCTACGGCCGGAGTCCATTCAACCCCCCGCCCGACGATGAGGGGCCGTTCACCCCCAGGCCCGGCGACTCCCACGGCGGCACCGACCGTCCCGAACACCAGGGTGAGTCCGACCCCCGTCAGTACGGGCCGGGTCCCTACGGGCCCGGCCCTGGTCCCAACGAGGCAGGCCCACACGAGCCGGGCCCCCACGAGCCGGGCCCCCACGAGGCAGGCCCTTACGAACCGGGCCGTCCGGGCGGCCGGCCCGGGCCCGGCCGCGGTGCGCACGCGCATCCGGGCGAGCCCGGCCGTCGCGGGCCCACGCCGCCTGGCCGCCGCGGCAACCTGCCGCTGATCGCCGGCGGCGCCGTCGTGGCCGGCATCGTGCTCATCGGCGGCGGCATCGGCATCTCGAACGTGCTCGAGGACGATCCGGCGCCCACGTCGGCCAAGTCGCAGGCCTCCCCGCGATCGTCCACCAGTCCGAAGGCCGCCTCGCCCACGCCCCGCATCGGGGGGCTCGGCAACAGCCGGACCACTGATCCCAGACCGCTGACCCTGAACGAGATCTTCCAGCGCCGCACGTTCAAGGTCGGCGCGAACCGGTACACGATGACGGCCCGGCGTGCCGACCGCAATTGCGCCAGGACCGTGAACGGTGCCAGGCTCGTGACGGCATTGCGGCGCGGATACTGCAACCAGGTGATGCGGGCCACGTTCGCCTCGTCGGACGGCAAGTTGATCGGCACGGTCGGCGTGGCCAACCTGCGCACCGCGACCGCCGCCAGGGCCGCCAGCCGCGTCTGGAGCGCCAAGGACGCCTGGGTGCAACCGGTCCCCGGTCCTGGGATCACCAGGACGATCGGGAAGGGCACCGCGCTCGGAACCTTCCAGTTCAAGGGTCACTATCTGCTGATGACCTGGGTTCAGCAGCCCAGCGGCAAGGACATCCCCTCGAGCCGGCACCGGGTGATCTCCAAGTTCGGCCAGGACGTGATGCTGGGCAGCGGCCTGTTCGAAGCACTTAACTACCGCGGAAACGTGGGCAAGCCCCTCCAAAAGTAACCACTACGAATACGCTGATTGCCTATGTCTGGTCGTGAAGAGCCGTCCGAGCCCGTCGCGGTGCCGGAAGCAGAGAGTGAGGCGGCATCGCCGTCTCAGATCCCCGCCGCCCCGCCGAGCTTCGGTAACGCCGGTATCCCGCAGCCCCCGTCGGGGGCCCCCGAGGACTCCGGGTCACCACAGGCCTCCGCCACGGCCCATCTGGACGGGCCGAAGGCGCCGTGGTGGGAGTCGGCCCCCGTGGTCGACGAGGCCGTGGTCGACGAGACCGTGGTCGACGAGGCCGTGGCCGATGAGCCCGTGGCCGACGACGCCGAGGACGCAGCGGTCGAAGGTTCCGAAGACCCGCGGGGCATGACCGAGCCGCGGCCCGCGCCGATCATGCCGCCCTCACCGGGCACGCTGGTGGCCGGGCCCGGGGTGCCCGCCTTCGACACCAGGGGCGCACTGCCCGCCGGACCGATGTACCGGCCGGACACCGGTTCTCCGGATTTCTACGACACCGAACCCGATGGCATCCCGATCATGGAGCAGGCCGAGCCGGCCGCCGGGCCGGGCGAGTTGTTCGGAGGGCCCCCGTCGGGCGTCGCCACGTCCGCGGGCATGGCCCCACCGCCTGAGGCGTCACCCGTCTTCGACCTGGTCGAGCCCGTCGAGCCCCCCGCCGAAGAGACAGCCGAACCCCCGCACCAAGCGACGGCCGGAGCGGCGGCCCGACCGCCGGACGACTTCGCCGCCCGTCTCCGGGACGCCGGATCACGCCCCGCCCGCAATGGAGCCGCCACGGTCAGCACCATGCCGACCATGGCACCGCAGGGCGCGCTCTCACCGCCTCCCGGCGTCGTGACGGCGCCCGCCTACCAGACCGAGGGCCTGGGGCCGCACCCGATGGGCTCGCCACCGGCCCCGCCCGCGCCGGACGCGGGCGTCCGCCGCAGATTGCTGGTCATCGGAGGCGGGGTGGCCACCGTCATCGTGTTCTCCGCCGCCGTCATCGGGATCAAGATGACGAGCGGCCCGGCCGAGCGCGCCGCGGCCCCCTCCACTCCTCTCGTCCGGTCGTCCGCACCGTCGCAGGCGCCGTCGGCCCAGGCCACCCCGAGACCGAGCAGGACCGGGCCCGCGTCCAGCATCGACAGCGAACGGACCGACCGGCGTCCGCTGTCGCTCACCGAGGTGTTCCCGACCAGCACGATCATGCTGGGCTCCCGTGCGTACAAGCAGGACAAGACCTCGGTCAACCACCAGTGCGGGCTGGCCGCGCGCGGCGCGATGGTCACGGCGCTGGAACGCGGCCGGTGCCGCAGTGTGGTGCGCGCGACGTATGTCAACGGCAGGAAGTACGCCGTCACGACAGGCGTCGCGGTCATGCCCACCCGCGCCGCGGCACTGACCGCGAACAGGGCCGGCGATCCCAGCCGGTACGAATGGTTCCGCGGCATGCGCGGTAAGGTCGCGACGAAGATCGATCAGGCCGGTGGCTACGCGTCGAGCACCGTACGAGGCCGCTACATCATCTACTCCTACGCGCAGTACGTGGACGGCACCCGGCCCCAGGCCGCGGATCAGGTGCTGAGGGCCCTGACCCGCCAGTTCATCGCCTACGCCGTGCGCCCCATCGACCGGCGCGCCCGATAGCCGGGCCGCGTCCTAGGGCGCGGCCGCCGAGGCCTCGCCGGGCGGCGGGGCCGGCGCGGAGGCGTTGAGGGTCCGTACCCGCCGGGTCTCCTGGGCCCGCAGACCCAGTGCCTCATCGCCCGGATAGCGGATCTCCTCGAGCGAGAGCCCATGCGCCGGGGCCACGTTGACGGCGGAATCGCGGACGCGCGCGGCCAGCACCTCGGCCGGCCACCCCACCTCCCGGCGGCCGTCTCCGACCGCCAGCAGGGCTCCCACGAGGGCCCGCACCATCGAATGGCAGAAGGCGTCGGCCTCGACGGTGGCGACCGCGACGCGCTCGCGCTCGCGCGCCCACTCGTACCGCAGGAGTCGCCGGATCGTGGTCGCGCCCTCGCGGCGACGGCAGAAGGCCGCGAAATCGTGTTCACCGAGCAACAGCGCCGTCGCTGCGTTCATCCGATCCACGTTCAGCGGGCGCGGGTGCCACACCATGTCATGACGGCGCAGGGGTTCGACACCGACGGGGTCGTCACAGACCCGGTAGACGTACCGGCGGGCCAGCGCGGAGAACCGCGCGTCGAACCCCTCGGGGGCCACGGCCACCCGCCAGACCCGGACATCGGGCGGGAGAAGGCCCGCCAGCCGGCGCGGCATGGTGCCGTTGATCTGGGCGTACGGGGCTGCGGGAACGACGACGTGCGCGACCTGACCGCGCGCGTGCACTCCGGCGTCGGTCCGGCCCGCCACGGTGAGCACCGGCGGCGGATCCAGCCGGAGCAGCCTGGCGAGGGCGTCCTCGATGACGCCCTGAACGGTCCTCTGCCCGGGCTGACGAGCCCAACCTGCGAATTCCGACCCGTCGTACCCGATATCGAGTCGGAGTCGTACAAGAGCGGTCATATCAGTCGGGGCTCGCTTATCCGACACCGGTGCCTCTCAACCGATGGTCGCCTGTGATCGCCGGGATCGTGCCGCGGCACCGCTCCCCTGAAACTTTCTGCTCCCCGAGTCCTGACCATGGGATAAGTCTTTCAAAGATCGAGCCCGCCGTCCCGTTTCAGGGGCGGCGGGCTCGGTCGCGTCGGGCAAAGAGCGTTACTTGTCGCCCTCTGACTTGCCCTCGGACTTGCCGCCTTCGGTCTCCTCGGTCGCGGCCTCTTCGATCGCGGCCTCGTCGGCCGGCGCCGTCTTCACGTCGGCCTCGTCCTTGGCCTCGGTCTCGTCCTCGGCCGCGGGCGCGGCCTTGGCGGTCGGCACCGGAGACGTCTTGGCGGTCGGCGCCGCCGAAGCGCCGGGCAGTGACTCCTCGACGAGCTCGATCACGGCCATCGGGGCGTTGTCGCCCTTGCGCGGACCGACCTTCGTGATCCGGGTGTAGCCACCGTTCCGGTTCTCGAACCGCGGGCCGATCTCGGCGAAGAGGGTGTGGACGACGTCCTTGTCACGGATCACCGTCAGCACCTGACGCCGGGCGGCGATGTCGCCGCGCCGCGCCTTAGTGATCAACTTCTCCGCCAGCGGGCGCAGCCGCCGGGCCTTGGCCTCGGTGGTCTTGATGCGACCGTGCTCGAACAGCGACGTGGCGAGGTTCGCCAGAATGAGCCGCTCGTGCGACGGGCTTCCACCGAGACGTGCACCCTTGGTGGGCTTCGGCATGGCTTGGTTTCTCCTGTTCCACCTGCACCGGCCGTATCAGGTACCGATGTCAGTCCGGCGGCGCCGGGAGTGGCGCCGCCGATGGCTGATTGCTTAGTACTGCTCGGTCTCGGCGTAGCTCTGGTCGTCGTCGCCGTAGTTGTCCGCCGCCGCGCTCGGGTCGAACCCGGGCGGGGAGTCCTTGAGCGACAGCCCCATCTCGATCAGCTTCTGCTTGACCTCTTCGATGGACTTGGCCCCGAAGTTCCTGATGTCGAGCAGATCCTGCTCGCTGCGGGCGACCAGCTCACCGACGGAGTGGATGCCCTCACGCTTGAGGCAGTTGTACGACCGGACCGTGAGGTTGAGCTCCTCGATGGGCAGCGCCAGGTCCGCCGCGAGCGCGGCGTCCGTCGGCGACGGGCCCATGTCGATGCCCTCGGCCTCGACGTTGAGCTCACGGGCCAGGCCGAAGAGCTCGACCAGCGTCTTGCCGGCGCTGGCCACCGCGTCGCGCGGCAGCATCGACGCCTTGGTCTCGACGTCCAGGATCAGACGGTCGAAGTCGGTGCGCTGCTCGACTCGGGTCGCCTCGACCTTGTAGGTGACCTTCAGCACGGGCGAGTAGATCGAGTCGATCGGCACCCGGCCGATCTCCTGGCCCGGCTGCTTGTTCTGCGCGGCGGAGACGTAGCCGCGGCCACGCTCGACGGTGAGCTCCATCTCCAGCTTCGCCTTGTTGTTCAGCGTGGCGATGTGGAGGTCGGGGTTGTGCACCTCGACGCCCGCCGGCGGCGCGATGTCGGCCGCGGTGACCACACCGGGGCCCTGCTTGCGCAGGTACATCACGACCGGCTCGTCGTGCTCGGAGGAGACGACGAGTTCCTTGAGGTTCAAGATGACGTCGGTGACGTCCTCCTTGACCCCCGGGACGGTGGAGAACTCGTGCAGGACACCTTCGATCCGGATGCTGGTGACGGCCGCACCGGGGATCGAGGAGAGCAGGGTACGACGCAGCGAGTTGCCGATCGTGTAGCCGAAGCCCGGCTCCAGCGGCTCGATGGTGAACCGCGACCGGAACTCGTCGACCTGCTCTTCAGTGAGAGTGGGACGCTGAGCGATGAGCATGGCTGATCCTTCCCGCGGCGCCCGCTATTTGACTGCCGCGTGTCTTCTTCCCTCCGACGTTACGCTGCCGGAGGGATTCCCGCTGGGCCCGGGCGGTGGCAGGGCCACCGCCCGGGGAGAGCCATTACTTCGAGTAGTACTCGACGATGAGCTGCTCCTGGACCGGCGAGTCGATCTGCTGCCGGACCGGAAGCGCGTGCACGAGGATGTGCATCTTGTCGGCGATGACCTCGAGCCAGGCCGGGACCGGACGCTCGCCGACCTCGGCACGGGCCACCGCGAACGGGGTGTCCTCGAGCGACTTCTGCCGCACCTCGACGATGTCCCGCTCGCTCACCAGGAACGAGGGGATGTCGACCTTCTTGCCGTTCACCAGGAAGTGGCCGTGGCGGATCAGCTGCCGGGCCATGTCACGGCTCTTGGCGAAGCCCGCGCGGTAGACCACGTTGTCGAGGCGCCGCTCGAGCAGGCTGAGCAGGTTCTCGCCCGTCCGGCCCTGTCGGCGGTTGGCCTCTTTGTAGTAGTTGCTGAACTGCTTCTCCAGCACCCCGTAGATGCGGCGGGCCTTCTGCTTCTCCCGCAGCTGGACGAGGTACTCGGTCTCCTTGGGACGACCGCGGCCGTGCTCACCCGGCGGGTAGGGCCGGATCTCGATCGGGCACTTGGGCCCTTCGCACTTGCTGCCCTTGAGGAACAGCTTCATCTTCTCGCGACGGCACAGCTTGCAGTCGGCGCCGGTGTATCGAGCCATTTCTCCGTTACCTCTCAGACCCGGCGGCGCTTCGGCGGCCGGCAACCGTTGTGCGGCACAGGCGTGACGTCCTGGATCGAGCCCACCTCGAGGCCGGTCGCCTGGAGCGACCGGATGGCGGTCTCGCGGCCCGAACCCGGGCCCTTCACGAAGACGTCCACCTTGCGCATGCCGTGCTCCATGGCGCGGCGGGCACAGGACTCCGCCGCCTGCTGCGCGGCGAACGGCGTCGACTTACGCGAGCCCTTGAAGCCCACGTGGCCGGAGGAGGCCCAAGAGATCACGTTTCCCATGGGGTCGGTGATCGTGACGATCGTGTTGTTGAACGTGCTCTTGATGTGGGCGTGCCCGTGAGCGACGTTCTTCTTTTCCTTGCGGCGCACCTTTTTGGCGCCGACTCGGCTCTTCGGAGGCATCTGCTCTCTTTACTCCTGAGGTCATCGGTCCCTGCGAGGGCCGCGACGTGCGGGCCCCGGAGGGCTACTTCTTGCCGACCTTCTTCTTGCCGGCCACGGTCTTCTTCTTGCCCTTGCGGGTACGAGCGTTGGTCTGCGTGCGCTGACCGTGCACGGGAAGACCACGACGGTGCCGGATGCCCTGGTAGCAACCGATCTCGATCTTGCGTCGGATATCGGCCTGGATCTCTCGGCGGAGGTCACCCTCGACCTTGTAGTTCGTCTCGATCCAGTCGCGCAGCTGCACCAGCTCGTCATCGCCGAGCTGGTGCACCCGCAGGTCACCGCTGATGCCGGTTTCCTTCAGGGTCTCCAGCGCGCGCGTGCGGCCGACGCCGTAGATGTAGGTGAGAGCGACCTCAAGGCGCTTGTCGCGCGGGAGGTCGACGCCAACGAGGCGTGCCATCGTCGGGCAGTTCCCTTCATGTCGCGGAGGTCTGACGCTTCGCCACCCCGCCCCTGCCCGGGCGTGGCCCCGGCCTCCGACCGGGGGTCCCTCTCTCACAACTGTGCCGTACGGCTCCTACCGGATGCCCGGCTGGAACGTACGGCGCGGCCGCGCGAGAGCTGCGAAGCGTGTCTTCACTTGTACGGCGGTCCGATGACGGACCTTTCGCGTCGTGCCGGACCGTCGGCCCGGCGGGGCGCTAGCCCTGACGCTGCTTGTGCCGCGGGTCCGAGCAGATGACCATGACTCGGCCGTGGCGACGGATCACCCGGCACTTCTGGCAGATCTTCTTGACACTCGGCTTGACCTTCACTGGAGTCTCCTCACGTGCAGGGGAAACCCCCGCAAACACCCCCGCGAACGGGGGCCAGGGTCGTCTCCGGCTCGCCGGGAGTCGGAGAAGGCAACCCCAGTAGGTTTACTTGTAGCGGTAGACGATCCGGCCACGCGTAAGGTCGTAGGGGCTCAGCTCCACGACGACACGGTCGTCCGGCAGGATCCGGATGTAGTGCATCCGCATCTTGCCGCTGATGTGGGCGAGGACCTTGTGCCCGTTGTCCAGTTGCACCCGGAACATCGCGTTCGGGAGCGACTCGACGACGACGCCTTCGATCTCAATGGCCCCTTCTTTCTTGGCCATGTCCTCCGCGTTTCGCTGGTCGGCTCATCTGGGGATCGGTCCGCGGAAGGCAAGCCCTCCGCCACGCCCCTCGAACAAGGGGCACACGCGATCACTCGCGTCTGACGAGGCCCCTGGGCACGCGCGAACACGCAAGCATGGGCATCGAAAGTGGACCGACAAAAGAGTGTACGTCACCCGGTCGGTGAATGCGAAATTGTCGCACATCCGGGCGGTGATCACCACCCGGCCTGTCGTGGGCGCGTCACCGGTTCCCCAGGTCGTACGCTGGTTGCAGGTTTCCAACAGGGTGTCCACACGAGGAGGATCGGCATGCCGGGTTACGACTTCGAGCTGATCCTCAGCCGGCCGCTGTTCGAGCCGGAGCTGGATCCGCTCTTCCAGCGAACCCAAGGCTATGTCACCGTCGGCTTCGTCCGTGACCCCGACCAGGCCGAGCACACCGGCCAGGCCGGATGCTCGTGGGAGGCCGGTTCGCTGGCCGCGGCGGTCATGGAGGTCATCGGCCATATCGAGGCCAGCGCCCCAGGTCTTCGCGCGCTGCGGGTCGAGGCCGATCCGCTGCTGTCGATGCGCGAGATCGCCGAGCGCGTCGGCCGCACGATCGAGTCGGTCCGGCTGTCGATCAAGGGGGCGCGCGGCCCCGGCAAGTTCCCGGCGTCCGAGACCACGACGCCGCGGCACCGCCTGTGGCGGTGGTCCCAGGTCGCCGCGTGGTACGGGATCGACGACCCGCAGATCCGTGAGGCCGGCCCGACCTCGCGGGCCATCAACGGCTGGCTCGCGCTTCGCGAGATCGTCCCGCAGGTGGCGCCGGAGCCCCGCACGGTGGTGTCCGCGCTGGCGACGGCGGTGCGCGCCAGCGCGTGACCCGAGGCGCTACCGCGCGGTCAGCCTCTGGGGTGCCTGGAGCCGAAGACGGCCCCGGCGAGGATGACCGCTCCCCAGGGACCGGCGACCCAGATCCACCAGGGGAACAGCAGGCTGCCGGTGGCGATGCAGCTGATCAGCCAGACCGTGAAGGTGATCAGGTTGACCGTGGCGTAGACGGCCAGGGGGCCACGCGGCCCGGGGCGATCCAGCGCGCCCGGACTGCGACGGGCGGGCGCCATGCTGGCCTTGCGCGTGGCCGGCACCGGGAGCTCGTAGAGGTCGGTTTCGGGCAGGTCGGCGGTGACGTCCTGCAGCGCCCCCACGGTCTTGGCGGCATAGACGGCCTCGAGTCGCTCGTGCAGCTCGCCCATGCTGATCCGGCCCTGGGCACAGTGCTCGCGCAGCGCCTCGGCGACCTTGTCGCGGTCGGCATCGGACGCCCGCATCTCCGGATTGGGCGGCATCCGTCATCCCTCCACGCGGTTCACATTCTCACGGCACAGACACCTCGGGCCCTCGAACTCCTCATCCGGTAGGACGCACGCCGCCGTCGAGGAGTTCCGCGATGCGGCCACGCCCGCCGTCCAGCGCCGTCAGCACCCACGGGCCGTCGTCGGTCACGGCGAAGGTGTGCTCGAAGTGGGCGGAATGCCGCCCGTCCTCGGTCACCACCGTCCAGCCGTCCTCGAGCTCCCAGGTGCTGCGGGTGCCGAGATTGACCATCGGCTCCACGGCGAAGCACATCCCGGGCACCAGTTCCGGCCCCTGGCCGGGGGGCCCGTGGTTGGGGACCGCCGGATCCATGTGCATCTCGGTGCCGATGCCGTGCCCGGTGTAGCCCTCGACGACCCCGTACGAGCCCTGAGAACGGATGTAGGTCTCGATCGCATGGCTGATGTCGCTGAGCCTGGCGCCGGCCCGCCCGGCCGCCAGGCCGTGCCACAGCGACTCCTCGCAGACGTCCATCAGCCGCTGCTGCTCGGCGGTGATCTCGCCGACCGCCACGGTGACCGCGGCGTCGCCGTGCCAGCCCTCGACGATGGCGCCGCAGTCGATCGAGATGAGGTCGCCGTCGCGCAGCACCTTGGCGGTGCTGGGGATGCCGTGCACGATCTCCTCGTTCACCGAGGTGCAGATCGTGGCGGGAAAGCCGTGGTAACCCTTGAAGGACGGTGTGGCGCCCTCTGAGCGGATCGAATCCTCGGCGATGTCGTCGAGGTCGGCCGTGGTCAGTCCGGGCTTCACGGCCTCTCTCAGCCGCTCCAGAGTCCGCCCCACGACCAGGCCGGCGGCTCGCATGAGCTCGATCTGGTCCGCGCTCTTGATCTGAATGGCCGGCCTACGCCTCTTCCACACACTCCGCTCCCGGGTCACCTGGGGGGCTCACCCGGCGAAGGGACGGAGCGCAGCGAGTGCGCGCTCGGTGACCTCCTCGACCGGGCCGGTGGCATCGATGCCGACCAGCATGCCCTCATCTGCGTAGAACGCCACGAGCGGCGCGGTCTGTTCCTGGTAGACCTCCAGCCGGTGCCGGATGGTCTCTTCCTTGTCGTCGTCGCGCTGGAACAGCTGACCGCCGCAGTCGTCGCAGATGTCGTCGCGCTTGTCGTCGAACATCACGTGCCAGATGTGCCCGCACTGGCTGCAGGTCCGACGGCCGGAGAGCCGCCGGACGACCTCGTCCTCGTCGACGACGAGTTCGAGCACGAGATCGAGCCGGGCGTCCCACTCGCTGAGGATCTTCTTGAGCGTCTCGGCCTGCGGGACGTTGCGCGGGAACCCGTCCAGGAGGAAGCCCTCTCTGGCGTCATCCTCGGCCAGCCGGTCGCGCACCATCGCGATCGTGACCTCGTCGGGCACGAGATCACCGCGGTCCATGTACGCCTTGGCCTGCTGTCCGAGCTCCGTGCCGCCGCTCACGTTGGCACGGAAGATGTCACCTGTCGAGATCTTCGGGATGGACAGGTGAGATGCGATGAACTGGGCCTGCGTCCCCTTGCCCGCTCCGGGGGGACCCACGAGCACGATTCGCACTACCGAAGGAAGCCCTCGTAATTGCGCTGCTGAAGTTGGCTCTCGATCTGCTTCACGGTATCCAGCCCGACGCCGACGATGATGAGGATGCTCGTCCCGCCGAACGCGAAGTCCTGCGTCGTCTTCAGCAGCGAGAAGGCGATCATCGGGATAAGCGCGACCAGCCCCAGGTACAGCGCACCGGGCGTCGTGATCCGCGTCAGCACGTAGTCGAGGTACTCGGCGGTCGGCCGGCCCGGACGGATGCCCGGGATGAACCCACCATACTTCTTCATGTTGTCGGCGATCTCGGTGGGGTTGAAGGTGATCGCCACGTAAAAGTACGTGAAGAACACGATCAGACCGAAGAACGCCGCCATGTGCCACGGGTTGCTCTGCGCCAGGTAGGGCGCCAGCGTCTGGTTGAGGAACTTGTTGTCCCGCCAGAGCGTCGACGCGAGCTGCGGCAGGTAGGTGAGCGACGAAGCGAAGATCACCGGGATGATGCCGGCCTGGTTGACCTTGAGCGGGATGTAGGTCGAGGTCCCGCCGTACATCCGGCGGCCGACCATCCGCTTGGCGTACTGCACCGGAATCCGGCGCTGAGCCTGCTCGACGAAGACCACGGCCGCCATGATCGCGAGGCCGACGACCAACACGAGCGTGAAGATGAAGCCGCCCTTGGACTTGAAGATGCCCCAGAATTGGGCGGGGAAGACGGCGACGACCTGCGTGAAAATGAGGATCGACATTCCATTGCCGATCCCGCGGTCGGTGATGAGCTCACCCAGCCACATGATCACCGAAGTGCCGGCGGTCATCACGACCACCATGGTGATAATGGTGAAAAGGTCATTGTTGTACAGCACATCCTGGCCGGACGTCTGGTACAGCTGCCCGGTGCGGGCCATCGCCACGATGCCCGTCGCCTGCAGGATGGCCAGCCCGATCGTCAGGTACCGGGTGTACTGCGTGATCTTGGTGGTGCCCGCCTGACCTTCCTTCTTCAGCGTCTCGAGCCGCGGGATGACCACGACGAGCAGCTGAAGGATGATGCTGGCGGTGATGTACGGCATGATGCCGAGCGCGAAGACCGAGAGCTTCAGCAGCGCACCGCCGCTGAAGAGGTCGACCAGTTGGAAGACCTGCCCCGAACCGCCTTGTTTGGCCTGATCTGTCAGAGCCTTTACTGCACTGGTGTTCACACCGGGTGTCGGCAGCTGTGAACCCAGCCGGAACACCACGATGATGAACAACGTGAACAGTATCTTCTTGCGCAGGTCAGGCGTACGGAATGCCCGAGTGAACGCGGTCAGCACCATTCCTCCTGCGCGAATCCCGACCTGGGACTTCTGAGGGGCCAGGGTAGACGATTTGAGGCGGTGGCCGAGATGGTCGCCGCCCGTCGAACTCTAACAGCACCCACGGGGGGAAGGGTCCCCCCGTGGGCGCCACCGCGGTTCACAGTTCGTCTGCGGAACCACCGGCGGCGACGATCTTCTCCTTGGCGGACGCGGAGAAGGCATGCACCTTCACCTGCACCGCCACGGAGATGTCGCCCGAACCGAGAATCTTGACCGGACGGCCGCGGCGCACCGCACCCTTGTCCGCCAGGTCCTCGGCTGTGGCCTCTCCACCCTCGGGGTAGAGCTCGGCCAACCTGCTGAGGTTGACGACCTGATACTCGACCCGGAACGGGTTCTTGAAGCCCTTGAGCTTCGGAATCCGCCGGATCAGCGGCATCTGGCCGCCTTCGAAACCGGCCGGTACGGTGCCACGGGCCTTCGTGCCCTTGGTACCGCGTCCCGCCGTCTTGCCCTTCGACGCCTCACCACGGCCCTTGCGCGTCTTGGACCTGTTGGCCCCGGGCGCCGGGCGGAGGTGATGCACCTTGAGAGGCGAGCTGTCGCTCATCTCAGTCGACCTCCTCGACGGTGACCAGGTGGTCGACCGTCCGGATCATGCCGAGCACCTCTGGCCGGTCCTCGCGGACGACACTCTGGCCGATCCGCTTGAGGCCGAGGGTGCGCAGCGTCTCGCGCTGGTTCTGCTTACCACCGATGTCCGACTTGACCTGCGTGATCTTCAGCTGGGTCATGTCGCGACCTCCGACCGCGGCTCGGAGCCGGCCGCGCGTGCGCGCAGCATGGCCGCGGGCGCGACGTCCTCGATCGGCAGGCCGCGCTTGGCCGCGATCTCCTCGGGCCGGTTGAGCTGCTTCAGCGCCGCCACCGTCGCGTGGACGATGTTGATCGCGTTCGACGAGCCCAGCGACTTCGACAGGACATCGTGAATGCCCGCGCACTCCAGGACGGCGCGCACCGGGCCACCCGCGATGACACCGGTACCGGGGCTGGCCGGCTTGAGCAGGACCACGCCCGCCGCCTCCTCACCCTGGCTGGTGTGCGGGATGGTGCCCTGGATGCGCGGCACCTTGAAGAAGTGCTTCTTGGCCTCTTCGACGCCCTTGGCGATCGCCGCGGGCACCTCCTTGGCCTTGCCGTATCCGACGCCGACGGTGCCGTTGCCGTCACCGACGACGACGAGGGCGGTGAAGCTGAAGCGCCGACCACCCTTGACGACCTTGGCGACACGGTTGATCGCTACGACGCGCTCGGTGTACGACGTTCCCTTGTCGGCGCCACCGCGGCGGTCGTCGCGACGGTCGCGACGGTCGCCGCCCTGGCCGCCTCCACGCCTGGGAGCTGCCATCAGTGGCTCCTCTCGTTCGTTTTCCGGACCATTGTTCGCGATCCTCGGACCAGAGCCATCAGAACTCCAGCCCGGTCTCCCGCGCGCCGTCCGCGAGGGCGGCGATGCGGCCGTGGTACTTGTTGCCCGCGCGGTCGAAGACCACCGCGCTCACGCCGGCGTCCTTGGCGCGCTGCGCCAGGAGCTCGCCGACCTTGCGCGACTTGGCGGTCTTGTCGCCGTCGCCGGAGCGCAGCCCGGCCTCCATCGTCGACGCGGACGCCAGAGTGCGGCCCGCGACGTCGTCGATGACCTGCGCGAACACGTGACGGCTCGATCGGGTCACGACCAGCCGCGGCCGCGCGGCGGTGCCGACGACCTTCTTGCGGACCCGCAGGTGCCGGCGCGTACGAGAAGCAGCGCGTGCGCTCGTGCCCTTCCGGACCAGGGTCTTGCTGCCAGCCATGACTACTTACCAGCCTTTCCGACCTTGCGGCGGATCTGCTCACCTTGGTAACGCACGCCCTTGCCCTTGTACGGGTCCGGCTTGCGCAGCTTGCGAATGTTGGCCGCGACCTCGCCGACCTTCTGCTTGTCGATGCCCTCGACCGAGAAGACCGTCGGCCTTTCGACCTTGAAGTTGATGCCCTCGGGGGCCTCGACCGTGACCGGGTGGCTGTAACCGAGAGAGAACTCCAGGTTGTTTCCCTTGGCCTGGACCCGGTAACCGACTCCGACGATCTCCAGGGTCTTCGTGTAGCCCTGGGTCACCCCGACGATCATGTTGTAGATCAACGACCGGGTGAGGCCGTGCAGCGCTCGGATGGTGTTCTCGTCGTTCGGCCGGGCCACCGTTACGGTGCCGTCTTCGAGCTTCACCTCGATCGGCTCGGCGACCGTGTGCGAGAGCTCGCCCTTCGGCCCCTTCACCGTGACCGCTCGCCCGTCGATCTTGACCTCGACACCACCGGGAACGGAGATGGGCAGACGTCCGATTCGTGACATGTTCTGGACCCTCCCCTCACCAGACGTAGGCGAGGACTTCCCCGCCCACGCCGCGCTTGCCGGCCTGCTTGTCGGTCATCAGGCCGGACGACGTCGAGATGATCGCGACGCCGAGACCGCCCAGGACCTTCGGCAGGTTGTCCTTCTTTGCATAAACCCGCAGACCAGGCTTCGACACCCGCTTGATCCCGGCGATCGAACGCTCCCGGGTCGGGCCGAACTTCAGGTCGATCACGAGCTTCTTGCCGACCTCTGCATCCTCAACATGCCAGCCGGAGATGTAACCCTCCTGCTGAAGGATCTCGGCGATGTGCGCCTTGATCTTCGAATACGGCATTCCCACGATGTCGTGGTAGGCCGAGTTCGCGTTACGCAGACGGGTCAGCATGTCCGCGATCGGGTCGGTCATCGTCATGGTCTACTGCTCCCTCGCCGCGGTTTCCGCACATGGCGGACCTTCGACGTGGCCGGCGCCGCCGTGGCGGCGCGTTGGTCATTTCTTACCCTGGCCGTCGACCCGGCCCCGTGATCCGAGGCCGTGCGGGGGGAACTCCCCCCGCCGGTCACCAGCTCGACTTCGTGATGCCGGGCAGTTCGCCGCGGTGCGCCATCTCCCGGAAGCAGATCCGGCACAGGCCGAACTTGCGGAAGACGGCGCGCGGGCGACCGCAGCGCGAGCACCGAGTGTAGGTGCGCACGCCGAACTTGGGCTTGCGCCCCGCCTTGGCGATCAGCGACTTCTTCGCCATCAGTTCTCCTTGAAGGGAAAGCCCAGGAGCTTCAGGAGCGCCCGGCCCTCATCATCGGTCGTCGCGGTGTTGACCACCGTGATGTCCATGCCGCGCTGCCGATCCGTCTTGTCGGGATCGACCTCGTGGAACATCACCTGCTCGGTCAGCCCGAACGTGTAGTTGCCACGGCCGTCGAACTGCTTCGGCGACAGACCGCGGAAGTCACGGATCCGCGGCAGCGCGAGCGACAGCAGCCGGTCGAGGAACTCCCACATCCGGTCACCGCGCAGCGTCACGTGGGCGCCGATCGGCATGCCCTCGCGCAGCTTGAACTGGGCGATCGACTTCTTCGCCCGGTTCACGGCCGGCTTCTGGCCGGTGATCACGGTCAGGTCGCGGACGGCACCCTCGATGAGCTTGGCGTCGCGAGCCGCCTCGCCGACCCCCATGTTGACCACGATCTTGGTCAGCCCGGGGATCTGCATGACGTTGGCGTAGCCGAACTGCTCCTGCATCGCCTTCGCGACCTCGTCGCGGTAGCGCTGCTTGAGCCTGGGCACCGCCCTGCTCTGCTCGACGGTCTCAACACTGGTATCGGTCATCAGATTTCCTTGCCGCTACGGCGCGAGACGCGAACCTTCGTGCCGTCCTCGTTCACCTGGTAGCCGACCCGGGTGCGCTTACCACCCTCGACCAGCATCACATTGCTGATGTGGAGCGGCGCCTCCTTGGTGATGATGCCGCCCTGCTTGGCGCCGCGCGCACCCTGGTGGTCCACCTTGGTGTTCTTCTTCATGAGGTTGACGCCCTCGACGATGACGCGCTGCGTGTCGGGGTTGACCGAAATGACCTTCCCCGTCGCGCCCTTGTCCTTACCGGCGATGACGACGACCTCGTCGCCCTTCTTGATCTTCATCTTCATCACAGCACCTCCGGCGCGAGCGAGATGATGCGCATGAACTTCTTCTCCCGAAGCTCCCGGCCCACCGGGCCGAAGATGCGCGTACCGCGTGGGTCCCCGCCGTCCCTGATGAGCACAGCCGCGTTCTCGTCGAAGCGGATGTAGGAGCCATCGGCACGGCGGCGTTCCTTGCGGGTGCGCACGATGACGGCCTTGACGACGTCACCCTTCTTCACGCCGGCGCCGGGAAGGGCGTCCTTCACGGTCGCGACGATGATGTCGCCGATTCCCGCGTAGCGCCGACCCGACCCGCCGAGAACGCGGATGCAAAGAATCTCCTTCGCACCCGTGTTGTCGGCGACCTTGAGTCGCGACTCCTGCTGGATCACGTCTAACTCCTGTGTGTCACGCCGGTTCTCTTGCGAGCCTGGCGGTTCTACCCCTGTACGGAGACCTGGGCCCCCGTGGAGGGGGGAGTGCGGGACGGCGTGGCCGCTGATGCGACCGTCCCTCCCGCAGGTCCAGTTACTTGGCCTTCTCGAGGATCTCCACGACGCGCCAGCGCTTGGTGGCCGACAGCGGACGGGTCTCCATGAGGCGGACCCGGTCGCCGACGCCACATGCGTTGGCCTCATCGTGCGCCTTGTACCTCGTAGTACGGCGAATGATCTTGCCGTACAGCGCGTGCTTCACCCGGTCCTCGACGGCGACGACGACGGTCTTGTCCATCTTGTCGCCGACCACGATGCCCTCGCGGACCTTGCGGTTACCACGGACCTCGGTCGTCTGCTCAGTCATCCTTCTCGTCCTCCACGGGCTCTTCGGCGACCGTGACGATCCCGAGCTCCCGCTCCCGCATCACGGTGTAGATGCGGGCGATCTCGCGCTTCACGGCACGGAGCCGCCCATGGCTCTCCAGCTGACCGGTGGCCGCCTGGAAGCGGAGGTTGAACAGCTCCTCCTTGGCTTCCTTCAGCTTGGTGACCAGCTCGTCGCCGGGCTCGATCCGCAGCTCTTCGGCGGTAAGACCCTTGGCCATCAGGACTCACCCACCTCTCGCTTGACGAATTTGCATTTCATGGGCAGTTTGTGCATCGCGCGACGCAGGGCCTCTCGGGCCAGCGGCTCGGGAACTCCGGCCAGCTCGAACATCACCCGGCCGGGCTTCACGTTGGCGACCCACCACTCGGGCGAGCCCTTACCGGAACCCATGCGGGTCTCGGCCGGCTTCTTGGTCAGCGGACGGTCCGGGAAGATGTTGATCCAGACCTTTCCGCCACGGCGAATGTGCCGCGTCATCGCGATACGTGCGGCCTCGATCTGCCGGTTGGTCACGTAGGACCCTTCGACAGCCTGGATGCCGAACTCGCCGAAGGTCACCTTCGTACCGCCCTTGGCCATACCGCGACGCCTGGGGTGGTGCTGCTTACGGTGCTTGACCTTGCGAGGGATCAGCATTGGTCAATCAGCTCCCCTCACCTGTCGCAGCCGGCGTGGCGGTCGCGGCCGACTCGGCCGCCCCGGTGGCCTGCTGCTCTGAACTCTGCTTGCCGGCGCCACCGCGGTCGCCACGCTCGCCACGACGGCCGCCGCCACCACCGCCACCGCCACGACGCGGCGGACGGTCGCCGCCGCCGCCACGACCACGCCGGTCGCCGCCGGTGCCGGCACCGGCGCGCTGCGCCGCCGCCTTGGCCTCACGCTCGGCGCGGGTCTGCGGGGCCTCGCCCTTGTAGATCCACACCTTCACGCCGATCCGGCCGAACGTCGTACGGGCCTCGTAGAAGCCGTAGTCGATGTCGGCGCGCAGCGTGTGCAGCGGCACCTGGCCCTCGCGGTAGAACTCCGACCGCGACATCTCGGCGCCGCCGAGACGGCCGCCGCACTGGACCTTGATGCCCTTGGCGCCGCTCTTCATCGCGCTCTGGATCGCCTTGCGCATCGCCCGGCGGAACGCGACCCGGCTGGACAGCTGCTCGGCCACGCCCTGCGCGACGAGCTGCGCGTCGATCTCGGGGTTCTTCACCTCGAGGATGTTCAGCTGGACCTGCTTGCCGGTCAGCTTCTCAAGGTCACCACGGATCCGGTCAGCCTCCGCGCCCCGACGGCCGATGACGATGCCCGGCCGGGCGGTGTGGATGTCGACACGGACACGGTCACGGGTGCGCTCGATCTCCACCTTGGAGATGCCCGCACGGTCCATGCCCTTTTGGAGCATCCGGCGGATCGCGACGTCTTCCTTGACGTAGTCCTTGTAGAGCTTGTCGGCGTACCACCGGCTCTTGAAGTCGGTGGTGATGCCCAACCGGAACCCGTGCGGGTTGACTTTCTGTCCCACTAGCGGGTCCTCCTCGTCTTATTGGCGGTGCCCCTACGGGGCGCGGCGCCGGCACTCTCGGGCCGCGACTCGACGATCACGGTGATATGGCTGGTGCGCTTGTTCACCCGGTACGCCCGGCCCTGTGCACGCGGCCGGAATCGCTTGAGGGTGGGACCCTCGTCGACCCAGGCCCGGCTGACGACGAGCGTGTCGGCGTCGAGTTTGTTGTTGTGCTCGGCGTTGGCGATGGCGCTCGCCAGCACCTTGCCCACCGGCTCACTAGCAGCCTGGGGGGCGAACCGCAGCACCGCCTGAGCCTCCGCGGCCGGCAGGCCGCGGATGAGGTCCACCACGCGGCGGGCCTTCCTGGGCGTGACGCGGATGAACCGCGCCTGGGCCCTGGCTTCCATCGCTGTTCCCTCTCTCTAGCTCAGACTCAACGCCGGCTGCGGCGGTCGTCGCGGACATGGCCGCGGTAGGTCCGCGTCGGCGAGAACTCGCCGAGCTTGTGACCGACCATGGCATCGGTGATGAACACCGGGACGTGCTTGCGGCCGTCGTGCACGGCGATCGTGTGACCGATCATCTCCGGCACGATCATGGAGCGCCGCGACCACGTCTTGATGACGTTCTTGGTGCCCTTCTCGTTCTGCACGTCCACCTTCTTCATCAGGTGGTCGTCCACGAACGGGCCCTTCTTGAGGCTACGTGGCATGACAGCGACTCCTACCGCTTCTTCTTGCTGCGACGACGGACGATGAGCCGGTCGCTGGGCTTCTGCGCCTTACGCGTACGCCCCTCCGGCTGGCCCCACGGGCTCGACGGGTGCCGACCACCAGAGGTCTTGCCCTCACCACCACCGTGCGGGTGGTCGATCGGGTTCATGGCCACACCGCGGACGGTCGGGCGCTTGCCCTTCCAGCGGGAACGCCCGGCCTTGCCCCAGTTGATGTTCGACTGCTCGGCGTTACCGACCTCGCCGACCGTGGCGCGGCAGCGTACGTCCACCAACCGCATCTCGCCCGAGGGCATCCGCAGCGTGGCGTAGGTGCCCTCCTTGGCCAGCAGCTGCACCCCGGCGCCCGCGGAACGGGCGATCTTGGCGCCGCCGCCCGGCCGCAGCTCGATGGCGTGCACGACCGTACCGGTCGGGATGTTGCGCAGCGGCAGGCAGTTGCCCGGCTTGATGTCCGAGCCCGCGCCGTTCTCCACCCGGTCGCCCTGCTTCAGGCCGGTCGGGGCGAGGATGTAGCGCTTCTCCCCGTCGGCGTAGTGCAGCAGCGCGATCCGCGCGGTGCGGTTGGGGTCGTACTCGATGTGCGCGACCTTGGCCGGCACGCCGTCCTTGTCCGCGCGCCGGAAGTCGATGACGCGGTAGGCGCGCTTGTGACCGCCGCCCTGGTGCCGCGTGGTGATGCGGCCGTGGTTGTTGCGGCCGCCCTTCTTGGGGAGCGGACGCAGCAGCGACTTCTCGGGCTCGCGGCGCGTGACCTCCACGAAGTCGGCCACGCTGGACCCGCGACGACCCGGTGTCGTCGGCTTGTACTTACGGATGCCCATCTTTTTCGTTCATCCCTTGTCTACTTCGAGGCCCGCCCTAGGCGGCGGGGCCGCCGAAGATATCGATCCGCTCGCCCTCGGCCAGGCTGACGATCGCGCGCTTGGTGTCCTTGCGCTTACCGAAGCCGTGGCGGGTGCGCTTGCGCTTACCCTGCCGGTTGATCGTGTTCACGCTCGCGACCTTGACCTGGAACACCGCCTCGACCGCCTGCTTGATCTGGGTCTTGTTGGCGTCCGGCTGTACGAGGAACGTGTACTTGTTCTCGTCCAGCAGCCCGTAGCTCTTCTCCGAGACGACGGGCGCGATCAGGATGTCGCGGGGGTCAGCGATCTTGCTCACTTGTCCGCCCCCTCTTTCTTCATCGTCTTGAGCGCCCGGGTCACGAACTCGTCGTAACCCTTCTCGGTGAACACCACGTCGTCGCTGCAGAGCACGTCGTAGGTGTTGAGCTGACCGGCCACGAGGAGGTGGACGCTCTGCTCGTTGCGCAGGCTCGCCCAGGTCACCTCGTCCGTGCCGTCGAGCACCAGCAGGATGTTGCGCGCCTCGGTGATCTCGCGCAGCGCGGTCAGAGCGGCCTTGGTCTTCGGCGTGTCGCCGTCGACCAGCGGGCCGACCACGTGCACCCGGCCGTGCCGGGCCCGGTCGGACAGGGCGCCGCGGAGCGCGGCGGCCTTCATCTTCTTGGGCGTCTTCTGCGCGTACGAGCGCGGCTGCGGGCCGTGCACGACGCCACCGCCGGCGAACTGCGGCGCGCGGGTCGAGCCCTGACGGGCCCGGCCGGTGCCCTTCTGCCGGTACGGTTTGCGGCCACCGCCGGAGACTTCGCCCCGGGTCTTGGTCGAGGCCGTGCCCTGCCGGGCCGCGGCGAGCTGCGCCACGACCACCTGGTGGATCAGCGGCACGTTGACCTTCGCGTCGAAGATCTCGGGCGCCAGCTTTATGTCGGCCCGTGTGGCCTTGGTGATCTGTGCACTCATGCGCCCGCTCCCTTCACTGCGTTGCGGACCAGCAGCAGGCCGCCGTTCGGGCCGGGGACCGCGCCCTTGATGAGCAGCAGACCCTTGTCCGCGTCCACGGCGTGCACGGTCAGGTTCTGCACGGTGGTGCGGGCGTTACCGTGCCGCCCCGCCATGCGCAGGCCCTTGAACACGCGACCAGGGGTCGCGCAGCCGCCGATCGAGCCGGGCGAGCGGTGCTTGCGCTGCGTGCCGTGAGAGGCGCCGAGTCCCTTGAACCCGTGGCGCTTCATGACACCGGCAGTGCCCTTGCCCTTGCTCGTGCCTGTGACGTCGATCTTCTGGCCGGCCTCGAAGACGTCAACGGTGATCTCCTGGCCGAGTTCGTACTCGGTGGCGTTGTCGGTCCGGAGCTCGACGACGTAACGGCGCGGCGTGACGCCGGCCTTGTCGAAGTGACCCGTGCGCGGCTTGTTCACCTTGCGCGGGTCGATCTGGCCGTAGCCGAGCTGGACGGCGGTGTAGCCGTCTACTTCGGGCGTACGTACCCGGGTGACAACGCACGGCCCGGCCTGGACGACGGTTACCGGCACCATCCGGCCCTCATCGTCGAAGACCTGGGTCATGCCGAGCTTCTCGCCCAGGACGCCCTTTCTCTGCTTACTCATCTGGGTGCGTCCTTTAGAGCTTGATCTCGATGTCGACGCCGGCCGGAAGGTCGAGCCGCATGAGCGAGTCGACCGTCTTGGGCGTCGGATCGATGATGTCGATCAGCCGCTTGTGTGTGCGCATCTCGAAGTGCTCGCGCGAGTCCTTGTACTTGTGCGGCGAGCGGATGACGCAGTACACGTTCTTCTCGGTCGGCAGCGGCACCGGGCCCGCGACCTTGGCGCCCGTGCGCGTCACCGTCTCGACGATCTTTCGCGCCGAGGTGTCGATGACCTCGTGGTCGTAGGCCTTGAGCCGGATGCGGATCTTCTGTCCCGCCATTGTGGCCTCGGTGTCCTTTGCTGGTAGTGCCGCTGGTTACTTCGGTGTCGTGGCGCGGCGGTCCGGTGCTCTGGAGGACCGGACCGCCGCTCCGCGGGGTGTCTTTACTTGAGAATCTTGACCACGCGACCGGCACCGACGGTGCGGCCGCCCTCACGGATCGCGAAACGGAGACCTTCCTCCATCGCGATCGGCTGGATCAGGTCGACCTTCATCTCGGTGTTGTCGCCCGGCATGACCATCTCCGTGCCCTCGGGCAGGTTGACGACGCCGGTCACGTCCGTGGTCCGGAAGTAGAACTGCGGACGGTAGTTGTTGAAGAACGGCGTGTGCCGGCCGCCCTCGTCCTTGGACAGGATGTAGACCTGCGCCTCGAACTCGGTGTGCGGGGTGTTCGTGCCCGGCTTGATCACACACTGGCCGCGCTCGACGTCCTCGCGCTTGATGCCTCGCAGGAGCAGACCGACGTTGTCGCCGGCCTGGCCCTGGTCGAGCAGCTTGCGGAACATCTCGACACCGGTGACGGTGGTCGTGGTGGCCTTCTCCTGGATGCCGATGATGTCGACGGTCTCGTTGACGTTGACGACACCACGCTCGATCCGGCCGGTGACGACCGTGCCTCGACCGGTGATCGAGAAGACGTCCTCGATCGGCATGAGGAAGGGCTTCTCGGTCTCACGCACCGGCTGCGGGACGCTCTCGTCCACGGCGGTCATGAGTTCGACGATCTTCTCGCCCCACTCGGCGTCGCCCTCGAGCGCCTTGAGCGCGGAGACGCGCACGACCGGGACGTCATCGCCCGGGAACTCGTACTCGGTGAGAAGCTCACGGACCTCGAGCTCGACGAGCTCCAGGATCTCCTCGTCATCGACCATGTCGGCCTTGTTGAGGGCCACGACAATGTAGGGCACGCCGACCTGGCGGGCGAGCAGCACGTGCTCCTTGGTCTGCGGCATCGGGCCGTCGGTGGCGGCCACGACCAGGATCGCACCGTCCATCTGGGCGGCGCCGGTGATCATGTTCTTGATGTAGTCCGCGTGACCCGGGCAGTCGACGTGCGCGTAGTGCCGCGCCTCGGTCTGGTACTCGACGTGCGCGATGGAGATCGTGATGCCCCGCTCCCGCTCCTCCGGCGCCTTGTCGATCTCGTCGAACGGCGTGAAGGGGTTCAGGTCCGGGTACTTGTCGTGGAGCACCTTGGTAATCGCCGCGGTAAGAGTGGTTTTACCATGGTCGATGTGCCCAATGGTGCCGATGTTTACGTGCGGCTTCGTCCGCTCGAACTTGGCCTTGGCCACTGGTGTCTCCTTGTGAATCTGACGCCTTTCGACGTCCGTCTACGTTTGCTGAAAATGGCTGGCAATACCGGCGGCAGCGCTTATTCGCCCCGCGCCTTCGCGATGATCTCCTGCGCGACGTTCGTGGGAACCTCCGCGTAGGAGTCGAACTGCATGGTGAATACCGCTCGGCCTTGGGTCTTGCTGCGCAGGTCGCCCACGTAGCCGAACATCTCAGAGAGGGGAACGATGGCCTTGACGACCCGGGCGCCGTGTGACTCGTCCATCGCCTGGATCTGACCACGCCGGCTGTTCAGGTCGCCGATCACGTCACCCATGTTGTCCTCGGGAGTGGTGACCTCGACCGCCATCATCGGCTCCAGCAGCGCGGGGTCGGCCTTGCGGGCCGCCTCCTTGAACGCCATGGAACCGGCGACCTTGAACGCCATCTCCGAGGAGTCCACGTCGTGGTAGGCACCGTCACGCAAGGTGACCTTGATGCCCACCAGCGGGTACCCCGCGAGCACACCGAACTCGGCGGCCTCCTGGCAGCCCGCGTCCACGGACGGGATGTACTCCCGCGGGATACGGCCACCGGTCACCTTGTTCTCGAACTCATAGCCGTCGCTACCGCCACCCAGCGGCTCCAGGTCGATGATGACCCGGCCGAACTGGCCCGCACCACCGGTCTGCTTCTTGTGGGTGTACTCGACCTTCTCGACCTTGCGGCGGATGGTCTCGCGGTAGGCGACCTGCGGGCGGCCGACGTTGGCCTCGACCTTGAACTCCCGCTTCATCCGGTCGACGAGGATCTCCAGGTGGAGCTCGCCCATGCCCGAGATGATGGTCTGACCGGTCTCCTCGTCCGTACGGACCTGGAAGGAGGGGTCCTCCTCGGCCAGCCGCTGGATCGCGGTGCCCAGCTTCTGCTGGTCGACCTTGGTCTTCGGCTCGATCGCCACGTTGATGACCGGGGCCGGGAAGGTCATGGATTCGAGGATCACCGGGTTGGCCGGGTCGCTCAGCGTCTCGCCCGTGGTGGTGGACTTCAGGCCCATCACCGCGACGATGTCGCCGGCGCCCACATGGCCGATCTCCTCACGCTTGTTCGCGTGCATCCGGTAGATCTTGCCGATCCGCTCCTTGCGGTCCTTCACGCTGTTCAGGACCTGCGTGCCGGCCTCGAGAACACCGGAGTAGACCCGGATGTAGGTCAGCTTGCCCAGGTGCGGGTCGCTCATGATCTTGAAGGCGAGCGCGGAGAACGGCTCGTCCTCGCTCGGCTTGCGAGCGATGACCTTCTCCTCGTTCTTCACGTCGTGACCCTCGACAGAGGGAACGTCGATCGGCGAGGGCAGGTAGCGGACGATCGCGTCCAGCAGCGGCTGCACGCCCTTGTTCTTGAACGCCGTGCCGCACAGCACCGGAGTGAGGTTGCCGGCGATGGTCGCGCGACGGATCCCGGCGATCAGCTGGTCCGCCGTGGGCTCGTTGCCCTCGAGGTACAGCTCCATGATCTCGTCGTCGCCCTCGGCCAGCGTCTCGACCAGCCGGTCGTGCCACTCGCGGGCCGCCTCGACGTGGGTGTCCGGGATGTCGACGGTGTCGTACATCTCGCCCATCTTGGCCTCGGGGCTCCACACGAGCGCCTTCATCGACACGAGGTCGATGACGCCCTTGAAGTCCGCCTCGGCGCCGATCGGCAGCTGCAGCACCAGGGGCGTCGCGTTGAGCCGCGACACGATCATGTCGACGCAGCGGTGGAACTCCGCGCCGACCCGGTCGAGCTTGTTGACGAAGCAGATCCGCGGGACGCCGTAGCGGTCGGCCTGACGCCACACCGTCTCGGACTGCGGCTCGACTCCGGCCACGCCGTCGAACACGGCGACGGCACCGTCGAGCACCCGCAGCGACCGCTCCACCTCGACGGTGAAGTCGACGTGCCCGGGGGTGTCGATGATGTTGATGGTGTGGTCGGTCTTGTCGACCTCCCACTTGCAGGTGACGGCAGCGGAGGTGATGGTGATTCCCCGCTCCTGTTCCTGCTCCATCCAGTCGGTGGTGGCCGCGCCGTCGTGGACCTCGCCGATCTTGTAGCTCATGCCTGTGTAGAACAGGATGCGCTCAGTCGTCGTCGTCTTGCCCGCGTCGATGTGGGCCATGATCCCGATGTTGCGGACCTTGGCCAGGTCTACACCGGTCTGAGTAGCCACTGTGCTCGCGTCCTCGCGTCTTCTCGTACGTCTGTGAGCTGGATTACCAGCGGTAGTGGGCGAAGGCCTTGTTCGACTCCGCCATCTTGTGGGTGTCCTCGCGCTTCTTCACACTCGCGCCGAGGCCGTTGCTCGCGTCGAGCAGCTCGTTCATCAGCCGCTCGGTCATCGTCTTCTCGCGGCGCTGCCGGGAGTAGACGATGAGCCACCGCAGGGCGAGAGTGGTGCTGCGCGCCGGGCGCACCTCCACCGGCACCTGGTAGGTCGCGCCGCCGACTCGCCGGCTGCGGACCTCGAGGGTCGGCTTCACGTTGTCGAGCGCGCGCTTCAGCGTGACGACCGGGTCGTTGCCGGTCTTCTCGCGGGCGCCCTCGAGAGCGTCGTACACGATGCTCTGCGCGATCGAGCGCTTGCCGTCCAGCAGCACCTTGTTGATCAGTGCGGTGACCAGCGGCGAGTTGTACACCGGGTCAGCGATCAGCTGACGCTTGGCGGCAGGTCCCTTGCGGGGCATCAGCTCTTCTCCTTCTTCGCGCCGTAGCGGCTGCGCGCCTGCTTGCGGTTGCGCACACCCTGGGTGTCCAGAGTGCCGCGGATGATCTTGTACCTGACACCCGGGAGGTCCTTCACACGACCACCGCGCACGAGCACGATCGAGTGCTCCTGCAGGTTGTGGCCGACGCCCGGAATGTAGGCCGTGACCTCTATTCCGCTGGACAACCGAACACGGGCGACCTTGCGCAGCGCGGAGTTCGGCTTCTTCGGCGTCGTCGTGTAGACGCGCGTGCAGACACCCCGGCGCTGGGGGCTCCCCTTAAGCGCGGGCGTCTTGTTCTTGGTCACCTTGTCCTGGCGGCCCTTTCGGACCAGCTGCTGGATCGTGGGCACCGCGTCTCCGTCTTCCCTCGTACCGAGCCGGTAAGTCTTCCTCTGGACGATCGCACTTGCGTGCAACCGTGATTCACAGCCCCTTCCGAGGCTGTGACCTGCCGGTTTCCCGACCTCTCCGACCCCCGCGGTCGGGCGTGTCGCGCCCGCCGCAATCCATCCGGCCCGTAAGGGCCGAACCGAGCCGGGGAGTTGAATGCGGCGCACGGCAAAGCCAGCACACACGCATGATGGCCCGCATACCGCGGGCACGAAGGGAAAGACTACCCACCCTCGCACCAAAGGTCAAAGCGAGCGGTCGATCCCGCCGGGGGCGGCCGGAAGCCACCCATGTCGTCAACGGTACAGAACGACAGAATGCCGACGGTTGTTCCCGTCGGCATTCTGCCTGAGACCTGTCGCTCTGAGAAGAGCCCGGGCCGGCCGGATCAGAGCACGTAGGCGACGATCACTACCACCGCGATGATGACCACCAGGGCCGCGCCGATCCCGATCAGCAGCTTGGCCCGCGATTTCCCGCCCTCGTCCGGATATCCGGAGACGTTGCCGTAGCCGGGGTAGGCGGTCTCGCCGCCGTGCTGGCCCTGCTGCTGGCCATAGGCCGCGTGCTGGCCGTAGCCCTGCTGGCCCTGGGCCTGCTGCTGCCCTTGCTGGCCCGGCTGGCCGTGCTGCTGCCCGGGCTGCTGACCGTACGCCGCGTGCTGGCCGTAGCCCTGCTGACCCGCCTGGCCCTCAGGCTGCCCGTAGGGCTGCTGGGCCTGCTGCTGCCCGTAGGGCTGCTGGGCCTGCTGGCCGTAGGGCTGCTGAGCCTGCTGCCCGCCGTACGGCTGCTGACCGTAGGACTGCTGGCCGTAGGGCTGCTGGGCCTGCTGCTGCCCGTAGGGCTGCTGCCCGCCGTACGGCTGCTGCGCCTGGTCGGCGGAGGGCGCCGACCACGGCTGCTGCCCGCCCGGTTCCGAGCGCCCCTGCCCGCTGTCGGAGAAGCCCGGTGACTCCTCGGACGGACGGAAGGCCTGGGTCGGCTGGGCGTCCTCGTCCCGGTCGCCGGGCGACCCGAAACCCGAACCCGGTGCACCGTAGGACCGGGGCTCCTCCGACGCTCCGCCCGAGCCGAAGCCCTGGTCCAGCGGTTGCACCGTCACGGTCCGCTCTTCGGTGTCGCCACCGCCCGGACCCGAGACCAGCGGAACGTCGGTCGGCAACCGGTAGGCCGGCTGCTCGTCGGTGGACGACTGATCCACCGGAGGCTCGGTGCCGGTCCCGGGAGCCGGCACGATCATCGTGCGTTCGCCGAGCGCGTCAGAGCCGGAGCTCTCCGGCGAGGCCGGCGGCGTGTACGGCGCCTCCTGCTCACCGTACGGCTGCTGCCCCTGCTGGGGCTGCCCGTAGGCCGCCTGGCCGTACTGGCCATAGGTCGCCTGCTGCCCGTAGGGCTGCTCCGGCCGTCCCGGTGCCTCGTAGGGCTGCTGGGGCTGATCCGGCTGGCCGAACGAGCCGGGCTGCCGCGGGTACCCGGACGGCTCGTCCTGCTGCCCGCCGCCCGGCGTACCGTAGGCCGGCTGCTGCGGGTAGCCGCTCTCCTGGCCGGGTGCCTGCCCGTACGGCTGTCCGCCGTAGGGCTGCTGCTCCGGCTGGGCGTACGGCTGCTGGCCGTAGGGCTGCTGACCGTACGACTGCTGCTCCGGCTGCCCGCCGTAGGGCTGCTGCTCCGGCTGGCCGAGGGGCTGCTGACCGTACGGCTGCTGGCCCGGCGCCTGCTGCCCCGGTGTCTGCTGCCCCTGTGCCTGCTGTTCGGGCTGCCCATAGGGCTGCTGGCCCGGCGCCTGCTGGCCCGGCGCCTGCTGCTCGGGCTGCCCGTACGACGGCTGGCCGTAGGACGGCTGCGCGTACGGCGGCTGGTCGGCCGGTTGCCCGTAGGTGGGGGTCGGCGCCTGGCCATAGGGATCCTGGGCGGCCGGTGCGGCCGGCGTCTGGCCGTACGACGGAGGTGCGTAGGGGTCGGCCTGCGGCAGGGCTCCGTAGGGAGACCGTTCCTGTTCCGCCGGCTGCCCGTAGGAGGGCTGGCCGTAGGCCGGCGAGCCGTAGCCCGGTGCGGGCGGCGCCGGATCGTGCGGCGGCACGCCCTGGGCGGGCCCACCGCCCTGCGTCGACCCGCTGCCCTGTGTCGACTCACTGCCCTGTGTCGACCCGCTGCCTTGGGGCCACTCGGGACTCGGCTGCGGGCCTCCGCGGGAGGGCGCGGGGGCGCCGAACACGACGGTCCGGTCGCCTATCGGGCGGATCGTCGACGCGGGCCCGGTGTCCTGGGTCTCCTGTGAGACCTCGGTGGTCTCCTTGGTCTCGTCGGTTCGCCCGCCCTGCGGCGGCCCCTGGTCGTCGGGCAGCGGCCACTGCGGTCCTTGCGTGCCGTCCTGCTCGCTCATCGTCGGGCTCCTTCAGCGCCGTACCCCCCGAGCGCGTGCGACGCCCGGGCATGCAGTTCCATCCGAAGGCGCACGGCGCGTAACGCGGCCCCCCGAACTCTGTCTCTGCTCACCATGTCGGGCCGTCCCCGGCTGAGCTCCATCGCGACCACCTTCCCGCGATCGCCGGTGCCACCGCAAATCACCACGCTATGTGGCGGACGGCCGTGATATGAGGATGGGGCCGCTTCCGACGGGAAGCGGCCCCATCCCTGGTGCGCTTTTTCCTCTTGTCCTGTTACCTGTTGTACTGCCCGAAGTCGTACTCCTCCAGCGGCACGGCCTCACCGGAGCCCTGCCCGAAGGCGTACTCGGCACCGTCGTCGTAGGAACCGACGGAGTAGACCGCCGCCTTCGCCTCCTCGGTGGGCTCGACCCGGATGTTGCGGTACTGCGGCATGCCGGTACCGGCCGGGATGAGCTTTCCGATGATGACGTTCTCCTTGAGGCCCAGCAGCGAGTCGCTCTTGGAGTGCATGGCAGCCTCGGTGAGCACCCGGGTGGTCTCCTGGAAGGAGGCCGCCGACAGCCAGGACTCGGTCGCCAGCGACGCCTTGGTGATGCCCATGAGCACCGGCCGGCCGGCCGCGGGCGTGCCGCCCTCGGCGACGACGGCGCGGTTGGTCCGCTCGAAGATCGGCCGCTCCACCAGGTCGCCCGGCAGCAGGTCGGTGTCCCCGGCCTCGAGGATGTTCACCCGCTTGAGCATCTGGCGGACGATGATCTCGATGTGCTTGTCGTGGATCGACACACCCTGCGAGCGGTAGACCTCCTGGACCTCGTGGACCAGGTGGAGCTGGACCGCCCGCGGGCCGAGGATGCGCAGCACCTCGTGCGGGTTGATGGAACCGTCGATGAGCTGCTCACCGACGTCGACGTGGTCGCCCTCCTTGACCCGCAGCCGCGAACGCATCGGCACCGGGTAGGCGATCTCTTCGGAGCCGTCATCGGGAAGGATGACGACCTTCCGGGTCTTCTCGGTCTCTTCCATCTTGACCCGGCCGGCGACCTCGCTGATCGGGGCGACACCCTTGGGGATGCGCGCCTCGAACAGCTCCTGGACACGCGGCAGACCGTGGGTGATGTCGGCGCCCGCCACACCACCGGTGTGGAAGGTACGCATGGTCAGCTGCGTGCCGGGCTCACCGATCGACTGGGCCGCGATGATGCCGACGGCCTCACCGACGTCCACGCGCTTGCCGGTCGCCAGCGAGCGGCCGTAGCACGCCCCGCAGACGCCGATCTTGGCTTCGCAGACGAGGGCGCTGCGGGTCCGGACCTCTTCGATCCCGGCCTCGACCAGCCGTGTGATCACCATGTCGGACAGGTCCGTGTTCGCCGGGAACAGGACCGAACCGTCCAGCTCGACGTCCTCGGCGATGGTCCGGCCGACAAGGCTGTTCTCGGACGTGGGCGGCTTCACCAGCTCGCCGCCCGGGCCGCGGTCGGCCACCCGGAACGGGATGGTGCGGTCGGTGCCGCAGTCCTCCTCGCGGACGATGACGTCCTGCGCCACGTCCACCAGACGCCGGGTCAGGTAACCCGAGTCGGCGGTACGGAGCGCGGTGTCGGCCAGGCCCTTACGGGCGCCGTGCGTCGAGATGAAGTACTCGACCACCGACAGTCCCTCACGGAACGACGACTTGATCGGCCGCGGGATGGTCTCACCCTTGGGGTTGGACACCAGCCCACGCATGCCGGCGATCTGCCGGACCTGCAGTGGGTTACCACGGGCACCGGAGTTGACCATCATCCACACCGGGTTGTTCTTCGGGAACGCCTTGGTCATGTCGTCCATGACGTCGGCCGTGGCGTGGGTCCAGATCTCGATGAGCTCCTGGCGGCGCTCGTCGTCGGTGATCAGACCGCGGTCGTACTCCCGCTGCACCTTGTCGGCACGCCGCTCGTAGGCCGAGAGGATCTCGGCCTTGTTCGGCGGCGCGATGACGTCCGCGATCGCGATCGTGACGCCGGACCGGGTGGCCCAGTGGAAGCCGCGGTCCTTCAGCGCGTCGAGCGCGTTGGCGACCGCGACCTTCGGGTAGGTCTCGGCCAGCTCGTTGACGATCGCCGAGAGCTGCTTCTTGCCCACCTCGTAGTTCACGAAGGGGAAGTCGTTCGGCAGCGTCTCGTTGAACAGGGCACGGCCCAGGGTGGTCTCGAGCCGGTAGGCCTGACCAGGCTCGTAGCCCTCGGGCGCCTGCCAGCCGCGCGGCGGCGGGACGTCCTTGAGCCGGATCTGGATCTGGGCCTGCAGGTCGAGCTCACCACGGTCGTAGGCCATGATCGCCTCGGGGATCGAGGTGAACGAGCGGCCTTCGCCCTTGGCGTCGGTCTTGTCCGACGTCAGCCAGTACAGCCCGATGACCATGTCCTGGGTGGGCATGGTGACCGGCTTGCCGTCCGACGGCTTCAGGATGTTGTTGGTCGACAGCATCAGGATGCGCGCCTCGGCCTGGGCCTCGGCCGACAGCGGCAGGTGCACGGCCATCTGGTCGCCGTCGAAGTCCGCGTTGAACGCGGTGCAGACGAGCGGGTGGATCTGGATGGCCTTGCCCTCGACCAGCTGCGGCTCGAAGGCCTGGATGCCGAGGCGGTGCAGGGTCGGCGCCCGGTTGAGCAGCACCGGGTGCTCGGTGATGACCTCTTCGAGCACGTCCCACACGACGGGGCGGGCCCGCTCGACCATGCGCTTGGCGCTCTTGATGTTCTGCGCGTGGTTGAGGTCGACCAGCCGCTTCATGACGAACGGCTTGAACAGCTCCAGGGCCATCTGCTTGGGCAGACCACACTGGTGCAGCTTGAGCTGCGGGCCGACGACGATGACCGAACGGCCGGAGTAGTCGACGCGTTTGCCCAGCAGGTTCTGCCGGAAGCGGCCCTGCTTGCCCTTGAGCATGTCGGACAGCGACTTGAGCGGACGGTTGCCCGGCCCGGTGACCGGGCGGCCGCGGCGGCCGTTGTCGAACAGCGCGTCGACGGCCTCCTGCAGCATCCGCTTCTCGTTGTTGACGATGATCTCGGGAGCACCGAGGTCGAGCAGCCTCTTCAACCGGTTGTTCCGGTTGATGACCCGGCGGTACAGGTCGTTGAGGTCGCTCGTCGCGAACCGGCCACCGTCGAGCTGCACCATCGGGCGCAGGTCCGGCGGGATGACCGGGATGCAGTCGAGCACCATGCCGAGCGGCGAGTTGCGCGTGTTCAGGAACGCCGAGACGACCTTGAGCCGCTTGAGGGCGCGGGCCTTCTTCTGGCCCTTCCCCGTACGGATGATCTCGCGGAGCCGCTCGGCCTCGGCGTCGAGGTCGAAGTTCTCCAGGCGGGCCTGGATGGCGCGAGCGCCCATGCCGCCCTCGAAGTACTTGCCGAAGCGGTCCCGCATCTCGCGGTAGAGCATCTCGTCGCCCTCGAGGTCCTGGACCTTGAGGTTCTTGAAGCGGGTCCACACCTCTTCGAGGCGGTCGATCTCACGCTGCGCGCGATCGCGGATCTGCTTCATCTCGCGCTCGGCGCTCTCACGCACCTTGCGCCGCTGGTCGGCCTTGGCGCCGGCGGCCTCGAGCTCGGCGAGGTCACGCTCGAGCTTCTGCTGCCGGGCCTCGATCTCGGCGTCACGACGCTGTTCGATCTGCTGGCGCTCGACCGAGATGTGCGCCTCGAGCGTCGGCAGGTCGCGGTCACGCTTCTCGGTGTCGACAAGCGTGATCATGTATGCCGCGAAGTAGATGATCTTTTCGAGATCCTTCGGGGCGAGGTCCAGGAGGTAGCCCAGCCGGCTGGGCACCCCCTTGAAGTACCAAATGTGCGTCACGGGCGCGGCCAGTTCGATGTGGCCCATCCGCTCACGCCGTACCTTGGCGCGAGTCACCTCGACGCCACAGCGCTCACAGATGATGCCCTTGAACCGGACTCGCTTGTACTTGCCGCAGTAGCACTCCCAGTCCCTGGTCGGACCGAAGATCTTCTCGCAGAAGAGTCCGTCCTTTTCCGGCTTCAGGGTCCGGTAGTTGATCGTCTCAGGCTTCTTGACCTCACCATGCGACCACTGACGGATGTCGTCGGCCGTGGCCAGACCGATCCGCAGCTCGTCGAAGAAGTTGACATCGAGCACGTTGTGTTCAGTCCCCTGTTGTCGTTTGAGAATCAGACCTCTTCGACACTGCTCGGCTCACGCCGGGACAGGTCGATGCCGAGCTCCTCCGCTGCGCGGAAGACATCCTCGTCGGTGTCACGCATCTCGATGGACATACCGTCGCTGGAGAGCACCTCGACGTTGAGGCACAGCGACTGCATCTCCTTGATCAGCACCTTGAAGGACTCCGGGATGCCCGGCTCGGGGATGTTCTCGCCCTTGACGATCGCCTCATAGACCTTGACCCGGCCCAGGACGTCGTCGGATTTGATGGTCAGCAGCTCCTGAAGGGCGTAGGCGGCGCCGTACGCCTCCAGTGCCCAGACCTCCATCTCACCGAAGCGCTGGCCGCCGAACTGGGCCTTACCGCCGAGCGGCTGCTGAGTGATCATGGAGTAGGGACCGGTCGACCGAGCGTGGATCTTGTCGTCGACCAGGTGGAGCAGCTTGAGAATGTAGATGTAACCGACCGAGATCGGGTCTGTGAACGGCTCACCGGTGCGACCGTCGAAGAGCCTGGCCTTGCCACCCGGACCGACCATGCGCTCGCCGTCCCGGTTGGGCAGGGTGCTCTCGATCAGCCCCGTGATCTCCTCCTCGCGGGCACCGTCGAAGACCGGCGTGGCCGCGTTGGTCCAGGCCGGAGCCTCGTCGGCGCCGATCGCCTTGAGCTGACGCTTCCACTCGGCGTCGTCGCCCTCGACCTTCCAGCCGCGGCTGGCGACCCAGCCGAGGTGGGTCTCGAGAACCTGGCCGACGTTCATACGGCCGGGAACACCGAGCGGGTTGAGGACGATGTCGACCGGGGTGCCGTCCTCGAGGAACGGCATGTCCTCGACCGGCAGCACCTTGGAGATGACGCCCTTGTTGCCGTGTCGGCCGGCGAGCTTGTCACCGTCGGTGATCTTGCGCTTCTGGGCCACGTAGACGCGGACCAGCTCGTTCACGCCCGGCGGGAGCTCGTCGCCCTCGTCCCGGCTGAACACGCGGACACCGATGACCTTGCCCATCTCGCCGTGCGGCACCTTGAGCGAGGTGTCACGGACCTCACGCGCCTTCTCACCGAAGATCGCACGAAGCAGCCGCTCCTCCGGGGTCAGCTCGGTCTCGCCCTTGGGCGTGACCTTGCCGACCAGGATGTCGCCGGGTACGACCTCGGCGCCGATCCGGATGATGCCGCGCTCGTCGAGGTCGGCGAGGACCTCTTCGGAGACGTTCGGGATGTCCCGGGTGATCTCCTCCGGGCCCAGCTTGGTGTCACGGGCGTCGACCTCGTGCTCCTCGATGTGGATCGAGGAGAGGACGTCGTCCTGCACCAGCCGCTGGCTGAGGATGATCGCGTCTTCGTAGTTGTGGCCCTCCCACGGCATGAACGCCACGAGCAGGTTCTTGCCCAGCGCCATCTCACCGTTGTCGGTGCACGGACCATCGGCGATGACCTGGCCGAACTCGATCCGCTGGCCCTCGGCGACGATCGGCTTCTGGTTGAAGCACGTGCCCTGGTTGGAGCGCTTGAACTTGGCCACGCGGTAGGTCGTCCGGGTGGCGTCGTCGTTCATCACGGTGACGTAGTCGGCGGAGACCTCCTCCACCACACCGGCCTTCTCGGCGGTGATCACGTCGCCCGCGTCGGTCGCGGCACGGTACTCCATGCCGGTGCCGACCAGCGGGGCCTCGCTCTTCAGCAGCGGCACGGACTGCCGCTGCATGTTCGAGCCCATGAGCGCGCGGTTGGCGTCGTCGTGCTCGAGGAACGGGATCATCGCGGTCGCGACCGACACCATCTGCCGCGGGGAGACGTCCATGTAGTGCACGTCGGCCGGCGAGATGTACTCGATCTCACCGCCCTTGGTGCGAACCAGGACGCGGTCCTCGGCGAAGCTGCCGTCGGCGTTGAGCGGCGAGTTGGCCTGCGCCTTGACGAACCTGTCCTCCTCGTCGGCGGTCAGGTAGTCGATCTGCTCGGTGACCACGCCGTCGACGACCTTGCGGTAGGGCGTCTCGACGAAGCCGAACGGGTTGACCCGCCCATAGGAGCTGAGCGAACCGATCAGGCCGATGTTCGGGCCTTCCGGCGTCTCGATCGGGCACATCCGGCCGTAGTGCGACGGGTGGACGTCACGGACCTCGAAGCCCGCCCGCTCACGGGACAGACCACCCGGACCCAGCGCCGAGAGCCGCCGCTTGTGCGTGAGGCCGGCGAGGGGGTTGGTCTGGTCCATGAACTGCGACAGCTGGCTGGTGCCGAAGAACTCCTTGATGGAGGCGACGACCGGCCGGATGTTGATCAGCGTCTGCGGCGTGATCGCCTCGACGTCCTGCGTGGTCATCCGCTCGCGGACGACCCGCTCCATCCGGGCCAGACCCAGGCGCACCTGGTTCTGGATCAGCTCCCCCACCGTCCGGAGACGGCGGTTGCCGAAGTGGTCGATGTCGTCGGTCTCGACCGGGACGGGGACCTCCCCGAGGGTGGCCTCCTCCTCGCCGGCGTGCAGCCGGACGAGGTACTCGATCGTGGCGACGATGTCGGTTTCGGTCAGCGTGCCCTGGCGCATGCCGAGGCCGAGGCCGAGCTTCTTATTGACCTTGTATCGGCCGACCTTGGCGAGGTCGTACCGCTTGGGATTGAAGTAGAGGTTCTCCAGCAGCGTCTGGGCGGACTCCTTCGTCGGAGGCTCACCCGGGCGCAGCTTGCGGTAGATGTCGAGCAGCGCGTCATCCTGGCCGGTGGTGTGATCCTTCTCCAGGGTGATGCGGATCGACTCGTAGTCACCGAAACGCTCGAGAATGCGGGCCTCGTCCCAACCGAGCGCCTTGAGCAGGACGGTCACGCCCTGCTTGCGCTTGCGGTCGATGCGGACGCCGACATTGTCACGCTTGTCGATCTCGAACTCGAGCCATGCTCCCCGGCTCGGGATGACCTTGCAGCCGTAGATGTCCTTGTCGGACGTCTTGTCCAGCTGACGGTCGAAGTAGACGCCGGGTGAACGGACGAGCTGCGAGACGACGACGCGCTCGGTGCCGTTGATGATGAAGGTGCCCTTCGGGGTCATGAGCGGGAAATCGCCCATGAACACCGTCTGGCTCTTGATCTCTCCAGTCGAGTTGTTGATGAACTCCGCCGTGACGAACATGGGGGCGGAGTAGGTCATGTCCTTGTCCTTGCACTCCTCGACGGAGTACTTGGGCGGCTCGAACCGATGATCGCGGAACGAGAGGGACATGGTTCCGGAGAAGTCCTCAATGGGACTGATCTCCTCAAAGATCTCCTCGAGGCCCGACTGGGCCGGGACATCCTTGCGACCGGCCTTCTGGGCCGCCTCGACCCGGGACTTCCACCTCTCGTTGCCGAGCAGCCAGTCAAAAGACTCGGTCTGCAACGCGAGGAGGTCCGGGACTTCGAGCGGCTCCTTGATGCGCGCGAAGGAGACGCGGTTCGGACCGGTTGCGGTGTTCGAGGCGTTGCGCGAGGCTGCCAAGAGTGGTCCTTCCGAGGGCTCGCGGCGGTACTGAACGGCGCGCACGCCAGACGGTCCATGAGTGAGACGCAGAGAGTGATCCCAGCGGATCTCAAACGTGGATAGTCAGAGGGCAGCGCAAAGGGGCAGTGTAGCCGATTGCCACACTGCTAGCAACTCTACCGCCGCAGTATGCATCACAGTTGCCTCGCAGCATCGCTCCTCATCGGCTCTGAGTCAAGAGCAGACATGGGTTTTTCGAGCTCTGACCAGCAGTGAGGAAACCCATAGTTTAGAGGGGCGTGTACATGGCCTCGCCTCCGGCT
>NZ_JABVEB010000239.1 GCF_014323665.1 Actinomadura sp. HBU206391 | reverse complement strand
CGGACGCTCGTGTTCGTGACCGGACTGTGCTCGGCCGGCTGGCTCGTCACCACCTGACGAACCGGCTCGTCGCCTCGCCGACTGTCCGCCCACGTGGTCGAACGAGGGCGGATCCCGGGATCCGCCCTCGTTCGATGGTCGGCGGGCAGGCCGCCCGGTCGTCAGCCGGCCAGCGCGGGGGCGGCCGGAGGCGACGCGGCCTCCGGCGCTTCGGGCGCCGACTCGGACAGGGCGAGCCGGGCGTGCACGCGTCGCAGCGGGCCCGGCATCCACCAGTTACGCCGCCCGAGAAGCGTCATGGTGGCCGGGACCAGCAGCATCCTCACGATGGTCGCGTCCAACGTGATCGCCAGCGCCAGCCCGAGCCCGATGGCCTTGATGGGCACGAAGCCGCCGAAGATGAATCCGGCGAAGACCACCGCGATCATCGCCGCCGCCGCGGTCACGATGCCGCCGGTGCGCTGCAGACCCTCGGCGACCGAACCCTGGGGACCTGCGCCGGCCAGCCACCGCTCCCGGATCCGGGACAGCAGGAACACCTCGTAGTCGACCGAAAGCCCGAACGCTATCGCGCCGATCAGCACCGGTACGGTGAGGTGCACGTAGCCGAGGCCTTCGGTGCCGAGCAGACCCGCCAGGTGTCCTTCCTGGAACACCCAGACCACGATGCCGAGTGCGGCGCCGATGCTGAGCAGGTTGGTCAGTACCGCCTTGACCGGCAGCAGCACCGAACCGGTGAAGGCGAACAGCAGCATCAGCGTGCCGAGCGCGACCAGCGCGACCGCCCACGGCAGCCGTTCGATCAGCATGGCCCGGTAGTCGACCAGCTCGGCCGAGTCGCCGGTCACCTCGATGCGGAACGGTGCGGACAGGTCGCGGATCGCCGTGACGGCGTCGCGGGCCGCCGCACCGTCGGCCGGACCACGCGGGGTGGCGGACAGCACGGTCAAATCGGGCCCGAGCTGATCCACCTCTACTCCGGTGATTCCCGGGATGGCCGCGACCGTCCCGCGCAGCCGGTCGAGTTCGGGGTCGTTCGCGGGCGCGTCGGCGAGCACCTGGATATCGCCCGACCACTGTGCCTGGTCGGGGAAGTGCTCGGTGAGCCCGTCCCACATCTGGCGGGTCGAGGTGGCACCCGGCAGCATCCGCGGGTCGCCCTGGGAGATGTGCAGCCCGAGCACGGGAGCGGCCAGCGCCGCCATCGCTCCGGCGGTGACGACCAGGGTCAGCACCGGCCGGCGCTGGACGCCGCGCGCCACCCGGGCGAACATCCCGGCGCCCGCGCGCCGCTTGGCCGGAGAGATCCGGTGGCCGAACCGGGTGAGCAGCGCCGGCAACAGCGTGAGCGCGGCGACCATGTCCACCAGCACGACGGCGGATCCGGCCAGTCCCATCGAGCGCAGGAACGGATCCGGGAAGACCACCAACCCGGCGAGCGCCACCGCGACGGTGAGGCCGGAGAACATGACGGTACGGCCGGCGGTGGCGGTGGTACGGGTGACGGCGGTGGCGACGTCGGGCGCGGTGCTCCGCTCCTCGCGGAACCGGTTGACCATCAGCAGTGCGTAGTCCACCGCCAACCCGATGGCGAGCATGGTGGTGACCTGAATGACGTAGACCGAGATGTCGGTGACGGTGCTGAAGGCGAAGAGAACACCGAAGGTCCCGCCGACGCCCACCACGGCGATGAGCACCGGCAGCCCGGCCGCCAGCAGGCCGCCGAAGACGACCAGCAGCAGGACCAGCACCACCGGCATGCTCAACATCTCGGCCCGCGCCACGTCCTTCTGCGCCTGTTCGTCGAACTCGGCATCGGACAGAGGTCCGCCCGCGACGGTGACATCGGCGTCAATGCCGTGCAGCCGCTCGGCCACGGCCTCCGCCGTCTCCTCCTGCCCGTCCCCGGGGGCCAGGCGCACCTCGACGAGCAGCGCGTTGCCGGTCTTGGCCGACGGGAGCGGCTCGGACACCTCGGCGACCCCGGGCACCGCCCGCGCCGCACCGATGGCCGACGCGACGCTCTGCCGCAGCGCGGGATCGGCGGCCGGCCGGCCGGAGATGACGGCGGTCAGCGTCTCGGGCCTGGGCGCGGCGGCGGCGAGCCGATCCGCGGCGCGGCCCGACTCGCTACCGGGCACGGTACCGACGTCGGACACGAGCCGCTCGAACACTCCACCGCCGATGCCGAAGCCGGCACCCACGATGGCGAGCCAGGCCACGATGACGAAGAGCGGCCGGCGGGCGGCGAACCCGGAAATCGTACGGATCATGACAGCCTCCAACGGTTGACAGCTGCCCTGATGTTCATCCCTGGACCGGCGGCGGCGGATCGCCGTGGAGAGCGGACTTGCGTGCCGCTCGCAGGAGCGGCCGACTCGCTCTCAGGAGTGAGCCGGCGGCGCGGTCTCGCCCGGCTGGACCAGACCCGACTCGTAGGCCAGCACCACCGCCTGTACCCGGTCCCGAAGGCCGAGCTTGCTGAGGAGGCTGCTGACGTGGGTCTTGACGGTGTGCTCGGTGACGTACAGCTCGCGGCCTATCTCCGCGTTGGACAGTCCTCGCGCGACCTGCCGCAAGGTCTCGGTCTCCCGTGCGGTCAGCGCCGCCAGCCGGGCATCGGGGCGAGGAGCGGCCGCGGGCACCGGATGGGCGCGTCCCACCACATCGGCGATCAGGCGACGGGTCACCGTCGGGGCGAGCAGCGCCTCACCGGCGGCCACCACACGTACCGCCTCGATCAGCTCGGCGCGTCGCATGTCCTTGAGCAGGAAGCCGCTCGCACCGGCGCGCAGCGCGTCGTAGACGTACTCGTCGAGGTCGAAGGTGGTGAGCACCAGTACCTTCGCGCGGGTGTCACGACAGATCGCCGCAGTCGCCTCGATCCCGTCGACGTTCGGCATGCGGACGTCCATGAGCACCACGTCCGGATGGAGTTCCCGCGCCGCCCGGATCGCCTCGGCTCCGTCCGCGGCCTCGCCCACGAGCTCCAGATCCGGCTGCGTGGAGAGGATCATCGCGAAACCGTCGCGCACCAGTCCCTGGTCATCGGCGATGAGCACACGAATCGTCTGCTTGGGGGGCACACCTCAGGGTACGGGCAAACTGGCCACCACACAGAGACCCATTCCATCGGGGCCAGGCTCGAGGGTGAGCTCGCCGCCTACCGCCGCGACCCGCTCACGCATCCCCACCAGGCCATGCCCACCTGTATCGCCGGCCCCCGCGAGGCCGCGCCCGTCGTCGCACACCTCCAGCCGCAGGGCGTCGTCACGCCATCCCAACCGGACCTGGACGCTGCTCGCCGCGGCGTGCTTCACCGTGTTGGTCAGCGACTCCTGCACGACGCGGTACGCGGTCACGGCGAGGTCCGGCGACACCTGCCGCGGCCTGCCGTCCTCATGCAGCGTGACGGCCAGGCCGGTGTTCCGGACATCGGCGACCAGGGTCGGCAGGGTCTCGAGACCCGGCTGTGGTCTGCGGGTCCACTCGTCCGACCGAAGGACGCCGAGTGCCCGGCGTAGCTGTGCCAGCGCGTCCCGGGCCGTGGCCGAGATGGTGTCGAACACCTGCTCGGCCTTGTCGGGATCACTGCGCACCGCGACCGGCCCGGCCTCGGCCTGTATGGCGATCATGCTCATCGAGTGGGCGATGATGTCGTGCATCTCCCGGGCGATCCGCTGGCGTTCCCGCGCGGCCGCGGCGTCCTGCTCCTCGTCGAGGCGGCGGGCCCGCTCCTCCAGCATGGCGATCCGGTCCCGGCGCGCTCGGGCGCCGGTGCCGAGCGCGTACGCCACGGCGAAGGCGATTCCGACCGGGCCAAGGTTGAGGACCTCGTCCTCGGGAATCAAGATCGACATCGAGATGCCGACGACCGTTCCCGCCACCGCGATCAGCCGTTCCGTCGGCGGACACAGAGCGGCGAAGGTGTACGTGGCGACCAGCTGCGCGGGCGGCAGGTCGCCGAGCACCCCGGCCAGGGCCAGCCACGTGGTGCCCACGCCGATGATCATGGTGACCCAGAACGGATGCCGGCGTCGCCAGAGCAACGGCAGCGAGTTCGCCGTGGCCATGATCGGGACCCACCATTGGAGCCGCTGATCGACGGCGGCCTGGAGGACGACGTTGATCCAGCACACGGCGGCGATGACGGTGTCGACGGCGAGCGGCGGCAGGCCGCCCGCCCGTGCCGCGAGCCGCTGCCCGTACACGGTGAGGGTCCGCACGTGATCTGCTCCTGCGATGGGGGCGTGGCCGACCGCCAGTATCGGACGCCGGGCATCGCGGCGTCCTCCCTCTCACGACGGAGCCGCCGACCTGAGCCTCCGGCGCCGGGACATGGGGGTTAACCCCCGCGAGCGATGGAGCGTATCGTGAAATTCGATGACGTCCAGTTACGCGTGGTCATCATCGGTGGCGTCCGAACCCGGCCATGGCCGGGGTGCGACTCCCCCGGTGCCCGCCGGAGGACGATCCACCGTCGTTGCTCGCCGACGGATCCGCATGAGTGCCGTATCACGAGGGACCCGATCCGCCGAGCATGATCGCAGAGTGTCGGGATGATCACGCTGGGAGGATGGCGTGTTGCGATGCCCGGGTCCTCGCCACGCATCCGGTCGCCGCGTTTACGGTCCCTGCGAGGCCGGATCACCGCACTCGTGACGCTGTTGGCCACGCTCCTGCTCATACCGGCGGGAGTGGGCGGCGGCCTCATGGCCCGCCAAGCCCTGACCGACGCCGTGTGGCGGCACGTCCGCCAGGAGGCCGCCATCGCCGCGGTGGACGTGCGCCACGGACAGCTGAGCAAGGCCGTGACGCCGCGGGTCGCCGGGGTCAATCTGATCCAGGTGGTCGGGCGCGGCCATCACGTCATCGCCGCATCGGCTGCGGCACGTGGACTGCCTCCGATGACCGAGGCCTGGCCGCCGTCCCAGAACGCCGCGCAGGATGTGCAGAGCTGCGCTCGCCCTCCGGCCGGATGCACGCGGATCACAGCGGTTCGGGTCGGGCCTTCGCCCGATTCGCCGGTGGTGTACGCGGGCCGTCGCGCCGCCGGCACGCTGTCGGCCGGGGTCTTCGACACGCTGTTCGCCGTCCAGGTCGCCGCGCTGATCGCCCTGACCGCGTGGGCGACGTGGAGGGTGACCGGCCGGATCCTGCGACCGGTCGAGGCCATCCGCACCGAACTCGCCGCCATCAGCGTCAGCGACCTGTCCGGCAGAGTCCCCGAACCGCCCGGCCGAGACGAGATCGCCCGGCTCGCCCGCACCATCAACACGACGCTCACCAGGATGGAGCATGCGCAGGGCGGTCTGGAACGAATGGTCGACCAGCAGCAGCGATTCGCCTCTGACGCCTCGCACGAGTTACGCAACCCCATCGCCGGGCTCCGTGCCCTGCTGGAGGAGACCCGGCTGAACCCGGACCCAGGCGACCTGTCCACCACGTTCCAGCGGGCTCTCGATGAAGTCGATCGGCTCCAGGCGATCACCAATGATCTGCTCCTGCTGGCCCGCGTCCAGGCGGACGCGGCTCTACCACCGGAGCGCATGGACCTGGGGCGATTCGTCAGCGCGGAGATCTCCCGGCGAGCCGACCGGCACGAGACACTGCTGAGCCTGCAACCGGGGGTCACGGTCAGGGCCGTTCCGGTCCGCATCGGCCGGATCCTCGCCAGCCTCCTCGACAACGCCCAACGGCATGCCGAGAACACCGTGCAGGTCGAGGTGCGCGACCGCGGGGGCTTGGCCGAACTGTCGGTCTCCGACGACGGCGAGGGAATCGCCGAGGCGGACCACGAACGCATCTTCGAGCATTTCATCCGGTTGCCGGCCGCCCGGAACCTCGACCCCCACGGCACCGGCCTCGGGCTGCCCATCGCACGCGCCATCGCGCAGGCCCACAACGGCAGCCTGCACGCCGAAGCCTCCCCCACCGGCGGCGCACGCTTCGTGCTCCGCCTGCCGTACACCTGACCACTGGTCCACGTGACCTGGTCACTCCCATTCGAAGTCCGGACCGCTCACCCGCTCGCCGATCCGGGCGTTGGCAGGTGCGGGTCGAGTTCGGCATAGCGAGGGTCCCGAGTCCCCGCGTAGACCACGGTCATCGTGAGGCGGACCGGCCGTGAGCCCGGGTTGGCGTAAACATGGGGCCGGTCGCCGCGCATCCGTAGCGCGTCACCCGAACCGACCTGGAAGAGCGCGCCGCCCACGGTGACGGCGAGCGTGCCCTCGTGCACGTGCAGCAACTCGCGGGTGCCCACGGGATGCGCGTCTGAGCGGATCTCGTCGCCGGGCGGGAGCCGAAAGTCCCAGAGTTCGGTGAACGGCGCCTGCCCGTCGTTGATGAGCAGCCGTGCCCGGCCGCCCGACCGGACCACAGCGTCATCGGCGCGAGCGACCCGGCCGAGCTCCTCCGGCGGCTCGACGAGCTCCCCGATCGAAATGCCGAGCGTCGCGCAGATGCGAGCCAGCGTCGTGATGCTCGGGTTGGTGCGGACGGTCTCGATCTGCTGCAGCATCCCCCGGCTCACGCCCGACCGGGAGGCCAGATCCTCCAGCCGCCAGCCCCGGGCCTGCCGGACGGTGCGCAGATTCACGGCGAGCGTCTGGCTGACGGCTTCGGCGGGGTCTGTCATGGCACGATCCTCCCCTCAGAGTGCAGGATAGTCCGTCTATGACACAACATAGTGGTTCGGAGCGGCGAGCGATCCGACGCCTGCTCGGTGCGGGACTCGTCGATCACCTGGGGGTCGGGCTCTTCGTCGCCTTCTCGGCGGTCTACTTCACCGAAGTCGCGGGACTGTCGGCGGGGAGCGTCGGGCTGGGCCTCGGGATCGCCGGCCTCGCCGCGCTGGCGGCGGCCGTTCCGTTCGGCCGGGCCGCCGACCGCTACGGAGTGCGCCGGGCCCTGGTGGTGCTGCACCTCGCCCGGGCGGCGGGCACCGCCGGATACGCCGCGGTGGGCGGATGGTGGGGATTCCTGACGGCCGTCACCGTCGTCACCGTGGCCGACCAGAACGTCGCCGCGCTCACCCAGGCGCTCGTCGCCGAACTCGCCGAGGGAAAGCGGCGGGTCCGGGTGCTGGCCGCCTACCGGACCCTCGCCAATCTCGGGATGAGCATCGGCGGGCCGCTGGGCGGCCTGGTCGTGGGCACCGGGCTGCTGCGCGCCATGCTCCTTGCCAACGCGGCCGCATTCGTGCTCGTCGCCTGTGCACTCGCGACCCTTCCCCAGGAGCGGCGGCACATGGCACCGTTGCCCCGGATGCGGCTCGTCGCGCTCCGCGACCGGCGACTGCTCGCCATCGCGTCGGTCGACGGCGCACTGCAACTGTGGCTGCCGGTCCTCAACCTCGGCTTCCCGCTCTGGCTGGCCCGGGAGAGCGACCTCTCCCATGCCGCGCTGGGCGCGCTGTACGCCGTCAACACGGTGCTCGGGTTGCTGCTGCAGGTCCCCGCGGCGCGGCTCGCCGCCACCGTCTCAGCCGCCCGCCGCTGCCAGATCGTCGGCGCGGCCCTGATGGCCGGCGCATGCCTGCTGTTCTGGGCCGCCGCCCACACCGCGCCGCCCGTGCTGTTCGCATGCGCGAACGTACTGCTCACGACCGGTGAGCTCGCATCGGTGTCGGCGGCCTGGACCCTCTCCTATGCCCTGGCCCCGGCCGGTCGGCGGGCCGAGTACCTTTCGGCGTTCGGGATGGGCCGGTCGATTGGCCGTTACGTGCTCGGCCCCGTGCTGATCACCGGCCTTCTCCAGCTCATCGGAGGCTGGACCTGGGCCGCGCTCGCCCTGACCTTCGCCGTCGCGGGCGCCGCCGTCCCACTCGTGAAGCCGGGCCTTCCGGCAGAGCCCGGTCCGCGGCCGAACCGGAATCGGCGGCCGCCGAAGCGCGGCCGGGAGACGTCCCCACCAACGGCCGGCGTAACGTGGTGAATTGATGAGATTTGGCCCAGGACCAGGGGATTCGGGCCAGGACCAGGGGATTC
>NZ_JABVEB010000238.1 GCF_014323665.1 Actinomadura sp. HBU206391 | reverse complement strand
TGAGCAGCCGTTGACGACGGCGGAGGATCAGGCGCTGCGGTGGCTGGTGGGCAAGACGGTTCCGGTCGTCGAGTTGGCCAAGCCTGAGGTCACCCGGCGGGGCCTGGACGGCCTTGCGCTGACGATGGCCGGAAAGCCGGCAGCGGCGACCACGGTGGCGCGTAAGCGGGCGGTGTTCTACAACGTGCTCAAGTACGCCGTGAACGAGCGCAAGCTCTTGGACGCCAACCCGATCGATCGGATCGATTGGAAGACTCCGGCGAAGGTGGAGCAGGTCGACCGGAGCGTGGTCGTCAATCCGGCGCAAGCTCGGGAGCTTCTGACCGCCGTTACCTACGTCGGCAGGTACCGGGGGAGAGGCCGCCGTATGCGGGCGCTGTACGCCTGCATGTACTTCGCTGGCCTGCGTCCGGCTGAGGCCATGAGTCTGCGAGAGCAGAACTGCCACCTGCCGGAGAAAGGATGGGGGCGGCTCACACTCGCTCGGTCGCTGCCGTCGGTCGGGAGCATCTACACCGATGACGGGGCGACGCACGATGACAAGGGGCTCAAGCGGCGTGCCGCGGGGGACGTCCGGCCGGTGCCCATCCCGCCGGAGCTGGTGGCGATTCTGCGGGAGCATCTCGACGAGTTCGGGACGGCTGATGATGGTCGGCTGTTCGCGACGTCGACCGGTGGCGTGATCTCGGCCTCGGCGGTCTCTCGGATCTGGGAGGACGCCCGCATGCTCGGGCTGTCTCCTGGACAGCAGATCTCGCCGCTGGCGGGACGTCCCTACGACCTGCGGCACGCGTGCGCGACCCTGCTGCTCAACTCCGGCGTGCCTCCCAAGGAGGTCGCAAGGCGCCTGGGTCACAGCGTCGATGTGCTGTGGAAGGTCTACGCGGGGTGCATGGACGGCGACGACGAACGGATCAACGGCTTGATCGAAAGGGCACTCACCGCCTGATCGCGGCTACGCTCAAGGGGGCTCCGGTTCATCCCGGGGCCCCTTCTCTTTTGGGCGCTGACCTGGGCTGTTGCCCGACGTCTCATCCCGCGTATATCCCGTGATCACCGGCTGAGGACTGCTTCGGGTGACATCCGGCTGCACATACGCGAAACCCCGGCGACCTGCGTTTGGGCTGGTCAGCCGGGGTTTCTGGTGGTCATCTGGGGTGCCCCCGGCAGGAATCGAACCTGCGGCACACGGTTTAGGAAACCGTTGCTCTATCCCCTGAGCTACGAGGGCTTGACACTGGTAGAGCCTACTGGAGCCGGTCCGCCGGTCCTGTGCTGGCCTTGATCATTCCGGACGTATACCGCGATCTTGCTCCGGGGCGCTTCCTACGACCCTGCCAGGCTACCGGTCAGGCGGCGACCTGCGCTCTTGGATTCTAGTGTGATCCACACACGTGTCCCGCCGCCTGGTCCTCCCATCTACGGTCGCCCACTCCTCGCGGAGCTGAGCCCTCGCCACTACGCGGCCATCGCCTGGCCCCGCCTCGAATCGATCGCCCACCGCTGAGCCGGGTCACTGGGAGGCCAGCCGCCGGGCCACGACACGGGCCGCCGCCAGCATGTCCTGATCGGCGCTGGGCGCGCCATCGCCCTCGAACAGCACGATGTAGCGCCCCGCCCTGACCACGAGCCGCCGCGCGGAGTAGTGGGGGACTTCATATGCCTCGTCGCCGATATTTGGCACCGCCTTAGCCCCCGAGCCCGAGGCGTCCAAAAGCTCGTCGGCCTGCTGAGCCGTCGGCGCCACCCATCCGATCCAGAACTCCGACCCCCCATCGAGATAGCAGCGCGGGTTGCGGATCATGGCCCGGCCGAGCGCGAGGGTCTTATCCAGAGAGTGGAGCTCCCGTGCCCAGAAACCGGCGCCTTTGAGGAGGGCACAGGCGTTGGACCAGTCGCCCTGCCGGGCTCCGCCGAGTTCGACCGGTGATCGGGCACCGGACGGCGTGTAGGCGGCGAGCCGCAGGCCGGTCTTGAGCAGCCTTGCCATATAGACGCGGTCACCGACGGCCCACATCTTGTCGAGCATGGTCTCAGGCCGCCAGAAGCCTGACCGTGGGAAGGGCATCGGGACGGTCGTCACGCGGGCGGTAGCCGGATCGATGACGGCCAGCGCCGACGGCACCAGGAAGGGATCGAGCCCGGAGTCCTTGCCGTCATACTCGCCGAGCCACGAACGCACTCCGTACACGCGTCCACCGACGGTGACGAGACCACTGACCTCATGCTCTTCGACGCGCCTTTCCAACCTTCCGGTACGGAGGTTCACGATCCCGATCCATTCTCTGACCTTGGAGCCCCTTGCTTCGCCGTCGCCGTCCGCATAGTTCACGACGGCCCGATCGCCGACCACCGCCAAGCCGCTCGCTCCGACGGCCAATTCGAGGCGACGGGGCGACGCCTTCAGGATCTCCCTGCCGTCGGCGCCGATCAGTGCGAATCCAGTGCTGCGGCCTTTTGAACGTGTCCTGGTCAGCATGGTGATCCCGCTACGGGTCCTTCCCTGGACCGTCGAGCGGGTGTTGCCGGATAGTCGCTGCCACCGCACGGCGCCCGTGGCCGGGTCGAGGGCGTACACGTCGGCGTGGGGGTGGCAGTTCACATTCAGCGACAGAAGGCTGCCGTCGCTGTCGAGCGGGTCGATGTGGCAACTGCTGTCGAGGCGCGGCACGGTCCACGTCCAGCGTTGCCGACCGGTACGCGCGTCCACTCCGATCAGTTTCCGCTGCGTGGTCCGGTCCCGCAGCACCACGACGCCGCCCGACGACGCCTTCACCGGCTCGTACGCGGTCGGCACGCCGCCATCGAGCGGCTGGAAGCGATCCGCGCGCCACAGCACTCGCCCGGTGGCCGCGTCGAACCCGGTCGTGCGGAGGTCGGCGGTCTTGTCGTCCAGAGGTATGGAGCCATCGGCCAACATGGCGCGCGTGGTGACCACCACTGCGTCGGCGGTCGTCGTGATACCGGCCAACTGCCGGGACCTCTCGTAGTAGTGCCACCGCGGCGCACCGGTCCGACCGTCGTAGGTGTCCAGTCCACGGCTCGACGTCACCACGATCTGCCCCGCCACGAAGTCGATCCTCGGCTGCGGGCTGAGGGGCGGCGCCGGCACGTCGGCCTGCCACGCCTTGCGGAACTGGCCCGGAGCCGGGCCGGCGGCGCCGAACGGCTGTGCAGCGGTGCGGCTGGTCGAATGGTCGGCCGGTGGCGGCTTCTTCTCCGAACCGGATTCGCTGCATGCCGCGGTGACGAATACCGAGCCGGCGAAAACGGCGACGAGCGTCTTGCGGAGCCTCAAACCCGGACCTCCAGTTGGGGGAACGCCAAACCAACCCGAACATTGACGTAGGCAGACCTGCCACGGTTTCACCGTCTGCGTCCGGGGCGACCCGCCTGCCCCCATCCTGGTTGATCGCGAGTGGTGGCACCGCCGTTCTCGGAAAAAGCGGTAGCCTGTCCTATCTGGCTCAGCTCACCACCCAGCGGCAGGTGAGTCGTAATGAGGCGAACCGTCACGCGAAGGAACTGGCTGAGAGGCGTCGCGCGGAGCGGCTCGAGGTGCTCCAGGAATTCATTCAAGCCACTCAGCAGGCCGAACGCGCCGCCGGAGAGAAAGAGGACAGCTCCGAATGGTGGGCCGCTTCCGAGGACGCTATGGATCGTCTTTGGGTGCAGGGCCGGATGATCTATCTGTTGTTCGGCCCCTCTCTTTATGAGCCTGCCCATGCGTACGCTCGGGCCCTCAACCAGGCGATGAACCGGGAGATGGACCCCGACGGCGCCGCGTCGCGTTGGGCCTTCATCGAGGTTGTTGACGGGCCCAAGATCGCGTTCCTGGCCGCTGCTCACACTGAGCTGGGTTGAGGCTCCGGCGGCAAGCAGTACGCGTTGCCACTGCTGGTTGGCCGGCCGATCTCAGCGGGGGAGGAAGTTCGTCAGCCGGTTGGCCGACCGTGTTCGAGGTAACGCGTAGTGCCTTCATGGCGGGCGGCTTGGCCGTGGACGATGCGGCGGGCGAGTCGCGCGATGGTCAGTTCGTTGATCTGCGCGATGTCGTAGAAGCCGTACGCGGTGAGTTCGTCGGGGGCGAGACGGATCTTGCCGAGGTACTCATCGTCCAGTGCTCCGCCGTCGAAGAGGAACAGCACCTTGTCGCCTTCCGTCTGACTGGGTGCCCAGTCGACGACCAGCAGGCGGCCGATGGGCGGGGCGATGCCGAGTTCTTCGTGCACCTCACGGCCGGCGGCCTCACTCGGTGTCTCTCCGTGTTCGAGGTAGCCGCCGGGGATGTCCCGGTAGGACTTGTACGAAGGCACGACCAGGAGCACCCGGTCGTTCCGGTCGAAGAACAGGACACCGGCGGCTGCTCTAGGGCGGACGAAGCTCTCGGTACCTGCTGTCATCCGGATCACTGTAGGCGATCTTTTGGATGCGCTTCGTACGCGAGCCGAGATCCGGTGGCTTCCGTCGGCGAGACCTCGAGATCCGTGATCGCCGCCGCGGACGAAGCCGCACCTTGAAGCCGCGGATGGAGCCGCACCTTGAAAGGCGTCAGCCCGCCACGGCTCGCCGGATGCCGGTGAGGGACTCGGCCAACAGCTGCGCCCGGTCGGTCGATGCGGCGTACTCGGCGAGGGCGGCGCAAAGGAACACTGCGAGCATGCGCGCTCTGGTCTCGCGCTCGAGACCGACCGGGCCGTACGCCGCCAGCAGGGCGGCACGCGCGGGCCCCTCGAAGCCGCTGTAGACCAGCGACAGGTCGATGGCGGGGTCGGCCACGCACACGTCGCCCCAGTCGATGACGCCGGCCGCCCGCGCGTTCTCGTCGACCAGCAGATGCCGTACGTGCAGATCGCCATGGCAGACCGACACCGGGCCGGTGGGCGGCCCGAGCAGTTCGGCCTCGGCGAGAAGTGCCTCGACCGCGGGGTTCCAGACGCCGTACTCGCTCAGCCGGGCGAGGCGTTCCCTGGCCATCGGCACCCGTACGCCTGGATCGGCTCTGCGCAAGGGGTCATCCGGCAGGCCGGCACCGACGGCGGGGACCAGATCCGGATCGTGCAGTGCTCGCAGGAACTCGCCGAGCTCGCCGGCGGCGCCGACGCGGTCGGCGTCGGGCAGCCGTGCCTCGGCGAGCTCCCTGCCCGGGATCAGGCGGGCACCCCAGAAGCACCAGGGATAGCCGTGCGAAGGAGTTCCGACGAGTTCGGGTACTGGAATCGGCAGCGGTACGCGCGGCGCCAGCGGCGGCAGGACCGCGATCTCGCGGTCCATCCCGGGCAGCGCGATGGCACGGCGCGGAAACCGGAAGACCCATTCCGCGCCGACCAGGTAGACGGTGTTGTCCCAGCCGGTGTCGAGGAGCCGCACGGGCGCGCCGCGCAGGTCCGCGAAATGCGCCCCGACGAGCTCGGCCGCTTCGGTCGCCGACACGGCCTGCTCGGACGCCCACTCCGGAGCGCCTGCCGCTCCGTGGTCGCCGCTCACGGCCGCGACGCTACCGTACGCACCTGCCTGCGGCTCCGCCGCGCCTGGTCACGTCCATGGCGGATTCGTCCCTGCGTGCGCCCGCGGAGAGCCTCGGCATCGGCGCGCAAGCGGGTTGCGGGGCGGGTGTGGACTGTGGTCGAGACCGGCGACTTCGGTGCCGTTGACCCATCACCACCAGCCTCTCGGTACGCTCCTGTCCCGTGGCAGGTCGGCATCGTGAGAAGACGGGTCCGCAGCCGGAAGGTGACGACGCCGCTCCAGAGGAGCGGTCGGAGGTTTCCGCGCCGGTGCGTCTCGGCGACCGGTTGCGGGTGAACACCGGGGTCGTGCTGCTGGTCGCGGGCTTGGTGCTGACCGGCGTGGCGCTCGCCGGATTCGGTGCGGCCCAGCACCACAAGACCGAGCCGGCCTCCCGTCCGGAGACCTCTCAGAGGGCGGACGCCGGCGCGCCCGAGAGTCCCGCGCCACCGGTGCCGCGTACGTATCCGACGCGTGGGGAACTCGTGCCCCCCGCGGCCGCCACCCCGAAGGCGACCCCGACGCCGACGCCGCGCGCCACCGGGCCGAGTCCGAGGCATCCGAGGTCACGGTCGGGGCGTCGCTGTCCTGGCGACTGGCGGCAGTTCCCGCCGTTGCGGGAGTGGTGCGAGAGGAACGGTTACCGGACTGACTGAAATCTCCTGATTTCTCAGAGTCACATCTGGTTCGAAGGGAAACGTGTAGTAACGTTCCTGGCGCTGTCACCCCCCACAGCATCCGGAGTGTCCACGTGTCATCTCCCCGGTCAGGCGTGCTGACCGCGGTCTTCCTGGCGATGGCGTTGGTTGCGCTGTCCGGCGCACCGCACGCGTTCGTCTCGCCGGGGATCGCCGCGCAGCGCGGAAGCAGCGACCCGGTCGAGGTTCTCCATCGGCAGGCGACCAAGGTGCGAGCCGAGCTGGAGAAAGCCACCAAACAGTGGGAGAGCCGTCGTAAGACGCTTGCCGTGTCGCAGCGCAAACTACAGCTCACCTTGCGCGACCTCGGTCAGGCCGACGCGCAGCTCGACGCCATGCGTGGGCCGCTCGCGCAACTGGCGAACGCCGCCTACCAGCAGAAGGGCTCGGGAGGCACGATGGCGGTCTTCGGCGGGCAGGCGCCGGTGAGCGGGCTCCGCGGCGCGGCGGACGTCAGCTATATCGCCAGCGGACAGGACACGCTGGTGCGGCAGGTGTCCACGCTCAGGCAGCGCCGTGAGCAACTGGCCTCCACCGCGCAGGCCCTGCAGTCGGGCAACGCGGTCGAGCAGGCCAAGCTGCAGCAGACGGTCACCGCGCTGCGGCAGCGGTCGGCGCAGCTCACGCAGCAGCTCACCAAGACCCTCGACCAGATGCGGGCGAGCCGGGACAGGCGGCTGGCCCTCGGCTGTGACCGCGGCCTGGTCGCCGACGCCCGTAAGTACCCGAACGGGCTGATCCCGGCACGCTACCTCTGCGCCCTGCCGCAGAAGGGCATGAAGCTGCGAGCGGACTCGGCACTGGCCTTCTACAAGCTCAACTCCGCCTACAAGGCACGCTTCAATGTCGACATGTGCGTGCGCGACGCCTACCGCAGCCTGTCCTCACAACAGAGCGTCTACTACCGGCGGCCCGGCTTCGCCGCCGTCCCCGGGCGCAGCAACCACGGCCTCGGCACCGCCGTCGACCTCTGTGGCGGGGTGCAGAACCAGGGGTCGCTCCAGTTCAACTGGCTGCGGGCCAACTCCACGAAGTACGGGTGGTTCCACCCCACGTGGGCCTACAGCAGCCCGTTCGAGCCCTGGCACTGGGAGTACGACGCCAAGTCCGACTGAACCTGCCGCCCTGCCGTGAACAACTGCGTGATCACGGCGATGAGAAGCACAGGGCGCCGGGGTCAGCCGTCGTCGCCGGCGACGACCGTCACCGAGAGCCGCGCGCCCGCGCCTGCGCCAGCGAGCGCCATGGACTGCTCCCGGCTCGTGGCGACGACGATGAGCGCGCCGTGGTCTCCGGGAGGTTCGCGGGGTACGGCGATGACCGGCACCGACGACACGACGGTCCGCGCCCGCCGTCCGTACGCCGGGACGACGTCTTCCAGCGGGCCGCCCGCGGCGACGGCGAGGATGTCGATCCGGTCGCCGGTGTGCAGCAGGCGCGCGGCTCCGGGGTCGGCGACCCGCACCGGTGCTGCGACGACGTCGGGTCCGTAGCCGTCCAGCAGCCCCGCACCCAGCAAACCGGCGTCGGTGAGCGGCTCGCCCCGGCGCATCGGCCCGGCCAGGACCCGTCCGGCCAGAACTCGTCCGGCCAGAACTCGTCCGGCCAGAACTCGTCCGGGGAGTTCCTGTCCGGCGAGCTCCCGTCCATCGAGCCCCTGTCCGGCAAGCTTCTGTCCGGCGTCCTCGCGCCCGGTGTTCCCCTGCTCCGTCTCCTCGCGCCCGGTGTTCTCCTGCCCGGTGGGGCGCTGCCCGGTGGGTCCGTGCGTGGCGGGCGGGCGGGTGGGTGCGGCGGACCGTACGGCTCCGTCGGGCACCACGCGGGCGG
>NZ_JABVEB010000237.1 GCF_014323665.1 Actinomadura sp. HBU206391 | reverse complement strand
GGCGGTGCCGAGAAGGATGCTGATCAGGTCCGATTGGTGATGGAGGCTCGAAAGCGGTAGCGGTCCCCTCGGTAGACCTGGACGGTCAGCTCGATCGGGCGGTCTGCCTGGTTGAACGTCAGCTGGGTCGCGACGAGCATCGGCATGGTGTCGCCGATCTCGAGCAGCTCGATCTCTCGTGGCATTGGGTGGCGGGCTTCGACCGAGTAGTCGGCAACGCTCGGCAGCTGTGGCGGGTCCGCCGCGCGCAGGGTGGCGTACAGCGAGGCAGTGTTGAAGTCGGTTTCGGCCAGGGCCGGGCAGACCGTCAATGGGAGTCGGTTGTGCTCGAGCACGACCACCAGGTCGTCGAGGAAGCGCAGTCGGTGGAGGTCGAAGAGGTCGGCGCCGGGCGCGATGCGGAGGTGTTCGGCCTCGGACACCGTTGCCGGGCGAACCGTGGCAGAGAGAACCTGGCTGCTCGCCGTCAGACCGTTGACGTGGGCGTAGTCGGCGAAGCCCTGGACCTGGGGGGCGGCCGCGGTGGACGCCATCGCCGGATCAGGGGACTGGCCGAGTTCGGCGACGAACCACCCGCGCGACGACGCCGGTCGCACGAAGCCTCGCGACTCCAATTCGGCGAGGGCGGCTCGCAGCGTCACGCGTGAAACGGCGTACCGGGTCGCAAGCGCCCGCTCGGAGGGCAGCCGGTCGCCGGTGCGGGCAGCGGTACCGCGCAGGTCGTCGAGCAGCTGCGCGGCGGTGCGCTCGTACAGCGGGAGCGCGTCGTCGGCGAACAGGCCACGGGGCATCGACGTCCTCGCAACAGACATACCAGAACCATACCGGTTCCATCGATCCCTGAGTCAGCCGCCCTGGAGAACGGGCCACCGGCTTGCCTCAGACCGCCACCACCAGGCCAAACCAGCGAATACCGATTACCAGCCATTGACAACCCAATTGCATACCACTTACGTTCTTCGATCAGACCAACCGCGGTGAACCGAGGAGTGCTCCATGAGTGACCTTCTGCTCGATCTTGTCCGGCGCCACCGTGCCGGGTCGGCGGTTGGTATCCCTTCGGTGTGCTCTGTCCATCCACTGGTGATCGAGGCGGCGGTGTTGCAGGCGCTCGACGACGGCGCCCCGTTGCTGGTGGAGGCGACGTCGAACCAGGTCGACCAGTTCGGCGGCTACACAGGCATGCAGCCGTCGGATTTCCGTGACCTCGTCTTCGACACCGCAGAACGTCTCGGTCTGCCTCGGGATCAAGTCGTGCTGGGCGGAGACCATCTGGGGCCCAACCGCTGGCGTGATCTCGGCGCCGATGAGGCCATGGACCGCGCCGAGGTCTTGGTGGCCGGTTACGTCGAGGCCGGGTTCGTCAAGATTCACCTCGACTGCAGCATGGCCTGCGCCGGCGACCCGGTGCCGCTGACCGACGAGATCGTTGCCGAGCGGGCCGCGCGGCTGGCGCGGGTCGCCGAGAAGAGCGCACGACAGGCCGGTACGCGCCCGGTCTATGTCATCGGCACGGAAGTACCCGTACCCGGCGGGGCCCAGGAGACGATCGAGAGCCTGCCCTCGACTTCTCCTGCCGCGGCGGCCAAGACGATCGACGCCCACCGCGCCGCCTTCACGGCCGCGGGCGTCGGGGAGGCTTGGGAGCGCGTCATCGGGCTCGTGGTGCAACCGGGTGTGGAGTTCGACCACCGCCACGTCTTCGACTACGACCGCAGCCGGACCCAGGCACTGACCGCCGTACTCGACGATCACTCGGGCTTGGTGTTCGAGGCGCACTCGACGGACTACCAGTTGGCCGAGTCCCTTCGCGCACTCGTCGAGGACCACTGGGCGGTGCTCAAGGTGGGACCGGGGCTCACGTTCGCGTTGCGCGAGGCACTGTTCTCGCTGGCGGCGATCGAGGACGAACTGGTGCCGGAGGAGCAACGTTCCTGCCTCGTCGACGTCGTCGAGCGGCGCATGCTCGAGGACCCTCGCTGGTGGCAGGGTTACTACCTCGGCGACGACGACGAGCAGCGCCTCGCCCGCCGCTACAGCTACAGCGACCGAGTCCGCTACTACTGGCCCGACGCGGAGATCCATGCGGCGCAGAGTCGCCTGCTGGCGAACCTCGCCGCCCGCGACATCCCGATGCCGCTGATCAGCGCTCACCTACCCGAACAGTACGACCGCGTGCGCCGCGGCGAGCTCACTACAGACCCAGCCGCACTGGCCGTCGACCGCGTGCGCGGCGTGTTGCGGGTGTACGCGCGTGCAGCCGCGCCCCGCGCTTGCGAAGGCCGGCGATGACGAGAAGCACCGAGGCGAGGGGGGACTCGACCTTCATGGAACAAATTCTGGGATATGCACCCGGCGAACTCGACGGCCGCGGAGCGGGCTGGACCGCCCGCGAGATCGTCCAACAGCCCGCCCTGTGGCGGGAGGTCGCGAGGATGGCCTCGACGCTGAGCGAGGAGCATGTGGCCTTCCTCCGCCCGTTGCTCGATCGTCGCGGGCTGCGCATCGTGCTCACCGGCGCGGGTACGTCCGCGTACGCCGGTGAGGTGTTGGCGCCGACGCTGCGCCGCCGTCTTGGCCACCGCGTCGAGGCCATCGCCAGCACGGACCTGGTGGCCGACCCGCACGGCTGCTTTGCGGAGGACGTGCCTACGCTGCTGGTCTCGCTCTCCCGTTCCGGGGACAGCCCCGAAGCCGTCGCCGCCACGCGGCTCGCGGACCAGTTCCTGACCGAGTGTCACCATCTCGTGGTCACGTGCAACACCGGCGGCCGGCTTTGTCGGGAGCATGCCGACGCGAAGTCCTCGATGGTGCTCCGCATGCCTGCTGCGGCCAATGACCAGGGTTTCGCGATGACGTCGAGCTTCACGTGCATGGTGCTCGGCATCCTGCTCGTGCTCACCGACGGCACGGCCGACGAGATGGTCGACCAACTCGCCACCGCCGCTGAAGCCGCGCTGCCCAGCATCGACGAACGGGCTCGTTCGCTGGTCATGGCGGGCTACGAACGCTTCGTCTATCTCGGCAGTGGTCCGTTGCAGGGTCTTGCTCACGAGTCGGCGCTCAAGCTGCTGGAGCTGACCGCAGGTCAAGTGCTGACCCATGCCGAGTCGCCCCTCGGCTTCCGGCACGGACCCAAGGCCGTACTCAACGACCGCACGCTGGCCGTGGTCTATGTGTCCAATGACGCGTACACCCGGCGCTATGACCTCGATCTGGTGGAGGAGCTGCGCCGGTCGATCGCGCCGGCCAATGTCCTCGCACTGTCCGCCCAGGACGGCGGGCCAGGAGCAGACGTCTGGCATCTTCCCGGGCTCGACGGACTGGATGACGTGCCGCTGGCGCTCTGTTACGCGCTCTTCGCGCAGACGATCGCGCTGCACACCTCCCTCCATCTCGGACACACGCCCGACAACCCCTTCCCCGCCCAGGAGGTCAATCGTGTGGTGCAAGGCGTCACCATCCACCCGCTCGGCTGAGCCGCCGCAGGGGACCACCGCGAGAGCGTGGACGGGAGGGGCGTGACCATGTTCCTCGGAGTCGACGGGGGCGGAACGAAGACCGCCTTCTGCCTGGTCACCGAGAGCGGGGAGGTGTCCGCGCAAGTACGAGCCCCCTCCACCTACTACTTCTCAGTGGGCATCGACCTGGTCGGCCGCGTTCTCCGCGACGGCATCGCGGCCGTTTGCGCCGAAGCCGGCACCACGCCCGAGGGTATTCGACACGCATTCTTCGGGCTGCCGACCTATGGCGAGGTCAGCGGTGACATCCCCACTCTCAATGCGGCTGCCCGCGACGCCCTCGGTCACGACCGCTACGCCTGCGGCAACGACATGGTCTGCAGCTGGGCCGGCTCGCTCGGCGGCGCCGACGGGATCAACATACTCAGCGGCACCGGTTCGATGACCTACGGCGAGTTCGGCGGTCGCGGCGCCCGAGTCGGCGGCTGGGGCGAGCTCTTCGGCGACGAAGGCTCCGCCTACTGGATCGCGATTCGCGGCCTCAGCTGCTTCTCGAAGATGAGTGACGGGCGCCTCCCCCCCGGCCCCCTGCACACACTGATCGGGGAGCACCTGGGCCTCAAAGAGGATCTCGACCTGGTCGACGTCGTGCTCAACCGATGGCAGGGCGACCGCAGCAAGATCGCCGCACTCAGCAGGCTGGTCGTCACCGCCGCCGACCGGGGAGATCGCTACGGTCGCGACATCCTCGCCCAGGCCGCGCGGGAATTGGCCATCACCGTGGACACAACGCGCGAGCGTCTCGGGTTCCGCCCCGGCCAGTCGGTGCCGGTCTCCTACTCCGGCGGAGTGTTCAAAGCCGGACCTTCGATCTTGGACGCCTTTCGTAGCGAACTCGAAGGGAGGTACGCCACCTACGAACTGCGCGACCCGCTCTACCCACCCCACATCGGCGCCGCGATCTACGCCGCCAAGCTGAGCGCCAACCCGCTGAGCCACGCCGCGCTCCAGCGCCTGCAATCCGCACCCAGCACGTCGTTGGGAGAAGACGATGAAAAACAGTAGAAGCTGGGTGGTCTACGCCTCGCTGCTGGTGGCTTTCTGGGGCACCTGGGGCGCCCTTTCCAGCCTGCCAACAAAGTGGTACGACTACCCGGACGAAATGGTCTACATCATTTGGGCACTGACCATGCTCATCCCCACCTATTTCGGTCTGCGCGGCGTCACCTTCGACCGCCGACCCATCGCCGCCTTCTACGGGCTGATCGTCGGACTGACCGGGGCGGGAGGTCAACTGGCTCTTTTCCACGCACTCACCATCGGCCCCGCCTACCTGATCTTCCCGATCATCGCTCTGTCTCCAGCCGTCACCGCATTGATGGCCATCGTGCTCCTCCGCGAGCGGCTCACAACGCTGTCGGTGATCGGGCTGGTCGCCGCGCTGGCGGCACTTCTGCTGTTCAACATCTCAGACGGAGACGGCGACGTCACCGCAGGCTCCTGGCTGGTCCTGGCGATCGTCATCTTCATCGCCTGGGGCGTGCAGGCCTTCTACATGAAGAAGGCCGCCACGGTCGGCGTCAACGACGGAACGACTTTCGCCTACATGACCATCAGCGGACTGCTGCTGATCCCCGTCGCGATCCTGATGATGGGCGAATTCCCCACCGACTTCACCTGGAAGGCTCCCGCCCTCACCGCCGCGACGCAGGTACTCAACGCGGTCGGCGCGCTGTTCCTGGTCATGGCGCTGAGCCGGGGCAAGGCGACGATCGTGGCGCCATCGACGAATGCCCTGGCCCCGGTACTCACCGTCATCCTGTCCCTGGCGCTCTACCAGACGGTGCCGTCGGTCTACGCCGTGCTCGGCATCGTGCTCGCGATAGGTGGCTCGACCTTGATGATCTACAGCGACGAACGGAAAGACGCGGTCTCGTCGCCAGACCCGCGCAGCGAGCCCGAAGGGAGTTTGACATGACCGACATGAAGCGGCGGACCGTACTGAAGGTGGCACTGGGGGGCGCCGGCCTGGCCGCCTTCCCCGCCGTGGCCGGAGTCGCGGGTGCCACATCCGCGACCGCCGCACCGAGGCGTGGACCCCATCTCGTCGGGGTCGGCGACACCTCCATCACCTTGGAGTTCGACGACAAACTGCGCAGCCGGGTGGCCTTGGACGACGTCGACGTCACGCGTTTCGACGCCGGCGAAGCCCTGCTCCTGGGTGATACGACCATCGACGCGTTCACCTACCGCGGACACCAGACCCGCAACACCCTGCATCCCCGGCACGGCGCAGGCGTCCAGGTGACCCTCCACGGCGACTCCAAGGACGGCGTGCGGAAGACGGTGGAGCTGACCTCCTTCCAGCGCTTGACCGGGATGATCGTGATGAAGGTGACCTACACCAACATCTCCCGTGCCGCGCTGAAGGTCACCGGGTGGCGCAACGGAGCCCACGAACTCCTGGAGAAGCCCGGCGGCTTCTACACCTTCTCCGGTACCACCCATGAGGACCGTCGCGACTGGGTGCAGCCGGTGACGGCCGGTTTCGCCCAGCAGAACTCGCTGGGAATGGACTCCTCCGACTACGGCGGCGGCACCCCGATGGCGAGCGTCTGGCGTCAGGGCGCGGGCCTTTCCGTCGGACATGTCGAACCCGTGGCGAGGATCCTGCGCCTGCCGGTTCGCAAGACGGGCAACGGAGCGAGCATCGCCATCGAAGGCGACACCGCCCGCACCCTGAAACCGGGCCAGCGACTGACCACCGACACCACGTTCCTGACGGCCCACCCGGGCGACCACTTCGGGCCGCTACAGCGCTATCGCGACTACATGGGTGACATCGGCCAGCGCGCCCCCAAGACCCCGAAATCGGCCTTCGACCCCATCTGGTGCGCGTGGGGTTACGAGCGCGGCTTCACCGTCGAGCAGGTCGTCGGAACGCTTCCGAAAGTGCGTGAGGTCGGTCTCGAATGGGCCGGGCTCGACGACGGCTGGCAGACCAACGAGGGCGACTGGGACATCAACCTGCAGAAGTTCCCGCGGGGCGAAGCGGACATGCGAGCCTTCACCAAGCAGATCCGAGACGCGGGACTGCGGCCGCGTCTGTGGTGGGCACCGCTGGCGGCGGATCCCGAGAGCAACCTGTTCGCCGAGCGCCCCGACATGCTGTTGCTGGACCGCGACGGCAACAAGCAGAGAGTGACCTGGTGGAACGCCTGGACACTGTGCCCGGCATACAAGCCGACTGTGGACTACTTCGCCCGGCAGGCGAAGAAATTCATCCGTGACTGGGGCTATGAAGGGCTCAAGATCGACGGCCAGCACCTCAATGGCGTCACACCCTGCTACAACCCGGCGCACCGGCACGCCCGGCCCGAAGAATCGACCGAGGGCGTGGCGCAGTTCTGGAAGGCGGTGTACGAGGCCGCGCATGAGGCGAACCGCGACGCCGTCGTCGAGCTCTGCCCCTGCGGCACCGCCTTCGCCTTCCACAACCTGCCCTACGTCGACCAATACCCGGCCTCGGACCCAGAGTCGTCTTACCAGGTCCGGCACAAGGGCAAGACGATGAAGGCGCTGATGGGCCCGGGCAGCAGTTACGCCGGCGACCACGTCGAACTGAGCGACGGGGGCGACGACTTCGCGTCCAGCTACGGCGTCGGAGCCGTCCTGTCGACCAAGTTCACCTACCCGGCTGCGTCCCCGGACGATGAGAACGCGCTCACCCCGGAAAGGGAGGTTCTCTGGCGCAAATGGGTGGACCTGTACAAGGAGAACATGCTGCCCACCGGCGAGTATCGGGGCGAGTTGTACGACATCGGTTTCGACAAGCCCGAGGCGCATGTCGTCGAAAAGGGCGCGACCCTGCACTACGCCTTCTACGCCGACCAATGGAACGGGACGGTCGAGTTGCGCGGTCTGGGGCGGGGCAGGTACCGCTTGACCGACCCGTTCACCGGCGCCTCCCTCGGCACCGTCGATGCCCGGCACAACACCGTGAAGCTGGCCTTCGAGAAGTTCCAGCTCATCGTGGCTCGGCGGACCGGCTGAGTCAGCCGTGTGGCCGTGTGTCGTGATCTCTAGGTAGCGAGGTCTCCGGTAGAGGGTTCATCGACCAAGAAGAACCTGACATACCGGAGACCTCGTGGTCGCTCCGGCGGCGAGGCCGCGGCTCGATCAAACCGATGCACAGTGGGCACGTCTGGAGCCGCTGTCGGCTGTGCCGCGTCGGCCAGGTCACAACGGGTGCCATCAGAATCACCTACCCTCGGCCTGTTGCCTCGCCGGCCCCAGGTGGGTGCGCTCCCCATCGTGGTCGAGGATGCACAGGATCTCAGCCACGCCGTCCTGGGCGCCGAACGCGTGCGGCACCATCGTGGAGAACTCCGCCGCATCGCCGGTCTCGACCTGGATCGTCCGCTCACCCAGCCGCAGCACCACGGTGCCGGACAGCACGGTGAACCAGTCCCGGCCCGGGTGCACCCGCAGCTCGGTGGGGACCGGCCGGGTGACCCGCAGCTTGGCGACCGTCACGCCGTGCGGTGCCCCCTCTCGCGTTAGCAGCCAAGTGGTGATGC
>NZ_JABVEB010000236.1 GCF_014323665.1 Actinomadura sp. HBU206391 | reverse complement strand
GACGCCGACCTGCGCTCCGCCCGCGCGGGACACCAGGCCCGCGCCCGGCGCGACCTGCTGCTTCCGGCCCTGCACGCGGTCAACGACCGTACGGGCTGGCTCAGCGAGGGCGCGATGGACTACATCTGCCGCCGGCTGACGGTGGCGCCCGCGGAGGCGTACGGCGTCGCGACGTTCTACGCGATGTTCTCCACGCGTCCCCGCCCGGCCCGCGTCCTGCACGTCTGCACCGACCTGGCCTGTGAGGCGCGGGGCGCAGCCGCGCTGTGCGAGGGCCTGGAGGATCGTCTCGGGCCGCCGGGCACGGCGGACGGTGGGGTCGTGTGGCATCACAGTCCTTGCCTCGGCCTGTGCGAACGCGCCCCCGCGGCGCTGCTGCTGGAGGCCGGCACGACGCCGCGGACGGCCGTCACCGGCCCCGCGACCGTCGACTCCGTACTGGCCGCGGCCCACGATCCCGGCTCGGCCGGCGCCGAGCCACCGGCCGGGGTCGCCGTCCCCCAGGCCGGCGACCCCGGGCTGGTGCTGCTGCGCCGTGTCGGCGTCGCCGACCCGGCGAGCCTGGACGACTACCGGGCGAACGGCGGCTATCTCGCGTTGCGGCGCGCGTTCGACCTCGGCCCAGCGGGGGTGATCAGGGAGGTCCTCGACGCCGGGCTGGTCGGTCGCGGCGGCGCCGCGTTCCCCACGGGCCGCAAGTGGCAGGCGACCGCCGGCCAGCCCGACCATCCGCACTATCTCGTCTGCAACGCAGACGAGAGCGAGCCCGGCACGTTCAAGGACCGCGTGATCATGGAGGGCGACCCGTACGCCCTCATCGAGGCGATGACGATCGCGGCCTATGCGACCGGGTGCCCGCGCGGCTATATCTACATTCGCGGCGAGTACCCCCGCGCCCTGCACCGGCTCGAGCACGCCATCACCTCGGCGCGCACTCGGGGGCTGCTCGGCGACGACATCCTGGGGCACGGCCTCTCATTCGACATCGAGATCCGCCGCGGCGCCGGCGCGTACATCTGCGGCGAAGAGACCGCGATCTTCAATTCCATCGAGGGGCTGCGGGGAGAACCGCGCAGCAAGCCGCCGTTCCCGGTGGAGAAGGGCTTGTTCGGCAAGCCCACGGTCGTCAACAACGTCGAGACGCTCGTCAACGTGCTGCCCATCCTCATGGGGGGCGGGCGGGCCTTCACCTCCGTCGGCACCGAGCAGTCGACAGGCACCAAACTGTTCTGCCTGTCCGGAAGCGTGCGGCGACCCGGGATCTACGAGCTCCCGTTCGGCGCGACGCTGCGCGAGCTGCTCGCCATGGCCGGCGGCGTGCCCGAGGGCCGCTCGCTGCGGGCGGTGCTGCTCGGCGGGGCGGCGGGCGCGTTCGTCCGAGCGGACGAGCTCGACGTGCCGCTGACCTTCGAGGGGACGCGGGCGGCCGGCACCACACTGGGCTCCGGCGTCGTGCTCGTCCTCGACGACGGCGTCGACCTGGCCCGGATCCTGCTGCGCATCGCCGCGTTCTTCCGCGACGAGTCGTGCGGCCAATGCGTGCCGTGCCGGGTCGGCACCGTGCGCCAGGAGGAGGCGCTGCACCGGATCACCGCACCGGGCGGCTCTCCCGATACCGATCTCGCGCTGCTTCGCGAGGTCGGGCAGGCGATGCGCGACGCCTCCATCTGCGGCCTCGGCCAGACCGCGTGGAACGCCGTCGAATCGGCCATCGACCGTCTCGGCGTCTTCGCGGCGCCCTCACCCGGGGAGAACCCATGAGCATCGTTCAGCTGGAGATGCCCCGCCGCCTCGTCGAGATCACCGTCGATGGGGAGAGCTCGCGCGTCCCCGAGGGGTCCACGATCCTCGACGCCTGCGCGGGGGCCGGCAAGGACATCCCCACGCTCTGCTACGGCGACACGCTCACCCCGAAGAACGCGTGCCGGGTCTGCGTGGTCGAGGTCGAGGGCGCCCGCGTCCTCGCCCCCGCGTGCTCCCGCCGCGTCGAGGACGGGATGGTCGTGAAGACCGACACCGAGCGCGCCCGGCACAGCCGCAAGGTCGTACTGGAACTGCTCGCCTCGTCGGTCGACCTGTCCACCACGCCGCGGGCGGCCGAGTGGATCGCGGAGTACGAGGCCGAGCCTGAGCGGTTCGGCCCACAGGCCGAGCCCGCCGCCGTGGGCGAGCGCGACGCACGGCACACCGGTGAGCACGAGCGCCCGGACGGTGCCGCCGCCGAGACGGTGCACCAGCCGACGCTGGTCGACAACGACCTCTACGTGCGCGACTACGCCAAGTGCATCCTCTGCTACAAGTGCGTGGACGCGTGCGGCGAGCAGTGGCAGAACACCTTCGCCATCTCCGTCGCAGGTCGCGGGTTCGACGCCCGCATCTCCACCGAGCACGCCGCCCCGCTGCCCGACTCGGCCTGCGTCTACTGCGGCAACTGCATCGAGGTCTGCCCCACCGGGGCCCTGTCGTTCAAGACCGAGCACGACATGCGGGCCGAGGGCACCTGGGACGAGTCCGCGCAGACGAGCACCACCACGATCTGCACCTACTGCGGCGTCGGGTGCAACCTCACGCTGCACGTACAGGACAACTCCATCGTCAAGGTGACCTCACCGCACGACAATCCCGTCACCCACGGCAACCTCTGCATCAAGGGCCGCTTCGGCTTCCAGCACGTGCAGAGCCGCGGCGACGGCGGCGGTGAGCGAAGGCGCCGGCGGGACGACGCGTAACCGGCCGCGACACCGGTCGCGATCCGGCGCCGCACTACCGCGCGTTCACGACGGAGCCCCTGCCGGCGGCGGGCCGGGACGCGCTGGTCGCCCGGATCCGCGTGATCTTCGACAGCCCCGCTCTCAGCGCCGCCGCGAACGGCCTGCTCTACCGGCAGCGCAAGGCGCTCGCCCGGGTTCTGGCCGAGGAACACGACGAGATGACGGCCGAGCTGATGGCGGCCCAGATCACCGCCTCCATGCTCACCCTCCAGGAGTCGTTCTTCAACCGGCTGGCCGGGCGCCTCGCTGGAGGAGGCCGGCCGCCGGCTGACCGAGGACGTCGAGCTCGCCTTCGACCTGCTGCAACACGGATTCGATCACGCGAAAGGGCAATGACATGCGTGCACGGGGCATCAACTACGACACCGGGTTCCTTCCCGGGCTCTCCTCCCGTACGACGTTCGTGCCCGAGACGGTCCAGCGCGACATGGCGGTGATCGCCGGTGAGCTGCACTGCGACGCCGTACGGGTGTCCGGCGGCGATCCCGCACGGCTGAGCGTCGCCGCCGAGTACGCCGCGGCCGCCGGACTGGAGGTCTGGTTCGCGCCCTTTCCCGTGGACCTGCCGCCCGAGGAGATGCTCCCGTTCTTCGCCGACTGTGCGCAGCGTGCCGAGGCCGTACGGCTCGAGGGCACCGAGGTGGTGTTCGTCACCGGTTGCGAGATCAGCGCCTTCTGCGCCGGCTTCATACCGGGCGACACCTACGGTGACCGTCTCCAGGCCATGGCCACCGCCGACATGGAGTGGTGGACCTCCCTCGGTCCGGTTCAGGAACGGGTGAACGGCTTTCTCGCCGAGGCAGCCGCGGTCGTCCGCGCCCACTTCGGCGGGCCGGTCACGTACGCCTCGGCCCCCTGGGAGACCGTCGACTGGCGCCCGTTCGACATCGTCGGCGTCGACGCCTACCGGGCCGCCTACAACGCCGACACCTTCCGACCAGAGGTACGCGCGCACTTCGAGCACGGCAAGCCGGTGGCGGTGACGGAGTACGGCACCTGCGCCTACCGGGGCGCGGGCGAGCTCGGCGGGATGGCCTGGCAGCCGCCTGAGGGGGCGGTGCCGGACGAGGGCGAGCAGGTGCGCTACCTCACGGAGCTGCTGGACGTCTTCGAGGAGGAGGGCGTCGACACGGCGCTCTGGTTCACCTTCGCCGGCTTCACCAGGATCAAGGAGGAGGATCTGTCCTCCTACGGCGTGGTGAGAATGCTCGACGAGACGCGCTGGGAGCCGAAGGAGGTCTTCAGCGCGATGGCGGCGAGGTACGCACGCACCTGACCGGCCCCGGTGGTCAGCCCTCCACCATCAGGTACGGCTGGAACGCCGCGCGAAGGCCGGCCGGCATCTCCTTCTTGCGTTTGGTGACCGGGTCGATGAAGACGTGCCTCACCTCGCCGTCGGCGATCAGCCGGTCGGCCACCGTGAAGGTCGGGTGGATCACCATGCTGGTGGCGCCCAGACGGGCGATCGGCAGCCGGATGTCGACGAGTTCGTCGAACCGGGCGCCCTCCCGGAACCGGATCCGCGCCTCGGCCACCACGACGTCATGGCCCGCGGCGACCATGTCCGTCCAGGTGCTGCCCGCCGACCGCCACAGCTCGGTCACCGCGACGTCGTACAGGAACAGGTACTGGCCGTTGAACACCACGCCCTGCGCGTCACACTCCGAATACCGCACCCGCACGCGGTGCGTGAAGATGTCGCCCATGGCGGCACCCTAGCCGTTCAATTCGGCCGTTCGGTTTGGCGCTTCGATTCGGCCGTTCGATTCGGGCGCTCGATCAGCGCACGATCACGACCGCGTTCCCCCGGGGAACGATCTCGCCGATGACGGGGTGGCCCGGCACCTCGCCGACGACGAGGAGCCCGCCCGAGGTCTGCGCGTCCGCGAGCAGCAGCGCGTCCTGTTCGGAGCGGCCGGTGAACTCGGTGTGCGGGGACGCCCAGTCGAGATTGCGGCGGGTCCCGCCGGAGACGTAGCCCGCGTCGGCGGCGTCGCGGGCCCCGTCGAGGTAGCCGACCGCCGTATGGTCGACGAGTGCGGTGACCCCGCTGGCGCGGGCCAGTTTGTAGAGATGGCCGAGCAGGCCGAATCCGGTGACGTCCGTCGCGCACCGGGCGCCTGCGGCGAGCGCCGCCCGGGACGCGTCTCGGTTGAGGGTCGTCATGCCTGCGACGGCGTGCGGGAAGCACTCGCCCGTCGCCTTGTGCCGGTTGTTGAGCACGCCGACGCCCAGCGGCTTGGTCAGCGTCAGGGGGAGCCCTGGTCGGGCGGCGTCGATGCGCAGCAGCCGCTCGGGGTCGGCCACCCCGGTGACGGCCATGCCGTACTTCGGCTCGGGATCGTCGATGCTGTGCCCCCCGGCGACGTGACAGGCCGCCTGCGCGGCGATGTCCGCGCCGCCGCGGAGTACTTCGCCGGCGACTTCGACGGGGAGCGACTCGTAGGGCCAGCCGAGCAGGTTGACGGCGACCAGCGGCTCGCCTCCGACCGCGTACACGTCGGAGAGCGCGTTGGCGGCGGCGATCCGGCCGAAGTCGTAGGCGTCGTCCACGACGGGGGTGAAGAAGTCGGCGGTCGCCACGACCGCGCGATCACCGTCGAGCCGTACGACGGCCGCGTCGTCACCGTGGTCGAGCCCGATGAGCAGATCGTCGCCGGGCGTGCCGCCGAGGCCGGCGACCATCCGTTCGAGCCGGCCGGGCGGGATCTTACAGGCGCAGCCACCACCGTGCGCGTACTGCGTGAGCCGGTACGTCATCTACCTGAATGTAGTTGTATGGTGCTGGTGCTGGAGGCGATCAGGTGCCTGGTGGCCCTCCCTGTCTTCAAAACAGGTGGCGCTGAGCATCTCAGCGCGGCGGGTTCGATTCCCGTTCGCCTCCGCCACCCGGCCGCCAAAAGCCCCCCGCTCCACCGCGACGTCCGTGCCGTGATCATGCAGTTGTTCGCGCGCGAACGGCCACCGCTCACTGATGGGATGCCGCACGGGTTCTCCGGCTCAGCGGCAACGGCGCCGGTTGTCCGCGAGCCGCTCGGTGCGGCCCCGCCGGTCGAGGTGCTCCAGCAGCGGGATGACGACCCGGCGGCTGGTGCCGAGCGCCGTACGGGCCTCACTGGCGGTGAACGGCTGCGGGAGAGTGGCGAGGATGCGGGCGGCGTCGGCGTCCGCACCGGGCGCTAGCACGATGCCGGGGGCGATCCGCAGCAGCAGACCGGCGCGTTCGGCGGCCGCGAGCGACTTGCCGGTGAGCCCCAGTGCGGCGAGCCGGTCGGCCTCCGGCGCCTGGAACGGTGCCGTCTCGAGTTCGCCGTGCACCTGCCGCACCGCCGCCATGATCGTCTCGGGTAGCTCGGCCGGGCCCGCCGCCCCGTGCACCCGCCCGTCGCGCAGCCGCAGCGGCTCGTGTACCAGGGCCGTGGCCAGCCGCCGGTCGGGCAGCTCCAGCAGCTGCCGTACGGTCTCGACCGGCACGCCCGGATCGAGCGGGTGATCGGCGGCGTGCCGGCTCACGACCTCCTGCAGCCGTCGGCGGGCCTTCTCCCAGTACGCCGGGTCGGCGCGCCATCCGGGTGCCACTTCCAGGCCCGTGGGCTCGCACCCCATGGCGACGATCTCGGCCTCGCGCATGACCTGATGCTGGCGCAGCATGATCTCGCCGCCGGGCCGGTCCGGCCGCCCGGACAGCTCACTGGCGCGCCGAGCGGCCGCCCCTCGGCGCCGCAACGGCGGCGGGGCCACATCGAGCACGCTCGCGCCCATGACGCGGCGGGTGCCCGGGTCGCGCAGGACGGCCCGGTCACCGACATGCAGAGGCAGCTGCGTCGACAGCCGAAGCCGGGCCGTGTCGTCGCCGAACGGCCGCACGCGCGCGGTGACCGCGGCCGATCCGATGTGCAGGGTCAGCTCGCGGGCGGTCAGCCGCTCGTCGCCGGTCGTCCGTACATCGATCTCGTCGGTCGCGGTCCATCCGCCCGGAGAGGTCACCGCCATGCCCCGGGAGACACCGGAAAGGTCAACTCCGCGCAGGTTCACCGCCACCCGGGCGACGGCGTCGATCCGGTCTGCCCGTTTCTTGAGCGACTCCAGCCCCCGCACCCGCACGCGCTCTCCCCCGGGCGCGAGCACCAGCTCATCGCCGACGGCGATCGCCCCGCCCGTGAGCGTGCCGGTGACGACGGTGCCGCTGCCCTTGATCGTGAAGGCGCGGTCGATCCAGAGCCGTACCGGTGCGTCGGTGTCGGGTTCCGGGCTACGGGCGGCGAGCCGGTCGAGGGCCGCCCGCAGCTCTTCGAGCCCCTCCCCCGTCCGCCCGCTGACGACCACCGTCTCGTGGTCGGCGAGGGTGCTGCCGGCCATCTCGCGGCGGGCCTGGCGCAGCGCGTCATCGGGCGCGGCCAGATCGGCCCGAGTGATCACCAGCAGCCCGTCACGGACGCCGAGCGCGTCGACGGCCGCGAGGTGCTCAGCCGACTGGGGCATCCATCCCTCGTCGGCGGCGACCACGATCATGACGGCCGGCGCCGGGCCGATGCCGGCGAGCATGTTGGTGATGAACTTCTCGTGGCCGGGAACGTCGACGAAGGCCAGTCGCGCCCCGGACGGCAGCTCGGTCCAGGCGAAGCCGAGGTCGATCGTCATGCCCCGGCGGCGCTCCTCGGCCCACCGGTCGGGCTCCATGCCGGTCAGTGCTCGCACCAGGGTCGACTTGCCGTGGTCGACATGGCCGGCGGTGGCTATGACCCGCATCGCACCACGACATCACGCAGAACGGAGTCGTCGCCGGGGTCGACCGAGCGCAGGTCGAGCAGTGTGCGCCCGCCTTCCACCCGTCCGACGACCGGCGGCCGGCCGCCGCGCAGCGCCTCGGCGTAGGACTCCGGGAGACTGACCGCCGCGCTGGCCAGTTCGACGCCCGGCGCCCCGCCGCCGCCGACGCCGGCGACGGAGTCGACGGCGAACGCGTCGATCCCGGCCACCGCGATCGTCTTGGCGAGCTCCTCGGCCCTGGTTCTCACCGCGCCCGGGTCGGCGCGCAGGGCCTGTTCCGTGGGCGGCGGCGGCCCCTGGAGCGTCGCTTCGAGGGCCGCCGACGTGATCTTGTCGATGCGCAGGGCGCGGGCGAGCGGGTGGCGCCGCAGTCGTTCGACGATCGCCCGGCTGCCGAGCAGCAGGCCGGCCTGCGGGCCGCCGAGCAGCTTGTCGCCGCTGGCGGTGACGAGATCGGCGCCGTCGCGCAGCGCGGTCGCCGCGTCGGGCTCGGCCGGCAGGCCGGCCTC
>NZ_JABVEB010000235.1 GCF_014323665.1 Actinomadura sp. HBU206391 | reverse complement strand
CGCCGGTGGAGTAGCGGCCGTGACGGCCGTCCTCCGCACGGATGATCGGCATCGCCTCCGCGCGCCCGACGACACGCCCCACTCAGGCCGCGACGATGACAGGGCCACGGGATGGGAGGGCTTTCCATGACAGCGCTGACGCTCGAAGTCGATGCGCGCGACGCCCGCGATGCGCGCGGTGCCGGCGACGGCCGTGACGCCGGCACCGCACGGCGGGAGCGGCTCGCCCCGGAGGTCGGCCTGCCGGTCGCACTTTGGTCGAACCCGGATACCGGCGTGGCCCGGTACGTGATCTTCGCCGTCCTGCTCGGCAGCTGGATCGTGGCCGTGGCCGCCGCCGGGGTGATCATCCCGCCGGTTCCGTTGCTGATCTTTCTGCTGTTCCGGCTGTTCCGGCTGACGGAGCGCCGCCGGCATCCCACTCGATCGCCGGAGGCCATACGGATCGGCTGAAGCCGCAGGTCACCGGGGGTACGTCCGGCGCCCGCCAGGTTTGAACGACAGGTTTGAACGACAGGCCCGGGGAACGTCGAGCGGAGTGGAGATCCGTACCGGCGAAGGAGGCCACCATGGTGTTCACCGTCGCGGACCACCTGCTCGAACGGTTACGGGAGTGGGGGGTCGAGTTCGTCTTCGGATACCCCGGGGACGGCATTATCGGGCTCCTCGCCGCCTTCGAGAAGGCGGGGAACCGCCCGAGGTTCGTCCAGAGCAGGCATGAGGAGATGTCGGCGCTGGCGGCCGTCGGGTACGCCAAGTTCAGCGGACGGCCCGGCGTCTGCATGGCGACCAGCGGCCCCGGCGCCGCTCACCTGATCAACGGGCTCTACGACGCCAAGCTCGACCATGTGCCGGTGGTCGCCGTGGTCGGGCAGACGGCGCGCACCGCCCTGGGCGGCGACTACATGCAGGAGATCGACCTGCCGGCGCTGTTCAAGGACGTGGCGGGCGCGTACGTGCAGATGGCCACCGTGGCCCCGCAGTTCCCCAACCTGATCGACCGGGCGATCCGGACCGCGCTCGCGGACCGCGCACCCACCTGCGTGATCGTTCCGGTCGACCTACAGGAGGAGCCCTACCAGATCCCGGCGCAGGCGTTGCGGTACGTGCCGTCTTCGCCGCCCGGCTACGCGCGGCCCATCACCCGCGCTCCGGAGACCGAGGTCGCCCGCGCCGCCGAGGTGATCAACGCGGGCGAGAGGGTCGCCATGCTCATCGGGCAGGGGGCCCGTGCGGCGGCGCCGGAGGTGGTCGAGACCGCGGACATCACCGGGGCCGGGGTGGCCAAGGCGCTGCTGGGCAAGGACGTCCTGCCCGACGATCTGCCCTTCGTGACCGGTGCGATCGGGCTCCTCGGCACCAGGCCCTCCTATGAGCTGATGCGCGACTGCGACACCCTGCTGATCGTCGGCTCGAACTTCCCGTACAGCCAGTTCCTGCCGGAGTTCGGCGTTGCCCGCGCGGTGCAGATCGACGTGGACGGCCGGCTGATCGGGATGCGCTATCCGATCGAGGTCCCGCTGATCGGGGACGCGGCGGTGACGCTGCGGGCGCTGATCCCGAGACTGCGGCGGAAACAGGACCGGACCTGGCGGAACAGGATCGAGAAGAGCGTCTCCCGATGGTGGGCCACGGTAGAACGGCAGGCCCACGTGGAGGCCGATCCGATCAACCCGATGCTGCCGTTCTGGGAACTGTCGTCGCGGCTGCCGCACGACGCGATCGTGACCACCGACTCGGGGTCGGCGGCCAACTGGTACGCCCGGAACCTGTGCTTCCGGAACGGTGTGCGGGGCTCGCTGTCCGGAACGCTGGCCACCATGGGGTGCGCGGTGCCGTACGCGATCGGGGCCAAGTTCGCCCATCCGGGCCGGCCGGTGATCGCGCTCGTCGGCGACGGGGCCATGCAGATGAACGGCTTGGCCGAGCTGATCACGGTCAAGCGCCATGCGCCGCAGTGGCCGGATGCCCGGTTCATCGTCGCTGTGCTGCACAACAACGACCTGAACGAGGTCACCTGGGAGATGCGCGCCATGGCCGGTGCGCCGAAGTTCGAGGAGTCGCAGAGCCTGCCCGACGTGTCGTACGCGATGTTCGCCAGGTCGCTCGGCATGGAGGGCATCGAGGTGGAGAAGCCCGAGGCGGTGGCGCCCGCGTGGGACCGCGCGATGCGCGCCGACCGGCCGGTGCTGCTCGACATCCATACCGATCCGGACATCCCTCCAATTCCGCCACATGTCGACTTCGAGCAGATCAAGGACATGGTGGAGGCCGTCGTCAAGGGCGACCCGGACCGATGGGACGTCGTCAGGAAGGGGCTCGAGACGAAGGTCCAGGAGCTGTACCGGCCTCTGTGACGGCGGCCTTCTCACCGCCGGCCCCGGCTCACCCGCGCCCTCGGACGCTCACCAGGGCGGATCCGTTGACGCGAGGCCGCCGGTTGACCGTTTACGGCCATGTGCGTGTCCGGTCCGGGCATTCACGTGGACATCGGCGACTTACAGAGTGACCGTCTCGATGGCTGACGATTGAACGAACTGAGGTTTCCCATGATGAAGGGCCAGTTTGGGCCGCTCTCGCCGGGCCGGCCGGGCGTCGGGGGGCCGGCCGTCAGCGGGCCGGATGCCGACGGGCCGGACGCCGACGGGCCGGACGCCGGCACTCCGGCCGAGGTCGAGGTCGAGGACGCCGCAGGCGATCCCGCCCTCTGGCGGCGCCGGGTGCGGCACGACATCCGCCATGAGCTCGGCACCATCATCATGCTGGCGTCGGCCGTGATGGTGTCCGACGATGTCGGCCCGAGGAGCAAGGAGCGGGTCGGGCAGCTGCTGGGCGAGACCCGGTGGCTGGACCACCTGCTGCGGCAGCTCGACGAGGACGGCGACGCGCCGGTTCGCCGCCCTGAACGGATCCGGGCGGACGAACTGGTCGCCGAGGTGGTGGCGGGCCTGCGGCTGGCGACACCGCACCAGGTCGACTTCGACGGCGAGCCGGTCTGGGCCTGCGTGGACGAGCTCTCGCTGTGGCGGGCGGTGCGGAACATCCTGGACAACGCCTGCCGGGTCGCCGTGAGCCGGGTGGACGTCCGGGTCCGGGCTCGGCGTGGCTGGATCTGCGTGCAGATCGACGACGACGGACCCGGATTCGGTTTCGGCCCGGCCGGTACGGCGTCGATGGGCCTCGGCATCGCGCACGACCTGGTCTCCGGTTACGGCGGCAGCCTCGACATCCGCCGCGGTGAGATGGGCGGCGCGGCCGTCCGCATCTTGTTGCCCGCGGCCAAGCACGGCTCTTCGGAGGGACAATGAGGATCCTGCTCTGCGACGACCACGCCGTCTTCGCCGACTCGCTCGCGCTCGTCCTGGCCGACGCGGGGCACACCGTCGTCGGGGTCACCTACGATCCCGACGACGCTCTGGCCGCGCTGCGGCGGCGTCCCGCCGACGTCTGCCTGATCGATCTGTGCTTTCCGGCCGGCACCGTGCTCGGCCGCATGGCCGAGTTCCACGCGGCCGCCCCCGCGACGCGGTTCGTCATCCTGTCCGGGTTCCTGGAGAGCCAGGTCGTCGACGCGGGCGCGGGCGCCGGGGTGCACGGATTCGCGCACAAGGGCCAGCAGGCAGGCGACCTCGTCGCGCTCCTCGCCCGGATCCACGCGGGCGAGCGCAACCCGGTCCGCGACCGGACCCGCGACGTGGCGCGCGGCCTGGTGCACGACCGCGGCGCCGGCCGCCCCGCCACGACCGGCCGACCCCGGGGCCAGGCGCAGCAGGCCGCGCGGTTCCTCACCCCGCGCGAGCGGGAAGTACTGACCCGGCTGGCCCGAGGTGAGTCGACGCTGACCCTCGCCAAGGCCATGGGCGTGACGCGGAGCACGGCCCGCAGCCACGTGCAGAGCGTGCTCACGAAGCTCGGCGTGCACTCCCAGCGCGAGGCGGTCATCGAGGCCGCCCGCTACGGCATGGTGAGTGTGGAGACCGGGGAGTGGCTGCTGTCGTGAGCGCCCGCCCGGCCGCCCGGCCGGACGGCCCCGCCGCATAGCCCTCGGACGGGGGTCGCCGCGGCCGGGGACGGGGCCGGGAGTCACGGGAACCCCCCGTCGCCGGGTCGCATCCCGGCGCGCATGGCGAGAGTGATGGCCTCGAGCGCCGAGTGCAGGCCGAGTTTGGCCAGCAGGTTCTGGGCGTGGGTGCGGACCGTGTTGGCCGACAGTCCGAAACGGGCCGCGATCTCGTTGCGGCTCAGCCCGTCCACCATGCTCTGCAGGACCTCGAGCTCACGCGGGGTCAGCCCGGCGAGCTCCGGAGGGACGCCGCCGGGGTCGGGCTCGCCGGCCGTGAGGTCGCGCAGCACGTCCCCGAGCACGTCCGGCGGGATCCATCCGCCCCGCCGGGCCACGTGGCGGATCACCTGGACCACCCGGTCGGCGCTCTCGGCCTTGGACAGGTAGCCGACCGCGCCGTGCCGTACCGCCCGTACGATGTCGCTCGCGTCGGCCACCGCCGAGAGCACGACCGCGTGTACGCCCGGATGCCGCTTGCGCAGGTGGTCCAGCACACAGAGCCCGTCTTCGGCGCCGAGCATCGGATCGAGCACCACGACCTCTGGATGCTCGGTGGCGATCAGCGATAACGCCCGGCGGGCGTCGACGGCGATCGGGAGCACGACCATGTCGGGCTCCCTGCGCAACCGGATGGCGAAGGCCTCGGCGAACAGCGTGTGATGGTCCACGATGAGGACCCGGGTCGAGGGCATGTCTCGACGATGACCCCGGATCCGCTCGAGCGGATCCCGCAAACGCTGTACTCCACGACCCCGCGGTCGGCCGGTGCCGGCCGTGCGTGCGCGGTGCGCCGCGGCCGGGCGGTCTTCCGTCTCAGGCCGGCCGGTCCTTCGCCTCAGGCCGGCCGCCCGTCGATTGGTCCACGAAGCGCGGCCCCGAATGGACCTCCTGCGGCCGCCGGTCAAGCGGTTGACTTGCCGGTATGACCAACTTCGCGATCTTTGTCGCGGCGACCGGCGCCATCGTCGCCGTGCCCGGGCCCAACCATCTGTACATCACCACGCACAGCATCGGCGCCGGGCGCCGGGCGGGAATCGCGTCGGCCCTCGGTGTCGAGACGGGGACGCTCGTGCACATCGTCGCGGCGGCCGCCGGCCTTTCGGCGCTGATCGCGGCGTCCGCCACCGCGTTCAACGTCGTGCGTTATGCCGGTGCCGGTTACTTGATCTATCTGGGCATTCGTACGCTGCTGAAACGCGGTGAGGACGATCACGAGCAGGCGATCCGGCCGCAGCGGTTGAGCCGCGTCTACCTCGAGGGCGTCGTGGTCAACATCTTCAATCCCAAGACCATTCTGTTCTTCCTGGCCTTCCTGCCGCAGTTCGTGGACCAGGGGGCCGGATCGATCCCGTTGCAGGTGATCGGGCTGGGGCTGGTGCTGGCGTTGATCGGGCTCACGACCGACGTCGCCTATGCGATAGGCGCCGGCTCGCTGGGTGCGCTGCTGCGCAGGAGTCCTCGCTTCCGGCGCGGCCGGCGGTATGCGACGGGCATCGTCTATCTGGGTCTCGGCGCCGCCACCGCGTTCGCGGGCCCTCGCCGTACGTGAAGCCCAGCGAGAAAGCCTTTGCATAGCGATTCGTTTCAACGCGTTGACATGCGAGTTTCTCAGCGTAGTTTGGCCCCTACTGTGCCCATACTGCGTTAAGAGGACGTTCCCGATGTGTTTTCATGCAGCAGCAGTACGCGATGCGGTCACCGCGCCTCATGCGTTCGCCCTGTGAAGGCCTTGGTGGCCGGCGTCGGAGACGTTCTGCTGAGCGATGACGGATTCGGGGTCGAGGTGGCCAGGCGGCTCGCCGGCGAGCCGTTGCCCGGTGGGGTCCAGGTGATCGACTTCGGACCCCACGCCGGCCGGCTGGCCGCCCACCTCCTCCACGGATGCGAGTTCCTGATCCTGATCGACACCGTCGAGCGCGGCGGCGACCCGGGCACGCTGTACGTCATCGAAGCCGACGGTTCGCACGCCGGACGCCACGCCGCCGTGGACGGCGCCGAGAAGTCGCTGAACGCCGCGGTCGCGATGTTCCAGACCCTCGGCGGCGACATCGCCAGAGTCGTCGTGGTCGGCTGCGAACCCGCCGAGGTCGGAGCCGGGGTGGGGCTCACCGCGCCGGTCGCGCGGGCGGTCGACGAGGCCGTGTCGATCGTGCGGCAACTGCTCGTGGAGACCCTCGAGACGCCGGGTCAGACCAGCTGAGGTCACTGCACCTGGCCAGAAAAGGACAAAGCTCGCACAGTGGATCCGGCGCAGGATGACCATCCGCGAATGATCCCTCGGGGTAAGGTCTGAGGGCTTGAGGACCAGATGCCGCGGCCACCGCGTGCTCTTCACATATGCGAAAACAGCCGTACGGGCCGGCCGGGCAGGGAAGACCCTTTCGCCCCCCCGCACGTCCTGGCGCACGACGCGGACAGGGCGCCGCGTCCGCACTGTTCGGTCCGACACTGTTCCGTCCGACACTGTTCCGTCCGATGCAGCGTCCCTCCGGGCGCGTGAACAGGAGAGCATATGCCCCACCTCCGCAGGCTCGTGTCCGTCCTCGTCGCTGGCGCCACGGCCGCGACGCTGACCCTGAGCCCGTCCGCGCAGGCGCGGACGGCGGCGGTGCCCTCGGCGACCGCCGAGGCGCCCTCGCAGGTCTCCTTCCACCGGTTCGCGCGTTTCTCCGGTGGCGTGCGCGAGGGCACCGCGAACGGTCACACGCTGCGTTTCCACCGGCCGGTGGGAACGCTGGACTACACCGATCCGTTCGGGAGCGGCACCAAGACCTGGGAGTACGCGCGCTGGACGTCACCGGTGCGCGCCATCGGCTTCGGCGCGACCGAACTGGTGGCGTCCTGGACGGCCGCGGCGCCGCGAGGCACCTGGCTCCAGGTGGAGATGCGCGCGCACACCAGCACCGGTCACGACACCAAGTGGTACGTCATGGGCCGGTGGGCCGAGGGGGACGAGGATCTGCACCGGACGTCGGTCAACGGTCAGCGTGACGCCGACGGCACGATCTACACCGACACGTTCGTCTCCACGAGCGGCACGACGATCAGTTCCTACCAGCTGCGCGCGACGCTCTACCGGCTGCCGGGTTCGCACGCGCGGCCGGCGGTGCGAATGCTCGGCGCCATGGCCTCGGCGGTCCCCGAGCGGACCGACTACCCGGCCGGCCCTCCCGGTGGAGCGCAGGGCATCGAGCTGAAGGTGCCGCGTTTCTCGCAGGAGATCCACAAGGGTGAGTACCCGGAGTGGGACGGCGGCGGCGAGGCGTGGTGCAGCCCGACCTCCACATCGATGGTCGTCGCGTACTACCGCCGCGGGCCCAAGCCGGCGGACTACGCGTGGGTGGACCCGTCCTACGCCGACCCGTGGGTCGACTACGCGGCCCGGCACACCTATGACTACACCTACGAGGGCGCCGGGAACTGGCCGTTCAACACCGCCTACGCGGGGCGTTTCGGGCTCGACGGGTTCGTCACGCGGCTGCGTTCGCTGACCGAGCTGGAGAGGTTCATCAAGGCCGGGATCCCGATCGTGACCTCGCAGTCGTTCACCGCGGAGGAACTGCCGGGCGCCGGCTACGGCACCAACGGGCACCTGATGGTCATCATCGGGTTCACCAGGACCGGTGACGTGATCGCCAACGACCCCGCATCGCCGTCCAACGACGCCGTGCGCCGCGTCTATCCGCGCGCGGCCTTCGAGAAGGTCTGGCAGCGCAGCACCGGCGGCGTCTCGTACGTCATCCACCCCAAGAGCCGGCCGCTGCCGCGCAACGTGCCCGGTCTGACGCCGAACTGGTGAGCGCCACGGCCGTACGGAGGAGCGCGGCTCGTCCTCCGTACGGCCGGTGCGTTCGGCGGCGCGGTCCTGTAGCGGAGTGACGGTCAGCCGCGTGGGGCGTACATGATGACGGCGACGCCCGCGAGGCAGACGAGGGCGCCGGCGATGTCCCAGCGGTCCGGGTGGAAGCCGTCCATGACCACGCCCCAGGCCAGCGCGCCGGCGACG
>NZ_JABVEB010000234.1 GCF_014323665.1 Actinomadura sp. HBU206391 | reverse complement strand
CAGACGAGGGCGCCGGCGATGTCCCAGCGGTCCGGGTGGAAGCCGTCCATGACCACGCCCCAGGCCAGCGCGCCGGCGACGAAGACACCGCCGTACGCGGCGAGGACGCGGCCGAAGTGCACCTCGGTCTGCAGCGTGGCCACGAAGCCGTAGAGGCCCAGGGCGACGACGCCCGCACCGATCCAGGCGAGCCCGCGATGTTCGCGTACGCCCTGCCAGACCAGCCACGCGCCGCCGATCTCGGCGACGGCGGCGAGGACGAAGAGCAGCAGGGAGCGCGTGACGGTCACCGCATGACCGTAGCGAACCGTCGTGCGGGTGTTCTCGTGAGCGCGGCCATGTCCGGCCGATCGCGTCCCGAGGCCGCGCAATGCCTTCCGTAGAGCCATATATCGGGCTAAGTTCCGAGATTCGTGCATTTCGGGGGATGTCCATGGCCTCAACCGAAGGAAGCGATGATGCCCCTTCTTCTTCGCCGCCGGGGTGTTCTCCGTGCCGCAGCCGCGGCCACGGCGATCGCCCTGCCGCTGGCTCTCGCATCCCCCGCCGACGCCGACCCGAGCGTCGGCGCGCAGCAGGCCGCGCTCAAGTCGATCAAGGCCCCCGGCGTCAAGGGGCACCTCCGGGCGCTGCAGTCCATCGCCGACGCCAATGGCGGCACGCGGGCGTCCGGCACACCCGGCTACGCGGCATCGCGTGACTACGTGGTCGGCAAGCTCAAGAAGGCCGGCTACAAGGTCACCGTCCAGCCGTTCCAGTTCCCGTACTTCCAGGAGAACTCCACGGGAGTGCTGAACCAGATCTCGCCGGACGCCAGGACCTACACGCCGACGCCGCCCGACGGCAGCGTGGTGGGCGAGTTCGCGACGATGACGTACTCGGGTTCCGGCGACGTCACCGGCACGGTGCAGGCTGTCGACCTCACACTGCCGCCCACCCCGGAACCGAGCTCGACCAGCGGTTGCGAGACGGCGGACTTCGCCGGTTTCACCGCGGGCAACATCGCGCTGCTCCAGCGCGGCACCTGCACCTTCGAGATCAAGGCGACGAACGCCCAGGCCGCCGGCGCCTCCGCTGTGATCATCATGAACGAGGGTCAGCCGGGCCGCGACGAGACCCTGCAGGGCACGCTCGGCCAGCCCAACTTCACCGTCCCGGTGGTGGGCGTCAGCTTCGTGGTCGGTGAGGACCTCGCGTCTCCCGCCGGCACGGTCGTACGGGTCAAGACCGACACCACCAGCGAGAACCGCACCACCTACAACGTGATCGCCGACTCGAAGTGGGGCCGGGGCGACCGGCTGGTCATGGGCGGTGCCCACCTCGACAGCGTCCCCGCGGGGCCCGGCATCAACGACAACGGCTCCGGCAGCGCCGCGCTGCTCGAGCTCGCCACCCACGTCGGCAACCTGCCCACGAAGAACAAGCTGCGCTTCGCCTGGTGGGGCGCCGAGGAGCTCGGGCTGCTCGGTTCGGTCCACTACGTCGCCGGCCTGTCGGCCGCCGAGCAGGCCAAGATCAAGCTGTACCTCAACTACGACATGGTCGCTTCGCCGAACTACGCCTTCAAGATCTACGACGGTGACGACTCCGACGCGACCGGCGCCCCCGCGGGCCCGCCCGGATCCGACGAGATCGAGAAGACCTTCGAGAAGTACTTCGACACGCTGAGGATCGGGCATGTCGGCACCGACTTCGACGGCCGCTCCGACTACGGGCCGTTCATGGACGCGGGCATCCCCTCCGGTGGCCTGTTCACGGGCGCCGAGGGCATCAAGACGCCCGAGGAGGCCGCCATGTTCGGCGGCACCGCCGGCGAGGCCTACGACCACTGCTACCACCAGGCCTGCGACACGATCTCGAACATCAACGACAAGGCGCTTGCGGTGAACACCGGCGCGATGGCGCACTCGGCGCTCGTCTACGCCTACAGCAGCGACCTGCCCGGTCCTGACGTACGCCCGGCCCCCGCGGCGAACCGCACCGCCAAGGCCGCCGCCCACGACCACGGAGGACTGACGAAGTAGCAGCGGGTCGGCTCGGCTCGGCTTGTGGTGTGTTCGGTGGCCCTGGGAGGGGCCACCGAACACACCGTTGTTCGTTAGGGACGTCGTTGCGGCGCGGCCGGCCGGCTACTCGTCGGCCGGGATGGTGAGGCGGTCGAGGCGCAGGCCGCCGAAGGCGTCGGCGGTGACGCCGCGGATCCGCTCCGACCACACCAGATGGTCGTGGCCGTACCAGAGCGGGGTGACCGGCAGATCGCGCAGCAGGGAGCTCTCGGCGAGACGGGCCGGAACGACGCCCTCCTCGGGGGTCGCCGCCTTCTCCGCGTCGGCGATGAGGCCGGCGGGGTCGGCCGCGCGGTAGCCGGTCGGCACCCGCATCAGGGGCGCCAGGGCGGCGACCGGGCTCGGATAGCCGGCCGCCGAGTGCACGATGAACGGCCCGTCGACCCGCTCGTCCGCCAGGGCCTTGCGATACTCCGCGGTGGGCAGGGCCTGCAGTCGCACGTCGAGCTTCAGCGCGTCGCGCAACTGCTGGGCGACGGCCCGGGCCGCGGGCCCGTCGGCGGCGTCGGACCAGAGGGTGACGGGTCCGGTCAGCCCGCCAGCGTCCGCCAGCGCCGCCGCCGCGGCCGCGGGGTCGTGCACGCACATCCGGCACTGGCCGTCGCGGCGGCCGAGCGTGATGCCGGCCGGCACCAGCGACGTTGCGGGCGAGGCCTGCTGTCCGAGGGCCTTGTCGGCGACGGCGCTCCGGTCGACGGCCATCGACAGCGCCTGCCGCAGCGTCACCGAGGCGAACCGCTCGTCCCGCAGGGGAAAGGCGAGGTAGGTCATCTCCCGGCCCGCGACCACCACGTGCCGGCTGCGGAAGTCGGTCTCCATGGACCCGTGCCGTTCGGCCGGCACCCGGGTGGCGACGTCGAGGTCACCCGCCTGCGCGGCCGCGTACTGCCGCGCCGCGTCCATCGCCTTCACCACGATCGGCCGGTCCTCCTGCTTCGCGCCGACCCGTACGAGCGTGGTCTCGCGCGAGTCATGGGCCCGCACGCGATAGGGGCCGTTGCCGATCGGCAGCCGATCGTAGGACCGCCAGTCACGCGAGCGCAGGACGCCGTCCGGCAACGGCAGGAAGGCCGGATCGCCCAGCAGTGAGGGGAACCCGGTCAGCGGGCGGTCGAGGGTCACCCGCAGGGTCCGGTCGTCGATCGTGGCGAGGCCTTCGACGCGTCCCGTCTCGGCTGCCCTGGCCGCGCCCTTCACCCGCGCGACCTCGGTGAACAGCCGCGCCCCGTGCCATCCCTCGCGCAGCACGGCCGTCCACGCGCCCGCGAACGAGTCCGCCGTCACCGCCGACCCGTCGTGGAACCTGCCGCCCGCCCTGAGACGTACGGTCCACACCCGCCGGTCGTCGCTGGTGATCGACTCGGCCGCCGCACCGATCGCCGCCCCGGTGCGCGGATCGTAGGACACGAGGCCGGTCCAGACCGCACCCGCGATCATCCGGCCGGTGGGGTCGCGCACGTCGCCGGGGATCAGCGTCGCCGGCGCCTGCGCGCCCACCGAGATGCGGCGATCCTGCTGCCCGCTCCACGCCCGCACGGCGACGACCGGGCCCACGAGCATCACCACCGCGCCTGTGACCAGCGCGACCGTCCGCGTGGTGGTCTTCACGGGCCTCCCAGGGGTGCGACTCGGGCGACGCCGGTGAGCGTACGGCACCGTGGCCGGTCACGGAAGATCTCCGCTGGGTGGCGGCCGGCCGTCCCACCGCTCACCTGCCGTCCGTGCATCACCTCACAGATGCCGTACGGATTTTTGGCACTCGTCGCCGGTGAGCACCGCGGGTTCCGCGTCGACACTGGGCGCGGCGATGATCCGCGCGAAGTGGAGGCGTGATGTCCCCCCGTACCGTCGTGAGGCGTGCCCTTTTCAGCAGTGTCGCGGCCGGCGCGGCGCTGGTCCTGACCGCCGGTACGGCCTGGGCGTGCCCGCCCGAGCCGGGTGCCCAGCAGACGCGGACGCAGGGCGTGCCGCAGGCGCAGGGCGAGGGCCGTGACCTCGGGACCCACGCGGGACACCTCCGGCGCGACGTGGGCAAGACCTCGGCCCAGGTGTCCGAGGCGGTCAAGGGCGTCCAGCGGGTGGGCACGGTGCCCGACGCCAAGGACGCCACGTCGCTGGTGTTCATGGACTACGGCAAGGGGCGGCACAAGCGCACCGTGATGTACGCCTCCGGCCGGTTCGGGCTCAAGGCCTACGACATCACCGCCGACCCCGCCAACCCCAGGTTGGTCGGCGAGTTCAGCCTGCCCGGCTTCTGGCAGGGCGAGGACACCGAGGCCGACCACAAGCGCAAGATCATCTATCTGTCGCGGGATCCGCGCGCGTACGGCGGCACCACCGACACCGGCGAGTCCGGGGTCTATGTCGTCGACGTCGCCAAGCCCGAGAGCCTCAAGCAGATCGCCTACCAGGTCATCCCGGCCGGGCACACCACGTCGTGCGTCAACGACTGCCAGTACCTGTGGACCGGCGGGCCGGCCAAGGCCACCTGGATGCCCGCCGACTGGGGCGGCCGCCCGGTGTGGGTCACCGACGTGCGGAACCCGCGTAAGCCGAAGGTGTTCCCGAACCCGATCGACACCGGCCGCAACGACGGCCGGACCGACTACACCCACGACATCCAGGTCGACTCAAGCGGGGTGGCGTGGGCGTCCGGTCGTGGCGGTGTGCGCGGCTATCACACCAGCGGCCTGCACTACGACCCGGTGAAGAAGCGACTGCGCAAGGCGACCGCGTGGGACCCGGTGCCCTACGCGGGCGGGGGCATCGACGAGGCCACCACCAACTCGTCGTTCATGCACAACAGCTTCCGGGCCGTCGGGCGCACCCGAGGCCAGGGGGCCGACCCGAAGAAGTGGGGCGACGGCCAGGTCCTCGTCGTGACCGAGGAGACCTTCAACGACGGCTGCGCCAACGACGGGCTGACCGTGATCGCCTCGCTCAAGGGGTCGTACGGCGGTCAGGGCTGGCGTTCCACGCCGGAGAACCCGTACCGGCTCCGGACGCTCAGCACCTGGGGCGTGGCCGGCCAGGAGGGCAGCCGCACCGACACCGACGACTGTTCGGCGCACTACTTCGACGTCAAGGACGGCGTGGTCGCGCAGGCCTTCTACTCACAGGGCACCCGGTTCCTGGACATCAGCGACCCGACGAACCCGCGGCAGATCGCCTACTACCGGCCGGACGACGCGAGGGCATGGGCGGCGTACTTCCACGGCGACCACGTTTACGTCGCCGACAACGTGCGCGGCATCGACGTCCTCAAGACCACCTTCCGCTGACCGCGCCCGGACGCACCACTCACCCGTGATCATGCAGTTGTTCGCCGGCCGAGCCCGGGCAGCGCGAACAACTGCATGATCACGGCTGAGTTTGGGGTGCCGGTCAGAGGGCGACGAAGGTGAGGCCGCGCTGTTTCAGGACCGGGATCACGCGGCGCAGGGCGTGGACGGTGCCGGAGCGGTCGCCGCCGCCGTCGTGGCAGAGGAGGACGTCGCCGGCCTTCGCGCCCAGCAGCTTGCTCTCGATGCTGCGGGCGCCGGGCTGGGTCCAGTCACGGGTGTCGACCTCCCAGTCGATGTTCACCATGCCGTGCTCTGCGGCGGTGTCCATGATCCGTGCGGTCCAGGCCCCGCCGGGCGCCCGGAACCATCTCGGGGTGACGCCGGTGGTCTGGGCGATCCGGTCGCGCGCGCCGCCGATCTCCTCCCGTATCCGTGCCGGGGAGGACCCCGGCAGATCCATCGGATGGGTCACGGTGTGGTCGGCGATCTGGTGTCCCGCCGCCACCATGCGCTGCACCAGTGCCGGGAACTCCTTGACCTGCTCTGCGACGACGAAGAACGTCGCGGGCACGCCGAACTCGGCGAGCAGGTCCAGCACCATCGGCGTCCATCTGCGGTCCGGGCCGTCGTCGATGGTCAGCGCCACCGCGTTCGGTGGAGCGGCCGGCGTCACGTCGTGCAGAGTGTGCACCGGCCGGCGCAGCGCCCGCATCGGCCGTCCGCGCGCGTAACCGGGGTCGGGACGGGTGCGTCGTGACGTGCGGAACTCGGTCTTCGCCCGATGCTCGCCCGGCCGTGCGGGGCGCATGGGCTCAGGTGCCGAGGCCGCCAGCACTCCGGCGCCGACGGCGGCGAACGTCACCAGCGCGTGTCGTCTGTCCAGGTTCCCCACGACGTCCCCCGACCTCGATCCAGTCGCCGGGCGGTTCGGCCCTACGGCGCCACCCGCCCGTGGCCGAAACAGCCAGCTCCGGCCGCTAGGTCGAGGCATACCCAGGGATGTCTCGGGCGCAAGGCGGACCAAGGGCGAGTCTCCGTCCCTTCCTCGCCAAGCCGGGGTGAAAAGGGTCAAGCCCTCGAATGCCACCAGTGTCGCCATCGCCTCGGCGCGGCCGGTCCTGGCGCGAACGGGCACCGTGTCGCCGTCGCCGTCGCCGTCGCCGTCGCCGTCGCCGTCGCAGGTCCCGAGGTATCCGGGCGCCGCGGTAGGGAATACAGCCATTGATCGGATCGTTTCCAACGCCCGTGAGGTTCACCGTTGTGCACACGTGGTTGGTGGGCCGGCGCTACGTGGATCTGTGCCGCCTGGCCGGAGTGCTTTGTTGATCGACCGGTCCACCGACCGGTCTTACGAGCCATCCCCGCCCGGCCGTCCCGGCCTTCTCCCATCCTCGCCGTCACGGCCATGACGTGACGGCCGCAAACCATGGAGAAACACCTCGTGAGTCGCACCGTAACCCCCTGGAAGTGGCCCTTCGGGGCACAGGTCCTGGTCGCCGTCGTGCTCGGCGTCGCACTCGGATTCATCGCCCGCAACGCCGACATCGCCTGGCTCACCACGACCCTGACGAAGATCGGCGAGATCTTCGTACAACTCCTGAAGCTGGCCGTGCCGCCCCTGGTCTTCACGGCGGTGGTGCTCAGCGTCACCAACCTTCGCAACGTCTCCAATGCCGCCCGGCTGGTGGGGCGCACCGTCGGCTGGTTCATGGCGACGTCGCTCATCGCCGTCGCCGTCGGCATCGTCATCGGCCTGATCACCAACCCGGGACGGGGCGTCCACCTTGAGCTCTCGGGTGCGGCGGCCCCGGACGCTGAGCACCGCGGCACGTGGCTGGACTTCCTCACCGGCATCATTCCGAAGAACGTCTTCACCGCCTTCTCCGAGGTCAACGTCCTGCAGATCGTCTTCCTCGGCATCGTGATCGGCGCCGCCGCGGTCGCGATCGGCGACAAGGCCGAGCCGTTCCTCGAACTGAACCGGGCCGTTCTCGAACTCGTGCAGAAGGCGCTCTGGTGGGTGATCCGGCTCGCTCCGCTGGGAACCCTCGGCCTGATCGGCAAGGCGGTCGCGAGCTACGGCTGGGACCTGCTGTCCCCGCTCGCCAAGTTCACCGTCGACGTGTACGTCGGTTGCGCCATCGTCCTGTTCGTCGTCTACCCGCTGCTGCTCGCCCTCGTGGGCCGGGTCAGCCCGGTGCGGTTCTTCGCCAAGGCATGGCCGGCGCTGGAGCTGGCGTTCGTCTCCCGGTCCTCGGTCGGCACCATGCCGCTCACCCAGCGGGTGACGACAGAGCGCCTGGGCGTCTCCAAGGAGTACGCCTCGTTCGCGGTGCCGTTCGGCGCGACCACGAAGATGGACGGCTGCGCCGCCGTCTACCCCGCACTGGCCGCGATCTTCGTCGCGCAGGTGTTCAACGTCTCGCTCGGCGTCAAGGAGTATCTGCTGATCGCGCTCGTGTCCGTGGTCGGCTCGGCCGCGACCGCCGGCCTCACGGGTGCCCTGGTCATGCTGACGCTGACGCTGAGCACGCTGGGGCTGCCGCTGGAGGGCGCCGGTCTGCTGCTGGCGATCGACCCGATCCTCGACATGATGCGGACGGCGACCAATGTCGCGGGGCAGATGGTCGTGCCCGTCCTCGTCGGCCGCTCCGAGAACCTGCTCGACGAGGACGTCTACAACGCGCCGGCCGGCCCTCTGGTCGAGCGGCCGTCGGCGCCGCGTGGCGAGCCCGTACCGGCATAAGCGGAATCGCGAATCGGCGAATCGGCGCAGGGCGACAGGAATCGCCCTGCGCCGGCTCGCCATGATGGCTTCGAGACGAATTCGTTC
>NZ_JABVEB010000233.1 GCF_014323665.1 Actinomadura sp. HBU206391 | reverse complement strand
CCTGGTGTGGCTGTGGGTCACGAACCTGGCGCTGTTGATCGGGGCCGAGCTCAACGCCGAACTGGAACGGAGCCGGGCCATCGCCGCGGGGCTGCCCGGCGACGAGGAGCCCTACGTCGAGCTGCGCGACGCCAGGGCCATCAAGTCCTGACGTCCCTATGATCGCTGTGTGCCCACCGAGGAGATCGCGCCGCCATTCCCCGCCCCCCGGCTCGACCGATCCCGACCGGTCGTGCCGCCGCCCCGGGACACCCCTGGCCACTGGGCGGGAGCGCCGAGTTCCTGTGTCGTGGACGGCGTCACCTATCTGGCCTACCGGCTGCGGCGGCCGATCGGCGAGGGGCGCGGATACGCCGTCGTCGTGGCCGCGTCCGCGGACGGGGAGCGCTTCGAGACGCTGACCGTCGTCGAGAAGGACGACATGGCGGCCGACTCGCTGGAGCGGCCCGCCCTGGTGGTCACCGACGAGGGTTCGTGGCGGCTGTACCTCAGCTGCGGCACCCCCGGCACCAAGCACTGGCGGGTCGAGCTGCTCGAGGCGGCGGGTCCGGACGGCTTCGACCCGTCCCGGTCCGATGTCGTGCTGCCCGGAAGCGCGAGCGTCGGGGTGAAGGACCCGGTCATCCTGCGGCACGGCGGCAAGTGGCACCTCTGGGCTTCCTGCCACCCGCTCGCCGACCCCGACCAGGCCGATCAGATGGTGACCGACTACGCGACCAGCGCCGACGGGCTGGACTGGTCGTGGCACGGCACCGTGCTCAGCGGCCGGCCGGGGGAGTGGGACTCGCGGGGCGTGCGCGTCGCGGCGGTCGTGCCGCACTCGGGCCGCACCTTCGCCTACTACGACGGTCGCGCCAGCGCCGTCGAGAACTACGAGGAGCGCACGGGCCTGGCGATCGGCACGGGGTTCGGGGCGCTGGTGCCGACGGAGGCCCGTCCCGTCGCCGAGTCGCCACACGCCGGAAGGGGGCTGCGCTACCTGTGCGCGGTACCGCTGCCGGGCGGCGGGTGGCGCCTGTACTACGAGGCGACCCGTGCCGACGGGGCCCATGAGCTGCGGACCGAGCTGCACCCGGGCGCGGGCCCGGCCGGGTAGGTCGCGCCCGAGTCAGCTACGACCGAGAATGCCGCGGTCGTAGGCAACGGCGACGGCCGCGGCCCGGTCCTTGACCCCCAGCTTGGTGTAGATGTGAGTGAGATGGGTCTTGACCGTGGCCTCGCTGATGAACAGGACAGCGGCGATCTCGCGGTTCGACGTGCCCTTGGCGACGAGTCGCAGCACCTCGCGCTCACGGGCGCTCAGCGGTTCGCTGCCCGGTGCCCTGACCCGGGAGACCAGGCGTGAGGCGACGGCGGGCGACAGCACCGTCCTTCCCTCGGCGGCCGCCCGTACGGCGGTGAAGAGCTCGTCGCGCGGCGCGTCCTTGAGGAGGTAGCCGGTGGCGCCGGCCTCGATCGCGGGGAGGGTGTCGGAGTCGGTGTCGTACGTGGTGAGCACCAGCACCTTGCAGCGCAGCCCGCGACGGGTCAGTTCCGCGATGGCGTCGACCCCGCCCCCGCCCGACATCCGCAGGTCCATGAGCACCACATCAGGGTCGAGCCGAGCGGCGAGCGCCACCCCTTCGACCCCGTCGGAGGCCTCGCCGACGACCTCGAATCCGGCAGCCGAGGCGAACATGCCGCGCAGCCCGTCCCGTACGACCGGATGATCGTCGACGATCAGCAGGGTGATGGTGTTCTCAGCCATGGCGCACCAACGGTACGCGAGCGGAGACGGCGGTCCCGTGCCCCGGCTCGGACTCGATGTCGAGGGTGCCGGCGATGCGTTCGGCGCGGGCCCGCATGCCGCCGAGGCCGAAGCCGCGGGCGGTCCCGGGCACCGCGAGCGAATCGAAGCCGCTGCCGTCGTCGCGGACGTCCAGGCTCACCTCGTCGTCCATGTACGACAGGGTGACGCCGAGCCGCGTGGCACGGGCGTGCCGGCCGGCATTGGCGATCGCCTCTTGGGCGATCCGGAGCAGGGTGGCCTCGACCTCGTCGTGCAGTGGCTCCACGACGCCGGTGACGACGCACTCGGCTCGTACGCCCGTCGACGTCGACCACGCATCAACGATCTTCTTCAGGGCCTCGGGCAGGGCGTCGTGCTCCAGCGCGCCCGGGCCGAGGTCCTGGACCGAGCGACGGGCCTCACCCAGGCTCTGCCGGGCGAGGGCCGCGGCGCGCTCGATGTGGTCGCGGGCCATCGACGGGTCCTCGTGATCGGTCGCCGCCTGGAGCTGGGTGACGATGCCCGCCAGACCCTGGGCGATGGTGTCGTGGATCTCCGCGGCGAGGCGCCGGCGTTCGTCGTCGACGCCGGCCTCCCTCGCCTGGACGAGCAGCTGGGCATGGAGCGCCGCGTTCTCCTGGAGCGCCTGCTCCAACTGGGCGTTGGTGCGTTCCAGCTCGACGATGGTGGCCGCCCTGGCCCTGGTCTTCCGCTCCTCCTGCAATCCGAGGTGGCCGAAGATGAGGGCGAGGGACGCGTTGAGCGCGAACAGCGCCGCGAAGCCCGCCCACTGCACGACACTGAGCGGAGGCAGCCCGCCGGACTGTGAACCCGCCATCGTCACGGCGGTGCCCACCACGCCCGCCTGCGCCGCACGACGCGGCAGCAACCGGTCGGCGTCGAAGTAGCCGAGCACCGCGTAGACGGCGAAGAACGGGTTGAGCCAGGTGAGCGCGAAGGCCAGCGTGAACCGTGCGGTGTAGTAGACCCGGCCGGCCACGAGATTCCCCGGCGATGGCGCGTCCCCCGGCTGCCGCGTGTACTGGGGCCACTGCGCGTGCCGGCCCCACCACACGTGGAGGGCGACCGCCGCCATGGCGAGCGGTACGGCGGCGTACGTCTCGGCCCGGGTCATCAGCAGATCGGCGGTGGCGGCCGTGAGCAGTGCGCCGAGCAGCAGCAGGACGTAGGGACCCCAGCGGAAGAACCGGCCCCACCACTGCTCGACGGTCACCTGCTCGACGGTCATCGGGTCGCCGGTCATGGGAGCAGTCTCCCGCGTACATCCCATGCGGACCAGTTCACTCCCATTTGAACCAGCGCGCGGCCCCACCGGTCAGCACCACGGCCCACAGCGCCAGCACGCCGAGGTGCGAGACGCCGGGCCAGTCACCCGCCATGGCCTGGTCGAGCGCCTGCGACGCGGCGCCGAACGGGGTGAGCTGCACGATGCGCTGAAGGGCGTCCGGCATCACCTGGACCGGCACGTACACACCCGCGGCGAACATCATCGGGAAGAAGATGATCGTGCCGACCGTCGTGGAGACCTTCGTCGTGCGCGAGACCGCCGAGATGGTGGCGCCCAGCGCGATCGCGCCGAGCGTCGCGAGCACCAGTGCCACGGCATAGCCGGCCGGCTGCCCGGGCAGCGCGACCCCGAAGGCGATCCGGCCCACGGCGAGGACGAGGATCGCCGAGCCGAGGCAGGCGGCGGCGTGCAGTACGATCTGCGCGGTCAGCAGCGACGCCGGCCGTACCGGTGTCGTCGACATGCGGCGCAGAATGCCGCGCTCGCGGTATCCGGTGAGGACGGCCGGCATGGCCTGTACCCCGGCCATGATCAGGGCGAGGAGCACCGACACCGGTACGTACAGATCGATGACCCTGCGGCCGCCCATCTCCGGGTCGGCCTCGCGGAAGGCCGGCACCAGGCCGAGGATCGTCAGCAGCACGGTCGGGAAGACCACGATCCAGAACACGGCCCCGAACTCGCGGCCGAACAGGCGGGCCTCGGACTTGAGGACGGCGGTGGGTGCGGGCATGTCAGTCTCCCTGCTCGGTCAGGTCGAGGAAGGCGTCGTCGAGGGTGGCCTCGGTGACGCGGAGCCGCCGGGCGGTGATCCGCCGCTGGGCGAGCATGGACATCACCGCGTTGACGGTCTCGTCGGACCCGGTGATGGTCAGCGTGTCGCCCTCGCGTTCGACGGATGTGACCGCCGGCAGGGCCGCGAGTTCGTCATCGTCGAGCGGCTCCGAGGGTGAGAAGGAGATGACGGCCGAGCCCGCGGCCTGGCGGATGAGACCGGCGGGGCTGTCGACGGCGGCGATCCGGCCCTCGTTGATGACGGCCACGCGGTCGCACAGCCGCTGCGCCTCCTCCATGAAGTGGGTGACGAGGAGGACGGTCACGCCCGAGTCCCGTACCTCTTCGATCAGCTTCCAGGTCTCGCGCCGGGCACGCGGGTCGAGCCCGGTGGTGAGCTCGTCGAGCACGACGATCCGGGGACTTCCGATGAGGGCGAGCGCGATGAACAGCCGCTGCTTCTGCCCGCCGGACAGTTTGCCGAACCGCGCGTCCAGCCGGTCGGCGAGGCCGAGTCGCTCGGCCAGCGACCGCCAGTCCGCCGGCCGGGAGTAGAAGGCGGCGTAGAGCTCCAGTGCCTCTCGCACGGTCAGCTTCGCCTGCAGTTCGCTCTGCTGGAGCTGGGCGCCGAGGAGCCGGGTGACCCGGTCGTGGTCGCCGATGGGGTCGAGGCCGGCCACCCGTACCTCACCGGCGTCGGGCACGCGCAGCCCCTCGACGCATTCGACGGTCGTCGTCTTTCCCGCGCCGTTCGGCCCGAGAACGCCGAAGATCTCGCCCTCCTCGACGGCGAAGGAGACGCCGTCGACCACGGGACGGCCGCCGTAGGCCTTTCGCAACCCGTTCACTTCGATGATTGGCATGCTCTGAGGATCCAGGCGGAGGACCGCCGTGGGCATCGCCCATCACGCTCGAAGCGGCATCAGCCGTTCGGTTGATGCCGGCGTACGACCTGTGCCGGGGCGGCATGCCGTCCCGGCTTGGCCCGTGAGCCCACGCCCACGGTCGACAGGGGCCCGCGCGAATGTGGACGACGGCCCGATGCCGGGCCGGGGCCGGCTCAGGCACCGTTGATCGGGTGATCGAAGCCAATGAACTGACCAAACGCTACGGCCGGGTGACCGCCGTGAACTCTCTGAGCTTCACGGTGCGCCCCGGCGTCGTCACCGGGTTCCTCGGCCCGAACGGCTCCGGTAAGACCACCACCTTGCGGATGATCCTCGGTCTGAGCGATCCCACCGCCGGAACCGTCACCGTCGACGGGCGCCCGTTCCGGGACCGGCCGCGCGGGCTGCGTCATGTCGGCGCGCTGCTCGACGCCCACGACGTCCACGGCGGGCGCAGCGCGGTGGCGCATCTGTCCGCCCTGGCCGCCGGCAACGCCATACCTCGCAGCCGGGTCGGTGAGGTGCTGGAGGAGGTGGGCCTGGCGAGCACGGGGCGGCGTCGCATCGGCGGGTTCTCCCTGGGGATGAAGCAGCGGCTCGGGATCGCCGTCGCGCTGCTCGGCGACCCGCCGGTGCTGCTGTTCGACGAGCCGCTCAACGGGCTCGACCCCGAGGGCGTGCTGTGGCTGCGCGGCATGTTCCACCGGCTGGCCGCCGAGGGCCGCACCGTGTTCGTCTCCAGCCATCTGATGACCGAGATGGAGCACACCGCCGACCGGCTCATCGTCATCGGCCGGGGCGAGCTGATCGCCTCGGAGTCCCTGGCGGAGTTCGCGGCCCGAGGCTCCCGCCAGAGCGTGACCGTTCGCACGCCCGACCCCGCCGCGCTGACCGCTCTGATGACCGCCGAAGGCGCCTCGGTGAAGCTCGAGGACGATGGATCGTGCACGGTGACCGGGCTCAGCGCGGCCCGCATCAGCGAGCTCGCCTTCGGCCACCGCCTCATGCTGCACGAGGTCACCGCCCGGAGCTCATCGCTGGAAGAGGCGTTCATGGAACTCACCGCCGACAGTGTCGAATACCCCGCAGGAGAGACCCGATGAGCACCTCGACCGTCTCGGGACAGGCGGCGCCGGTGCCCCGTACAGAACCCCGCGCCCGGTTCCGCCACCTGCTCGTCGCGGAGTGGATCAAACTGTGGTCGCTTCGCTCGACCTACGGTGTCCTCGTGACCGGCGCGCTGCTGTCCATCGGCATCTGCGCGAACTCCGCCCGCGCCAACGTCCATCTGATCGCGGCGAGCCCGGATCCGGGCGCGGGCACGGCGATCGATTCGCTGCACTCGGCCTTCGTCCCCGAGGCGTACGAGATCCTCATGCTCATCGCCGCCGGCGTCGGCGCGGTCACGGTCTTCGGCGAATACGCCAGCGGGCTGATCCGCACGACGTTCGCGGCCGTCCCCGACCGCCGTGCGGTGATGGCGGCCAAGACGGTCGTGGTGGCGGCGACCATGCTGGCCTTCGGGGCGGTCGTCTCGATCGCCTCGTTCGGTCTGACCCAGGCCATCTACGACGGGCAGGGCATCGGCCTGTCGATCAGCGCCCCCGGCGCACTTCGGGCCGTCACCGCGTCCGCGCTGCTCGCCCCGCTGTCCGCGCTGGTCGGGATGGCACTCGGCGCCCTCATCCGGCACGGCGCCGGCACCGTCGTCGCGGCCGTCGGAGTGCTGCTCCTCCTGCCGATACTCTTCCAGGGCGAGACGTACCGATGGGTCAAGGAGATCGGCAACGCGACACCGCTCATCGCCTGGGACGCCCTGACCGACAACCCCGCGAAACCACCGCCCTTCCCCGGTAGATATCCCGAGACGATCACTGAGGCATGGATCGTGTTCGGAACCTGGCCGCTCGTCGCGGCGGCCATCGCCGTGATCGTCGTGCACCGGCGGGACCTGTGAAGGCCGAGCTCGCGCTTGTAGGCTGATCGGCCGGGCCCGGCCGCCGATGACATGGAACCCGCGAGGCCCGGCGGGAGCGGACGGAAGGGATGGCGCACATGAGCGGCGACGACCTGGCGGAGCGGCTACGGGACATCTGCCTCCCTCTGCCGGAGGCCGTGGAGAAGCCGTTCGGCGGTCACTCCGCGCCCTCCTTCCGGGTCCGCGACAAGCTGTTCGTGATGACCAGTGAGGACGGGCGGTCGATGACGTTCAAGGCGGGGCCGGGAGTGCAGGAGGCCCTGGTGGCATCGGACTCCACGCGCTTCTTCGTCCCGGCCTACGTCGGTCACAAGGGCTGGGTGGGCGCCCGGCTGGATGTCGACCAGGACTGGGACGAGCTGACCGAGCTCATCGAGGACAGCTACCGGATGGTCGCGCCGAAGCGGCTGGCCGCGCTTCTCGACGAGCGGCACTGAGGTCGACGAGAGGCACTGGGGCCTTGGCCCTGGTCCGTCCGGTCAGTTGCTGGAGCGGTGGATGATCGGCTCGATGAACCACAGCCACGCCGCCAGACCGGCGGTGCCCACGGCGGTGATCAGGGGAAGAGGCCCGTCGAACAGGTAGTCGACGACCATCAGGGTGGCCGAGGTCATCGAGACGGCCAGCGCGAGGGTCCCGATCAGGCCGTACAGGTTCGCCCGCTTCACCAGGGGCTCCTTGAGGCCCTGGCGGAACAGCACGCGGTGCTGGGCGACCGGGGCGATGAAGAACATCGACGCGATGGCGGCCGACACCAGGGCCACGTAGAACAGGCGGCGGTCGGCTGCCGCGATCTTGGCGAACCCAGGTGAGAACGGGACGGTGAGCAGGAACGCGAAAAGGACCTGTACGCCGGTGACCGCCACCCGGAGTCCCTGCAGGAGCTCGACGAAGTTACGGTCGGCGCGTTGGCCCGGGGTCTCCTCGGACGGGTCGTTGGGGGCGGCCGATCCGTCAGCTGTCATCGCTGGGCTCCTCGGGGTCACGGGGGCTCATCCAAGGGATCAAGAGATGAGGTGCGCTGATCCTAACTCGTGTGGATCTGTCATGGTTTGTCTGTGATGTCGGGCAACGGCGGCCTAGTGCTTCTCGGCCGCTTGACAAGCCGCTGACCAGCGGATGCACTGAAGTTGCTGCACCTCGTTCGGTGAGGCGTATGTACGGACACAGGCCACTGACCCCCAACGTCGAGAGACGCCCAGGGTCAGGACAGGTCTCCCCGGGTTAAGGGGTGACCCCAGGTGGCTTCCCGCTCGCGGGATCACGCCGTGCGTTGCCAAAGCTCTTACGTGAGGGGTGCGTCCGATGGTCGCCGTTCACGCCGCCGGCCGTGTGCCGTTCCCGAAGGGCACGAGCGCGACGAGGTGACGGGACGAGTCCCGGCAGCAGTCACCATCGCTGATTCGATTCCGTTGCACTCAAACGCGCGGCCTGCGCGGCCCCGGCCAGCACCGTGACACCGGTCGGC
>NZ_JABVEB010000232.1 GCF_014323665.1 Actinomadura sp. HBU206391 | reverse complement strand
GACCGGACGAGGAACTCCACATCGTCTCCTGTGTATGTCGGTTCGGTGCTGCCGCGCTCAGCCGGCGGCGAGTCGCAGCAGGACGTCGGCCAGCGCCTTGGGCGCGGTGACCATGGCCTCGTGCCCGGTGTCCAGATCGTGCACCGGCCAGCCGCGTTCGCGCGCCCGCTCCGCTTGGCCCTGGAACACCCGCATCCAGGTCACGCATTCGATGAACGCGGCCGGTACGTCGTCGACCGCGCCGGTGAGGCGCAGGGGGTCGGTGTAGGTCTTCCACGGGTGGGGGGTGAGCCGGGGGGTCAGCCAGTCCACGTCCGCCTGCTCGGTCACGCCGAGCACGGACAGCGAGCGCACCGGCACCAGCCAGCCGAATCCGGCGCCGGCGGCGGACTCGGCCCAGTGATGCGCCACCGTCTCGGGCAGCAGGTCGCGGGCCGCCTCGCCGTCGACGCCCACGAACGCGTCGAGGTGGACCCGGGTCGCGATCGCCTCCGGCCGCCGGTCCGCGACGGCGGTGACGATCTGTCCGGCGTAACTGTGCCCCACCAGTACGACGTCGCGCAGCGCCAGTACGTCGAGCAGCCGCACGATGTCCTCGACGTGCGTGTCGAGTCCCACCTGTGGTGACAGGAGATGGGCTCGCTCCGACAGGCCGGTGAGCGTCGGCGCGTGCACCTCGTGCCCTGCCGCGCGCAACAGCGGGGCGACCCGGTCCCAGCACCAACCGCCGTGCCAGGCCCCGTGGACCAGGACGAACGTGCTCATGTGCCGGCCCCCGCCGCGGTCGCCGACGGCCGGCGCGGCCGCCCGGCGGACGCGGTGCCGGGCGCCGCCTCGCGGGCGGCCATCTTCTCCAGCAGCCGCCGTCCGCGCAGACCCGCGACGTCGGAGCGGATGCTCGACTCCGGCGCCCGGACGGTCTCGGTGGCGACCATCACCTCCTGGGCCTCCAGGGCGTCCACGTCCTCCTTCATGACCGCGAGCTGCTGGTCCAGCTGGAACCGGGACAGCTCCTCGTCGTCGACTCTGTAGTCGCGGCCGAGGGCGAAGAAGTCGTGCGTCTCGGTCTCGGTGGCCGGTGTCATGCCGTAGATGACCTTCATGTGGAACCCCTCGGGCTCCTCGGTGCCGGTGGGCGCGAGCCGGATGTTGAGCTGGAAGACGCCCGGTGCGTAGAAGTCGCCGTCCTGCCAGCGGTCGATCGGCGAGGTCAGTCCCATCGACTTCTCATAGAAGGGGGGCGCTTCGATTGCGATCATGTGCCGGGTGAACGACACCCGGTCGCCCTCGCTGGTGACGTCGATCGGGGTGGCCGCGACCGCGGCGTTGCCGATAGTGCTCGGGTGCAGGAACGTCTCGTGGGTCAGATCCAGGAGGTTCTCCACGAGCAGCACGTGACGCGCCTTGAGCGGCACGACCCCGTGCACGTGGGTCCACTCGGGGTCGCTCAGCCAGGACGTGTCGGGCAGCAGACCCGGGTCGGCCCGGTCGGCGTCGCCGGGCCAGATCCACACGATGCCGTCCCGCTCGACCAGCGGGAACCGGTGCACCGAGGCCCGTGGGGTGTCGGGCTGCTCGGCGACACCCACGCAGACCCCGCCGCCGTCGATCCGGTAGCCGTGGTAGTTGCACTCGATGACGTCACCGTCGAGCCGCCCCAGGGAGAGCGGGAACCTGCGGTGCGGGCAGCGGTCCTCCAGAGCGGTGACCGTGCCGTCCTGCAACCGGTAGAAGCACACGGGCCGGCCGACGATCCAGCGCTGCATCAGCGTCCGTCCGACCTCATCGGACCAGGCACCGATGTACCAACCGTTCATGACCAGCGATGTCGTTGGCGCCAAAGCGGACTCCTCGAAACAGTTAGGACGGGAGATGGTCAGGCGGGTCCCTGATCGGCCGCCGGGACGGCCGTCTCGTCGGTGACCGCGGCGTCCACGTACGTCACGCCGAGCCGGGCCAGGGTCTCGCGCATGCCGTACAGGTCGAGTCCGAGCACCCCGGCCTGGAACTGCTCGCGTTTGTCCTGTTCGGCGGCCTCCCGGGCGAGCGTCTTGGCCGCCACCTCCGGTGCCTCCTCCAGTGGCACGCACAGCACCCCGTCGTCATCGGCGACGATCACGTCTCCTGGGCGGACGCAGGCACCCGCCACCACGACCGGGACGTTGACCGAGCCGGGGCTGGCCTTGACGGTGCCCTGCGCGGAGACGGCCCGGGACCAGGCGGGGAACCGCATCTCGGTCAGGTCCGCGACGTCGCGCACGCCCGCGTCGATGACGAGGCCGCGGACCCCCCTGGCGGCGAGCTGGGTGGCGAACAGCTCGCCGAACATGCCGTCAGTGGACAGCGAGGTCGTGGCGACGACCAGCACGTCACCCGGGCCGCACTGCTCGATGCAGGCGTGGATCATCAGATTGTCGCCCGGCTGGCTCAGCACCGTGACGGCCCTGCCGGCGATCCGGGCGCCGGGATAGATCGGCCGGAGCACGGGGCCGGTGAGGCCGCGCCGGCCCATCGCCTCATGCGTCGTGGCCACCCCGGCCCGCTCGAAGACGGCGACGGCCTCGGGGTCGGGCCGCCGGCCGGTCCGGACGATCACGTGCCGGCTCATCGCAGCTCCTCCCCCACCGTCGGGAAGGTCCGCTGGTAGGCCTCAGCGTGCGTGACCGTCTTCGGCGCGCCGTTACGCACGGCCTGCACGCCCCGGCGGACTCCCAGGTCGGTGTAGTAGCGGATCAGGTGCTCCTGTGCGGTCATGCAGGCCATCGCCTTGGTCTTGAGGTCGAAGACCGGGCTGATGTCCAGCAGCAGGTCGGGGGCGAACCCGCAGACCTCGGGCTGGTGCGGCTCGAACTGCAGGACCTGGGCGGCCCCGAGCGGACGGGTGGTGCGGTCGTGTCCGTGGGCCTGGGCGACCATCCGGGCGAGCAGCGTGGTCTCGTGCGCCTGGTTGTGGTCGCGGTTGTACGGGTCCTCGGCCACGTGGGTGAGCAGCACGTCGGGCTGCCGCTCGCGGAGCACGCCTACGATCCGTTCGACCGCCGCCTCGTCGACCCGCAGCGGATAGTCCCCGAGATCGAGGAACTCGATGCTCGCACCCAGCGTCCCGGCGGCCGCGGAGGCCTCGGCCCGCCGGACCTCCTTGACCCGCTCCAGGGTCATGTCCTGCTGCTTCCACAGGCCCTGGGACTCGCCCCGTTCACCGAAGCTCAGGCACAGTACGTGCACGGCGGAACCGCGCTGGGCGGACAGTGCGATCGCACCCCCGGCACGCCAGACGAAGTCGCCGGAATGCGCGCTGATCACCAGCACGGACGGGCTCGCGAGATTATCGGACATTGTGCTTTTGGCCTCCGGATAGCGGTCAGCAGTGATGCTGGTGAACGGGATGCTCAGAGGTCGAGGACGAGGCGCGCACCTCGGCAGCGGGAGACGCAGATCATCATCGTGTCCCCCGCGGCCTGCTCCTCCTCGGTGAGCAGGGAGTCGCGGTGGTCCGGTTCGCCCTCGAGCACGGTGGTCTCGCAGGTCCCGCAGATGCCCTCGGTGCAGGAGGACAGGACGGAGATCCCGGCCCGTTCGAGCGCGTCCAGCACGGAGGTATCGGGTGGCACGGTGACGGTCATGCCGGATCGCTCGCAGACGACGTCGAACGCCGTGTCCTCCCCGTCGGCCTCCACTGCGGCGGCCGTGAACCGCTCGACGTGCAGCGCGCCGTCGGCCCAGGTGCCGCACCGGAGCTGCACGGCGTCGATCAGGCCGGTCGGGCCGCAGCAGTAGACGTGGGTGCCGGCCGCCGGGGCGCCGAGCATGGTGTCCAGGTCGAGCAGGCCGGCCTCGTCCTGCGGGTACACGCGCACCCGGTCGCCGTACGCGGAGAGCTCGCCTAGAAAGGCCATCGAGGCGCGGGTGCGGCCGCCGTAGTGGAGCACCCAGTCCCCGCCGTCCGCCGCCACCGCCTTGATCATCGGCAGCAGCGGAGTGATGCCGATGCCGCCCGCGATGAACACGTACCGGCCGGACGGCCGCAGCGGGAAGTTGTTCCGGGGGCCGCGAACCCGCAGGGTGGTGCCTTCGGCGAGCTGGTCGGCGATCCACCGGGATCCGCCGCGTCCCTCGCCCTCCCGCAGGACGGCGATGCGCCAGCGGCCGCGGTCGGCCGGGTCGCCGCACAGCGAGTACTGGCGGATGAGACCTTCGGGCAGCAGCGTGACATCGATGTGCGCGCCGGGGGTCCACGCGGGCAGCCGCCCGCCCGACGGGAGCGCCAACTCCACGCCGACGACGCCCTCGGCCTCTTCTGTGCGAGCCGTCACCACGAGGTCGGCCTCGAAGTCCGAGCCGGCGCGGGGCGTTGATGCGTCAAGAACGGTGGACGCGGTCACGTGACGATGGCCTCCCTCACGTCGGTGCTGTGGGCCGCGGTCGTACAACCGCGTTCCCTAACGACTGTAGGGAGGCGCCCAGCGCCGGTAATCCGCCCGATGTCACCACCTGGGGCACCGATGCGACGTGTGGCGGCTACGTCATCCGTCTCGATCTCGTCGGCCGCCTCCGAGCGCTCACCCGGGCGGGGGGATGAGTCCCTCGCGGATGGCGAGCAGCGCGGCCTGCGTACGCGAGGAGAGCCGGAGCTTCGTCAGCACGTTGCTGACATGGGTCCGGGCGGTGCGTTCACTGATGGCCAGCCGGTCGGCGATCTCGCGGTTCGAGTGCCCCTGTGCGACCAGGGCCAGGATCTCCCGCTCCCGCGCGGTCAGCGACGTCAGCCCGACGTGCGGGGCGGTCATCCGCCGGGTGAGCTGTCGGGCCACGGCGGAGTCCAGGTGCACCTCACCGTCCACGGCGGCCTTGATGGCGGTGACGACCTCCTCGGGGTCGGCGTCCTTGAGCACGTAACCGGCCGCGCCCGCGGCCAATGCGGCGTGCACGCGTTCGGCCTCGCCGAAGCTGGTCAGCACGACGACCTTGACCTGCGGAAAGAGGCCCGCGATGGACTCCGTGGCCTCGACCCCGCCCATACGTGGCATCCGCAGGTCCATCAGCACCACGTCGGGCAGGGGCTCGCCCAGGGTGTCCCACTGCCGGAGCTGGGCGATCGCCTGACGCCCGTCGGCGGCCTCCCCCACCACCCGCAGGTCGGGTACCGCGGCGCTGTAGGCGATCAGGCCGCGCCGGACGATCGCGTGGTCGTCGACGACCATGACCCGGATGACCTCGGTCGTGGCCCGTTCGCCGGTCATCGTGTCCTCCCGTCCCTGGCCGGCGGCGCCGGCAGCGTCACGCCGACGGTCCAGCCTCCGGCCGCGTGGGGACCCGCGCTCAGTGTGCCACCCCACCGCTCGGCCCGTTCGCGCATCGAGACCAGGCCCAGCGTCTCCCGGCCGGCCGCCCCCGGGGCGGCGGCGCCGTTCACGCGGTCGAGGCCGCACCCGTCGTCGGTCACCTCGACGAACACGCCGCCTTCGGCGGACCGGCCGAACCGGATGCGCACCTCGCCGGCCCGGGCGTGCTTGACCACGTTGTGCAGCGCCTCCTGGACGATGCGGTAAAGATCCTCTTGGGCGTCGATCCCCAGACCCGGCTCCACGTCGCCGTGGGCATGCACGTCGACGACGAGGCCGGTGCGCGCCTCCAGGTCGGCGGCCTGCGCCTGGACGGCTCCGATCAGACCGCGCTCGGCCAGCTCCAGGGGACGCAGCTCGAAGACGAGCCCACGCAGGTCGGCCAGGGCGGCCTCGGCGAGCTCCGCCAGCTCCTCGGCGCCGGCGCGCACGACGGTCACGTCGGCGTCGGCGTCGGTGCGGTCGAGGTGGGCCCGCAGCGCCTTGGCCTGCATCCGCATCGAGAAGAGCTGCTGCACCACCGAGTCGTGCAGGTCTCTGGCCAGCCGGCGGCGTTCGTGCGACCGTGTCCCGGCGAGGAGCGCGGCGGTGTCGATGGCCACCGCGGCGTGATCGGCCATCGCCTTGAGGAAGGCCAGCGAGTCGGCGCCGGGATCCTCCGCGGGAACGTAGTAGGCGTTGATGACGCCGAGGGTCCGGCCGCGGACCACCATCGGCATGGACACGAAGCCGTCCCAGTCCGGGTGGTCCATGATGGCGTGCAACGGCGCCCACGCCGGGTCCGCCATGATCACGGGTTTGCGGTGCGGCACCACGACGGGCTCGCCCTGCTGGAACGCGTCCATGAAGCGGACCCTGGCGCCGAGGCGGCGGCAGGCGCTGAGCCGCTCGGTGAAGTCCCGGGCGTCGCCGAAGCCGGCCATCCCGAGCAGCCGCAGCTCGTCCTGGGGATCATCGAGGGCCAGGATCTGGACCGCGGCGATGTTCGCCGTCATCACGATCTCGCGCGCCACCGCCTCGAGTGTGGAGCGCAGCGACCACACGTCCGCGACGCTGGAGGCCGCCCTGACGATCGCGGTCAGCCGCTCCTGCTGCCGGAGAACCTCGGTGACGTCCTTGAACCAGACCGCGTAACCACCTCCCGGCCCGAGTCCTCGAAGACCCGGGGCGAGGCGGTATTCGAGGTCGCGGCGGCGGCCGTCCGGGACCGGCCACGGCGTACGGCGCAGTTCCTCACCGGCGCCGAGGTCGAAGGGCGCCGCCTGCCCGAGCAGACCGCCCCCAGGAGATCCGAGGATGTGCTCGGCGGCCGGGTTGAGCAGCACGAACCGGCCGTGCCGGTCCAGGACGGCCAGGCCGTCGGCGGACACCTCCAGCATGGCCTGGAGAACGGATCGGTCCACCGTTCCCGATGGCCCGGCAGCGCCGGCAGTGGATCCCACGTCGCTCCGTACTCGCGCCTCGTCGGCCGGTACGGTACCTCGCCACCCGGCCGACATCTCGGCGAAATGCTATGACAGATCCGGGCGAACAACGGAAATCCGCGCATCGAAGTGGCCACGGATCGGAGCGAATGGCGAGCGGGCCGAGGTCCAGATGCCCACGGCCCGCCCGCACGCCCACAACGGTCACACGTCAGCTCGACCCGGCCGCGACGGCCGGCCGGCTCGCTCCCTCGGTCACCTGCGAAGGGCCCGGCCGGAGGGCGAGGATGGCCACGAAGCTGATCAGGCAGAGCGTGGTCACGTACACGGCGACGGCCGTCGAGGTCCCGTACGAATCGAACAGGGCCGTCGCGGCGATCGGGGTCACCGCACCGCCGATCATTCCGCCGAGCTGGTAGGCGACGGAGATCCCGCTGTAGCGGACGCGCACGTCGAAGATCTCGGTGAACAGGCCGCCCTGGGCCCCGGCCATGATGCCCTGCACGATCGCGGCCACACTGAAGGCGAGCAGCGCGAGAGCGATGCTGCCGGTGTTGACCAGGCTGAACATGGGGATCGGCCAGAGCACGGCGGTCAGGGTGCCGAAGACGAACACCTTCTTCGCACCGAAGCGGTCGGAGATCACCGCGGCCAGGACGATCGTGCCGATCCACACCCCGGTGGAGACCAGGATCAGCGTGAGCAGCGTCGTCCGGTGGAAGCCGATCACCTTGGTCCCGTAGGTCAGCATGTAGACGATGACCGTGTAGCCGACGGCGGGCGGCGCGATCGAGGCCAGGCTGGCGAGCACGAGGTTGCGCGGCTCCCGGCGGACCAGATCGGCGAAGGGAACCTTGCTGACGGTCTTGTCCTGCTTCACCTTCCGGAACTCCGGCGCGTCCTGCAGCCTGGTACGGATCAGGAAGCCGAGGATCACCAGCAGCAGGCTGATCAGGAAGGGGATCCGCCAGCCGTACGAGACGAAGTCGTCGTTGGACATGTTCGAGACGGACAGGAACGCCAGGTTCGAGGTCAGCACGCCGATGGGCACACCGAACTGCGCGAAGCTGCCGTAGACCGCGCGGCGGCGAGGGGACGCGTGCTCAGTGGCGATGAGGACGGCGCCGCCCCACTCGCCGCCTACGCCGAATCCTTGCACGAGCCGGAGGACGACGAGCAGGAGCGGCGCCGCGACCCCGATGGCGGAATAGGTGGGCAGCAGGCCGATCAGGAAGGTCGCGACGCCGGTCAGCAGCAGGGTCAGGACGAGCATCGACTTGCGGCCGATCCGGTCCCCGAAATGGCCGATGATCGCGGCCCCCAGCGGGCGGGCGACGAACCCGACCGCGAACGTCGCGAAGGACGCGAGAGTGCCGGCCGTGCTGGAGTACTCCGGGAAGAAGACGGTCCCGAACACCAGCGCCGCGGCGGTGCCGAAGAGGTAGTAGTCGTACCACTCGATCGATGTG
>NZ_JABVEB010000231.1 GCF_014323665.1 Actinomadura sp. HBU206391 | reverse complement strand
CGCGTCGACGGTGTGCTGTGCGGTGATCCAGGCGCCGGGCCGGTCGACGATCACCGTCAGATCTCCGCTCATGCCTATGCGCATGAGGTTCGTGGTGGTGATCGTCGTGGTGAGGCGTTCAGGAGGCATCAGGTTCGGCCGGACCGCCATGGACATGGAGACCTGGGTGACGGCGAAGACGGCGAGGAGGACGGCCATGGCCGGCAGGGTCCGGCGGAGGACGGCCCCGATGGTCACGCCGAGGACGAAGGCGAAGGCGGCGTAGCCGACGGGGACGATCCCGCGTGCGCCGAAGATCACGGGTGACAGTCTCGGGAGAACGAAGATCCCGGGGCCGGGCCTGCCGCCCAGGCCGGCGATGGCCGCGTCGATCGGGCCGGCCCACCAGCTCACCGCCAGGCTGAGCAGTCCGGTGGCGGCCATGGCGGCTCCGCCGATGACGGCGAGCTTGGTGACCAGCCAGCGGGTGCGGGTGGTCTGTGTCCATGCCAGCCGATGGGTTCCGGCGTCGAGTTCGCGGGTGACCAGCGGGGCGCCCCAGAACATGCCGATGAGGGCGGGAATGACGAGGACGGCCAGCCAGCCGAGGACGTACAGAATGGTCTCGGTGCCGCTGATCTGATCGAGGAAGTCGCTCCCGGTGGTCTGATGGCGGCGGGCGAGCCCGGGGCCGGTGGCGGCGAGGACGGCGCCGAACATGGCGACGGCGCCGAGAACCACGGCGGCCTGCATGCGGAACTGGCGCCAGGTCAGCCAGATCATCGGTGCACCTCCGGTGCGGGAGCGGACTGACTCATATAGGCGAGGACGAGGTCTTCCAGGCTGACCGGCTGGACCGTCCAGGCAGGGTCGAGGGCCGAGGAGTCGGCACGGACGAGCATGGTGGTCCGCCTATCGGTGCGGTCGACCGAGATGACGTGCACCCCGGCGGGAAGTGTCGCGGGGCCGGTGCGCGGTGCGGTGAGCAGGTGGTGGGTGGCCAGTAGTTCGCCGACATCACCGGCCACCCGCACGCGCGAGCCGACGAGCACGATGAGGTGGTCGCAGACCCGTTCCAGGTCGGCGACCAGGTGCGAGGAGTGCACGACGCTGAGTTCCTGCCCGGCGGTGGCGTCGCTCAGGTCCCGCAGGAATTCCCGCCGGGCGAGCGGGTCGAGGCTGGCGACCGGCTCATCGAGGATCAGCAGCGCGGGCCGTTTGGCGATGGCGAGAGTGAGGGCGAGCTGGGCGCGCTGGCCGCCGGACAGGTTCCCGGCCCGTTGATCGGGGGGCAGACCGAGCCGCTGTATCCGCTCCCGTGCCAGTTGCGCGTCCCAACCCGGGCTGAGCCGGGCTCCGAGCTGGAGGTGCTCGGCGACGGTCAGCCTGGCGTACGTCGGCGTGTCCTGGGCGACGAAGCCGACCTTGGCCAGCTGTGCCCGGCCACCGCCGGGGCGCCCGCCGCACACCTCGACCGTGCCCGACGTCGGCGCCAGCAGGCCGGCGGCCAGGCTCAGCAGGGTGGTCTTCCCGGCGCCGTTGGGGCCAACCAGCCCGACGACCCGCCCCGCCGGGATGTCAAGGGTGCAGTCCGAGAGCGCCCAGCGCCGTCGGAACCGCTTGCTCAGTCCCTGGGCCCGCAAGACAGCGGTCATGCCATGTCCTCCTGGTAGTCGGCCGGAAAGCATGCGCCTTACTGTGCGGGTGCCGGCTGGGCGCCCGCACCGGCCGGAAGTACGGTTCGAGCGGGCCGGTCGTACTTTCGGCTGATCCGCCGTCTGTGGAGGCTCCGTAGTCTGAACGGCATGAACATGCTGCATCGCCTGGGCGAGCGGCCCGGGACCGCCGCCAACGTCGGGCTCGGTGTCGTGTTCGCGGCAGCGCTGACCGTCGAGGCCGGGCCGGTCGAAGGCGGCCACGGCGGCTTGGCGTTCCCCCTCGCCGTCGGGACGGCGGTGTGCGTGGCCGCCCTGCTGCGGGAACGTTCCCGTGCGAGGGCCGCGGCGGCCGGCCTCGCCGTGTGCGCGGCCGCCGAGCTGGCCTCCTGGCAGTGGCACCTGCCCAGCCAGCCGGGCGCCGCCGCGGCGCTCGCCCTGCTCGTGCTCATCGGCTCGGCGGTCAGGGTGCTGCCGTTCCGTCCGGCGGCGGCCATCGCGGCCGGCGGCGCGGCGGTCACGGCCGGCACCCTGGAGAGATACCTGACCTTCATCGCCGACGGCACTCCGAACAACCTCACGGCCACCCGACTGATGGGCCTGGGATGGGCCGTCGCCGTGGGGACGGGGCTGTGGCTGCGCCTGCTCGACGGCCGCCGTCAAGTCGCCATCGAGGCGGTACGGCGGGGTGAGCGCCTGGAACTGGCGAGGGAGTTGCACGATGCCGCTGCCCATCACATCACCGGCATCGTGCTTCAGGCCCAGGCGGCCCGCATCGCGGCCCGCAAGCACGCCGAAACGCTCGACGACGCCCTGGCGGGCATCGAGTCCGCCGGCACCGAGGCGCTGGCGTCCATGCGTCAGGTCATCGGCCTGCTCCGGGACTCGGGCGACGCGGGCGGGCTCACTCCCGGACCCGAGCAGGTCACCGAACTCGTCGAGCGATTCGCCGGGCGCGGACCCGCCGTGCGGCTCCGACTGCCCGACGGCCACGCCGATCCCGCATGGCCGCCCGAGGTGACCACCACCGTCTGTCGCGTCGTCCAGGAGGCCCTCACCAACATCACCCGGCACGCCCCCGGCGCCGGGGAGGTCACCGTGGCCCTCGCCCACGACCGGCAGGCCATCACCGTCGAGATCACCGACGACGCGCCCCCGGCCGGCTCGCCCCGGTTCCCCCATGCCGGCGGGTACGGCCTCATCGGGATGCGCGAACGCGTGGAGGCTCTCGGCGGGACGCTCACCGCCGGCCCGGGGCCCGGGGCCGGCTGGTCGGTGCTCGCGACCCTTCCCGCTCCGGGAAGGCCATGACCATGCGGGTCCTGCTCGCCGACGATCAGGCGATGGTACGCGGCGGGCTGCGCTTCATCCTCGAGGACCAGCCCGACATCACCGTGGTCGCGGAGGCCGCGGACGGCGCCGAAGCCGTCACCCTGGCCCGGCGCCTGCGCCCCGACGTGTGCCTCGTCGACATCCGGATGCCCCGCCTCGACGGCATCGAGGTCACCCGCGCCCTGGCCGGCCCCGGTGTGCCAGAGCCGCTCCGGGTGGTCATCGTCACCACCTTCGACCTCGACGAGTACGTCTACGGCGCCCTTCGAGCCGGAGCCGTCGGCTTCATCCTCAAAGACGCCGGCCCCGCCCTGCTGGTCGAAGCCGTCCGGGCCGCCGTCACCGGAGACGCGCTGATCTCGCCCTCGATCACCGTGCGACTCCTCAAGCACCTGGCGCCCACCGAGGCCCCGACCGTCGCCAAGCCTGCGGTGCCGCTCTCGGATCGGGAGACCGAGGTCATTCGTGCCCTCGCCAGAGGCCGTACGAACCAGGAGATCGCCGCCGAGCTGTTCATCTCGGTCAGCACCGTCAAGAGCCATCTGGCCAGCATCCAGATGAAGCTGCGGATGCGTAACCGAGTGGAGATCGTCGTTTGGGCCTGGGAGAGCCGGCTCATGGATCCCGCCAGGGGGCAACGCGACCGGTGACCGTGCCCACCGTCATCCAGTGGCCGGGCGAGTCCCGGCCGCGAGGAACATGGGGATCGCCACGAACAGTCGCCCGGTCCGCCCGCGCTCGGTCTGCTCGGCCGTCCATGCCTCGGCCTGTTCAGCGGTGATCGCTCCGGTGTTCCGGGCCGCGTCGGCGAGCCTGGACAGAAGGGGCAGGGCCACCTGTTCGGTGAGCACTCCGGTGTGCACCTCGACGGTGACGTCGGTGCAGCCGGCGTCGAGCAGCAGGTTGCGGTAGCGGCGGCCGGCATGCGGGCTGGGCATGGTGTCGGCACGTGCTTGCACGATGGTCCGGGTGAGCCCCGGATCGGCCGAGTCGATGACGAAGCTCTCCCAGTCCTGGCCGGCGAGCACGATGCGGCCACCGGGGCCGACCACGCGCCGTGCCTCCTCCAGCGCCCGGGCCGGGTCGTCGAGCACGTGGTAGACCTTGTCGGCCCGGTAGCCGGTCAGCTCACCGTCCGCGAAGGGCAGGTGGTCGGCGGCCGCGACGCGGAAGTCGGGGCCGGTCCAGCGCTCTCGCGCAAGAGCGATCATCTGCTCGTCGATGTCGACGCCGACCGCTCTCGCGCCCCGTTCGGTCATCTCGGCGGCGGCCCTTCCGGCGCCACAGCCCACGTCGATCACTCGTGCGCCCGCGGCCAACCGGAGGAGATCGTAGGAACGGGCGCGCAACTCGGCCGCACCTGGCGTGGAGTCGACCGCGTCCAGGAGCGGAATGAGGTCGTGTGCGGCGACGGACGGGACATCTTTGACATCGTCTGTGGACATGGACGTCATGGTGCGACTTCATCCCGACATGAAGTCAAGCGCCGAGGCGCTCGGGCGATCGGCGAAGATCTGATCGAGGCCGCGTACCTCGCCCGGCGCGGGACGCCCTGGGACGCGGCCTCAGCCGGCGGTTCGTTCCACGGGGATCCACAGCTCGGCGTCCGCCTCCGTCGCGTCCTGGGACAGCCGCGTGCGCAGGATCTCGGGGCCCGGCCTGCTCTGGTACGGGTTGGAGGGGAACCACTGCGTGAACACGTCCCGCCACAGGTACTGCAGGGCCTGCGGAAACGCCCCCGAACTCTCGAAGACCGCCCATGTGCCCGCCGGGACGGTGAGGGTCTCCATGTCCTCGGGCGCGGCGGCAGTGGTCACCACACCGTGGTAGTAGTCGAGTTCGGTGCCCTCCTCACGGCCGTCGGCGAGGTCGTCGCTCACGCTGATGATCCCCTGAGGTTCCTGGTCGGACAGGGCCTCCATGCGCTGCAATGCCTCTTGCCCGATGCTCCGTATGAACGCGACGATCGCGGGGTTCATGCCCTCGTGCACGAGGGGGACGCGGGCCTTCTTGCCCACCACACGGAACTCCTCCTTCTCCACGATCCGGTATCGCATGCTGCTGCTCCCTTCGACGATGAGGCGGAAGGACATCCGTGGATGGGAGCGCAGAGCAGCGCCGGTTCGCCTGGCCTCGCCGGGCCCGACGCCGTGCACGGCGCGGAACGCGCGCGCGAACGTCTCGCCGGAGCCGTATCCGTAACGCACCGCGATATCGAGCAGCGTTCCCTCTCCGGCGAGCACCTGAGCGCCCGCGACGGTGAGCCGCCTGCGACGGATGTACTCGGACAACGGGACGCCTGCGAGCGCGGAGAACAGCCGCCGGAGGTGGTATTCCGACGTGGCGGCGATCCGCGCGAGCTCGGCCACCTCGATCCGCTGATCGAGGTGCTGCTCGATGTACTCCATGGCCTGGTTCAGCCGCTCCAGCAACCTCGGTCCTCCTTCTGATCACTAACGCTGACAGGTCCGGCCCTACCGGACCCGACATTCTGTGCCCTACGCGGTCGGGTCGCACTGCGCACCGGCCGTAGGTAGGAGCCGTACGGGATGAAATCGGGCCGCTCGCGGCTTGACGTTGACGCCGGTGTCAAGGGATACCGTCGCTGACGGCCACAGATCAGGGAGGGCCGATGCGGATCGGGGAGCTGGCCGAGCGGGCCGGCGTGAGCACGCGCACGCTGCGCTACTACGAACAGCAGGGACTGCTCTCGGCGCGGCGTGCGGCCAACGGCTACCGGCAGTACGAGGAGTCAGACCTCCGTTTGGTCTCACAGATCCGTTCGCTGCTGGCGGTGGGGTTCACGCTCGAGGACGCCCGGCCGTTCGTTGACTGCCTGCGAGCGGGCAACGAGGTGGGGGACGCCTGCCCGGAACCGGTCGCCGTCTACCGCCGCAAGCTCGCCGAGATCGACGCGGACATCCAGACCCTGACCCGGCGAAGGGCCGAAGTGGCCGATCAACTGGCGCGGGCCTGTCCTGGATGCGTCCTGTCCCTGGAGGGAAGAAATGCTGACGCTGACCACCGAGAACTTCGACGAGCAGGTGCTGCGCGGCGACAAGCCGGTACTGGTCGACTTCTGGGCGGAGTGGTGCCCTCCGTGCAAGATGATCGTGCCGATTCTCGAGCAGATCGAGGCGGAGTACGGCGACCGCCTGACGGTCGCCAAGATCAATGGTGACGAGCATCCGGAGATCGTGATGCGGTACGGCGTCATGGGCTTCCCCACCCTCAACCTCTTCCGGAACGGCGAGGTCGTCCAGCAGATCAGGGGAGCCAAGCCCAAGCGTCTTCTGCTCGCCGATCTGGAAGGCCATATCTGACCGCCGGCCGGGTCACCGGCTCGATCCCGGAGCGGGGACCGGCGTGAGCAGGGTGCCGTCGGACATGAACCGCCGGAGGTTGCGGAAGGCGAGGTCGCCCATGGCCTCGCGGGTCTCGCGGGTGGCGCTAGCGATGTGCGGCAGCAGAAGCACGGTGTCGAGGTCGTGAAGCGCCGGAGGAACGTACGGCTCGTCGGCGAACACGTCGAGCGCGGCGCCCGCGAGCCGGCCGCCGACCAGCGCATCGACCAGCGCCGGTTCTTCCACCACGCTGCCGCGTGCGATGTTCACGAGGTAACCCTCCGGGCCGAGCGCGGTGAGCACCGCCTCCGATACGAGCCCGCGGGTGGTGGCGGCGGCCGTCGCGACGTCGGTGTGTCGTACCTGACGCCGAAGTTCACGATCACAGCGAGCCGGGCATGGTCGTAGTGCTCGCGCACACTGCGGTCGAGGGACGCGAGCAACCGGCCGACCAACAGCACCCTCGCGGGATCGGGCGCGTGTCCGGTCGTCGGTTCGTCCACCTTGTCGCTTCCTGATGCTCAGTGCCGGTCGAGTGCGGGGCGTTTCGGGTCGAAGGTCCAGCCCGGGACGAGGTGGCGCATGGCGGCGGCGTCGTCCCGGCCGCCGAGCCCTTCCGCCAGGTAGAGCCGGTGGGCGGCGTCGAGCCGGTCGAGATCGACCTCGATGCCGAGGCCGGGCCCGGCGGGCACCGGCAGGTGGCCGTCGGCGATCTGGAGTGGGGCGGTGGTCAGCCGCTGGCCGTCCTGCCAGATCCAGTGCGTGTCCACCGCGGTGATTTCACCGGGTGCCGCGGCCGCGACGTGGGTGAACATCGCCAGCGAGATGTCGAAGTGGTTGTTGGAGTGCGAGCCCCACGTGAGCCCCCACGCGTCGCACAGCTGGGCGACCCGCACGGAGCCGCCCATCGTCCAGAAGTGCGGATCCGCCAGCGGGATGTCGATCGCGCCCGCCGCGACGGCGTGCCCGAGCTCGCGCCAGTCGGTCGCCACCATGTTCGTGGCGGTGCGCAGACCTGTGGCGCGCCTGAACTCCGCCATCACCTCCCGCGCGGAGTGTCCGTTCTCGGCGCCGCACGGGTCCTCGGCGTAGGCCAGCACGTGCCGCAGGTCGCGGCCGAGCCGGACCGCCTCGGCCAGTGACCAGGCTCCGTTCGGGTCCAGGGTGATGCGTGCCGTCGGGAAGCGGCGCGCCAGCGCGGTCACCGCCTCGGCCTCCAGCGGCCCGGGCAGCACGCCGCCCTTCAGCTTGAAGTCGGCGAAGCCGTACCGGCCCTGTGCCGCCTCGGCGAGCGCCACCACCGCGTCCGGCGTCAGCGCCTCCTCGTTGCGCAGCCGGAGCCAGTCGTCGCCGTCCTCCTCCGCGCGGTACGCCAGGTCCGTGCGACGGCGGTCGCCGACGAAGAACAGATAGCCCAGCACGGGGACGCGGTCACGCTGCCGGCCCGCACCGAGCAACTCCACGACGGTCACCTCGAGGTACTGTCCGAGCAGATCGAGGAGCGCGCACTCGAAGGCGGTGACGACGTGCACGGTGGTGCGGAGGTCGAAGGTCTGCGCGCCCCGGCCGCCCGCGTCGTGGTGCGCGAAGCGCCGCCGCACCGACTCCAGCACCGTGTTGTACGTCGCGACCGGCCGGCCGACGAGCAGGTCCCTCGACTCTGCGAGGGCGCGAGCGATCTTCTCGCCGCCGGGCACCTCTCCGACGCCCAGGCGGCCGCCCGAGTCGGTGAGCAGCACGACGTTGCGGGTGAAGTACGGCGCGTGGGCGCCGCTGAGGTTCAGCAGCATGCTGTCCTGGCCGGCGACCGGGACCACCTGGAGATCGGTGACGATCGGTGAGCCGGCCATCTCAGTCGCGATCCGGTTCGCCGGTGCGCGGGTCGACCGCCCTGGCCGCTCCGGTCACCTGCGTGGTCAACGGGCCACCTTCTCGATCAATGCGGTCAGCTCGGTGAGCTCCGGCTC
>NZ_JABVEB010000230.1 GCF_014323665.1 Actinomadura sp. HBU206391 | reverse complement strand
TCGCGGCGGCCGGCGGCGCGGACGTCGTCGTCGTGTGCGGTGCCTGCTCGCGCGGACCGGCCGATCATGTGCGCGGCGTGCTGGCCGAGGCGGGGGCGGAGTTCCTGGTCGAGGGGGTGGCGTGCCGGCCGGGGCATCCGCAACTGCTGGCCCGGCTCGGTGACGGGCGGCTGGTCGTGGGCCTGCCGGGCAACCCCTTCGCCGCCCTGGTCGCCGCGCTGACGCTCCTCGTTCCGGTGCTGACGGTGATGAGAGGGCGGCCCCGGCCGGCGGTGGAGCGGGTACGGCTCGCCGGCGAGGTCGCGGCGCACCCGGCCGATACGCGCATAGTGGCGGTGCGGCGCACCGCTGACGGGGCCGTCCCGGTCGGTCACGATCGGCCCGGCCTGTTGTGGGGAGCGGCGCTCGCGGACGCGCTCGCCGTCGTGCCGCCCGGATGGCGGGGAGATGAGGTCGAGTTGCTCGCGCTGCCGTCGTGACGACCGAGCTTTTATTTCTGGTGAATACCTGGATATTGCGCCGACGTTTCTCGGACATTTCCCTGCCGTGGATAAGTGATCTCGCTTTTACTTAGGGTGAAATGGTGTGAGTCACGCCACTTGAAAATTCCGGCTGGGTCCAGCGGTAGGCAGTAGACTGTCTACAAGAACCCAGACCTCCTGATGGAGCTGACGCGATGTTCCCCTCCGCGCCTTCGACGGGCGTATCCGTGCCCCGGCTGAAGCGGCCGGCCCCGCTCCGGGAGGGCGTTTACGATGCCCTGCTGAATCTGATCGTCACGCGCGCGCTGCAGCCTGGACAGCATCTCGTCGAGAGCGAGCTGGCGGCCCATCTCGGGATCTCGCGGCAGCCCGTGCGTGAGGCGCTCCAGCGCCTGAGCAGCGAGGGCTGGGTCGACCTGCGGCCGGCGCAGGGCGCTTTCGTGCACGTGCCCACCGAGGAGGAGGCCGACCAGCTGCTGGCCGTCCGGTCGCTGCTGGAGACCGAGTCCGCACGGCTCGCGGCGCTGAGCGCCACCCCGGAGAGCATCGGTCTGCTCCGAGAGCTGTACGAGCAGGGAGTGCAGGCACTGGCCGGCGGAGACGTCGATTCGATCGTGAGCGCCAACGCCGCGTTCCACGCCGCGATCATGGAACTGTCGGGGAACAAGGTGCTGGCCGAACTGGCGGGCCGGGTCGACCGGCGCGTTCGCTGGTACTACACGCCCGTCGCACCGCAGCGGGGGCGGGAGTCGTGGAAAGAGCACGCTGAGCTGATCGAGGCGATCGCCGCCGGTGACGCCGACCGGGCCGCTGAGGCCATGCGCGACCATACGGACCGGACCCGCCGGTTCTCCCGCGACCTGCGCAGGGAGGAAGAGGAGAACGGGGGTGGAAAGGAGGAGAGGACGCCGGCCTGAGGTGGCGCCCCTCCGACAGCGAGCGTCAGATGTCCTCGCGGCTGATCGGCCGGGGGTTGGGCTGGATGTCCTTCAATCGGACGCGTCCCGGTTGCTTCAGGAAGATCGCCAAGAAGGCCGAGAAGAGCCCGATGCAACCGGCGATGACGAAGGCGCCCTCATAGTCCCACGCGGCCACCACGACCGATCCCAGGCCAGATCCGGCCAGTCCGGAGATCAGTTTGGAGCTGTAGACCATGCCGTAGTTGGTGGCGTTGTTGTTCTCCCCGAAGAAGTCCGCGGTCATTGCCGCGAACAGCGGGAAGATGGCGCCGCCTCCGAATCCGGACACCATTGAGCAGAACAGGAAGAACGGCATGCTGCCCATGGAGCCCGAGATCAGCACGCCGAACTGCGACATGCCGAGCACGATGCACACGAAGATCAGGGTGTTCCGCCGCCCGTAACGGTCGGAGATCCACCCGATCACCCCGCGCCCGGTGCCGTTGACGATGGCCTTCAATGACATGGCCGTCGCCACGATGCCGCCGGCGAAGCCCATGTCCTTGCCGAACGGCACCTGGAACGCGATGCCGAAGATGTTGATGCCGGCGGTGAACAGCAGGCAGACCCACATCAGGCCCAGCACCGGCTGGCGAATCGCCTCGCGCGGCGTGAACTGCTTCACGGCCGGCGGGTTCTTCGCCAGCGCCCGGCGGACCCTGGGGTCCTCGGAGGTCTTGAGCGGGTCGGCGTGCGCCGGCCACCAGTTCTTCGGCGGGTCCTTGAAGAAGTACCCGCTGGCGGCGACGACGATGAGGAGAAGGACACCGACGCTGAGGAGCACCGTCTTGTAGTTGCTGAGGTCCAGGTAGGACGTGAACAGGAAGACGAACGGGACCGAGCCGTAGGCGAACCCGCCGTTGACCATGCCCGTCTTGCCGCCCTTGCGCTCCGGGTACCACTTGCCGACCATGTTCACGCAGGTCGCGTAGACGAGGCCGGCTCCCATCCCGCTGAACGCGCCGAAGCCGAGGTAGGCCCAGAAGACGTGCGGTGCGTACGCGAGGGAGAGGTATCCGAGGAAGGTGCCGAGCGCGCCCAGCATCATCGCGTTGCGGGCCGGCAGCTTGCCGCTCTCGCGCAGCTTGCCCGCGGGGAAGGCGATCGCCGCCTGGAAGAACACCCAGACGCCGAGCAGCCAGAAGATATGCCCGCTGGTCCAGTGGTGCGCGACGTGGAGGGTGTCCTCCGCGGAGGTGAACGCGTACTCGGACGAGCTGATCCCCATCATGCCGATCCAGGGGAACAGCACCATGGTCCAGCGGGGACGGCCCATGATGTCCCGGTCGGTCTCACCGATGCGGTAGACGCGGCCGTTGCGATCGGTGACTTCTCGGTAGGTGCTGGTCGTCGGTGAATCCGGAATTGGTGAGTGTGGACTTGACGTCGTGGTCATCCCGACTCCTCGCCGGAAGAGGTGGTGCGGACGTGCCCCCTGCCCCGATGTTCTGTTCGCGCGTTGCGACCAAGTGCTTGCTTTGGCCTATGTCATGAAGGACAGCCTCCTTCGCCGTGCACCTCGTCCCCGCGGTCGCGCGACCCCGTGGCGGGGATCGGGGGCCGCGCGACCGCGGAGTGGTGAGGATCAGCCAGGGATGAGCCCGGCGGTCCGTGCCCAGCGGTACTTCGCGCCGAGAACGGCGACGGGCTTCTCGGTGGTGTAGGGGTAGGCGGGAACGCCGTGGTCGAACAGGTACTCGCTGGCCCGCTCCACCTCGGTGTCCCCGGCGAGCGAGGCGACGACGGGCTTGTCGATTCCGCGCGCCCGTGCCTCCTCGACCACCCGGGCGACGAGTTCGGCGAAGACCATCGGCGGCGTCACGATCGTGTGCCAGTAGCCGAGGATCAGCGCGTGGATCCGGGGATCGTCGAGGCCGAGCCGGATGGTGGCCTCGAACGTCGCGGGGGGCTCTCCGCCGGTGATGTCGACCGGGTTGCCGGCCGCGCCGAACGGCGGGATGTGCTCACGGAAGGCCGCGTCCAGGTCGGACGGGATGTCCATCAGCGTCAGCCCGTTGTCGGCGCAGGCGTCCGAGAGCAGGACGCCCGAGCCGCCGGCCGCGGTGATGATGACGACGTTCTCGCCCTGCGGTGCGGGCAGCACGGGCAGCGCCCGGGCGTACTCCAGCATGTCGTTCAGACCGGGAGCGCGGATCACCCCGGCCTGCCGCAGGATGTCGTCGTACACCTTGTCGTCGCCGGCGAGCGCACCGGTGTGCGAGCTGGCCGCCCGCGCGCCGAGGGCCGTACGGCCCGCCTTCAGCACCACGACCGGCTTCTTCTTCGACACCTCGCGCGCGGCCGCCACGAATGCCCGGCCGTCCTTGAGGTCCTCGAGGTGCATCGCGATGCACTGGGTGTTGTCGTCCTGGCCGAAGAAGACGAGCGCGTCGTCCTCGTCGAGGTCGGACTTGTTGCCGAAGCCGACGATCGCCGACACGCCCATCTTGCTGGTCCGGCTGTAGCCGAGGATGGCCATGCCGATGCCGCCGCTCTGCGAGGTCAGCGCCACGCTGCCCTGCACGTCGTACGGGGTGCAGAACGTCGCGCACAGGTTGCTCGGCGTGTAGTAGTAGCCGTAGATGTTCGGTCCGAGCAGCCGCACGCCGTGCTTGCGGGCGATCGCGACGATCTCGTCCTGGGCCTCGACGTTGCCGGTCTCGGCGAAGCCCGAGGGGATGAGGATCGCGGCGGGGACGCCCTTGGCCCCGACCTCCTCCAGGGCGCCGGGAACGAACTTCGCCGGGATGGTGAAGACCGCGACGTCGACCTCGCCGGGGATGTCGCCGATGCTGCGGTAGGCCTTGCGGTCGCAGATCGAGTCGGCCTTGGGGTTGACCGGGTAGATCTCGCCCGCGAAGCCGCCGTCCACGAGGTTCCGCATGACCGAGTTGCCGATCTTGCCGGCCTCGTTGGACGCGCCGATCACTGCCACGGACCGGGGCTTCATGATCCGTTCCATCACCGCGAGGATCTCTTCTTCGGTGTACTTCGGCACATCGCGCGGCTCCCCGTCCGCGAGCAGGATGCGCACGTCGGCCGCGACGGCTCCGCTCGCGCTCGCGAAGACCGGGTTGAGGTCGACCTCCGAGATCTCCGGGAAGTCGTCGACCAGCTCCGACACCCGCTGGAGCAGGCCGGCCAGCGCGTCGCGGTCGACCGGGTCGGCCCCCCGGACGCCCTTCAGCACCTCGGCGGCGGCGATGGAGTCGAGCATCGAGGCCGCCTCGCCGGCGTCCAGCGGCGCCAGCCGGAACGTGACGTCCTTGAGGACCTCGACCAGCACGCCGCCGAGGCCGAACGCCACGATCTTGCCGAACGTCGGGTCGGTGGTCGCGCCGATGATCACCTCCTGGCCCGGCGGCAGCATCTGCTGCACCTGGACGCCGAGGATCTCGGCGTCCGCGGAGTACGCCGTGGCGTTAGTGATGATCTTGTCGTGGCCCGCCCTGACCTCCTCGGCCGAGCCGAGGCCGACGAGCACGCCGCCGGCTTCGGTCTTGTGCAGGATGTCCGGTGAGACGATCTTGAGGACGACGGGGAAGCCCATCTCCTCGGCGCTCGAGACGGCCTCGTCGGCCGAGGTCGCGAGCGCTTCGGCGGGGATCGTGATGCCATAGGCGTCACAGATCTCCTTGCCCTCCGGAGCCGTCAGCGCGGTACGGCCTGAGGCCCGCACCTTGTCGATCAGCGCGCGAACGGATTCGCGGTCGGCCATGCTCAGATCACTCCGTTCGACTTGAGTTCGGCGAGCTCGTCAGCGGGCAGGCCGAGGACGCCTCCGTAGATCTCTTCGTTGTGCTCGCCGAGCAGCGGCGACGGCTCGATCTCCACCGGTGAGTCGGACAGCTTGAGCGGGCAGCCGACCGTCTGGAAGGGGCCGCGCGTGGGGTGGTCGACCGTCACGATCATCTCGTTGGCGACGAGGCTCTCGTCGGCGGCGATCTCGCGGGTGGACAGGATCGGGCCGCATGGGATGTCGTGCTGGTTGAGCTTGTCCAGCACCTCCCACTTGGTGTGCTCGGAGGTCCACTCCTCGATGAGCTGGAACATCTTGCCCAGCTTGGGCAGCCGCACCTCGGGGGTGTTCCAGTCCGGGTCGACCGCCAGCTCGGGCCGGCCGAGCAGCTGGGTGATGGGCGCCCATCCCTGCGGCTGGACGATGACGTACACGTAGTCGTTCGGGCCGCCGGGCTTGCACTTCACCGCCCAGCCGGGCTGGCCGCCGCCCGAGGCGTTGCCCGACCTCGGCACCTCGTCGCCGAAGTCGTCGTTGGGGTACTCCCGCAGCGGGCCGTGCGCCAGGCGCTGCTGGTCGCGCATCTTGACCCGGCACAGGTTGAGCACCGAGTGCTGCATCGCGACGTTGACCCGCTGGCCCCGGCCGCTCTCGACCCGCTGGTAGAGGGCGGCGAGGATCGCGGCCACCGCGTGGATGCCGGTGCCCGAGTCGCCGATCTGCGCCCCGGTCGCCGTCGGCGGCCCGTCCTCGAAGCCCGTCGTGCTCATCGATCCGCCCATGGCCTGGGCCACCACCTCGTACGCCTTGAGATGCGTGTACGGGCCTTCGCCGAAGCCCTTGATCGAGGCGTAGATCAGCGTCGGGTTGAGCTCGCGAAGGGCGTCCCAGGTGAAGCCGAGCCGCTCGACGGTGCCGGGCCCGAAGTTCTCCACGAGGATGTCGGAGCGCTTCACCAGATCAGTGAACAGCTCCTTGCCCCGGGGGTCTTTCAGATTGAGCGTGATGCTTTTCTTGTTGCAGTTGAGCATCGTGAAATAGAGACTGTCGACGTCCGGTACGTCACGCAGTTGACGCCGGGTGATATCCCCACCGAGCGCTTCGACTTTCAGCACATCCGCGCCGAGCCAGGCGAGAATCTGCGTGCATGACGGTCCAGACTGGACGTGCGTCATGTCGAGGACCTTGACGCCGTCGAGAGCCTTTCCCATGGCGGCTTTCCTTTTCACTTGTACATGGTCTGGTTCATGGTTCCGGGCGCGTACACGTCCGGATCGATCCAGACGTTGATGAGCGAGGGCTTGCCGGACTCGCGGGCGCGCTCGAGCGCGGGGCGGATGTCCGCGGGGTCGCGGACCTCCTCGCCGTAACCGCCGAGCATCTTGGCGAACTCGCTGTAGCGGACGTCGCCGAGCGTGTTGCCCACCCGGTCGCGGTCCTTGCCGTACTTCGCGGCCTGGCCGTAGCGGATCTGGTTCATCGAGGAGTTGTTGCCGACGATCCCGACGAACGGCAGGTCGAAGCGGACCAGCGTCTCGAAGTCCCAGCCGGTGAGGCTGAAGGCCCCGTCGCCGAACAGCGCGACGACCTCCTTGTCCGGGCGGGCCTGCTTGGCCGCCATGACGAAGGGGACGCCGACCCCGAGCGTGCCGAGCGGGCCGGGGTCCATCCAGTGCCCCGGGGACTTCGGCTGCACGACCTGCCCGGAGAAGGTGACGATGTCGCCGCCGTCGCCGATGTAAATGGAGTCCTCGGTGAGGAACCGGTTGATCTCGTTGACCAGCCGGTACGGGTGGATCGGGTTCGCGGTCGAGTTCAGCAGCGGCAGCCGCTTGTCGTAGGCCTTGGTCTCCTCGGCGCGCAGCTCCTCCAGCCAGGACTTGCGTCCCCTGGCGCCGTTGTCGACCCGGCCCGACGCGGCCTGGGCGACGGCCGACAGGACGAGGCCGGCGTCACCGACGATGCCGAGATCGATGTCGCGGTTCTTGCCGACCGTGCGGTAGTCGAGGTCGATCTGTACGACGGTCGCGTCGGGCGACAGCCGGCGGCCGTACCCCATCCGGAAGTCGAACGGCGTGCCGACGATGACGATGACGTCGGCGTTGTTGAAGGCATAGCGCCGCGACAGCTGGAAGTGGTGCGGGTCGCCGGGCGGCAGGGTGCCGCGGCCGGCCCCGTTCATGTAGGCCGGCACGTTCAGCGTGCGGACCATGTCGATCGCCGCGTCGGTGCCCCGGGTGGTCCAGAGCTGGCTGCCCAGCAGGATGCAGGGCTTCTCGGCGTTGACCAGCAGGTCGGCCAGCTTCTCGATGGCCTCGGGGTCGCCGCCCTGGCGGGTCGAGGCCCGGTAGCCGCCCGCCTTGGGGATCCTGGCCTTCTCGACCGGGACCTTGGCGTCGAGCACGTCCCGGGGGATCTCCAGGAAGGACGGGCCGGGAGCGCCGTTGTAGCACTCGCGGAAGGCCATCGACACCAGGTCGGCGGCGCGCTCGGTGCCCGGGACCGTGGCGGCGAACTTGGTGATCGGCGCCATCATGTCGACGTGGGGGAGGTCCTGCAGTGAGCCCATCTTGTGCTGGCTCAGCGCGCCCTGTCCGCCGATCAGCAGCATGGGGCTCTCGGCCCGGAAGGCGTTCGCGACTCCGGTGACGGCATCGGTGGTGCCGGGTCCCGCCGTGACGACCGCACAGCCGGCTGTACCGGTGATGCGGGCATGGCCGTCGGCGGCATGCGCCGCGACCTGCTCATGGCGCACGTCGATGACCTTGATCCCTTCCTCTACGCAGCCGTCGTAGATGTCGATGATGTGACCACCGCACAGCGTGTAGATGACATCGACGCCCTCGGCCTTGAGTGCCTTGGCGACAAGGTGCCCGCCAGAGATGAGGTCGGTGGCTTGCGGGGCCGGATCGGGTGACGTGGCCATGTCGTGCGTCAACTCCTTCGTTCGGGGCTCCACCCGGGTCTTGCCTGGTAGGAGCCATCCGTACGGGGTCGCCGTATATTGCATACAGTCGACGGATACTGTATGAAGACTGTGACACGACCCAAACAGGAATGTCCAGAGCAAGATTCGGATGAATCAGCCCGACGGTGACCCGGGTGACCGGGAGGACCGGCATCGAGTGCAGGAGGCACTGCG
>NZ_JABVEB010000023.1 GCF_014323665.1 Actinomadura sp. HBU206391 | reverse complement strand
CGCCTGGGCCTGCCGGACGGATCCGCCCGTACACCCCCCTCGGCGAGCGCCGCCGACGCCGAGATCGGCGCCGATACCAGCGCAGATACCGGCACAGACGCCGCCGATGACGCTCAGACCGAGAGCCCGACCGAGACCGACGCCCCTTCCGAGCAATTCCCCACAGGGAGATCCACGTGACTGTGCATATCGCGCCGCTGTTCCCAGATCGGCCCGACGCCGGCGACCCGCCCGCCACGGCCGAAGAGGGCTTGGGGGCGCTCACCACCGAAAAGGGCAACCTGCCGCTCGACTCCGTCGACATCCGCGCCGCCATCACCGGGCTGGCCGCCGGCGTCGAAGTGGTCGAAGGGTTCCACAACCCCTTCGACGTGCCGCTCGAGGCCACCTACATCTTCCCGCTGCCCGACCGCGCGGCGCTCACGGCCATGCGCATGGAGGCGGCCGACCGGGTCATCGAGGGCACGCTCAAGGAACGCGGCCAGGCGCGCGAGGACTACGACGCCGCGATCGCCGCGGGCCGGCGGGCCGCGATCGCCGAAGAGGACCGGCCGGACGTCTTCACCATGCGGGTCGGCAACATCCTGCCGGGCGAGCGGGTGACCGTGACGCTGAAGCTGAGCCAGCCGCTCCCGTACGAGGACGACGCGGCGACCTTCCGCTTCCCACTGGTCGTGGCCCCTCGCTACATCCCCGGGGCGCCGCTCGACGAACCCGCCGCCGGCTCCGGCGTCGAACCGGACACGGGCGCCGTCCCGGACGCCTCCCGGATCAGCCCGCCCGTGCTGCTGCCCGGCTTCCCCAACCCGATCCGGCTGGCGGTCGCGGTCGAGATCGACCCGGCCGGTCTGCCGCTCACCGAGATCCGATCCAGTTTCGGGGGCGCCGGCTCCGACGCCATCGCCGCGGAAGAGGGCGACGGCGGCCGTACGGTCGTCCGGCTGCGGCCGGGCCGGCGCCTGGACCGCGACTTCATCCTGCGTCTGGGCTTCGCCCCGCAGGAGGCGGGGGCGCTGACCCTCGTGCCGGACGACACCGGTGAGGAGGGGACGTTCACGCTCACGGTCATGCCGTCGGGAGAGCGGCGCCCGCGCCCGCGCGACGTCGTACTGGTGCTGGACCGGTCGGGCAGCATGCAGGGGTGGAAGATCGTGGCGGCCCGGCGGGCGGCCGCCCGCATCGTCGACACGCTGACCGGCGAGGACCGGTTCGCCGTGCTGTGCTTCGACCACGTGGTCGAGCGGCCCGCCGACCTCCCGGGCGCGCTGGTCACGGCGACCGACCGCAACCGGTTCCGCGCCGTCGAGCACCTGGCCCGGCTGAGCGCGCGCGGCGGCACCGAGATGCTCGCCCCGCTGCGCGAGGCGGCCGGCCTGCTCGGCGACTCCGAACGCGACCGGGTGCTGGTCCTGATCACCGACGGGCAGGTCGGGAACGAGGACCAGATCCTCGCCCACCTCGGGCCCGCGCTCGGCGGCACCCGGGTGCACGCCGTCGGCATCGACCGGGCGGTCAACGCGGGCTTCCTCGGCCGGCTGGCCGCGATCGGGCAGGGCCGGTTGGAGCTCGTGGAGTCGGAGGACCGGCTCGACGAGGCGATGGAGCACATCCACCATCGGATCGGCTCCCCGCTTGTCACCGGGCTGTCGCTGGAGAGCGACGGGCTCGAGATCGTGCCCGACACGGTCGCCCCCGCCCGGCTCGGCGCACTGTTCCCCGGAGTGCCCCTCGTCATCTCGGGCCGGTGGCGCGGCGACCCGGCCGGCGCGATGGCCGTACGAGGCGTCACGGCGGACGGCGCGCAGTGGCGGCGCGGCGCGTCGGCCACCGTCGCCCATGACCGGGCGGCCGCGGCGATCTGGGCCCGCGCGCACCTGCGGGAGCTCGAGGACCGCTATGTCACGAGCGGGTCCGAGAGCCTCGAAAAGCGGATCGTCGACACCTCGCTGCGCTTCGGCGTCCTGTGCAGGTTCACCGCCTTCGTCGCCGTCGACAGCCGGGTCGTCACCGCAGGTCAGGACCCACACCGCGTCGTACAGCCGGTCGAGACGCCCGACGGCTGGGCCACCGCGCAACCCGACGCCTTCGGGGCGCCCATGGCCGCCCCGCCGGCGCCGGCCGCCGCCGTGCCGATGGCGCAGCGGGGCGCACCGCCCATGCCGATGTCGGCCGGGTCGGTCCCGCCCGGGCCGATGGGCCGGCCGGGCGGAGGGGGTCCCCACCGAGGCATGACGGCGCGAGCGCGACCCGGCGGCGGCGCCCTGTCGGCGGGCTCCCGGCGCGTTCAGCGCCCCGACGCCCTCTCGCTCGCCCGGCGGCAGGCGCGGCAGGAGATCGAACTGCTGACCGGCTCGGCGAGCGCGCCCGACGACACGCGGTGGCGGCTGCTCTCCGATCTGCGCACGAGGCTCGACGCGCTGGTCGTCCATCTCAAGGACGCGGGCGTGGCCGAGGACGTGGTCGCCCCGCTGGTCTCGCTGCTCCATGACCTGAGGGACGCCGACGAACCCGTCCACACCCTGGGGATGACCGATCTCTGGGAGCGCACGGTGCGCGTGCTGACGGAGTTCGCCGGGAGCGGTTCACCCGCGCCGACCAGGCGAGCCTTTTGGAAGCGGCCGGGCTGAACCAGAACGACCGCAGACCCGGTGTTTACTCTCAGCGCCCATGAGGTAACACTCCGTATGCGAGGTGGAGGTCTTCACCGGACCCCCCGCCGGTGGAACGGAGACCTCGCGGTCAGAGAGAGCGCATGTCGTGGATTCGGCATGTGACAACCGGGAGGGTGTACATGCGACGTAGATACACGGCCACAGGGGCGGTCCTGGCTCTTGGAGCCGTGGTCGGCACCGGCATCGCGACGCAGGAGGAGGGCGCCGCGGCCGCCGGAAAGCCGGTCAATGCGCAGCGGGCGGGCTTCGACGGCTACCAGCTCGTCAAGCTGCCCAACGCCAACGTTCCCGCCTTCACCCGGCGTACGGTCTGGTGCCCCGGCGGGAAACGGGCGGTCGGCGGCGGCGGGGAGGCCCAGGGCAACGGAGCCATCCTGGTGGGCAGTTTCCCCACCGACGACGGCCGAGGCTGGATCGCCCTAGGCCGCCAGGACGGCTTCAGCACGGTCGGCATCAGCGTCTACGCCATTTGCGCCAACGCCACCTGATCCACGGGTTCACATAGAGATGGGGCCAAGCCGTGACGGGCTTGGCCCCATCGCCGTGTCACCGGATAATCACGTACTCCGGCGATCTCGAGGAGCCACCGATGGCACGGGACTTCTACTCGACCATGGCGCAGGTGCTGCCCGTCCTGTTGCTGGCGTTGGTCTGGGAGTCCCGCTACCTCGAGAACCTGCCGAACGAGCAGCGGCGACTGCGCCGTGACGATCCCGTGAACGGCGTGCTGTTCTGGACCAAGCCGAGGGTGCGCGTCTACGCCATCAGCGTCGCCACGATCGTGCTGGCCGAGACCGGCGTCTGCGTTCTGGTCCTGGCGGGCACGATCCCCGACACGCTGGTGCTGCGCGGTGTGGTGGTCGCCGGGCTGCTGCTCACGCTCGTAAGCCTGCTCGTCCGGATCTGGTTCCAGATCCTGCGCGCCACCGAACCGTGACCGCTCGGCCCTCGTCCACGGCGATCACGCGGTCGGGCCCGCCGGTCGGCGGATCTCTCCCCGCTCAGGTCGCCGGGTCGAGGCGGTAGACAGGTCCGTTGAGGCTGAGGACGTACAGCTCTCCGGCCTGGTCCACGCCGAAGGCCGAAAGCTGCGCGACGCCGGTGAGCAGGGTCCGCGGGTCGGCGCCCTTCTGGGGCCCCGAGGATCCGACGGGGACCTCCTTGACCCATCCGGCGCAGAAGTCGCCGTACACGTAGTGGCCCGTGAGGCCCGCCAGCTTCTTGCCGCGGTAGACATGGCCGCCGATCACCGAGCAGGCGCTGTCCTTGTGCAGCGGGTACTCCAGGACGGGATCGACAGCGCCGGCCGGACGGTCGCCCTTGAACCGGTGCCGGCCTTCCCGCGCGCTCCAGCCGTAGTTCTCCCCGCCCTTCGAGCGACCCGGCTGCCGGTCGACCTCTTCCCATTTGTCCTGGCCCACGTCGCCGATCCACAGGTCACCGGTGACGGGATCGAACGAGAACCGCCAGGGGTTGCGCAGGCCGTAGGCCCAGATCTCCGGCTTGGCGCCCTGCCGGTCCACGAACGGGTTGTCGCGCGGCACCGTGTAGGCGTTGCCGCCACCGGGACGTGGCGCGATGCGCAGGATCTTGCCCAGCCAGGTGCCGAGGTTCTGGCCGTTGCCCTGCGGGTCGCCTCCGCTGCCGCCGTCTCCGAGGGCGATGTAGAGGTGGCCGTCGGGCCCGAACGCCAGCTGACCGCCGTTGTGGTTGGCGTACGGCTGCTTCTGGAACAGCACCTCACGCCGGGAGCCCTGGTCGACCTTGCCGTCGCGGCCCACGGCCCATTCGGCGACGCGGGTGTCCCCGTTCTTGTCGGTGAAGTCGAGATAGACATAGCGCCCGTCGGGCGAGAAGGCGATGCCGAGCAGTCCCCGCTCACCGCCGCTGGCGATGTCGGCGCGCAGATCGAGGACAGGCCGGGGATCGAGCCGTCCGTCGCGGATGGCTCTCACCCGTCCGGGCTGTTCGATGACATAGAGCGCCTGGTCGCCCTTGCGCACCGCCATTCCGAGCGGCGCGTCCAGGTCGGCCACCTTGGTCAGCTCGACCTTGCCGACCGGCGCCTGCGTGCCGCCCGACGTGGTCGCCGGCCGGCCGCCGGACCGTTCATCGGTCGATTCGCCCGCGTCCGATCCACCGCAGCCGGTCATCGCGGCGGCCGTCACGGCGACCGCGGCGCACATCCTCCGGAACCCTTGCATGGGCACATCCTCTCCGCGTCGGCGCATCCGGTCACCGACCCCGGCCGGTCCGCATCGGATCAGCGAACCACGCCGCGATCATCGAACCCGGGTGAACCGCCGAATGGGCGGAAAGGCTGCACGACCGGACGGGAGGCCGCTCTACCGGACGTCCTCGGCGCCGTGCGGGAGCGATGTCGGTTACGACGTCGTGCAACCACGTCTCCGCGCCGATCGCCATCCCGTGAAGGTAACGGGCCCAGCCGACCGCGTCAGCCGAAGCCGGCCGGCCACGGAGTACGAGATCACGGCCGAAACTCGCGGCTTCGCTCCCTGTACGGCCGCGGTCCCGACCACGTACTGCGTCACCTGCTCATGAGCGAGTGGGAGCCTACTTCCCCGGTGTCATCGGAGTCGAAGCCCGCATCTCGACGGACGCCTCGAACCGGGTCGGCTCGGTCGGGCCCCTGCGGTCCCGAGTGGTCGACACCACCTCGGTCGTGGCCTTGACCCGAAGGTCCAGCCGGGTGACCCGTCCGGCGGCGATGTCCACCGTCACCGTGACCGGTTCGGCGCCGAACCGGCCGCGATCCTTGTCGCCGCGATCCTTGTCGCCGCGATCCTTGTCGCCGCGATCCTGGCCCTCGCCGAGCAGTGGCGGCCTGACGGTCACCGTCACCTCGTGCTTGCCGGGCGGAAGCCGGTAGCACCACCTGCGCCAGGAGAACGGGCGCTCCACACCGTCGATGATCATTGACGGCCACGGCAGCCACGCGTTCGGGTCGGCGGTCGGGAAGGTCATCGCGGGAGGCGTGAGTCTGTTCCAGACGTACTTCCGCGCGGCCGTCCCGGTGACGACGAGGACACCGTGGATCCCGTCGGCGAGGCCGGCCGGGGCATCGCCGTCGCCGAGGAACATCCCGGTGTCCGCAGCCCGCGTGTCCGCGGTGGCCTCATATGACATGGCGACGCGGTACCGGCGGTCGATGCGGCGCTTGACGAGGCTCCACAGCACCACCACCGCGAGCGGGGCTACGAAGAACAGAGCGGTGAAGACGGCGAAGACGGCCTTACTCGCCTCCTCGGTCGCCTCGGCGAGCCACGCGACGCACATCAAGGCAAGGAATCCGGCCACGACCCCCCACCCGCCCGACCCGAGACGGCGCCGCGCCGGGGCCGGGACGAGCACCCCGTCCACACTGCCGAACGACGCCGGTTTCCAGTACTCCAACTCCACGATCTCGCCGGCGCGGACCCGGACCAGCCTCGCCGTCTCTACCGAGGAGACCCATCCCCCGACCTCGACGAGGTGCTCGCCGGGCTCGGTCACGACGACCATCCGGCCGAGCCCGTGCCACATCGGCCGGTCGTCGACTCCGACGGCCCTGGGCGCCACGAAACTGGGCGGATCAATCGCCCTGGTCCGGATCCACACCGAGATCCCGGCCTTCCCGGCGGGTAGCTCAGGGGCGGCCTCCCCGACTGGCCACGACACCACCGGCGCCCCCGGGTACGGAGTGGCCGCGAGGCTCTTCTCGCGCCGGTTCATCGCTCGCGACCCAGCGTGTCGTCGATCTGCTGGTCGGACATGGTCGACCGCCGACCTCCTCATTCCTTCAGGCCCCGGTGCTGACGGTCCCGCCGCCCCGGCACACGTTGGAGGCTAGATCCCTCAGTCCGGTGAAGCACCGCGTTTCGGGCAACGAAGCGACCCGAATCGAGCCCGAGCAAGGCTTCGATCAGCCGTAGTGGCGGCTGAACACCGCCGACCTGGAATTCACGCTCATTTGGACACGTCGGGCTGGTAGGTCGCTATGATCACACCGGTCGTCGTCGTCGTACTGTCGACCAGCCGGAACGCGGCGAACGTACCGTCGCCCGTGAACAGGCGCTGCCCCTTTCCCAGCACCACGGGATGGATCAGCAGGACGCACACGTCGATGAGGCGGTGCGGTATCAGCGATCGGACCAGTTCACCGCTGCCGAGTACCGCGATGTCCTTGTCATGCTGCTCCCTGAGCTCGGTCACCGCTCCCGGCACGTCGCCGTCGATGAGCGTCGAGTTCCTCCAGGGCAGCGGCTCCCGCAGCGTCCTCGACACGACGTACTTCTGGCGGTTGTTGAGCACCGCGGCGTAGGGGTTGTCGTCCGGCTGGTGCGGCCAGTACGTCGCGAGGTGCTCGTACGTCTTCCGCCCGAGCAGCATGACGCCGCCGCCGGCCATTCCCTTTCCCATCGCCTCGCCCATGACCTGATCCTGGTAGGGCGTCGACCAGCCGCTGAGTTCGGAACCGTCATGCGCGTCCTCCTCGGGGCCGCCCGGGTCCTGCATCACGCCGTCCAGCGTGAGGAAGATGTTCGCCACGATCCTGCCCATGTCAGTGCTCCGTGCTCGGTGGTGTTCGCCGGCACCCGGCCGGCCTCTCACCCCCTACACGAACGAGGTCGCGCGGAATCGACACCAATTGGATGATGGCGGTATGGCCGAGCGTCGTGTTGCCGTGTCGGGATATCTGCACAGAGTCAGGCGGCTTGCTCCCGACGTGTTGGTCGGGCGCGATGCGGAACTGGCGGAGCTGGCGGCGTTCTGCACCGCGGCCGAGGGACCGGCGTACGCGTGGTGGCAGGGCGAGGCATGGGCGGGCAAGTCGGCGTTGATGGCCTCGTTCGTGCTGGCTCCTCCGCCGGGGGTGCGGGTGGTGTCGTTCTTCATCACCCCGCGCTGGGCGGATCAAAGCGAGTGGGCGGCGTTCCTGGAAGCGGTGCTGCCGCAACTGTCGGAGGTCACGGGTAGGTCGTTGCCCGCTGTGCTGACCGACGCGCATCGGCAGGAATGGTTTCTCAGGTTGCTGAACGAGGCCGCCGACTTGTGCGCACGTGAGGGCGGCCGACTGGTGTTGCTGGTCGATGGGGTGGATGAGGGCCGGGGGGCGACGACCGGTCCCGACGCACACGGCATCGCGGCGCTGCTGTCCCACGCCGCCCGCCCCGGGGCACGGGTGGTGGTCGCAGGGCGTTCCGATCCGCCGGTCCCCTCCGATGTCCCGCCCTGGCGCCCCAAGGACGCATGGGTCGTCCGGCTGTTGGATCCGTCGCCTGCGGCACAGGCCGCGCAGCGGGAGGTCGAGCGGGAACTGGTGCACCTGCTGGACGGCGGTGGGTTGGGCAGGGATCTGCTCGGCCTGCTGGCCGCGGCCGGTGGGGGCCTGTCCGGCAGTGATCTGGCGGAACTGACCGGGGCGTCGGTGTGGGAGATCGAGCGGCTCTTGCAGGCGGTCGCCGGCCGGATCCTCACCACCCGTGACGGCACGGGGCATCCCGAGCCGGTCCCGTTGTTCGTGCCGGCCCATGAGGAACTGCAACGGACTGCTCTGCGCCGGCTGCATGACGATCTGGCCGGATGGCGGGCGCGTCTGCACGCGTGGGCTGACGGCCACCGTGAACGGGGCTGGCCGGTGGGGACGCCGGAGTATCTGCTGCGCGGTTATCTGCGGATGCTGCTGGAGACCGGTGACCTGCCGCGGATGACGGAGGTCGCGACCGACCGCGCGCGGCGGGACAGGATGCTCGATGTCGATGGCGGCGCCGCGATCGCGGACATCAACACCGTGCAGGAGTACATCCGCGACCGATCGGTCCCCGACCTGACCGCCGGCCTCCGTCTGGCCTTCGCCCGAGAACACCTCGCCCAACGCGACGGCAACATCCCGACCAACCTCCCGGCCGCCTGGGCCGCCCTCGGCAATCCCACCCGAGCCGAAGCGCTCGCCCACTCCATCGCCGACCCCTCTGACCGGGCGCAGGCCGTGGCGGAACTGGTGGGAGCGATGGCGCGGGCAGGCGACCTCGACCGGGCGGAGGCCATCGCCCGTTCCCTCACGACCCCCTTCTACCGGGCGCAGGCCCTGGCGAAGCTGGCGGGGCCGATGGCGCAGGCGGGAGACCTCGACCGGGCCCGGACCATCGCAGGCTCCCTCGCTCACCCCTACCATCAGGTGAAGGTTCTGGCGGAGCTGGTAAGGCCGGTGGCTCAGGCGGGAGACCTCGACCGGGCGACCGCACTGGCCGAGCAGGCCGAGACCATCGCCCGCTCCATCACCGACCGCTACGACCAGGGGGAGGCCTTGACCGCCCTGGTGGGGCCGGTGGCTCTGGCAGGAGACCTCGAACGGGCCGAGACCATCGCAGGCTCCCTGACCGACACCCGTGCCCACGAACGGGCCCTCGCGGCACTGGTGGGGCCGGTTGCCCGGGCAGGAGATCTCCACCGAGCCGAGACCATCGCCGACTCCATCACCGACGCTCGCACCCACGAACGAGCCCTGACGGCACTGATCGGGCCGATGGCCAAGGCAGGAGACCTCGACCGTGCCGAAGCCCTCGCCCGCTCCATCACCGTCCCCCGCGACCAAGCGCAGGCCCGGACGGCACTGGTGGAAGCGGTGGCCCGGGCAGGCGACTTCGGCCGGGCCGAGACCATCGCCCACTCCCCCACCGACCCCCACGCCCGAGCCCAGGCCCTGACGGCGATGGTGGGCCCGGTGGCCCAGACGGGCGACCTCGAGCGGGCCACCGCACTGGCCGAGCGGGCCGAGACCATCGCTCGCACCCCCACCGACCTCCACGCCCGGGCGCTGGCCCTGGCGGCACTGGTGCAGGCGGTGGCTCAGGCGGGCGACCTCGAGCGAGCGACCGCACTGGCCGAGCGGGCCGAGACCATCGCCCGCTCCATCACCGACCACAACGCCCGAGCGCAGGTTCTGGCGACGCTGGTGGGGCCGGTGGCTCAAGCAGGAGAGTTCGACCGGGCCGAGACCATCGCCCGCTCTCTCAACGCCTACCACCGGGCACAGGCCCTGACGGAGCTGGTCGGCCCCGTAGCCCAGGCCGGCGACTTCGACCGGGCCGAGGCGATCGCCCGCTCGGTCACCGATCCCCGCGCCCGAGCACGGGTTCTGGCGGCACTGGTGGAAGCGGTGGCCCGGGCAGGAGACTTCGACCGGGCCGAGACCATCGCCCACTCCCCCAGCGGCCCCCGCGCCCGAGCGCAGGTTCTGGCGGCACTGGTCGGAGCGGTGGCCCAGGCGGGAGACCTCGACTGGGCGACCGCACTGGCCGAGCGGGCCGAGACCATCGCCCGCTCCATTACCGACCGATACGACCAAGCGTGGGTTCTGGCGGCACTGGTCGGAGCGGTGGTTCAGACGGGAGACCTTGACCGGGCGACCGCACTGGCCGAACGAGCCGAGACCATCGCCTGCTCCATCACGAACCTCTACGCCCAAGAAGGGGCCTTGGCGGAGCTGATGGGGCCGGTGGTGCAGGCAGGCGACCTCGACCGGGCGGCCGCACTGGCCGAGCGGGCCGAGGCCATCGCGTGCTCCCTCGCCGACCCCTACGAGGAGGAACCGGACCTGGCGGAGCTGGTGGGACCGGTGGCCCGGGCAGGACGCCTGCACCAGGCCACCGCGCTGGCCGAGCGGGCGGAGAGCATCGCAGCCTCCACCACCGACCTCGACCTGGCACAGGTTCTGGCGGCGCTGGTGGGAGCGGTGGCCCGGGCGGGAGACCTCGACCGGGCCGAGACCATCGCCCGATCCATCACCCACCCCTCCGCCCAAGCGCAGGCGCTGATGACGCTTGTACCGCTCATTGCACCCGACCGAGCCTGCGCACTTCTCGGAACCGTCTTGATCGGCGGTTCACCTACGCCGCTACTGCCGGTGCTCGCGAGGGTCGCTCCCTCGGCAGTGATCGCCGCGGCACAGGATCACCTCGACGAGGCGGAACCAATGCAGAAATCGAGCGTGCCGCGATCATAAGATGACCGCTCTCCAGGGCGCACCGGAACGATCACTACTGATCACCGCGGCACCCAGGACAAGCGGAAGGCCCAGGTCAGAATCGGCCTGGGCCAGGGCCTTCAGTCGAGCCAGATCACGATGCCGGTCAGGCCGCTCAGTACGGCCGCGACACCGGCCCGGACGGCGCGTCCGGCGCGTTCGGGGGTGAAGGTGGCGGGATCGTACGTCGAGGACATGCCCAGCCCCTCGCCGCGGAACGACGCACCGGTCCAGTCGGCGGCGGTGACGTTCGCCGTGGGCTCGGCCAGTTCGGCGCCTACCACGAGGAACTGCTGGTCGAGGTGGTTGGGAGAGACCATGGCCAGGGGGTCGACGAGGTCGTTGCCGGCGCTGATGATGAGGTCGGGTCCCAGGTCCATCGCCTCGCTGATGCGCGCGATGAACTGTGCCGGTTCCGTGGCCGTGACGGTCTTGAGGCTGACGTGCTCCGCCTGGGCCCACTCCTCCACGGCGCTCACCAGCGTCCTGGTCTGGGGGTCTCGCCCCGCGGTGAGCAGCACCACGCGGTAGCCCTTCGATGGACGGACCCCGTCCCAGGAGCGGGGTCGCGGTGTGATCGTCGCCTCCGGGGCGGGCGGTGCCGCCCGGTCGACGTACCCCGGGCCGAGGGCGCCGACGGCGGTGGGCTTCGCGTGCGGCCGGGACCAGTCGTCGCCGGAGCCGCATCCGCTGACCAGTACGGCGGTCGCAACTGCCGCGGCCAGCGTGCCGGCGGGCAGAAGTCGAGAGCGCAAGAAGATCGTCCTCCGGGGGTGACAGGGGGTTGCGCCTAACTTCCTACCCCATCACCTGCGGTTTTCGATGCCAGGGGCCGTTTCCGACGGGCTTGGTTCCTCGCCGGTTCGCGCGCGGGCTGCCGTTCGTTCATCTGAGCCGAGCAGATTGCGTTCGCCATCGAAGAGGAGTCACATGTCCCACGCCGCTCGGCGTCGTGCCTGTGCCGTCGTCGCCGCGGTAGCCGTGGCCGTTCTGCTCAGTGCCCTGCCCGCCCTACCCGCTCTCGCCCACGGGTTCAGCTCGACCGTGTACGTCCACCTGACCTCGCCCGAGACCGGGCACGTCCGCACCGAGCTCGGGCTGGAGTACGACCTGCTGGTCGTCTCCGCCGCCGACTCCGAGAAGGATGACCCGCTCTTCCGTACGGGCGACGCGGCGTTCAAGGCCGACGACGCGGCGAAGCAGGCCGCCGCGCTCGACGCCCACGCCGACTCGGTGGTCGCGTACGTGACCCACCGCTTCGGCGTCACGGCCGAGGGCGGGACGTGCACCCCGGTCCAGGACGGCGACTTCAGGATCGAGCGACGTGAGGGTGTCCCGTACGCGCTGCTGGTTCTCGACTATCGGTGCCCGGAGTCCGCTGGAGCGCACGAGGTGCGCAGCGGTCTGTTCCCGGACTCCGAGAGCTATGTGCGCGACACCAAGACGATCGTCACCTACGACCTCGATCTGACGTCCGGAAGCGCCGCCCTCGACGCTCAGCATCGGTCGTTCTCCACGAAACAGTCCTGGACCGAGCGGTTCGGGGAGTTCTTCCGGCTCGGAGCCGAGCACCTGCTCACCGGGATCGACCACATCCTGTTCCTGCTGGCGCTCATCGCGGGGTCACGCCGCCTGCGCGAGATCGTGCTGGCGGCGACGACCTTCACGCTGGCCCACTCGGTGACCTTCGTCCTCGCCGCTCTCGGCCTCGTGCGGGCGCCCGCGTCGTTCGTCGAGCCTGTCATCGCCCTCTCGATCGCGGTCGTCGCGGGCTGGCATCTGTGGCGACTCTGGCGACGCCGGTCGCACGCCACAGATCTCGAGACGGTCGGTCGCGGTCACCTCAGCCTGGACCGCGCGGGCTGGACGCGGCTCGCGGTGGTCTTCTGCTTCGGCCTCGTGCACGGGCTCGGCTTCGCCTCGGCACTGGGGATCGACCAGGCCTGGTCGTGGACGCTTCTGTGGTCGCTGCTCGTCTTCAACGTGGGCATCGAGGTCGTCCAGCTGGCGATCGTCATCGTCGTCTTCCCGCTGCTCGCCCTGCTGCGCCACCGCCGACCGGTCGCGGGGCTGTGGACGACCGGGGCGATCGCAGCGGGTGTGTCCGTGATGGGCCTGGTGTGGTTCGTGCAGCGAGTTCTCGGAATCTGAGACGTGATCACGACTTCCGGCAAACGCAACGATGCGCCTTCCCCAAGTTCACCTCGAAGACACCCACTTTCGAAATCTTCACAAGGCTCATCATTTATCCCTAAAACGGACGGAAGCTGATGAAGTTCGACAACTGGACACCGGGCTCCGGCGTTGCCCGACGCCGAGTGGCTGTTGGCGCCACCGCGGCGGTCATGGGTGCCACCGCACTGCTCGGCAGCGGCCTGACGGCCGCGGCCCACGCTGCCGATGGCGCGACGCCCACCGGCATCGTCCTCGGCGTGGGCGCCAAGGAGACGCAGCGCGTCGTGTCCTGGTACACCTCGGCCGGCACCGCGCAGGTGGTGCAGGTCGCGCCGACTTCCAAGATCAAAAAGGGCAGGTTCCCGAAGAACAGCGTCACCTTCCCGGCCACGGTCGCCGCGAACACCGTCAACGGCGGCTACAACGGTCACGCCACGCTCGACAGCCTGAAGGAGCACACCGCGTACTCCTACCGCGTCGGCACCGAGGGCGGCTGGTCCCGGACGTACTCCTTCAAGACGCAGGATTTCAAGGGCGACTTCGACTTCCTGTTCTACGGCGACCCGCAGATCGGCTCCTCCGGCGATGTGGCGAAGGACGGTGCAGGGTGGCAGGACACCCTGAACGTCTCCCTCGCCGCCAACCCGCGCGCCGAGCTGCTGGTCTCGGGCGGTGACCAGGTCGAGACCGCCAACACCGAGACGCAGTGGGACGCGTTCCTCGCGCCCGACAAACTGCGCCAGTACCCGTGGGCCGCCACCATCGGTAACCACGACGTCGGCGGCAAGGCGTACGAACAGCACTTCTGGACTCCGAACACCGACCGTTCCGCGCCGTACTACAACGGCGACGCGGCCATCCGGTCGGGCGGTGACTACTGGTACAAGTACAAAGGCGTCCTGTTCATCGACCTCAACAGCAACGCCTACGCCGCCGGCTCCGACGCGGCGCACATCGGCTACGTCACCGACGTCGTCAAGAAGCACGGCGCCGACGCCAAGTACACGGTGCTCGTCTACCATCACTCGATCTACTCGCCGGCCTCACACGCGAACGACGGCGACAACCGACTGCGCCGTCAGGACTTCCCGACCGCCTTCTCGAATCTCGGCGTCGACCTGGTCCTGCAGGGTCACGACCACAGCTACTCCCGCAGCTACGAAATCAAGAACGGTAAGAAGGCGAACCCGAGCGAGAAGCCCGGTGCCGCCAAGGTGGCCCAGGGTCCGGGCGGCGTCATCTACGTGACGGCGAACTCCGCGTCGGGCTCGAAGTACTACAACCTCACCGCTCCGGACACGACCAAGGACCCGAACTACGGCCCCGACCCGCTGAACCCCAAGAGCCACTGGGCCAACTCGGTCGAGAACCAGGAGCACGTCCGTACCTACGTGAAGGTCGAGGTGCGGGGCGACAAGCTCGTCGTCGAGAACCTCCGCAGCGGCACCTGCGCCGCCCCCAACGCCGCGGTGGAGCTGGGCCAGGAGTCGTGGTGCGGCCCGAACAGCGGCGCCAGCGCCGCTCAGCCGGTCGGCTCCACCGTCGACAAGGTGACGATCCTCCCGTACCGCGGCAACGACCACGGCCATGGGAACGGTCACGACAACGGCCACGGAAACGGCCACGACTACCGGGCCGACGTGTCCACGCCGACCCTGGACGAGTCCGCCTGGCTTCAGTAGACGACCGAGGGTGGTGCCGGGGACTCTCACGCTCACCGCGCTGAGCTGATCCGGCCCGCTCCACCTGATGGGGTGGGCACCGTCGGGCGCCCACCCCATCGCACGTCTTCCATCCCGCCACTCCCAGACTGCCCGAGGATCATCAGATGCACCCGCTCAGAGCGCGTACGACCACAGCGGTCGGAACCCTCGCCAAGGCCATCGTCGTGGTACTGCTCGCCGCGCTCGCCTGCCTCGCAATGGGCGCCGGACCCGCTGCGGCGGCGGCCGATGACGTCTCTTGGGCGATCAGTACGGCCGCAGGCGACTTCGGGCCCGACCGGCAGAACTACAGCTACACCCTCGACCCGGGCGGGCGGCTCGAGGACGGTCTCGTGGTCGTCAACCACGGCACCGCGCCGCTCCACCTGGCCGTGTACGCCGCCGACGGGTTCACCACCGAGAAGGGCCGGCTCGACCTGGTCGCCAAGGGCGCGAAGTCGACACGGGTGGGCGCGTGGGTCCACGCCGCCCGACCCGACGTGACGGTTCGGCCCGGCGAATCGGTCGAGGTGCCGTTCACGGTCACTCTTCCTGGCGACGCCGCGCCCGGCGAATACATGGGCGGCATCGTCACCTCGCTGACGCAGGCCGGTGAAACGGACGGGAGCGATGCGGGCCGGCGTCTCGGCATCCGCATCCGTCTGCGCGTGGGTGGAGCGCTCAAGCCGAGCCTGTCGGTAGAGCACCTGAACGTGCGCTACTCGGGTACGCCCAATCCGTTCGGAAAGGGTGACGCCACCGTCACGTACACGATCCACAACACGGGCAACGCCATCCTCACCGCTCGGCAAACGGTGTCCGTCTCCGGCCCCTTCGGGCGCTTGGGCGTCCGCGCGGGGCGGATCGACGACTCGCCCCAGCTGCTCCCGGGCGACACCTGGAAGGTCTCCGTGCCGGTGCACGGAGTGGCTGCCGCCCTGAGACTGACGGGGACGGTCGCCCTCGTCCCGTTGCTCACCGACGCGTCGGGCTCGGTCGCCCCGCTCGCCGTCGGCAAGACCACGACGCACAGCTGGACCCTCCCCTGGGCACTGCTGCTTCTCCTCGTCGCCGGTTGCGGACTCGTCATCGCGGTTCCGGCTGCCCGGCGCCGCCGCCGGCAGGCCGAGCTCCGCGAGGATGCTCGCGTCCAGGAGGATGTCGAGCAGGCGCTGCCCCAGCCGGAGACCTCTGACCATTAGCCGTTCGGATCCGACGGGTGGCGCAACACCGAGGTCAGCGGCCCGCCGCCGATCACCGGCGGTGCAGGGCGGCGGTCCGCAGCTCCGCGCCCCGGTCCATCCCCTCGAACAGCGCCGCCGCCCGCCCGGCGGTGTCCAAGGCCCAGCGCCCGGTACTGATCAGCCCCAGGACCAGGATGCCGACGCCGAGCCCGAGCACCAGCCACCACACGTCGTGCTCCGCGCTGGTGAACGCCATCCCGCCGCGGGACGCGGCCGATCCCACGATGGTTCCGGAGATCGCGACGCCCAGGGTGGTGCCGGTCTGCCGGCCCGTCGAGGCCAACGAGGCGGCCACCCCGGCCATCGAGCGGGGCATTCCGGAGACGGCCGTGTTGGTGATCGGCGGGTTGATGGTGCCCTGGGCGATGCCGAACAGCAGATAGATCGCGAGTACGGCCGGCAGCGGGGTGGCCGGTCCGAGCCAGATCGACGCGCCGCCGCCCAGTGCCAGCGCGGCCCCGGAGACCACCAGCGGCAGTCGAGGACCACGCCCGCCGACCAGTCGGCCGGTGAGCGGGGCGAGCACCACGATCAGCACCCCGACCGGGAGCAGGCACAGCCCGGCCGTCAGCGCCGACATGCCGCGCACGTCCTGCAGGTACGTGGTTGTGACGAACAGGAACGCGCCGAACGCGCACAGGGCCCAGAGCGCGATCAGGATCGCCGCGCTGAACGGCACGCTGCGGAACAAACGCAGCTCCAGCAGCGGGTCGACACGACGCGGTTCGTAGCCGAGGATGCCCAGCGCGCCGGTCACGGCGGCGGCGAGCAGGCCGAGGATGACCGGCGAGGTCCAGCCCAACCTGGTGGACTCGATGATCGCGTAGACGACGCTGCCCAGCACCAGGACCACCAGGGTCTGGCCCACCGGGTCGAACCGGCGCGCCCGGGCGGCGCGGGACTCGGGCACGAACAGCGCGGTGCACACGATCGCGACGACCACGATCGGCACGTTGATCCAGAAGATGGAGCGCCAGCCGAAGCCGTCGACGAGGGCGCCGCCGAGGATCGGACCCAGCCCCAGCGACAGGCCGGACATCGAACCGAACACGCCGATGGCCCTGGCCCGCTCGGCCCGGTCGGAGAACGTGGTGGCGATGATCGCCATCGCCACCGGGTTGAGCATCGCGGCACCGACGGCCTGTAGCGCACGCGCCGCGGTCAGCCAACCGATGCTCGGTGCCAGGCCGCACAGCAACGAGCCCAGCCCGAAGACGGCGAGGCCGACCTGGAAGATCCGCCGACGGCCCACCCGGTCGGCGGTGGACCCGGCCAGCAACAGGAAGCCGGCCAGCACCAGGGTGTACGCGTCGACCGTCCACTGCAGGCCTGACACCGAGGCGTGCAGATCGCGACGAATCTCCGGCAGCGCGACGTTGACGATGGAGATGTCCATCACCACGACGACCATGCTGGCGCAGCAGACCGAGAGAACCAGAAATCGGCGGCGTCGGCTGAGTTCGCCGGCCGTGGTCTGGGGCGTTGAATCACTCATGACCACGGACGCTAGGATTTAGAGCGTGCTCGAAGTCAAGCCGCAGCCGGTACCCGAGCCCGCTCGCTCCGACCCCCAAGAGGGCATGAGCATCGCCGAGGCCGCCCGCCGCACCGGGGTCAGCGCACACACCCTGCGCTACTACGAACGCGCCGGCCTGGTCGTCACCACCGTCGACCGCACCGCCGGCGGCCGGCGGCGCTACCGGCAGCTGGACCTGGACTGGATCATCGTCTGCACCAAGCTGCGGGCCACCGGCATGCCCATCAAGACCATCCGACGCTACGCCGAACTCGTATCCGCCGGGCACGGCAACGAGCAGGAGCGGCTTGCCCTCATGGAGGCCCACCGCGCCGACGTGGCCGCCAAGCTCGCTGAGATACAGGAGAACCTCAAGCTCATCGACCACAAGATCGACGTCTACCGAGGCCGGCTCGCAGCCGGCGACGCCGACCGACTATGGGCGCCCAACCGCCGAGCGGATCTGTAGCCCGCGCGCCCGGCCTGTGCCAAGGCGACTCGGACGAGCAGAAGACCCAGATCCGTCGCTGACCTGGGCACCTTCGCGGTGTGATACCGCCTATAGGGCAAGTGGACCACCGACGGACATGCCATGGCCCTGCTGGCCACGCTATGGAGCGTCGTACAGAGAGTGCACGAATCCATCCACTTGGCTCCGGTCATAGCCGCGCAACGCCAGGTCGAAAACCGGGCGCGGTAGCGGAGGCAGGTCCTGGTCGCCGAGCAGTTCCTCGAAACGGCGGAAAAATTGGTCCACCTGGTACCGGTCATAGCCACGCAAGCCGATGGCGAACATCGGCGGAACCGGGTCTTCTTCGAAAAAGTTCTCGAACTGCGCCCGGCGCTTCGGGGACAGCCGCGCCACCCGGTCGGCATCCCAACCTTGTTGATCCCGGGAGCGTCCCCCGGCCAGCAAGAACCACAATAGGAAGCCTGTCAGCGAACTCACCGCAACCACCAGGATCTTCTGCCCGGGGCCGCCTCCTTGCTGACCGAGGTCATCGAGAGATCCCTCGCCGGTCATCGTGTGCCCAGGCGCTTGGGGATCGACCCAGATCCTGGTGGTCGTACCGACGGCAGGACAGTCCCTGCCCGTCCGGCCCCCGCAGATGCCCAAGTCAAGCGTCCACGACCGGCCGGCGAATTGGTACGAGCCCTTCACGGTCCCGCCGGACACCTTGGCCACCCAGGCGATGATCTGCACACCCTCAGCGCGCATCCGCTCGCGTTCCTGGTCGGCACGCGATCCCGCGCGGATCGCAGATACGGATATGAGCGTCACCACGACGGCGACCAGCAGACCGGACATCACCCGCCACCACTGACGGTCCCCTCTGGTGTCCCACCACACAAGGCCGAATTGTCCCCTACCCCCCCGCGTATCCACAAGCGCTCTCCCACGCGCCACGCGCTGCTGCGACACGCGAAGGCTCCACCCCTCGCCCGAGGGGCGAACATGGGCAAATCAGACGAGTAATCAGCGAGTTACGGTCACTGACGAACCCGGGTTGATTCCGCAGCGAAACCCCATTCACAGCATGAAACCGAATATTCGAGCGGAACACCGCTGAGGCTGCTCCCTGAGGCCGTGGTCGGCCGTTGTGCTGATGCACGTGGCTGGATATGACAAACTCCCCCAATGATTAAATATCTGCCTTCAGATGGGCTACTTCGCCAATTTCTTGGCATAACAGTATGTTCCGCGTTGGTGGTGTCCGGTCTGGCCGCATGTAGCCGGGACGAACCGACCCGGTCGCCCGCCGCAACGTCGCCGCGGCCGACCCCGGTCCGCGCCCTGTCAGCGCCCGAGGCGAAGCAGGTGATCACCCGTTATGCGACGACGATGAACCTGGCGAACCGGCGTTTTGATCGCAGGCGGGCGACGCTGGCGGAGACGGCATCGGCACTGCAGATGCGGTCCGCCCAGTACACGTACTACCGGGCCAACAAGTGGCCGATCCAACCTCGCCGGTACACCGCCCCTTCGGGCGCGACTCCGGCGTTCACCGGCTATCCCCGTTGGTTCTTCGCCGCGCTCGCCTTCCGCGGCTCCGGCCCGGTCAGCCGGGACGTACCGGTATTCGTCCAGAAAAGTGCGGGAGCTCCCTGGCAGGCCGCCTACGTGCCGCTGGCCGCCGGCTCGACCTTTGCTCTCGGGAAGAGCATCCGCGTCGCGGACGTACCCGACGTGGTGCCGCCGGGCGACGCCGGGCTTGTGCTACCCCCCGACCGGCTGGCGTCCTCGTACGCCGATGTCCTCTCCCGCGGCACTCGCAGCGCCAATGCCAGGCAATTCCGGCTCTCAGGGCTGCTGACCGCACGTTTTCGATACGTCCGCACGAACCGCGAGGTGCTCCCCAAGCTCAACTGGAAGGGCTACTACCGGCCGCGGGCGTCGGCCCACCCCACCTACGCCGTCCGCACCACGTCAGGAGGTGCGCTGGTCTGGTGCGCCGTCGACTTCGCCACCGCGGCCCGCAATCAGGGAAACCGGAAGATCACCTTCACCGTCGCGTCGTACGGCGATCAGGCCAGGGCCTTCCTCGGCAAGCTCCTGATCAGCAAGTCGTACACCGGCCTGGAGCGAGAGGAGATCCTCGCCTACGTTCCGCCAAAGGGCAAAGGGAAGATCCAGATTCTCGCCCAACGCTGGTCGCCTCTTGCCCTGAAGGGACGCTGAGGCCGAGCAAGAGGTTCACGGCCAGTGCTGACCTGAACCTGCGGCTCGTCTGGTGTGGCGATCGGGAGGAACTCCCCGGGCTGTGCGACCTTCTCTACGCAGCCAGCGGATGAAGCCCACTCGCTCTGCCAATGCACGTAGCCCGGCCATCCAAAGATCCACCACGTATCCGAGCGATCGTGATGGATCTCTGGATGGCCGGGCGTACCTGCCCGAGTTCATAGTTCCCGGACGAGGTCTCCGGCATCCCTTCCGGGGCGGCGCAGGCGGTGCCGTCAATCCGCCTTGAGTCTGTTTCTTGAGTCCGCGCACCAGTACCGCTTGGAGTGTGCGGCGCTGCGGTGCGACCCTCAGCGGACCACGTCGTAGACGAGTTTCTGAATGCCGTTGCGGTAGGTCTCGCTCTCGATGACCTTGAGCTTCTGCAGGCTCTTGTCGGTGGCGCTGAACATGCGCTTTCCGGCGCCGAGGAGCACTGGGAAGACCAGCAGGTGGTAGCGGTCGATCAGCCCCGCGTCGGAGAGGTTCCGGCAGAGAGTGGCGCTGCCGTGGATGATGATCGGACCGCCGTCGGTCTCTTTGAGCTTCGCGACCTCGTCGGGTGAGCGCAAGATCGTGGTCTCGCCCCAGTTGTCGACGAGGTCGGCTTCGCCGAGCGTGGTGGAAACGACGTACTTCGGCATCACCTTGTAGTCGGCGAACTCGGCCACGCCCGGCCAGACGGGACTGAAGGCTTCGTAGCTGGCCCGGCCCAGCATCATGGCCGTGGCCTCCTCCTGCTCCCGGCCCTTGATCTCGTAGGCATCCGCCACAAACTCGATGTCCTTGAATGTCCAGCCGGCACTGCGGTGGGTCTCAGCGCCTCCGCCCCCGGGGGAGTCGACGACGCCGTCGAGCGAGACGAACGCGGTGTAGATCAGAGTGCGCATGTCGATGCCTCTTCCTAGTGTCGACCGCCGTTCTGCCTGGCGGCTTGGCGATGACTGAACTCTCTCACCGAAAATTAAATTTGTCAAGAAATCTCAAGTTGTCGATGACAGCGGACCGCCGACCTGGGCTTTCGTACGGAGATGCGATCGACCCGCCGGGCACACCACTCCCCTCGCTGGACGCTGGGCGAGCGGTTCACGGCCCGATCACGCGCCGGCGGCGTCGAGCCAGCGGCTGGGGACGGCGCGTCGCGGGATGCAACGCTTTGTCGGACCCGTGGCACCGCCAGTCGACCAGGGCGAGGGCCGGGAGATGTCCCTTCGGGCGTTCAAGTTGCCGGTCTGCGGCAGGTGTGGGCTGAGGTCACAGCCGTCAAGAAGAAGGCCCAGGTCAGCACCCTGACCTGGGCCTTCGCAGTGCGGAGCCGCCTATCGGAATCGAACCGATGACCTATTCATTACGAGGGAAGATCGGGAAGACAGCGACCCAGTGCAGTCCTCATGTCTGCCTGGCCATACCGTCCCTGACTGTCCGCGAGAGTCCACGTTCGTCAGCCACGATTGTCACCCAGTTCGTCACTCGGCCCACGCGAAACGCCAGCCCCCAGGTGGTGCCAGTCATGCGGCCCAATACACTGATCACAATCAGACAAGGAAGCAAACATGGGCACCTGGGGTATCGGTCCATTCGACAACGACACGGCTGCGGACTTCGCTGGCAATTTGGACGACCTCACCGAAGACGAACGGCCAGTGGCCATACGAGAAGCCTTGCTGACAGCTGACAGCTGACAGCGAGACCGCGGTCGCCGCCGCCGCGCTTGTCGCTGCCCAATGCCCCAACGGCGAGCCGAGCGACCCAATCTACGGCCCGACAAACCTCTGCAACAGTTGCCCGCCGACCTGCAACTGCTCGCCGTCCAGGCACTCGATCAGCTGTCTCATTTTTTGATCCCCAGCTCCCCGTGAGTCCCCGTGGATCGCTGGCCTATCTGGCACGGCTGTGGCACGGGAGGTGGCGCGAATCTCGCGCAGAACCATCCTGCCTGTCGCATTGTCGGAGCGGGCTGGCATTCTGGCGCCGTGCTGATCAACGGATACGACGACGACTCACTGGTTGCTGGAGAGCACCTGCTCTCGCACCCGGGCTTCTGGGCCGCCTACCTGATGTGGCTGACCGGCAAGGACGACGAGTTCGAGAAACCAGATGAGGAGTGGTTCGGCGCGGACGCAGCCGATGCCGGCGCTGCCTACGAAGCCCTGAACGATGAGGAAAACTGGCCGGTGTTTCGCGTCCCCTTCGGGGGAGGACATACCGCTGTGGTGGTGCAACGCAACTTCCCCGACGACTGGGGCACCGAGTACTTCATCACTCACCCCGACTGGGGCCGGCTCGGCTACCTGGCCACCATCGACGGACATCAGGCGGGTCCGGGACTGTCCTGGCAGGAGCTGATCCACATCGCCAACACCCCCGGACCGTCCGGAGAGGGCGTCCATGAGCCATCCGCCCGTCTACTGCTCCTGCTGCCCGCCCTCGGCGACGCGGACCTGCCCACGAACGCCGTAGCCACGATCGCCTCCGCGCTCATCGCGGCGGGCGCGCCTGCGGCCACAGCCCCACGCACGGCGGAACTGCTGCTTGACAACCCCATGTGGGAACCGGCCCACTGGGCCGTCCCAGGCGAGTCACCGCTGAGCGGAGCCGAGCCGCCGTTCGCGGACATTCTCCTGTGCGACGGTGTCATGAGCCCCCGCTGCGGCATGCGTCTCGCACAAGGCATCACCCGAACGCAGAGCGACCACCTGGCTCAGGCTCTCGGCACGTGGAAGGCCTGATGACGCGATCTGATCCGGCTCGGCCCGAGCGGCTCAGCACACAGCCGCCCGCAGTTGCCCACCTGGCACGGCGATCAGCCCCGGATCCCTCCCTGCCCTCGATAGCTGCAGACTCCGCGACTTTCGGGCAGGTTCTGTCAAGGGTCGGAGATCGCGTAGCGACGCCGTAGGCGCCCTTGGCAGCTCCTGACCGACGCGGACAATTATGCAGCGGGGGCAATCACCCGCACATTCGCAACCCACGCAACCCCGCCCTCGGCGGCCGTTCCAGCTGCGGCCGAGGGGACGTCGATGTATGCCTACATCGTCTTGTCGCTGCTCATCGGCACGTGTACTGAGGAGCTTCGCGCGCTCACCTGGTCGCACGTGGATCTCGACGGCAGGCCCGATGCCAAACCACCCGTTCCGCCGTCCATCATGGTGTGGCACTCGGTACGGACCGGCGGGGACACCAAGACCAAGAAATCCCGGCGCACACTGGCGATGCCCGCGCGATGCGTGGAGGCGCTGAAACTCCATCGTCAGCTCCAGGAGCTCCACCAAAAGGCCGCAGGCACACGATGGCAGGATCATGATCTCGTCTTCGCCTCACGGGTGGGCACTGAGCGCAACCCGAACAACGTGCTCCGAGCCTTCCGGAACGTCTTGAGCAAGACCGACCTTGACGTTACGGCATGGACTCCCCGCGAGATGCGCCACAGCTTCGTCTCGCTGCTCTGGGACTCAGGTGTTTTACTAGAGGACATCTCCCGCCTGGTCGGTCACACCGGAACGACCGTTACGGAGAAGGTCTACCGAAAGCAGATCCGGCCCGTCCTCCTGGCCGCCGCCGAAGCGATGGACGAGATCTTTCCTCAGGAGCTCTCGGAGCCCTAGTCACTCAGTTGGTCACTCACTCGGTAGCAGAAGGCCCCTCCCGAAGATCGGAAGGGGCCTTCGCGGTGCGGAGCCGCCTATCGGAATCGAACCGATGACCTATTCATTACGAGTGAATCGCTCTGCCGACTGAGCTAAGGCGGCACGCCGTCCTCGGACAGCGGCAAGAGTCTACCGGTTCCGGGCGGCGCTCCACACATGGGTTATCGGCAGACCGCCCCCTCCCGAGGGGCCTGTTCCTTGATCAGGTAGTTCTCGACCGCCCGGCTGATGCAGTCGTTCCCCTGGAGGTAGGCGGTGTGCCCGTCGCCGTCCAGCGTGAGCAGCCGGCCGGAGCTCAGTTCGCTCGCCAGGTTCTCGGCCCACTTGTACGGAGTGGCCGGATCGCGGGTCGTGCCGACGACCACGATCGGGGCGGCTCCCTTCGCGGCCAGCGCCTTGGGCTCCTGGGTGGTCTTGGCCGGCCAGTAGGTACACGGCAGGCTGCCCCAGACCACGAACGGGCCGAAGCGCGGCGCGATCTTCTTGGATTCCTCGGCCACCTTCTGGGCCGCCTTGAGGTTGGCGGGGTACGGCTTGTCGACGCAGTTGATCGCCATGTTGGACTCGGTCTGGTTCGTGTAACGGCCGTCCTCGCTGCGCTCCACCAGGAGATCGCCGAGCCTGAGGAGCATGCTGCCGTCGCCGTTCATGGCCTGCTTCAGAGCCACCCGCAGCGCCGGCCAGCTCTGCTTGTTGTAGAGCGCCGTGGCGATCCCCAAGGTGGCCAGGGCCTCGGTGACCTGGCGGCCGTCTCCCGTGGTGTTCTTCAACGGTTTACGGTCGGCCTGCTGCTGCAGGGCGGTGACCTTTCTGAGGGCCTCGTCCGTGCTGCCGGTGCCGAGCGGGCAGTTCGGGGTCTTCACACAGTCGGCTGCGAAGGCGCGCAGGGCGGTCTCGAAGCCCTTGGCCTGCTCGAGGTTGATGTCGTCGGAGGACAGCTTCGGATCCACGGCGCCGTCCAGGACCAGGGCCCGCACGTTCTTGGGGAACTGGTCGGCGTAGAAGGCCCCCAGATAGGTGCCGTACGAGAAGCCGAGGAACGACAGCCGCTCGTCACCGAGCGCGGCGCGGAGCACGTCCATGTCCCGGGCGGCATCGACCGTGCCGACGTGCGGGAGGGTGCTGCCGGCCTTGGTCTCGCAACCTTGTGCGAACCGCTTGCCGACCGTGACGAGGGCGGCCTCCTCCTCGCTGTTGTCGGGCGAGGAGTCCGTGGCGAAGTACCGATCGAGCTCCTTGGGATCGAGGCAGCGCACCGGGTCGCTCTCGCCCACCCCGCGAGGGTCGAACCCGATGATGTCGAAACGGTCCCGCAGTGCCTTGCCGAACGCCTGTCCCGACTCGCGCACGAACTTCACCCCGGAGCCGCCGGGGCCGCCCGGGTTGGTCACCAGCGACCCGATCCGTTGGCGCTTGTCATGGGCGGGCATCCGGATGATCGAGATGCCCAACTGGCCGTCACCGGCGTTGCCGTAGTCCTTGGGCACCTTCAGCGTCGCGCACTGGAACCCGTCCTTGCAGTCCGACCACGACAACTTCTGTTCGTAGAACTGCCGCAGGCCCGGAGACGATTCCAACGGCGGCGACGCCACCGGTGTGGCACCACCCGTGGCGGTACATGCGCTCGCCGTCATCGCTGCGATCACCGCGACGACCATCCTACGAAGTGACTTCACCAGACTCCCCCTCAACCGGGCGTGTTCTCTCTGTGATTATTCATACTCGTACCGTAGTCTCCGAACATCCAGCCGAATCGCGGACCGAACCTTTCCCGTCCTGACCGCCGGCTCGGTCGCCACCCCGGCCGGATACGCACACCACCCGCCCGTCGGGCGAGCGAGCGGCTGAGGGTTCCGTCAATAGTTCATGAGACTTCGATGAAAAGCCACCTGCTCTCCCACCAGTGGACCGAATAGGCGAATCGCCCGGTTAGCTTGGTATTCCATGGATACCCGGAAGGCCGGCGCCTCGGGCGAGCCGGAGCGGCGTGCCCGGGTGCTGGTGGTCGACGATGAGCCGGCCGTACGCGAATCGCTGACCAGCAGCCTGGTGTTCGAGGGCTACGAGGTCGTCGAGGCGAGCGACGGCGTGGCCGCTCTGGAGCAGATCGAGCGCCAGGAGCCGGACATCATCGTGCTCGACGTGCTGATGCCGCGCATGGACGGGCTGACGGCCTGCCGCCGGTTGCGGGCGCAGGGCCGCACCTCGCCCGTGCTCATGCTGACCGCCCGCGACATGGTCGGCGACCGTGTCACCGGGCTCGACGCGGGCGCGGACGATTACCTGGGCAAGCCGTTCGAGCTCGACGAGCTGCTGGCGCGCATCAGGGCGCTGCTGCGGCGCAGCGCGGCGGCGGCCTCCCGGGACGCCTCCGACGCCGATCAAGGCGAGGTCCTCGCCTTCGAGGATCTGCGGATGAACACCGTGACCCGCGAGATCACCCGGGCCGGCCTGCGCCTGCACCTCACCCGCACGGAGTACACGCTGCTGGAGATGCTGCTGCTCCACCCGCGCCAGGTCCTCACCAGGGAGCAGATCCTCCAGACGGTGTGGGGGTTCGAGTTCGAGCCGGCCTCCAACTCCCTCGACGTGTACGTGATGTACCTGCGCCGCAAGACCGAGGTCGACGGGCTGCCCCGGCTGATCCACACGGTGCGGGGCATCGGCTATGTCCTGCGTGCGGCAGCCACTCCATGACCCGCCGGCTGACGCTCCGCGCGCGCCTGACCCTGCTCACGGCGGTGGCGGTCGCGGTCGCCGTGGCCTCCTGCGCGGCGGTCAGCTGGCTGCTCACCCGCGGGCAGCTCTACCGGCAGCTCGACCAGACCCTCACCCAGACCCCGGCAGGGCGTCCAGACGACATCGTGAGCGCCATCCGCCACTGCAGCCCGAGCACCACTGAGGGCATCCGGCCAAACCCGCTGCGCTACACCGCGCAGCTGGTACGGCCCGACGGCACCCGGTGCACCATCCCCGGCTCTCCGCAGGCGCTCGTCGTCCGTCACGCCGACGTCCAGGTCGCGACCGGCGAACGAGCGGAGGTCTTCCGCAACGGCGTCACGACCGAGGGCGCCCCCATGCGCATCCTGACCCGCCGCACGCTGGGCGGCGTCACGATCTCCATCGCGCTGCCCCTGCGCGAGGTGCGCAGCTCGCTGAACAACCTCGCCCTGCTGCTCATCCCCGTCTCGCTGCTCGGCGTGCTCGGCGCGGCGACGGCCGGGCTGCTGATCGCCCGCGCGGGCCTGCGGCCGGTGGACGAGTTCACCGACGTCGTCGAGCACATCGCCCGTACCGAGGACCTGGACACGTTCATCCCGGTCGACGGCAAGGACGAGATCACCCGGCTGGGCAGTTCGTTCAACACGATGACCCGTGCGCTCGCTGCCTCGCGGGACCGGCAGCGCGCGCTCATCGCGGACGCGGGCCACGAGCTGCGCACGCCGCTGACCAGCCTGCGGACCAACATCGACCTGCTGCTGCGGAGCGAGGCGGCCGGCCGCGACCTTCCCGCCGACGCCAAGCACCGGCTGCTGATCAGCGTCAAGGCACAGCTCCATGAGCTGTCCAGCCTGGTCGGCGACCTGCTCGAACTGGCCAGGCCGGCCGAGACGGCACGGCCGACCGAGGTGGTGGAGCTGCACGAGGTGGTCGGCCATGCGGTCGAGCGGGCCAGGTTGCGCGGCCTCGGCCTGCGGATCGACGCCTCGGTCGAATCATGGCGGGTACGGGGCGACGCGGGCCAGCTGGAACGGGCCGTGATGAACCTGCTCGACAACGCCGTCAAGTTCAGCCCGCCCGGCGGCGTGGTGGATGTGCGCCTGCGGAACGGCGAGCTGACGGTACGCGACCACGGGCCGGGCATCGCCCCCGATGACCTTCCGCACGTCTTCGACCGGTTCTGGCGCTCGCCCTCGGCCCGCAGCCTGCCGGGCTCGGGCCTCGGGCTGTCCATCGTCGCCCTCGTCGTGCGCGAGGCCGGCGGCCGGATCTCACTGGAGCCCGCCCCTGGCGGCGGGACGCTCGCCCGCATGCGCCTGCCCGAGACGGCCGATCAGACGTCGCCGTCCGCCTGATCGGCCACCCCGGGCACGGCTGTGATCAGGTACCGGCCGTCACGGGGTGCCCCCGCCGCCGCCCATCCGCTGCCGGAAGCCGCCGAGCGCGCCGCCCTCGGTGATGTTCGTGGCGGTCACCGCGCCGTCCTGGCCGGGAGTGCCCTGTACGACGACGGTCGCCCCGGACTTCAGGTCCTGGAGGGAACCGTCCTTGGTCACCCGAACCGTGGTCGATCCGCTCGTCGTGACCTTCACGTCCTGCCCGTTCGCGGTGCGCAGGTAGATCGTGTCACCGCTCACCTTCTGCACGGTGCCGGCGGTGATCCCGCCGGGGCCGCCCTGCCCTCCGGGCTGACCGCCGAAGCCGCCCTGACCTCCCTGGCCACCTTGGCCGCCTTGGCCGCCGAACCGCCGGCCGGTCTGCCCGCCCTGACCGCCCGCCTGCCCCTGCGGCGCACCGGCGACCGCGCCCACCTGTGATCGGGAGGAGTCGTCGCCCCACATCCGGTTCGCCTGGATGCCTGCGACGAACCCGGCGACCGCCACGAGCGCGGCGCCGAGGCAGAGCGTCAACCCCGGTGGCCTGGCTCGCCGCGGCCGGGCCGCCAGTTCGTCCTCGAGATCGTCGTCGAACGGGGAGGTGGCCAGTACGTCCAGGTCGCGTGGACCGGCCGTCTCGGCCGGGTTGCCATGCTCGGCGGACGCCGGTCGGTCCGGCTCCCGGTCCGGCTCCGGGTTGTGCCTCTTGGTGCTCACGTCGTCGTTCTCCTCGGTCGGGTCGGGTCGTCCGCTGACGCACCGGCGGCTCTGACGGCTCCTGGGCCGGTGTCGGTCGGGTCGTACGCGTCGTACGGGGATGGATCAGTCGGGTCGCAGGTGGGCGGATCACTCATGCCGCAGGGCCTCGATCGGGCGCAGGCCGGCCGCGCGGCTCGCGGGATAGCTGCCGAAGAACAGCCCGATCGCGACCGAGACGCCGAGGGCCAGCAGGATCGACGACGGCACGATCACCGGTGTGACGCCGACGATGGTGAACTGGGCGCCGATCACCCCGGCGGCCACGCCGGCCAGCCCGCCCACCAGGCTCAGAACGGTCGCCTCGGCGATGAACTGGCCGAGGATCGCGCCCTTGGGCGCGCCGATCGCCTTGCGGACGCCGATCTCGCGGGTCCGCTCCGTGACCGTCACCAGCATGATGTTCGTGATGCCGATGCCGCCCACCAGCAGGCTGATCGCCGCCACCGCTCCGAGCAGCACGGTGAAGGTCCGGCTCGCCTCGCCGACCGCAGACTGGACGCTCGCCTGGTTCATGACCTGGAAGTCGTCCGCCGCCGCGCCGGTGATGTCGTGACGCTGCTGGAGGATCGCGGTCACCTCGCTCTGGGCCGCGTCGACGACCTCGGAGGTCTTGGCCTCGACCACGATCTGGTCGAGGCCTCCGTACCCGGTCAGGCTCTGCTGTACGGCGGGCAGCGGCGCGATCGCGACGCTGTCGGCGTCCTGGAAACTGGACGACGAGGAGCCGGACTCCTCGAGCACCCCGGTGACCACGAACTGGATGCCACCGACGTTGATCTGCTTGCCGAGCGGGTCGACGGTCCCGAAGAGGTCGTCGGCCAGGCTGCTGCCGATCACCGCGACCTTGCGCCCGCTCGCCACGTCGTCGGTGGTGAAGGAGGAGCCGCGCGCGATCGTCTTGTTGGCCGCGGTGAAGTAGGTCGGGTACGTGCCGACGAACTGGTTGATGGTGGCGCTCGTTCCGGCGTACGTGGCGGTCGCGCCCTGGGCGTTCACCACCGGCGATGCGCTCTTCACCGACGGTGCCTCCCCACCCGAGGCGAGGGCCTGGGCGTCGGCGAGGGTGAGATCGTGCGCCTGAGTACGGGGACCGCTGCTCTGCTGCTGCCCCGCCGCACCTCCGGCTCCACCGGCGCCACGGGCGCCTCCGAAGCGGCCGGCGCGCCCGCCGAGACCACCGAAGCCGCCGCCCGTGGTGGACTTCGTGATGGTCAGCGAGTTGGCGCCCAGGCGCTGGATGCTCTCCTTGATCTGCACCGACGAGCCGTTGCCGACCGCGACCAGCAGGATCACCGCCCCGACGCCGATCAGGATCCCGAGGGTGGTGAGGGCGCTGCGCAGTTTGTTGGCCGAGAGGCCGCGCAGCGCGAACCGCAGCACCTCCACCGCGCTCATCGAGCGCTCTCCGCATAGGCCGGCCGGGGCGGGTCGCCGGCGACGGGCGTCTGCCGCCGATCCTCGACGATCCGGCCGTCCACGAGGCGGATGATCCGTTTGGCGTGGGCGGCGACATCGTTCTCGTGCGTGATGATCACGATGGTGCGCCCGGCCAGGCTGAGCCGGTCGAGGATCCGCAGCACCTCGACGGTCGACGTCGTATCGAGGTTGCCGGTCGGCTCGTCGGCCAGCAACAGGGCGGGCGCGGTCACCAGTGCCCGCGCCACGGCCACGCGCTGCTGCTGTCCGCCCGACAGCTCGTTCGGCTCATGATCGACCCGGTCCGCCAGCCCGACCTGCTCGAGCGCCACGAGCGCGCGCCGACGCCGGGGCTGCTTCGCCACTCCGCCGTACGCCAGCGGCAGCTCCACGTTCGCGAGCGCGCTCATCCGGGGGATCAGGTTGAACGACTGGAAGATGAAGCCGATCCTGCGGTTGCGCAGGATCGACAGCCGGTGTTCGTCGAGGCGGCCGACATCGGTGCCGTCCAGGCGGTAGCGGCCGGTGGTCGGCACGTCCAGGCAGCCGAGGATGTTCATCAGGGTCGACTTGCCCGACCCCGAGGCCCCCATGATCGCCACGTAGTCGCCCCGCTCCACGACCAGCGAAACGCCCCGCAGCGCGTGCACGGCCGTGTCGCCCGCGCCGTACACCTTGGTCACCTGCCGTACGTCCAGGACCGGCGGCGCGGCCGCGCTCATGGGCGTCCTCCGCCGCCACCGGCGCCACCGCCACCGCCACCGAGCAGACGGCCCTGACCGCCTCCGCGAAGCACGCCGCCGCCCGCCGGGAAGCCGCCGCCCGTACTGCCCGTGGTGATGGGGATGACGACCTGCTCGCCTTCGGCCAGCCCGGATCTGATCTCCGTGCCCTGGGCGCCCGCAACCCCGATCTCGACCGTCTTGACCACCGGACGGCCGTTCTCCCGTACCGTCACGGTGCTCTGGCCGCCCGCGGTGCGCACCGCGGCGGACGGGACGTACAGCACGTTCTCGGCGTGGGCGACGACGATCTGGATGCTCGCCGTCTGGCCGAGGCGCACCTTCGGAAGGGTGCCGGTCAGCGTGATCGTCGCGCCGTACCGCACGACGTTGTCGGTGGTCGTCGGAGCCGGGTCGATCGCGGTCACCTTGCCCTCGGCGGTGACCCCGGTCAGCGCGTCGAAGGAGACCGTCGCCGCCTGGCCCGCCTTCAGCTTGGTGGTGTCGGCCTCGGTGAAGCTGCCCTCGATCTGCAGCTTGGAGGTGTTCGCCAGCTCGATGAAGCCGGTGCCGGTGGAGCCGCTCGAGGATGAACCCGAGGACGAGCCGGAGGAGGAAGACGAGCTTCCGGCGCTCGTGCCCGAGCCGCCCGACGCGGTGGAACCGGAGGTCGAGGAGCCGGAGCCGCCGGACGAGCCGCCCACCGTCCCGTTGACCGCCGTCACCGTGCCGGAGAACGGCGCCTTGAGCACCGTGCCGTCGACTTGGCGCACAGCGCTGTTGTAGGCGTTCTTCGCCGACACGTACGCGGAGTAACCCTGCGCGGTGGAGGTGTCGGCGTCCTCGGCGACGACCAGGTTGGCCTTGGCGGCCGCGAGGTTCTCCAGTGCCTCGGTGCGGTCGAGCCGCGCGAGCTCCTTGCCCTTGGCGACCTTCTGCCCCGGCTTGACGCTGACCCTGCTCACCGTCCCGGAGGCCCCGAAGCTCAGTGATCGCGTCTCGGCGCTCTCGACCGCCCCCGCGGCCGAGACCGACTGCTCCACTGTGCCCCGCGTGACCTGCGTCGACCGCGTCGCCGCGTCGGCGCTGTCGCCGTCACCGGCGAGGGTCACATAGGCGATGCCGACCCCTGCGGCCAGCAAGACGCCCAATGTGCCATTGACCAGCACATTTCGGCGCTTGTATTGGAATTTCATGTCACCTGAGCGTGGGGGTCGCCGCTTGGGTAACGGTGATGGCTTCATGAGAGTTCTATGAGATCTCGGCCCCGCCGCGGCTGATCACCGCGGCTCACCGCCGCGCCCCGCCGCCGCGGCTCACCGCCGCGCGATGCTGGTGAAGTAGGACGTCGTGTTCAACTGGCCCGAGCCGGTGAACACCTCGGCACCCGCCGCCACGCCGCTGAGGTATTTGGCGGGGCTCAGGCCGAGGTTGGACCGGAGATAGTCGAGGAAGTCTCCGAGGTCGAGCTTTACCGAGGACGTGTTCGTCGTGCGGACGAAGGTGTAGATCTGCCAGCCTTTTTCGCCCTCGTAGAGGTCCCAGCCGTCTCCGCCGACGCTCACCGTGCCGACCTTGGTGCCCAGTGGCTCGGCGCCGCCCGACCGGTAGGTCCAGACCAGGACCTCGTCGGTCGGCGTCGAGTCGGCGCCGGGCTTGGCCACGTCGTGCAGCCACAGGTCGTAGGCGACGGCGAAGGAGCCGGAGCGGGGCGCCTGATATCGCCACGCGGTCTTGACGTCCTGGTCGTCCGACAGCCGGGTCGGCAGCCCACCGGTCGAGGCCTTCCACCCCCAGCGCCAGCCGAGCACGCTGCTCGCGAAGGCCTTCACCGTGTCGGGCCGGCCGCTCCAGCTCCAGCTCGTGCCCCAGCCGATCGCGGTACGCGTACGCCAGTTGTCCCAGAGGCACTGCCAGCCTGAACCGGCCGGCGCCTCGATGTCGTTGTTGAGCCAGTACCTGCCCATGACGATTGCGCCGTCGCGCTCGCAGGTGGTGGTCGCCCTCAGGGGCGCGGGCACGAGCAGCGGGCTGAGTGCGAGAGGCCCGGCCAGCGCCACCCGGGTCAGGAGTCGACGAAGTCGCATGGGCGCGCCCCCCTGGCTGTGAGTGCCGACCCGGGCCCGGTGGCGGCGGTGATCGCCGTGCGCCGTTCCCGGCACGCGCCGACCCGGCGCGGTGACGGTGCTGTTCTCGAAGACCACGGCCCGCTGGGTCGCGGGGCCGGCCGGGGCCGAGGGAGACGGAGCCCGATGGAGCCCTCGCCGCCTCGTCCACGTCCTCTCACCATACGGTTCGTCCGGCGACCGGAACAGACGGGCGGCCGCCCGGGGCGTCGGCCGACGGGCCCGCGATCACCTCGTCACAGGGGCCTTGCCGGAAGGACGGCCCCGGGGCGCGCGGCGGGTTCTCGGGCGGTTCGCGGCGGGGGACGGGCGGGACAGGACGGGCCGACACCCGGTAGCGGTCGCCCTGAATCCCAAGAAACCTTGGAAATAACCGGCACTGCCGCATACGCACTGTGTCCAGCCCCATTGCTGCCGAAGAGTGCTGCTACGCTCACCGTCCGGTGGCGCCGCCCGTGTCCCACTTGCCCTGCTCATGGCGCCGCCGCTGGAGACACCGCGCAAGGAGTGCGCTTGGTGAGATCCGACGACGGCGCTGAAGCCCACGGTGCTCAGGACCACAGTGCTCAGGAAGAGTTCAACCGGTTCTTCGAACAGCATCATCGAGAACTCGCCCGGCTGGCGTATCTGCTTTCCGGGGACGCCGACGCCGCTGACGATCTGGCGGCCGACGCTCTCGCTGCGGCCTGGCGCCGCTGGGACCGGGTCAGGTCCGCGGATCAGCCCATCGCCTACGTACGCAAGATCGTGATCAACCTCGCCGGCAGCCGGGTCCGCAGGCTGATCCGGGAACGCAGGAAGCTCAGCGTCGTCAGAGCCATGGCGCAGGAGCGGACCGACGCACCGGACGTGCCCACGGCGATCGACGTGCGAGCGGCGTTGCAGCGGCTCCCGGCGCGCAAGCGGGCGTGCGTCGTGTTGCGGCACGCCTTCGACCTGTCGGAGCAGGAGACGGCCCGGCTGCTCGGCATCTCCGTCGGTACGGTGAAGAGCCAGACGTCCAAGGGAGTCGCGGAGCTGGAGAGGGTGCTGCGCGCCGAGCACGAGGCGTCCGGCGCCGAAGGCCAAGCCGCTTCGGACCCGGCCACCGGCGGGCGGCAACCTTTCGACCCGCCTGGGTCGACTTCATCGAGAACCGCCTCTTCGCCTCCGAGTTCGGCGAACACCACGTCAGGCCCCGGCCACGGAAGGGAGTCATGATGCGTTCCGGCGACCAGACCCCCGAGTGGCTCGGCTCGGCCCTGCGGCGGGAAGCCGGCCGGCACGAGCCCGACAGCGCCCGGATGCGCGCCATGATCGAGGCCGCCGGGCGTCCGCGCAGCGGGCGTGCCCGGCTGCGTACGGCCGCGACCTCACTCGCCGCGGCCGGCACCGTCGTGGCGATCACGGTCGTCACCTGGCAGGGCCTCTCGGGGCTCGGGCACAGGGATTCCACGCCGCCCGGGTCGGTCGCCGGCGGCTCCGCGTCGACGTCACCGGCACCGCATGCGGCGACCGTGCGCACCGGCGAGAGCGGCTCGGCCGCGTCCGGCGTTCCGGCGCCGCGGACCGGTTCGGCCTCTCCGGCGACGCCGCGCTCGTCAGCGACGCACCGGTTCCTGACCGTGTCGGGGGCGGTGACCCCGAACCCCAACGCCTACTGGACGCAGGAGAATCTCACGCTCAGGTCGAAGCGGCGGCTCGTCGAGCTGGCGGTGTCGGTACGGGTCGCCAGGACCGATTCGGTCAGATCGACCGGTTCGTGGCACGACCTGCCGCGCGAGGACTTCGAGCTCACCGTCCGCGAGGAGCCCGAGGCGGTGGTCTACGGGTTCGTCCTGAAGCACGGCCGGGCCGTCCCACCCGGTAAGTACACCTTCGCGGTGCAGTACGACCACGCGCCCGGCACCCGCGACGGGAGCCTCGACACCTTCACCGCCACCGCCACCGCCGAGCGCGGTGACACGGCGAACGTGCACGGCGGTTTCTGAACCCGCCTCTCGGCTGCGCGTCGGGCGGGGTCGCTCAGCTGCGCAGGTGGGAGGCGCCGAAGAGGTCCAGGATCGCGCCGCTGGCGAACTCGGCGGCCGGCGAGGCGAAGTAGAGCACCGCCTGAGCGACCTCTTCCGCGGTCGCCACCCGTCCGAGCGGGCTCTGCGCCCGGATCTCGTCGCCCTCCGGGCCCGCCATGATGGGGTCCGCCATGCCCGCGTCGACGAAGCCGGGCGCGACCGTGGTCACCGCGATGCCGCGACCGCCCACCGCCTTCGCGAGCGACTGGCCCATGGCGTTCAGGCCGGCCTTGGCCGCTGCGTAGGCGATCTGGTCCGGCTCGCCCCTGGACGCGCTGCGGGACGACACGTTGATGATCCGGCCGCCGTGGTCGCGCATGTGCTGGACGGCGCAGAACGCGACGTTGGCCGGGCCGATCAGGTTGATCGAGATGATGTGCGCCCAGGCGTGCTGCCACTCCTCGTACGACACGTCGAGGACGGGGTGCGGACGTTCCACGCCGGCGTTGTTGACGAGCACGTCGAGCCCGCCCAGTGCCTTCGCCGAGCGGTCGACCAGTTCCTTCGCCTGTGCGGGATCGGCGATGTCGGCGCCGATCGCGACATGCCCCTCCCCCGGCAGTTCGGCCACCACGCGCTCGGCGGCCTCGCGGCGCGAGGAGTAGTGCACCGCGACGCGATCGCCCGACTCGGCGAAGGCGTGCGCGATCGCGGCGCCGATGCCGCCCGAGGCCCCGGTGACGAGTACAGCCCTCAACTGATCTCCTTCGCGATCGCGTGCAGCCGGTCGAGAGCGTCCCACACGTCGACGTAGCGGGTGAACAGCGGCCCCGGGCCGAACCGGAGCCGGCTTGGCTCGAGATGGTCGATGACGACCTGCCGATCGGCCAGTTCGGCGACCATCCGCCTGGCCTGCGGGTGCTCGAAGGTGACGTGTGCCCCGCGCAGCGATCCCTCGACCGGCGAGGCGGGCCGCAGCTCGGGCAGCCGGTCGGCGGCCAGCTCGAGGATGAGCTCGGTGAGCCGCAGGCTCTTGGCGCGCACCGCGCCGATCCCGGCCTCGGCGAGCACGTCGATGCCGGGCTGGGCGGCGGTCATGGAGATGATCGGCGGGCAGCCGCACAGGAACCGCTCGATGCCCGGCACCGGGTCGTACCCGGGCCCCATCGTGAACTGGTCGCGCTGGCCGAACCAGCCCCAGATCGGCTGCCGCAGCGTCTCTTGCAGCTCGCGCCGTACGTAGAGGTAGGCGGGGGCACCGGGGCCGCCGCCGAGGTACTTGTAGGTGCACCCCACAGCCAGGTCGGCCCCGCTGCCGTCGAGATCGATCGGCACCACCCCGGCCGCGTGGCTGAGGTCCCAGATCATGTACGCGCCGGCGCGGTGCACGATGTCGTTGACGGCCGCCATGTCCAGCAGCGCGCCGGAGCGGTAGCCGACGAGGGACAGGCTGACGACGGCCACGTCGTCGTCCAGAGCGTCCCGCAGCACCCGCAGGTCCACGCCGGTGTCGGGATCGGAGCGGACCAGCCGCAGCTCGGTGTCGGTCCGGGCGGCGATGCCCTCGGCCACGTAGCGGTCGGTGGCGAAGTTGCCGTCGTCGGTGACGATCACCCGGCGCCCGGGTTTCGCCGTGAGCGCGGCCATGGACAGCTTGTAGAGGTTGACGGTCGTGGAGTCGCAGAACACCACCTGCCCGGGCGCGGCGCCGAGCAGCCCGTCGCCGAGACGGTCGCCCATGCGCTGTGCCAGGTCGATCCAGTGCGTCCACGAGCGTACGAGCCCGCCGGCCCACTCGTCCTCGAGAACCTGGCCGAGCAGCCGCCGGGTCGCCTTGAGCGGCCGGGCCAGTGAGCTGTCGTCGAGATAGATCAGACCCGGGTCACCGGCGATGTAGCGATCGCGAAAGGCGGCAAGCGGATCCCGCTCGTCGAGCAGCACGGCCTCGGACCGGTCGATCACGCTGAGAATCCTCGTTGCACAGATCGATGATCGACCATCCCGTCCGGCCCTGCCAAGCCGCCCCCCGGTCGGATCCGCAGTGATCTTGCGGTCGCCGGCGGCCGCGCGGATGATCGCAGGGATGTTCACGTCCGACACCGTGGGAGGCCACCATGCCGAGCGTCCTCGTCGCCGACGCCGAGGTCCACTACAGCGTCGACGGCTCGGGCCCGGGGCTCATGCTCGTTCACGGCACCGCGAGCAGCGGCGAGACGAACTTCGGCCATCTCGTCGACCGGTTCGCCGCCGACCGTACGGTGGTCATGCCGGACTACAGCGGCAGCGGCGAGACCACCGACGGCGGCGGTGACCTGACCGTCGAGGGCCTCGCCGACCAGGTCGCGGGCGCGGCCCGCGCCGCGGTGACCGGGCCGGTGGACGTGCTCGGCTTCTCGCTCGGAGCGGTCGTGGCCGCCGCCACCGCCGCCCGCGAACCGGGGCTGGTCGGCCGGCTCGTGCTGCTCGCCGGCTGGCCGCACGGGGACGACGCCCGCCACCGCCTGACCTTCGGGCTGTGGAGGGACGTTCTGCGCGCCGATCCGGACCTGTTCGCGCGGCTGGCGCTGCACCAGGCTCTGAGCCCTTCGTACCTCAGTGCACTCGGTGACGAGGGAGTCGCCTTCGCACTCGGCGCGGTGCAGGGCGGGCCCGGAGTCGCCCGGCAGGTGGATCTGGACCTGCGCGCCGACCTCACCGCCCTCCTGCCGTCCATCACGGCCCCCACGCTCGTGATCGGCCTGACCCGGGACCAGATCGTGCCGGTCGAACGGGCCCGGCTGCTGCACGAGGCCATCCCCGGCAGCCGCTACGCCGAACTCGACAGCGGCCACCTGGCGCTGTTCGAACGGCCCGACGAACTCGTCGACCTCGTGCGAGGCTTCCTGCGCTGACGACGCTCCGGTCAGGCCTGGGCGTTGATCTTCTCGACCATCCCGATCGAGGTCTTCATGAGCGTGCCGGTGACGCGCCGGAGCTCGGCTCGGTCCGTCCGCGCGGTGAACTCGATGAACAAGACGATGTTGCGCATCCGGACGTTCACCGTGATCCCACCATTGGCGAACACCTCGAACGCCTCGTCGCCCAGCCCGGAGAGAGGGGTTACTTGGACGTAGGCGGCACTGTGGGCGCGCGACCTGCGCAGCTCGTCCGCAGCGACGTCCGCCCCGGATCGCAGCGCCGTGGCCCGGTGCCTGGCGAACTTGATGTCCACGCTGCCCACCCGGTCGTGCGACCACATCGCCCACGAGCTGCTGTCGAATCCGCCGCCTCTCGGCAGGTAACCGCTCTTGACCTGCAGAGGCATCGCGGCGACCCGGCGATGCACATCGTCGTCACCGGACTTCGGCACCGAGACGGCGTCCGGGACCAGCTCGTAGTCGCCGCGACCCTGCCAGTAGGCCAGCCCGGTCCTGCCACCCACGAAGGCCCCGAGCGCCGCGATCACGACGACCACCGTCAGTACAAGCGACAAGATGATCTTTACACCACGACTACGGCGCCTCACCACGACAGCCCCCTGGTTCGGTGGTGCCGGGAAGGCGGCCTCTGACCGGCAACGACCGGGCACCGGCCACTGCTCCTACGAATGTGGGGGCAAATGTACCAATATCGATCTTGTCGGTGCCGGGCCGCGCGCCAGCCGGTGTTGAGAGATCACGACGGGGCGGGCGTGCTGGTCAGGGCCTGGTCGAGAATCTCCGCCGCGGTGTCGATCTCGTCGTCGGTCACGGTGAGCGGCGGCGCGATGCGCAGGCAGGCCGTCGCGCCGCCCGAACGGCCACGGGTGATGTTGAGCGACAGGCCGCAGCCGTGACAGGCGTCGGTCACCGCGTCGCCGAACTCCAGCGCCGGCCGCCTGGTGTCCCGGTCCGCGACGAGCTCGACGCCCCACAGCAGGCCCATGCCGCGCACGTCGCCGATGACCTCGTGGCGTTCGCACAGTTCGCGAAGATGCCGGCCGAGCCGCTCCCCCCGGGCGGCGGCCCGCCGCACGAGATCCTCCTCCGCCACCACGTCCAGCACCGCCAGCGCGGCGGCCGCCGGAAGCGGGTCGGCCTGGTGCGAGGTGAGGTACATGAACCCTCTGTCGTAGGCGGCCTGCTCGATCTCCGCCGTGGTGCCGACGGCCCCGACCGGGATGCCGCCGCCGAGCGTCTTCGACAGGGTCACGAAGTCGGGCACGATGTCGTAGACGTCCATGCCGAACATCGCCCCGAGCCGGCCGAATCCCGTCTGGGCCTCGTCGAGGATGAACAGCATCCCGCGCTCGTGGGCGAGCTCGATGAGCCGGCTGAAGTAACCGGGCGGCGGCACCAGGACGCCTCCGGCCGACAGCACCGGCTCGGCGATGACCGCCGCCGGGGCGCCGACGGACTGCTGGTCGTAGAGCTCGAACCCCACCTCCAGACAGGTCTGGTCGCACGTACCCGCACAGTGCCGTACGGGACACCGGTAGGCGTACGGCGCGGGCAGCGCGAAGATCCCGGGAGCCGTCGGGCCGTGGCCGCGCCGGCCGGCCGAGAACGTGACGGCCTGGCTGCCCGACGTCATCCCGTGCCAGCTGTGGGTCAGCCCGACGACCTCGAAGCCGCCGGTGGCGAGCTTGGCCATCCGTACGGCCGCCTCGTTGACCTCGCCGCCGGTGCTCAGGAACAGTGACCGGTCGAGCCCGGCCGGCATCAGGTCGGCGAGCCGTTCCGCGAGGGCCAGAACCGGCTCGGACAGCAGCCGGGAGTTGAGGTGGGAGACGTCGTCGAGCGAGCGCCGGATCGCCTCGGCGATGCGGGGATGGTTGTGGCCGATCGTGGCGCAGATCTGGCCGGAGGTGAAGTCCAGGACGCGACGGCCGTCGACGGTCTCGAGCCAGGAGCCGGAGGCCCTGGCGATCACGTCGGGTGCGAACTCGCCGGCGGGGCGGATCAGGAGCGATGCACGTGGGTCCATACCGCGATCGTCACTCGCGGCGAACCGGCGGGTCCAGCGAACATTTTCGACGGATATCGAGGGATGAATCCGAACGATGCTAGATCTCCGAAGACTGCGGCTGCTGCGGGAGCTGCACGCGCGGGGCACCGTGGCCGCGGCCGCCGAAGCGCTGTCCTACAGCCCGTCGACGGTGTCCCACCAGCTCGCCGAGCTGCAGCGCGAGGTCGGCGTGACATTGTTCGTACGGGACGGCCGCAGGCTGCGGCTCACCGAGGCCGCGCACGTGCTGGTCCGCCACGCGGACGCGCTCTTCGCCCGGGTCGAGCGAGCTGAGGCCGAGATGGCCGCCGCCGCCCGTACGGTCGCGGGGGTCGTGCGCGTCGTGGCGTTCCAGACGGCCGCCATCACCCTGGTCGCCCCCGCACTCGGCAGGCTGCGGGAACGCCACCCGGCGCTGCGGGCCGAGGTCACCGAGGCCGAGCCCGGCGCCGCGCTCGACGCGCTGCTGCGCAGGGAGTGCGACGTCGCCGTCTGCGACGACTACGGCACCCCGCCCCGGCAGTGGCCGCGGGGACTCGTGTCCGAGGAGCTCTTCGCCGAACGCGTGCACCTGGTGCTGCCGCGCAGTCATCCCGCGACGGGGCTGCGTGACCTCGCCGACGCGCCGTGGGCGGGCGGGCAGCCCGGCACCAGCCACGAGCGGCTGGTCATCGACGCCTGCACCACGATCGGCGGCTTCACGCCGGACCTGCGCCACCGGGCGACCGACCTGCTCGTCCTGCTCTCACTGGTCGGCGCGGGTCAGGCCGTCACGCTCCTGCCCGACCTGGCGCGGCCGGAGCGGGACCCCGGCGTGACCGTCCATCCGCTCGAGATCCTGCGACGAATCTTCGTGATCGTCAGAGCCGACAGCCTGCCGCGGCCGGCCATCTCCGCCGTACGCACGGCACTGCGCGATACCGCAGAGGGCATAGGGCGGAACACTCCCGAGTAGACCTCGTGGTCCGTGCTCCCCTGCGCGGCCTCACCCGACCGGACGTCGCCGTGTCGCGCGAGAGCGGATGACGCAGGCGAACCGGCGGTCAGCCGGCGCCCGGTTCGGAGTCGTCGCCGTACCGCTCCTCGTGCTGCTGACGCGGCGAGCACACCGATGCCGACGGGCACGAGCAGCGGCGTGAGCCGACCTTCACGTTGATGCGGTCGCCCGGCACGTTGTAGCCGACGACCGTGCCGTCGCCCTCGGGCGTCTCGACCTTGGAGCCGAGGCGCGGCGCCTTGGCCTTGAACTCCTGGTAGAGCGGGTGCTCGTACTTCAGGCAGCACATCAGCCGCCCGCACGCGCCGGCGATGCGCAGCGGGTTGACCGGGAGGTCCTGCTCCTTGGCCATCCGCACCGACACCGGCTCGAAGTCCTTGAGGAACGTGGCGCAGCACAGGTCGCGCCCGCACGGGCCGATGCCGCCCTGCAGCCTGGCCTCGTCGCGCGGGCCGATCTGGCGCAGCTCGACCCGCGCCTTCATGTTCCTGGCCAGATCTCGTACGAGCGCCCGGAAGTCGACCCGCTGCGGAGCGGAGAAGTAGATCTTGAAGACGTTCTCCTGGTCGAGATAGTCGACCCCGATGACCTTCATGGGCAGCTCGTGCTTGCGGATCAGGCGCTTGGCGATGCCACGGCCCTCGGCCCGCCGCCGCCGGTTGGCCTCGTCGCGGGCGACGTTCTCGTCGGTCGCCGGGCCCTCGCAGACCGGAAGCCCGCCGATCTCCTCGGAGACCCACTGCGGCGCCCACACGCATTCGGCGACCTCGGGACCGCCGTCGGTCGGCACCAGCACCCTGTCGCCGACCTTCGGCGAATGCGCGCCCGGATCGAGATAATAGAGCCGTCCGTACCGCGTGAAGCTGACAGCCATGACCATGCTCACGGATCGCTCCTTCCGGCGCGTACGTGCCTGTCAGCCCACCCTATGTCGCGCTACGCCCGACATCGGCCGACTGCTCACCACGCGACGTCGGCGACGCCGGCCTTGCCGGTGCCGAAGACCGTATGGACATCACGCGTCGAGTCGGCGTACACGTGACCGTCGCCGCTGATGGTGAGCAGGTAACGGCCGGTGCGGTCGGTGAGGATCCGCTCCAGTCCGGCGGCACCGGGGAACCGTCGCAGCACGCGCGTCTGCCGTCCGTCGGCGGCCGAGAAGGCGGTCAGCCCGAGCCCGGATTCGTCGCTCACCCCCGTCACGACGGTCTTGCCGTCGCGACTGAGGACGGCGGAGTCGCTGCCCTTGGGGAGGGCCAGCACCGCGCGGCTGGCGCGCAGGTCGCTGGCCGCCCCGGTGGTGTCGATGGTCCGGACCTGCCGCACCGCGGCCTTGCCGCCCGGTACCGGCGTCGGCGCCCACACGAACGACAGGGTGTCACCCGCCCACGACAGGTCACCGACCCGGCCGTTCAGCGAGGTGGTCCAGCTGCGGAGCGCCCCGGTCTTCAGTGAGAGGACGTCGAGCCGCGCCCTGGTCCCGCGGTAGGTCACATAGCCGATCCGGTCGCCGTCGCCGCTGACCGCCATGTCCGACCAGGCCGCCGAGACGCCCGCTATCGCGCGGGGCAGGGTGGTGAACTCGGTCGCGTGCCCGTCGGCGGCGAGGCGCAGCCGGTGGAAGCCGACCCGCTGCCGGCCGAAGCTGGACACGATGTACGTGCCGTCGGGGGCGGAGGCCACCTGGTGGTAGCGCCGGCCCTGAGGCGGCGGCATGGTCTCGTCGACGATCTTGCCCGTGCGCAGATCCCGTACGACCACCGCGGTGCCGGGGCTCCGGACGGCGACGACGAAGCGCGGCGCGGACTTCTGCCGTGCGGCCAGCATGGTCTGCTTGGCGGAGTTCTCCTTCTTCGCCGGCTTCCCGTCGCCGCGGTCGGCCAGCTCGACCGTTCCGGCGACGGCGAGAGCGACGACCCCGGCCACCGCCACGGGAGCGATCCACTCCCGCCACGCGGCGGCCAGAGCTGATGGTGAGCCTTCGTTCTTGTGTTTAGCGTCCATGGAAATGTCGCCGAACCAACCTCTCCGCACGCAGGTGCCCACAGGTCTACCTCATGCGTGCCGCACATGATCATGTTTTTACCGGTTTGCCGCTTGCGACATGCCCGCCCCCTGCTGATCATCCCTCACCGCCCGGTCGCAACGAGCCCGCCGTCACGGGCGGAGCGACGCGCGGGCGGCGCTGACCACCGCTGACGTGTAGGAGGAGCCGAACAGCGCGACGTGGACGAGCAGCGGGTGCAACTGGTGCAGCGGCACCCGCTCGCGCCAGCCGTCCGCGAGCGGCGCCACCTCCTGGTAGCCCGCGATGATCCGGTCCAGTCGTGGAGCGCCGAACAGCGCGAGCATCGCCAGATCGGTCTCACGGTGACCGCCGTGCGCCGCTGGGTCGATCAGGCGCCCGCGTCCGCCCGACCAGAGCACGTTGCCCGACCACAGGTCGCCGTGGATGCGGCTGGGCGGCTCGGCCGGGCCGGCCAGCTCGCCGATGCGCCGCACGACCTGCTCGACCAGCCGTACGCCCGACGCGCCGAGATCTGCCCCGGCCATGCGAAGGAACGGCTCGATCCTGCGCTCGGCGTACCACCCGGGCCAGGAGTCGCCGGGCGTGTTGTCGAGCGGCAGCCGGGCGATGAAACCCGGCCGGGCGGCGCCGTACGACGACGCACCGGCGGCGTGCAGCGCGGCGAGCTCCCGGCCGAACCGCTCGGCCGCGGCCGGATCCGGCGGCTCGCTGTCCAGCCACGGCAGCACGAGCGTCCGTTCGTCGACCGCGAGCACGGGCACCGCGAGCCCGTTGCCGGCCTCTCCGAGCCAGCGCAGACCGGCCGCCTCGGCGGCGAAGATCTCAGGCCCGCTCGAGGTGTCCTTGACGAACACCTCCCGGCCGTCGGCCAGGGTCGCGCGGTGCAGCGTCCACTCATGGCCGTCGCCCAGATCGACGACCCGATCGACCTCGACGCCGAGCAGCCGGCCGAGCCGCGTCGGCAGCGCCGCACCGCCGGCGTTCAACGCCGCTCCTTGAGCCCCTCGCGGATCGTCTCGAGGAGCCCGGGGACGGCGGCCTCGATCAGCCCCAGGACATGGACGAAGCCGTCGTCGTCGCCGAAGTAGGGGTCGGGCACGTCCAGGTCGCCGCCGGCCTCGGCGTCGGGGTCGAACTCGCGCAGCAGCCGTACCCTGGCCAGCGCGTCGGCGTCGGGCGCCATGGACCGCAGCGCCTCCAGATGGCTCTGGTCGAGGGCCACGATCAGGTCGTAGCGGCCGAACCAGAGCGGCTCGAACTGCCGCGCGGAGTGCGCCGATCGGTATCCGCCGTCGGTCAGGGTGCGTACGGCCCGGTGGTCGGCGCCGTCGCCGATGTGCCACCCGCCGGTGCCCGAGCTGTCGATCTCAACATCCAGTCCCTCCTCCTCCGCATGGTGGCGAAGGACCTGCTCGGCCATCGGCGAGCGGCAGATGTTGCCCGTGCAGACGAACGTGACGCGGTAAGGCTCCGGCATGTGACCCATCCTGCCTGAGCGCCGTGGGTTCCCGCGCCACGGGTGGGCGTGCCCGGCGGCGCCCGGGCCGATGCCGACCCCGTTGCCCGGGCCGGCGGGCGGACCCACGTACGCGGACGAGTGAGGCCCCCACACGGGGTGGGGGCCTCACGGTGAAGCGGTGCTTACCGCGGTGTTACTTGACGGCGCTCAGCGCGTCGACGATGCCGCTTCCGTAGAAGCCGTTGTTGCTCTTGCCGCCCTCGCACTTGTGCGTGGCGACCACCTTGAGGTACGTACCGTCAGGCTGGAGCACGTAGCGCACGTAGGTGTACGAACCGCCCGACGGGCAGGCGTGCTCGGTCGCGGTGGACCGGAGGTAGGCCTCGGTGACCCGCGGGTCGAGGGTCAGCCCGCCGTGCACCTTGTCCTTCTTGCCGTACTTGCTGATGATCAGCGCTGCGACGCCGACGGCGTGCGGCGAGGCCATCGAGGTGCCCTGGATGGACTGGTAGTAGGCGCACTTGCCGCCCGCGCAGTCACGGATGATGGCGGCGCTCTTGGGCGTGCCATCGGGGTTCAGCTCGCCCCGCTCCCGGGCCAGCCGCTCCGGGTAGGCGGCCCAGATGCCCCGGTTGACGTTGGCCTTGCCGTCCGGGGTGTCGTAGGTGTCGCCACCGGGCGCCGCGACCGCGACGTAGCCGTTGCCGAAGCTGGAGTAGTACGACTTGCGGGTGCTGATGCCGGTCGAGGAGACCGGGATGACGCCCTTGCCCTCGGACGGCATCGAGATGCAGCTCGGTGGCACGGTGCGGGTGTAGGGGGCCTCATCGGGCTCGGACGCGAAGTCCGGGCTGGTGGAGTCGATGAAGGTCTTGGTGTAGTCGGCGGCCTCGTTGCCCGCCGCCGCGATCAGCGTCACGCCGTGGCTGCGGGCGTAGGTGAGCGCCCGCTGGGTGGCGTTGATGATGGTCCGCTGCTCGGCCCGGTCGGCCGCGGAGTCGGCCGGGTTGTCCACGCAGTTGAACAGCCACGGGTCGATGTAGTAGCTCATGTTGACCACGTCGATGCCGTGGTCGCCGGCGTAGGTCAGCGCGTCGATCGACGGCTGCAGGAAGAAGTAACCCGAGTCCTGACCGGCCCGCAGGTTGACCAGGGAGACCTTCGGCGCGACACCGGCCATGCCGAGCCCGTTGCGGGGCGAGGCGATGGTCGACGCCACGTGGGTGCCGTGGTCGTTGTCGTCCTCGGTCGCCGGGTCGACACAGGTGACGTACTCGCACGGACCGTCGATCTCGTCGCCGTTGGCGTCGAACGGGATGTCCGTGGTGAAGTTGCGGCTGAGCTTCTTGTTGAAGTTCGGGGCGATGTCCGGGTGCGCCGCCTCGATGCCGGTGTCGAGCACACCGACGAGCACTTCCTTCTTGCCGGGCTGCTTCTTGTACGAGCCCTGCTCGGTCGCGTGGATCTGCTTCATGTCCCACTGCAGATCCGCGAGCGGTTCGGCGCCCTTCTTCTTGGCGGCCTTCGCGGCGACCCTGGCGACCTCGCGGCCGGCCTTCTCGACGGCGGCACGCTTCTCCGCGCCCTTGCCGGTCCTCGGCGCCTGGCCGATCGTGCGGTTGGTGGCGGCGCCGTCGAGCGAGCCCTGGCGGCCCGCGTTGGCGACGAACTGCGTGTTCGTCGACTCGACCGTGGCCACACCGACGGCGGTGTTCTCCTTCACGATGGTGCCGCCGGCGGCCTTGACCGCGGCGCGCGCCTTCTCGAGGGAGGCGCCTTCCTTGTAGAGGACGACGTACTGCGCAGCCTGGCCTGTTGACTGCGGGCTCGCAGGTACCGCTTGCGCGGGGACCGCGACCGCCGCGGTGACCGCCGCTAGGGCGACCGCAGTGATGATGGCGCGCCGCATGCACACCTCCTGGTAAGAGGAAAAAATGCCCGGATTCGGGAACTAACCAGGGGATGCTACTGATTTGTAGGTTGGACGGGGCCCGGCCGACATATAACGAAACGGTTGCCGTTGTGCAAGTATGCGCGTTTTGTCACAATGACACGCCATTCGACATACACACCGTAGCGAGTCACTCCGGCACTATTCCGCCCAGCGGAATGATCAACTGGGCCTGAGCGCCAGGGCCATGGCCTCGACGGCCAGGAGCGGATTGACGTTGGCTTCGAGCCGCTCACGGCACTGCATGATCGCCTCAAGCCGCCGCAGCGTGGCCTCCGGGGTCCCCTTGGCCGCCATCTCGTGCAGTTCCCTGCCGCGGTCGTCGTTGACCAGGTCGATGCCCGACCCGAGCTGTACGACGAGCACGTCCCGGTAGTACGACGCCAGATCCAGCAGCGCGCGGTCCAGCGAGTCGCGCTTCACCCGGGTCGCGCGGGACTTCTGCCGGTCCTCCAGCTCCTTGAGGGCGCCGGCCGTGCCACGGGGCATCCGTCCCTTGGCGCTCTCGCCGAGGGCCTGCCGCATCGCCGCGGTCTCGGACTCGTTCGGCTCCTCTGTGGTCGCCTTGGCCTCCGCCTCGGCCGCCGCTACCAGGGCGGCCGCGGCATTGATCGCGGGCCCGAGCCCGGTCAGCCGCGAGGGCACCTCGAGAACGTCGCCGCGCCGCTGCCGAGCCTGCCCGTCGGTCGCCAGCCGCCTGGCGCGCCCGATGTGTCCCTGCGCCGCCCGAGCGGCGGCCTGCGCGACCTGCTCGTCGATGCCGTCCCGCAGGCGGAGCACGTCGGCGACGGCCCCGGCCGACGGCGTGCGCAAGGTCACCAGACGGCACCGGGAGCGGATGGTCGTCACCAGGTCGTCGGGCGACGGCGCGCACAGCAGCCAGACCGTGCGCGGCGGCGGCTCCTCGATCGCCTTGAGCAGCGCGTTGGCGGCCGCCTCGGTGGCCCGGTCGGCGTCCTCGAACAGCACGACCTGCCATCGGCCGCCGCTGGGCGAGGAGGCCGCGCGGAGCACGAGCTCGCGGGTCTCCTTCACGCTGTAGGACAACCCGGCGGGGCGGACGACCTCGACGTCGGCGTGCGTGCCCTGGTGCACCTGGTGGCAGCCGGCGCACTGCCCGCAGCCCGGCATCGGGTCGGTGCACTGCAACGCGGCGGCGAAGGCCCGTGCGGCCACCGACCGGCCCGATCCGGGCGGCCCGGTGAACAGCCAGGCGTGCGTCATCCCACCACCGCCGACACCGGCGAGCACCGCTCTGGCGGCGTCGGCCGCCGAACGCAGCGCTGCGACGACCCGCTCCTGCCCCACCACGTCGTCGTACACCGTCATGCGCCAAGGCTAGAGGCTAGCCGCCCCCCTCACGTCGTGATCATGCACTTGTGCGCGGCCCCCCGCCGTGATCATGCACTTGTTCGCGTGTCCATCGCCGGCGAGAGCGTCCTCGTGCGCACAACTGCATGATCACGGGAGAGGATCGAGGATCACGCATTCCCCGTCGTGATCATGCAGTTGTTCGCGCTCGTTCTGGGCCGAGCCGCGCACAACTGCATGATCACGGGGGTTTGCGGCTGCGCCGCGATCACGCGTCGGTGATGGCCGGGAAGGTGCTGGTGATGTCCTCGGTGCCCTGCGGGATCGGGTCGGGGAGGATCTCGCGGACGCGGTCCTGGATCTGCCGGGTGATCTCCGCCTGTGGCTGGCGGGCGTCGACCACCAGGTAGCGCTGCGGCTCGGCCTCGGCGAGCACCCGGAACCCTCTGCGGACCCGCTCGTGGAACTCCTGGGGCTCGGACTCGATGCGGTCGGCCGGGGAGGCGAACCGGCCGAGGCCGACATCCGACGGCACGTCCAGCAGGATGGTCAGATCGGGCACGAGACCACCGGTGGCCCACGTGTTGATCTTGGCGATCTCGTCGGCGGGCAGCTTCCGGCCGTACCCCTGGTAGGCCAGCGTGGAGTCGACGTAACGGTCGGTGATGATGATCGCGCCGCGCCGCAGCGCGGGCTCGATCACGGTGGCGACGTGGTCGGCGCGGTCCGCCGCGTACAGCAGCGTCTCGGCTCGCGACGACAGACCCGTGCTCTCCTTGTCGAGCAGGATGGCCCGCAGCCGCATACCGATCTTGGTGGCGCCGGGCTCCTGGGTCGTGACGACGTCATAGCCGTGATCGCGCAGCCAGATCGCGGCGAGCCGGGCCTGGGTGGTCTTGCCCGCGCCCTCGCCCCCCTCGAAGGCGATCAGCACCCCGCGGCCGGTGGCGGGCCTGTGCTCCTCGGACTCGGGGATGTACGGAACGCCGCGCAGCGCGCCGATCACATCGCGGACGAGCGGAATGCCCCGGCGGTCGTCCATCTGGCGGTACGCGAACACACCGAAGATCATCGCCACGACGGCGGCGATCAACAGCACCGCGTTGGTGCCGTCGAACCGGTACGTGACCTCGGCCAGCTCGAGCCGGTGGGCGCCGATCACACCGGCCAGCAGCGGGACGACCGCGAGGACCAGCAGCAGAACGACGCGGACCAGCGACTGGAGGAACGCGAACGTACGCCCGCGCAGGTCGTCCTCGACCTCCAGGCCGATCAACGTGTATCCGGTGACCCACCCGACTCCCGCGCAGGCGCCGAGCAGAGTGGTGAGGAACACCACGACGACGAGGTTCGGGATCAGGGCGATCAGGATCAGCGTGAGGCCGGCGCCGATGATCGCCAGGCCGAAGAGCCGGCGGCGGCTGAGGTCGCGCAGCATGCGCGGCCCGAGGAACATGCCGAACGCCATCCCGAGGAACACCGCGCCGAACACCGCGCCGTAGGCCGCGTCGCCGCCCTTGAGCGCCTCGACGTAGACCTTGGCGATGCCGATGACCGCGCCACCGGCCGCGAAGGCGCCGACGATGCCGACGATGAGCCCGCGGACCAACGGGGTCGAGCCCGCGAACTTCCACCCCTCGCCGATCTGCTTCAGCACCGAGGGCACCGACACGTGCTCGGCGCCACGGGACGGGATGTCCCTCAAGGTGAAGATCGTGATAGCGGAGATCAGGAAAGTGACCGCGTTGATGTAGAGCGCGAGGTCGGCCTGCTGGCTCTGGTCGAAGAACGCTCTGGACACCAGGGCCAGCACGGAGAACAGGGCCGCCGCGACCGGCGCGGAGCCGTACGTCGTCAGCAGGCTGAACTGGTTGGCCCTCTCGAGCTGGTCCCTGGGCACCAGGTTCGGGACCGTGGCCTCCTTGGCCGGGATCCAGAACAGCGTCACGCACTCGATCAGGAACGTCGCGATGAACAGCCAGTCCAGCCGGCCCACCAAGGGGATCGACAAGAACAGGGCGAACCGCAGCACGTCCGCGATCACCATGGTCATGCGCCGGTCGAACCGGTCCGCCACGGCGCCGGCCAGCGGCCCCAAGATCACGGCCGGCAGCATCTTGACGATGAGCACACCGCCGACGGCGTACGACTGCGCCTGGTAGCCCGAGCCCGTGGTGATCGAGCTCGCCAGCGCGGTCAGCGCGAGAATGCTCAGCCAGTCACCGAGGCTGGACAGCGACAGAGCGATCCACAGCCGCCGGAACGATCTGATGGACAGGACCCCACGAGGTTCGGCCACGCCCGTTCTGCTCATGCTTGTCAGCGTATCGGCGTCGCTGTCCTAGGAGCGTGACTTTGCCGTACGACGTCTCGCCGGCGTCTTGGGCTTGCCGCCGCCACCTGAGGCGACCTTCTCCCGGCGCTCGGCGAGCAGCGCGGCCGCCCGCTCGATGGTGATCGACTCTACCTGGTCTTCCCTACGGAGACTGGCATTGGTCTCACCGTCCGTGACATACGGCCCGAAACGTCCCTCCTTCACGACGACCGGCTTGCCACTGACCGGATCCGCGCCCAGTTCACGCAGCGGCGGCGCGGCCGCCGCACGGCCTCTTCCGCGCTGCTTGGGCTGCGCGAACAGCTCCTTGGCCTGCTCGAGCGTGATCGTGAAGAGTTCCTCTTCGCTCTGCAGGGAGCGGCTGTCCGTGCCCTTCTTGACGTACGGGCCGTACCGGCCGTTCTGCGCGGTGACCACCTCGCCGTCGATCTCACCGAGCACCCGCGGCAGCGAGAGCAGCTTGAGCGCGTCCTCGATGGTCACCATCTCGAGCGACATGCTCTTGAGCAGCGACGCCGTGCGCGGCTTGGGCGCGGCCTTCTTCGTGCGCTTCTTGTCGGTGTCCGCGGGCTCCTCGGGCAGGATCTCGGTGACGTAGGGGCCGAACCGGCCGGCCTTCGCCACGATCGTGTGGCCCGTCTCGGGGTCCTTGCCGAGCTCGCGGTCGGTGCTCATCTGGTTGAAGAGCTCTTCGGCCTTCTCCGCGGTGAGCTCGTCGGGGGCGAGGTCCTCGGGAATGTTCACCCGCTCGCCGTCCCGGTCGAGATAAGGACCGTAGCGCCCGACCCGCACCATGATGTCGGTGCCCTTGATCGGGAACGAGCTCACCGCCTTGGCGTCGATCTCGTCGAGATCACTGACGAGCTCCTTGAGACCCTCGTCACCGTTCCCGCCGAAGTAGAAGCGGCGCAGCCAAAGGACCCGCTCGGCCTCGCCCCGTGCGATCGAGTCGAGACAGTCCTCCATGCGGGCCGTGAAGTCGTAGTCGACCAGGTTGGCGAAGTGCCGCTCCAGCAGCTGCACCACGGCGAACGCCAGGAACGCCGGCACCAGTGCGGTGCCCTTCTTGAAGACATAGCCGCGGTCGAGGATCGTGCCCATGATCGAGGCGTACGTCGACGGCCGCCCGATCTCGCGATCTTCCAGTTCCTTGACCAGGCTCGCCTCGGTGTACCTGGCCGGCGGGCGGGTGCTGTGCCCCTCGGCGTCAACGCTGGTGGCGGTGACCGAGTCGTCCTCCTCGAGCTTCGGCAGCCGCCGCTCGCGGTCGTCGCGGTCGGCGTCCGGGTCGTCGAGGCCCTCGACGTACGCCTTGAGGAAGCCATAGAAAGTGATGATCTTGCCGGTGGCGGCGAACTCCGCCTGCTCGCCGCCGGTCGACGTGCCCGTGATGCGCACGGACACCGACTGACCGGTGGCGTCCTTCATCTGGCTGGCGATCGTCCGCTTCCAGATCAGCTCGTACAGCCGGAACTGGTCACTGGACAGGCCGGTCTCACCAGGTGTGCGGAAGGTCTCACCGGCAGGCCTGATCGCCTCGTGCGCCTCCTGCGCGTTCTTGACCTTGGTCTGGTAGACCCGCGGCTTGGCCGGCACGTACTCCGCGCCGTACAGCGCCGCCGCCTGGGACCGTGCCGCCGCGATCGCGGTCTCGGACAGCGTGACACTGTCGGTCCGCATGTAGGTGATGAAGCCGTTCTCGTACAGCTTCTGCGCGACCGACATCGTGTGCTTGGCCGAGAAGCCCAGCTTGCGGCTGGCCTCCTGCTGCAGCGTGGTCGTACGGAACGGCGGGTACGGCTTGCGGGTGTAGGGCTTGCGCTCGATCGAACTGACCGCGAAGGGCCGGCCGGTCAGCCGATCGGCCAGGCCACGCGCCGACTCCTCGTCGAGGTGCCGCAGGTCGCCGCGCAGGACGCCCTGGGCGGTGAAGTCACGCCCCTGGGCGATGCGCTTGCCGTCGACCGAGACGAGACGGGCCTGGAAGTCACGCGGCGCGTCGCCCTCGCCGTCCCGGAGGGGCGCGAGGAAGTCCGCGAGGATGTCCCAGTAGCTCGCCGAGACGAAGGCGATGCGCTCCCGTTCCCGCTCGACGACCAGCCTGGTGGCGACGGACTGCACCCGGCCCGCCGACAGTTTCGGCATGACCTTCTTCCACAGGACCGGGCTCACCTCGTAGCCGTACAGGCGGTCGAGGATGCGACGGGTCTCCTGAGCGTCGACGAGACGCAGGTTGAGATCCCGCGGGCTCTCCACGGCGGCCCTGATGGCATCGCGGGTGATCTCGTGGAAGACCATCCGCCGGACCGGGACCTTGGGCCGCAGCACCTCGCGCAGGTGCCAGGCGATCGCCTCGCCCTCGCGGTCCTCGTCCGTCGCGAGGAAGAGCTCGTCAGCGTCCTGGAGCAGCTTCTTGAGCTTCGTGACCTGCTGCTTCTTGTCAGTGTTGATCACATAGAGCGGCTCGAAATCATGATCGACGTCAACGCCCAGCTTGGCCCACGCCTCGCCCTTGTACTTCGGCGGGATGTCGGCGGCCTTCGACGGCAGGTCCCGGATGTGACCGATGCTGGACTCCACCACGTAGTTGCCGCCGAGATAACCCGCGATCGTCTTTGCCTTCGCGGGGGACTCGACGATCACCAGTCGGGTGCCGCCGGCGCCAGATCCATCCTGGCCACGCTTGGTTGTGCCGTTCTTGGCTGGCACGGTCGCTCGAACCTCGCTGTCCTGTTTCGCACTTCGTCGCTTACCGGACGCTTCGGCCCCGTCCGGTCCTCTCAACGTGGAATGACGGTACTCCTGTAGCCGAGAGTTCCCGTCGCCGCAGACCCACGACAGGATGACATGCCGCCGGGACCGCTGTGGAACGGGACCTTGTGCGAGACTCCCCCCATCACGTTCCCCCAAGTCATAATGTCGGTAATGGTGGAGTACACCTATCTCATCCTGCGCCTGCCGCGTGGTACCTCGAGAGACGCCGCCCGGCGGTTGATGACCGAGCACGCAGAGTACGGCGGATGGGAACTCGACCGTCTGCGGCTCTACCCCGACGGTAGCCGCAGAATCCAACTTCGGCGAAAAGTCATCCGACAAACCAGGACACTGTGATCTCCGCCGCGTTGAATAGTTGAATGCTCAAGCCAATGCGGCGCGACATCGAAATGCCGCACCCACGAGCGTACTTCTTGTTCCCTGAACAGGGCTTTGCCCGCCCCAGGCCGCGCCCCCGGGACGGGCAAAGCGTCTCATCTTCACCGGTGGAAGGTGCCGAGTGGCCCGAACGCCGCACACCACCCAAACACGGGCAAAGCGTCTCATCTTCACCGGTGGAAGGTGCCGAGCGGCCCGAACGCCGCACACCACCCAAACACGGGCAAAGCGTCTAACCGGTCGTCGGCCTGCGCCTACCGACGACCGAGGCGGACACGGCGGGTGAGGGACATCACCGCGGCGGCGGCCGCCAGCAGCGCCCCGACGACCAGGACATAGGCAGATCCACCGGTCACCCCACCGGTGAGCAGGTCGCTGGCCGCCATCGGGACGAGTCCGGTCACCGGCTTGCGCGCCGTGCCGAGCTGATCGTGCACGCCGCCGACCCGCGGGGCGTCGACCTTGTCGACGGCCGGCAGTTCGGGCAGGTCGCCAGCCGGGATCGGCAGAGCCTTGGAGCGTGCGTCGCCGGGCACGACCGGCGGCCGAACGGGCAGCTTCGGCTTGGCCGGCAGGAGTCCCGGGATGGTGTCGTCCTTGGCGACTGCGGCCCTGCGCGTCCCCGACGACGGCAGTGCCGTCGTGAGTTGCTCGGTCTGTACGGGGAGCCGCGAAAGGCCGTCCGGTGCCATGACGGGCAGGTCGGGCAGCGCCGGTGGCCGTACCGGCAGGTTCGGCGGCACCGTGGGATCGTCGATGGGCAGGGTGCTCTGGGCGGCGGAGTAGGTGGCCGGGGCACCGGCGGGCACCTGCGTGGGCAGCTCGGGCAGGGTGGGCAGCGCGGCGCCGGGGCTCAGCGGAAGCGCCCTGGTCTGGTTCGGCAGCGTCGGCAGCGTTCGAGTCACCGCCGCGCTGTGAACCGGGCCGTGCGAGGTCCGGTAGCCGTGCCCGTGCCCGTACCCGCCACCGTGCTCGTATCCGCCGTGGCCGGCATGGCCTCCCGCACCGCCCGCGCAACCCGCGATCGCGTCACCGAGCACCGCAGCGGCGTTGCCGCAGACGTTCACCGGCGCCTTGATCGGGAGGTGGATCTGGTTGCCACCGCCCACGCTGTGCCACCCGGAGGTGCTGTCAGCGGCCCCGCGGCGGGGCCGAGGGGTCTTGACGGAAGCGCCTCCCCTGCACCCGGCCACGGCGTTGCCCACAGCGTTGCCGCAGACGTTCACCGGCACACTGATCGGCGCGAACACCTGGTTGCCGCCCAGTATCGAGCCCCGCCCGGAGGTCCGCTGACCGCCGTCGCGCCCCTGGTCCCCGCCATCGGCGACCTTCGCGCCACCCTCGCACCCGGCCAGGGCGCCTCCGAGGATGGCGATCGCGTTGCCGCAGACGTTCACCGGGAGGCTGATCGGCGCGAACACCTGGTTGCCGCCGAGTATCGAGCGGCGGCCGGAGGTCCGCTGACCGCCGTTCCCCTGGCCCCGGCCGTCGGCGACCTTTGCGCCGCCCTTGCAGTTCGCCAGGGCCTCGCCGACGACCGCGACGGCGTTGCCGCAGACATTGATCGGCGCCTTGACCGGCGCGTTGATCTGGTTGCCGCCGCCCACGCTCTCGTGGCCGGACGTCCGCTGCCCTCGTGAGCCACCACGGGGTCCGCTGTCGATCACGCTCGCACCGCCCTTGGAGTGCGAGACGGCGTCGCCGACGACGGCGACCGAGTTGCCGCTCACATTGATCGGCAGTGAGACGGGTGCGTTGATCTGGTTGCCGCCGAGCACGCTGTAGTCGCCGCTCGTGGTGTCGGCGGAGGCTCCGAGGGGGGAGGAGATGGCGCCTGCGCCCACAGCGACGAAGCTTGCGGTGAACAGCGCGGCACGTGTGGTGCCCTTGGTCCACGTACGCATGGATGCTCCTGAGTCGGAATGGAAGGTTTTCGTACGAAATAGATGCTTGAAGGGTGTTTTGTAATGTTCCGCGTATGACGTGCCGCCGCTCGACGGCGCGTCCCAGCCCCGGCCTTCTCCAGGGCCGAGGCTTTGATCAGTCAGGCGAGCAGGACGGCTCATCCGCAGCCGAGTGGACGGCCGGAGCGACGACGCACGACGGTGGCGCGGGCACGCGCGACGGCCGTGCCAAGGCCCCGGGTCCGGCGAGATGGGCGATCCCCGCACCCGTCAGGGTCGGGCCGACCGACGGCCGCACGTGCGCCGGGGCCGCCAGGGGCTGTGGAAGCTCCGCACCGGGGATGGGTGCCGGGTACGAGAACGCCGCGCCGAAGGTCGCTCGACCGCCCTTGGACGCCCCCGACACGGCAAGCGGTCCGGGCGTGCGCACCCCGGTCCGATCGCCAGTTCCGGCCTTCGCACCATGGCGATGCCGTGGAGTCCAAGAGAGATCGGCGCCCGCACTACCTGGCCACGGTCCGATCGACGCGAGGTCGATATCGACCGCCCGGGCGAGGCCCGGCGCGTCGAGAACCGTCGAGGGGTGGACGGGCAGAGCTCGCTCTGCCTCGCGCAGAGATCCCGCGAGACCGCCGCTCACCTTGCGCAGCGAAGACGCACCCGGCACCGAGGCCTCCGCGGTCGCCGGGGCGAACGGCGCCCCGGTCTCGAGAGCCGGTACGAGGATGAGGTCCGGGGTCGTACCGAAACGGCGGCCGGAAGACCCGGCCTCCGGGCGCTCGACGGCCGGGGCGGGGGTCGTCGCGGCGACATCCGACACCGTGCCGAGCACCGGCCGCTCCATGCCCGGCGCCATGCCCGCAGGTCCGGCCGAGGTGTCGGCGTGGGCCGGCCCGGCGGCGCCGAGAAGCCACCCGGCCGCCGCGATACCGGCGACCACCAGCAGGCGGCGCGCGATCGGGCCACGGGCACTCGCGGACACGACTCGAAGCACGACGCGGCGCAGCCGAACGACTACCGTCCGTATCCGCCTCCGGTCGCGCGCCACGAGCCCTCCTCGGCCGTCGTCATCTTCCGCACAGGCCCTGTGGACGGCTTCAGCGTCCGTTCATCCGGCCTGCGGGAGCGTAAAGCCGCTCCCTACGGATGGTGACCGTAGCACCACGCTTCGCAGCCGCGTCGGCAATTCACCGAACGCCGAGGCAAAATCAAATAAGCGATCTAGGAATGGACCGGCTAGGCGCGATCAAGGAATTCGTCGAGAACCCGGACGCCGAACCGCAATCCGTCTACCGGCACCCGTTCGTCGATGCCATGGAACATTCCGGAAAAGTCCAACTCCGCGGGAAGCCGCAGCGGCGCGAACCCGAAACAGCGCATGCCCAGCCGGGCGAACGCCTTGGCATCGGTCCCCGCGGACAGGCAGTAGGGCACCGGCAGCGCCCCGGGATCCTGCGAGATCAGCGCCTCCTCCATGGCCGTGACGAGAGCGCCCTCATAGTCGGTCTCGATGGCGTCGTCGTGGTGCACGAAGTCCCGTACGACGTCCGGGCCGAGCAGTTCGTCCACCGTCGCGAGGAACTCCTGCTCGTGTCCCGGCAGGAATCTGCCGTCGACCTGTGCCCTCGCCTCTTGCGGAATGACGTTCACCTTGTAACCGGCGTCCAACATCGTCGGATTGAGGGTGTTTCTGAGCGTGGCCCCGATCATCCGCGCCAATGGGCCGAGTTCCACGAGCGACTTCTCCGGATCATCCGGGTCGAAGTCGACCCCGTACGCCGCGCACGCCCGCTCGAGGAAGGCCCGTACGGTCTTGGTGAGGCGGATCGGGAACTCGTGCGCACCCAGCCGGCCGACGGCCGCCGACAGAGCGGTGATCGCGTTGTCGCGATGGACCATCGAGCCGTGGCCCGCCGTGCCCCGAGCGGAGAGCCGCATCCAGGCGATGCCCTTCTCCGCGGTCTCGATCAGGTACAGCCGCCGGTCGCCGGGGACCGTGAGGCTGAAGCCGCCGACCTCGCCCACCGCCTCGGTGCATCCCTCGAACAGCTCCGGATGCTCGTTCACGAGCCACTGGGCGCCCCACGCGCCGCCGGCCTCCTCATCGGCGGTGAATGCCAGGACCACGTCGCGCGGCGGCCTGCGGCCCTCCCGCAGCCGCTGCCGTACGACGGCGAGGATCATCGCGTCCATGTCCTTCATGTCGACGGCGCCCCGCCCCCACACGCAGTCGTCGGCGATCTCTCCGGCGAACGGGTCGCGCGTCCAGTCGCTCTTCTGCGCCGGTACGACGTCGAGGTGGCCGTGCAAGAGCAGTGTGTCGCGCGAGGAGTCCTCGCCCTCGACCCGCGCGACGACGCTCGTGCGCTTGGGATGGGACTCCAGGATCCGCGGTTCCAGGCCGACGTCGGCGAGCTTCTCGGCGACGTACTCGGCGGCGGCGCGCTCACCGGGGCCAGAGTGATCACCAGGGTTGCTGGTATCGATGCGGATGAGCTCTTGGCACAGCTGGACGACCTCGTCCTCTGCGGCGGGCTGAACGATCACTATCTCCCCCTGCGCCTGCGGGTTAACGTGGGTGTGTATGAACCCCATCGTGCCGCGCGCTCGACTTCGCCGCGAGTCGGGAGCTTTGGTATGGTGATGCGGCCGCGACGCGCTGAGGCGCCCGCGGCCGAGTCCGGGTGGCGGAATAGGCAGACGCGCTAGCTTGAGGTGCTAGTGCCCTTCACGGGGCATGGGGGTTCAAGTCCCCCCTCGGACACGAACCATTTCCCACGCAGTGCGGGTATCGAGGTGGGCCTCGGCCCGCACTGTCTCGTTTCCGGGGTGGTAGGTCAGGCGCAGGCCGAGCTTGGCGTACAGGTCGGCCTTACGGGAGGGGTCGGCGGCGGCGATGGCTTGTGCGTGGTCGCCGAATTGGTCGACCAGATTCGCGATCTGATCGTGGGTCATGTGGACGTGCCGAGGGGTTTGGCGTAGTTGGGCTTCAGCACCGGCACGCTGCTGTTGGATTCCGATGATCCATCCAGCTATGGCGGCCGGGTCGGTGTCCTCGTCCAGGGCTTCCAGAGCGGCGCGGTAGCGGGCGAGTTTACGGTCGCATTCGGCGATGGTGTGGCGTGCCAGGACCGCAACGGTGTCCTCGCCGTCTCCGCCTTGGGCGGCGGCGATGGCCGCGATGGTGTCGGCCCGGCGATGCGGGGCGAAGTTGCGGCCCACCCAGCGGTCCAAAGCAGGCAGCAGCGCGTCCTCGCGCAGGTAGACGTTGCGGGGATGATGAACCCGGTTGGCCAGGGCGTACTCCTCGGGAAACCGGCACCGGTAGTAGGCGGCTCCGTGGTTGCGCTGGCCCTGTATCCGACGGTGGCAGATCCCGCAGTAGAGAATCCCGCGCAGCACGTACGGGTGGCGGTGGCGGGCCCCTCCCCCCGAGGTGTGGACACCCTGAGCTCCCTGGATCATGGAGATCTGGGGGTGAGAGGGGTCCTGTGTGGCGATGAAGGTCTACGCCGAGGAGTTCAAGGCCGACGCGGAGCGGTGATCGCGTTGTCGCGATCACGAGCCGTGCCGCGTGCGGCAGGCCGAGGCCGGCATCGGTGTCGGCGGCCCAAGCGGCCCAGCGGTTGATCCGTCCGTGGCCGCGTTCGGCGTGCACGTGACCGGGCTAGCCATGCCCCCACCGCCGCGTCCAGTTCGTCGGCCTCCAGCCCGATCAGCACCCGCCGCAGCGTTCCCGCGCTCGGTGCCGTGAACCCACGGCAGGCCTGATCCCAGCGGGCTCCCAGTATGCGTAGCAGCCGCTGCGGCAGATCGGCCGCGACCGACCCCAGCTCCCGGTAGTTGGCCGCCCCGGCCAACGTCGCCACCACCCGCGACTCTCAGCACCGTCAGCAACCGATGCCGGACCCCCCCCGCGGGTCACGCGGATCAGTGACGCCCGCCAGCATCTCCAGCAACGACGTGGCCTCAACCTGGGCATGCGAAACTGGCACCGATGACCTTCTCGTTCGTGATCGTGCAGCGTAGAAACTACGTGATCACGGACGGAAGGTCATCTCCGTTTCGACATCACGCTACGTAGTCACGATCGATCCGGACATCAGGCGACGAATACCTCAGACGGGTGACCTTGAAATCGCCCTGCCTTTGTACCGTCTGGCCTTCTCGTTCGCGACATCGCTCTACCACGGCCGCCAAGGAGAAAATCAGTCCGACGGGCTTCCCTTCCAGACGCCTCCTGCGATGTTGAGCCGGGGCGCGAAAGCCGCTTTGGCATCAGAACTCGAACCATGATGTGCGGTCATCGCGGAATCGGTGCCCGGCTCGCTGCGCCTGCCTAACCAGCTCAAGCTCGCCATGGGACTCGGTCTGGCCTTGATAACAGGAGGAGGACTGCTGCTCATTAACGCGCC
>NZ_JABVEB010000229.1 GCF_014323665.1 Actinomadura sp. HBU206391 | reverse complement strand
CAGCGGCCGTTCCACGCTGCAGGCGCTGGCGGCGCTCGACGCCGACCCGGCGACCGAGCTGATCGTCATCGTGTCCAAGCCGCCCGCGCCCCGGGTCGCCGGCCTGATCCGCGAGGCCGTGCGGCGGCTGAGCACCCCCGTCGTGTTCGCACCGCTCGGGCCGGACGAGGACGACCTCACCACCGTCACGGAGCGGGCTCTGGGCCGGCTCGGCCGGGAGGTTCCCGGCTGGCCGCACTGGCCGGCCCCCGTCGCCCAGACTCCCGGGCCGGGCTTCCTGCGCGGCCTGTTCGTGGGCGGCACGCTGTGCGAAGAGGCCATGCTGATCGCCGCGGACGCGGTCGGCCCCGTGTGGTCCAACACGGTGCGGTCCAACACGGTGCGGTCCAACACGGTGCGGTCCAACACGGTGCGGCCCAACACGGTGCGGCCCAACACGGTGCGGCCCGACACGGTGCGCTCGAACACCCTGCGCTCCAGCACGATGTCCTCGGACACGGTGGGCTCCGACCTCCCGCTCACCGAGACCGGCGAGCCCGCGTGGTCGCACGGGGAGACCTCCCGTGGCCACTCCATGATCGACTTTGGCGCCGACGAGCTCACCCGCGGCCGGGCGCACCCGATGATCGACCCGACCCTGCGGCTGGAGCGGATCGCCGCGGAGGCCGCCGATCCCTCATGCGCGGTGCTGCTGCTCGACGTCGTGCTGGGCTATGGCGCCGAGCTCGACCCGGCGGCGCTGCTCGCCCCCGCGATCGAGGACGCCCTGGCCGCCCGTGGCGGCGATCTGGCCGTGGTGGTGTCGCTGTGCGGCACCGCCGCCGACCCGCAGGACCGCGACGGGCAGGCCGCCGCGTTGCGCGACGCCGGCGCGGCGGTCTTCTGCTCCAACGCGATGGCAGCCCGGCATGCCGTCTCGCTCGTCCAAGACCACCGACCGGACCAGTGATCGCGACCGAAGGGTCTTGACCATGCCGCAGGAGCACGCCGACCTCAGCGTCGTCGCCGACCCGCCGCGACCAGGCGCGAGATCTTCGGCGGACGGCCGCGGCGGCTCCAGGCTCGGCGGCCTGCTGACCCGGGAGCCGGGGATCATCGCGGCGGGCGCCCCGGTGCTGGCCGAGGCCCTGGCCCAGCAGGCCGTGCCGGTGCGGACCGTCGACTGGCGGCCACCGGCGCCCGGCGCGGCCGAGCCCCTCGCCACCGTGCTGGGCCATCCCGGGCACGCCGCGGCCGACGCGACCGCGGTGAAGCGCATGCTCACCGCCCGCCCACACCTCGTGGACGTACGTCCCGCCCACGAGGCGCTGGGCCTCACGGCGGGCACCTTCTTCCACGCCGGCCCACCGGTGACCTGGGAACGGGCGTCGGGCCCGATGCGAGGAGCCCTCATCGGCGCGATGCTCGCCGAAGGGCTGGCCGACGACGCCGAGGCGGCGGAGCGGATGCTCGCCCGTGGCGACGCGGGGCCGGTGACGCTCGACTCCTGCCACCACCACCGCACAGTGGGCCCGATGGCGGGCGTCGTCGGCCCCTCGATGTGGATGTTCGTCGTCGAGGACGCCGAGCACGGCGGCACCGCGTTCTGCTCACTGAACGAGGGCCTCGGCAAGGTGCTGCGGTACGGCGCGTACGGCCCCGAGGTGGTCGACCGGCTGCACTGGATGTCGGCGGTGCTCGGCCCGGCACTGCGCACGGCGGTCCACCGTCACGGGCCCGTCGATCTGAAGGCCATCATGGCCCAGGCCCTGCAGATGGGCGACGAGCTGCACAACCGCAACCGGGCCGCGACCTCGCTGTTCGTGCGCGAACTTGCGGCCGACCTCGCCGACGTCGAGGGCGGCGCCGACGTGCTGCGCTTCGTCGGTGGAAACGACCACTTCTTCCTCAACCTCGCGATGGCCGCGGGCAAGGCCGCCGCCGACGCCGCCCGCGACGTTCCCGGATCGAGCCTGGTGGTCGCCATGGCACGCAACGGCACCGACTTCGGCATCCAGCTCTCCGGCACCGGCGACCGGTGGTTCATCGGGCCCGCGGGGGTCCCCGACGGCCTCTACCTCGGCTCGTACGGCCCAGGGGACGCCAACCCCGACATCGGCGACTCGACCATCACCGAGACCACCGGGCTGGGCGGCTTCGCGATGGCCGCGGCCCCCGCGATCGTCCGGTTCATCGGCGGCGAGGTGCCCGACGCGCTCGCCGCGACCCAGCGGATGTACGAGATCACCCTCGCGGAGAACCCGGTGTTCCAGGTACCGATCCTGTCGTTCCGCGGTACCCCGACCGGCATCGACGCCGCTCTGGTCGCCCGTACGGGAATCCTCCCGGTCGTGAACACGGGAATCGCCGGTAGGGTCGCGGGCACCGGCCAGGTCGGCGCGGGACTGGTGTCGCCGCCCGCGAAGATCTTCACCGACGCCGTGACGGCGCTGGCCGGGACGCTCCGCCCGCCGGCCTGACCCCCGATCCCCTGCGACGAACGGGCGGCCGGGCACGACCCGGCCGCCACGCGGGTCACATCGGCTGGAGCAGGTCCTGCATGCGCCGGATCTCGGAGGCCTGGCCGGTGTTGACGTCGATCGCCATGCGGTTCACCGTGACGTCGGCGCCCGCCCCGAGCACCTCGTTCGCCATGGTGATCGCGCCCTTGTGATGGGCGATCATCAGCTCGAGGAAGAGCTTGTCGAACTCCTTGCCCGAGACCGCCTTGAGCTTGTTCATCTGCTCCGGAGTCGCCATCCCGGGCATCGCACCGGCGCCATGCGCTCCATGGCCGTGGCCGCCGCCCGCCGTGGACTTGCCCTGCGAGCGGAGCCACGACTGCATGGCGCTGATCTCCGGCCCCTGAGCGGCGCCGATCCGGTCGGCCAGCGCTCGGAGCTTGGTGTTCTGCGCCCGATCCTTCACCAGAGCGGTCATCTCGAGCGCCTGCTCGTGATGCGGGATCATCCGCTGCATGAAGCGGACGTCGGCGTCGTTGGCGGCGCGGACGCCCGAGTCGACGGTCTCGCCGGGCTTCGCGGTGCGGTTCGGCTCCCCCGGCCGGCCGGGCACGATCACCGGTGCCCCGGAGCCGACGACCCCTGGAGACGATCGGGGAGTTTTCTCATCACCGCCGCTGCACCCCGCGACCGCGAAGGCCGCGATCACAAGGCCGATTCCGGCCAGTTTCACGCCCATGTACGCCTGCCCACCTCCTGACCTGCACACAACTAGGCCGACCGTAGCGTGATCGCCCCATGGGCGGAAGGCACGGGTTCGCATCATTTGTCCCTACCCCTGGTGCCCCATACGACTCGATCACATACTGCTGGCAATTCATGTGAGCTCGGGGGAACGGAAGGGAGCAACGCGTGGCGTCCGGAAGAAGACGCAAGGTCTGGGCCGCTTTCGCCACCACAGTGGTGGCGGCCTTCACCTCTTTGACCTTGGCCTCGCCGACCACGGCGGCGCCGGCGTTTCCAGAGGTCGACGAGGTCGTTACGAGCGACAACGTCGAGCATGTGGCGAACATCCCGAAGCAGGCGCCATTCGACTCGCTGGCCAATCTGAACAGTGACATCGCGTTCCAGGGCAAATACGCCTTCGCCGGTAACTACGGCGGCTTCATGATCTACGACATCGGCAACCCCAAGAAGCCGAAGATCGTCACCCAGGTGGTCTGTCCGGGATCGCAGAACGACATCTCGGTGGCCGGGGACCTGCTGTTCCTCTCCACCGACTCCTCCCGGAACAACGACTCGTGCAGCAGCACGACGCAGCCCGTGACGGAACCGTCGTCGTGGGAGGGCATCAAGATCTTCGACATCAGCAACGTGCGCAGCCCGCGCTACATCAAGTCGGTCGAGACCGAGTGCGGGTCGCACACTCACACGATCTTGCCGGAGGGGAAGAACACGACGTACATCTACGTCTCGTCCTACCTCCTCGACCCACCCGCGACCGGGCCGGACTGCCAGCTGCCGCACGACAAGATCTCGGTCATCAAGGTCGACCACAAGAAGCCGACCAAGGCGGCCGTGGTCGCCGAGCCGGTGCTCTTCCCGGACGGCGGCAACCCCGGTGACGGCCTGCCCTACCCCGAGCTGACCAGGGCGACGACCGGCTGCCACGACCTGACCACCTACCCGAAGAAGAAGATCATGGCTGGTGCCTGCATGGGCGACGGCGTGCTCTTCGACATCACCAACCCGCTGAAGCCGAAGACGATCCACCGCGTGCAGGACGACCAGCAGTTCGCGTTCTGGCACTCGGCGACGTTCAACAACAAGGCCAACAAGATCGTCTTTACCGACGAACTCGGCGGCGGCGGCACGGCGACCTGCAACGACACCATCGGCTCCCAGAAGGGCGCCAACGGCATCTACGACATCGTCGGCAGCGGAAACAAGCGCAAGCTCGTCTTCCGCAGCTACTACAAGATCGACCGCGACCAGGCCGACACCGAGGTGTGCGTGGCCCACAACGGCTCGCTGATCCCGGTGCCGGGCAAGGACATCATGGTCCAGGCCTGGTACCAGGGTGGTGTCCAGGTATGGGACTTCACCAACTCGAAGCGCCCCAAGAGCATCGGCTTCTTCGAGCGCGGACCGCTGTCCGAGACCGAACTCCAAACCGCCGGCTCCTGGTCGGCGTACTGGTACAACGGCTACGTCTTCTCGAATGACATCCAGAAGGGCCTCGACGTCCTCGGCGTCAACGACGCCCGCCTCGGCCCGGCGAAGTACATCCGCTTCGACGAGCTGAACACGCAGTCCCAGCAGTCGTACCCGCAACGCTGACAGCACCGCTGACACGCGACGGCGGAAACGACCGCTGAAGTAGAGGTCCCCCGGGCAGCCGGCCCGGGGGGCCTCTCTTTTCGCCGGGTCTTCCGCAGGCCCCCGCGCCCCGCCCATGACTCCGCTCGCGCTCTCGTACCCGGTCCCTGTACGACATAAGACACAAGTCGGCATCAGTCAGATATACCGCTGGTGTCAGGACTTACTTGATCACATACTGCTGGCAGTGCACAGACTCGGGGGGACTGAAAGGAGTCATGCGTGGCGCACGCAAAAAAACGCAAGGTCTCGGCTTGGCTGGCCACTACCGTGGCAGCGGCCCTGACCACCTTCGCCCTGGCATCGCCGCCGGCGGCCGCGGCGGAGATTCCTCCAGTGGACGCGGTCGCCAAGAGCGACAACATCCGCCATCTGGCGAACATCCCGAAGCAGGCGCCGTTCGACAGTGAGGCGAACCTCAACAGCGACCTGGCGTTCCAGGGCAAGTACGCCTTCTCCGGCAACTACGCCGGAGTGACGATCCTGGACATCAGCAAGCCGAGCCGGCCGAAGATCGTCAGCCAGGTGGTCTGTCCTGGCTCGCAGAACGACGTGTCGGTCAACGGCGACCTGATGTACCTGTCGACCGACTCCGCCCGGTCGGACGACTCCTGTAACAGCACGAGCGCCACACCTCCGACGCCAGGCGGCTCCGGGGACGAGAACCCCGCGAACTGGCAGGGGATCAAGGTCTTCGACATCAGTGACGTGCGAAACCCGCGCTACGTCAAGTCGGTCGAGACCAAGTGCGGCTCGCACACCCACACGCTGGTGCCGGACAACAAGCGCCGGGCGGACTATCTGTACATCCAGTCGTACGGTCCGCAGGACAGATTCCCGAAGTGCCAGCCGCCGCACGACAAGATCTCCATCGTCAAGGTGCCGCGTGACAGGCCGACCGCCGCCGCCGTGGTGTCGGAGCCGGTCCTGTTCCCCGAGGGCGGCTTCGAGGGTGTGCCCGGCAGCTACCCGAACGGCAAGTCCGCCACCAGCGGCTGCCACGACATCACCGCCTACCCGGAGAAGGACCTCGCGGCGGGCGCGTGCATGGGTGACGGAGTCCTGTTCGACATCTCCGACCGGGCCCGCCCGCGGGTCATCACCGGGGTGCGCGACACGGTGAACTTCGCGTTCTGGCACTCGGCGACGTTCAACAACAGCGGCTCGAAGGTCGTCTTCACCGACGAGCTGGGCGGTGGCGGCACGGCCACCTGCAATGCCGCCATCGGCGACCTCAAGGGCGCCAACGGGATCTACGACATCGTGGGCAAGGGTCACAAGCGCAAGCTGGTGTTCCGCAGCTACTACAAGATCCCGCGGCACCAGGCCGACACCGAGAACTGCGTGGCCCACAACGGCTCGCTGATCCCGGTGAAGGGCAAGGACCTCATGGTCCAGGCGTGGTACCAGGGTGGCGTCTCGGTGTGGGACTTCACCGACTCCTCCCGCCCCCGGGAGATCGGGTACTTCGAGCGCGGCCCGCTGTCCGACACCAGGGCGGTCACCGGAGGCGCGTGGTCGGCGTACTACTACAACGGTTACGTCTACTCCAACGACATCCAGAAGGGCTTCGACGTTCTGGAGATCGATGACCGGCGGGTCAAGGACGCCAAGCGGGTCAGGCTCGACCAGCTGAACGTCCAGACGCAGCCGGACTACTACGACCGCTGATCCGGCGCCTGATCCAGGCCGCTGATCGGGTCCTCTGATCCGGCGAATGCACGATCACGAGTCCCCCGGGCCGCCGGCCCGGGGGACCTCGTCATCTGTGGGGTGGGCGGCGGAATGGCCACGACGGCTCCGACGGGGTGTCGTCAGCACCGGATCATGCGCGATCATAACGGGGTGAACTTGAGCGTTTCCTCGATCGACGACCTGTCCAAGCGCGTGCTGGCCGCCGCCGCGGAGCACACGAGGCACTTTCCCGATCCCAGTCCGGGCCGGCAACCGCTCCACACGGTGTACGTGCCCGCCGACCGGTTCGGCCCGTCCACGCCCCAGGACTTCGGGGCCGAGGCACTGCGATTGATCAACAACCACACGCCGGGCGTCGGCTCGTTCGGCGCCGCATTCGGGATCCAGCCGGATCTCGCGGGGACCGTCCGCGAGCGGGTCGCCGCCAAGCTGGCGACCGAGCCGATCGAGGATCTGCGCATCGACTTCGAGGACGGCTACGGCGTCCGCTCGGAGGCCGAGGAGGACGCGCACGTCGACCAGGTGGTCGAGGCGGTCGCCGTGGCCTACGAGCTGAAGACGCTGCCGCACTTCTGGGGCCTGCGGGTGAAGTCCTTCACCGACGGCGGGCACGAGCGCAGCATGCGGACGCTCGACGGCTTCCTGACCTCGCTGCGCGACCGGCTCGGGCGGCTTCCCGGCGGGTTCGTCATCACCTTCCCCAAGACGGTCATGCCCGAGCAGGTGGCCATCTTCGCCGACTACCTCACCCGGCTGGAGTCGGCGCTCGGCCTGCCGGTGGGCGTCCTTCAGTTCGAAGTGCAGATCGAGACGGCGGAGGCCGTCGTCAACCACCGCGGCGAACTCGGCCTGCGCCCGATCCTGGAGGCGGCGGCCGGGAGGCTCACCGGCGCGCACTTCGGGGTCTTCGACTACACCGCGGCCATCGGCCTGCCGCCGGACGAGCAGCGGCTCGACCATCCCGCCTGTGACTTCGCCCGCAACGTCATGCAGGTGAGCCTGGTCGGCACCGGCGTCCGGCTGTCCGACGGCTCCACCAACGCGGTGCCGCGCAGTGACAGCGCCGAACACGTGAGCGGCACCTGGGCGACGCACGCCGAGCACGTGCGCCACTCGCTGCGGAACGGTTTCTACCAGGGATGGGACCTGCACCCGGCGCATCTGCCGAGTCGTTACGCGGTGGTCTACGCCTTCCACCTGACGGGCATCGACGAGGACCTCGCCCGGGTCAAGGCCTGGCGTGAGCACAGCCAGCGGCAGGGCGGCGTGCTCGAGGAGCCCGCCACCGTCAAGGCCCTGAACGCCCGGCTGCGGCGCGCCGTGGACTGCGGCGCCCTGGAATCCTCAGCGGTGCAGTGACCCGCCGAGCCGGGTCGGCGGCAGGTGCCACCGGCCACGGCTCAATGGTCCTCTCGCACCGATCCCGCGGGGCTCTCGCCGTCCCGGTGGGCGTGCGGAGAACCGCTCAGCGCGTCGAGGTCCTCGGGGGTGTCGATGTCGGCGGGCGAGGCGACATCGTCGCACGGCACCGACGTCACGAGTTCGGGGTGCGCGCGGATGAAGGCCCGGGCGCCGACGTCTCCGACGGCCCGGGCGGCCGCCTCGGCGAAGTGCTCCCTGGCGATGAGCACGGGGTTGCGCGGCCTGCCGCCGTAGGTGGCGACGGCCACCGACGCGCCCGACTCGTGGGCCGCCGTCAGCCGGCGGACGGCGGCGGAGGTGACCCGCGGCTGATCGACCAGCGCCACCACCACGGCCGGGCACCGGGACGGCAGGGCCGCCAGCCCGGCGCGAAGCGATGAGCCCATGCCGGTGCGCCAGTC
>NZ_JABVEB010000228.1 GCF_014323665.1 Actinomadura sp. HBU206391 | reverse complement strand
TAAGAGTCGGCGGGGCGTGCAGGCGTCCCACGTCCCCGTACGCGCGTAACGCGTGTACGCCAACCCGCGTACGCGCCGTGTCGCGGGGCTCTCAGTCCTCGGGCGGTGGCGGTGGTGTGGGGGCGTCGCCCGGGTCGCTCGCCGTTCTGCGCAGCGCGGCGGCCGCGGCCCGCTCGGCGTGTTCACGGGAGTCCCAAAGGCCGATCGGGTGGTCGCCTCGCGGTGCCCATGGGCGGGTGAGCTCCCGGAACACCGTCGGGCTGTACACGGCCCGCACGCGGAACCTCGTCAGGTGGCGCAGCGGGACGACCATCCGGACGTAGCGCCGTGATCCTCGATGCCGGCCGACGACGATCGCGTTCTCCCAGCCGTCGCCCCACTGCGCCGGCAGAACCCACAGCCGTGCTCCCGCGGCGAAATGCCGGAGCCCACGCCGGAACTCCCGGCCGCCCTCACCATGCGGGATCCGATCGGTCACGTTGGCCACGACACACCAGGCCAAGATCTCGCCGACACCGTCATCGGTCACCCCACCACTATGGTGTTTCGCCTCCGACCCGACACCCATATCGGTAGTTTGGCCGCAAATCCGGAAGTTCACGGGCGCGGAGCGGAGTGATCCGGTGATGGGGAGAAGACCAGCACTGCGTTGGGCGGCCGCACTGCTGGCAGGGGTCGTGCTGGCGACGGGATGCAGCGGCGGCTCGGACAAGGACGCGCTTCCGGACGGGGACAAGCCCCCGCAGCCGGTCTCGTTCAGCGCCGGATCGCTGTGGGACGAGCGGGATCTCGGTATGGAGCGCGTCGCCGGCATCGAACTGCGCGGCGGCACCGCCATCGTCGCGGGAGACTGCCACTGCGGCGGAGGACGGCTGGCCGTCGTCGATGCGGAGACGGGCGCCCCGCGCTGGGTCCTGGACGGGGGCGAGCCGCTCAGGGGAGGGGGCGGCGCCAAGGCCTACGGCAAGTACGGCTATCTGGGGGAGCATCTTCGAGGAGCATCGGGAAGACCGCTCGTGGTCGGAGACGGCGAGGACTGGACCGTGCTGGTCCAGTACGTGGTAGGAGCGGAGCTCGGCGAGCGCGAGCGGGGCGTCGCCGCGCTCTCGGGCCGGGACGGCAGCGTCCGCTGGAAGACGCCGCTCATCAAGCCGCGTTCCGGCGAGAAGGGCGTGACCGACCGCAAGCAGAAGACCAGGCTGCTGGCCGCGGACGGCCGGATGGTCCTGGCCAGCGTGGAGTCGGAGCAGGACGCCGCGCTGACGACGGTGGCGCTCGACGCGGCCGCCGGCCGCGAGCTGTGGCGGCACGACGACGGCTGGGCGTACCAGATCGCCGGTGACGTGGTCCTGGGGGAGACACGGACGGACACCGGGCCACCGTGGGAACCGCGGAACCGCGGAGGGGCGGTCATCGCCCTCGACGCCAAGACCGGTCAGAAGAAATGGGATCTGACCGAGCGGTTCGAGAAGTCCGAGCTGAAGTCCTCGGCGGGTGGGTCGGCAGTGGTCGGGGTCGAGGACCGCTCCGGGAGCTCCTCGGTCAGCGACTCACGGACGCTGGTCGTCAACGCCGCCACCGGGGCGGACGAGAAGGCCCTCGCGAAGAGCTTCTACAGCTGCGACAGCGATGCCCGGGAACTCATCGCCTGTCTCGAGATCGGCGCACCCACGCTCGTGACGATTCGTTCAGGCGGCCGCGGCGGTCCCGTGACCGCCGAGAAGAAGGTCTTCGCCGGCAAGGTGGAGGACGGACTGTCCGTCGACACGGTCTGGCAGGACCGGATCTTCGTTCACGGCTCGGCCCGCGATGGCCCCGTCCGGTACTCCATGGTCGATCGCGCGGCGAACACTCTCCGTACCGGGCTTCCCGGCCCGGTGGCCGCGGTCTCGGAGCGCAATGCCGCCTTCTTCGTCAACAGGACCGGCCGGGACTCGGTCCCGACGGGCCTGGCCGTGCACCGCACCACCGTCGGCGGCGGGCGGCCCGCCGAGCCCGGTGGTGCGGGGAGACCGACCGTGCAGCCGGTTCCGTTCGACAAGAAGCCGCTGTGGAGCGGCAGGGCCGGTGACGGCCAGGCTCTCGCCGGTAAGGACACCGGTCTGAAAGGCGTGACGGGCTTCGCTCTGGCCGGTGACGCACTGATCTACACCGGTGAAGGCCGAGAGACCGATCGTTCCAGGCTGGTGGTCGCCGACGCCGCGACCGGCAAGGTCCGGTGGTCGATCAGCCGGAACGGCTCGCTCGGCGGCGGTGTCAACGCGGACTCGGTGGAGCGGATCCACGTCGTGGGCGACGAGGGACGGGAACTGGTGCTCATCGGGTACCGCAGAAGGTCCACCGGGGAGCAGGGGGTGGCGGCGCTCTCCCTGCGCAGCGGTGAGGTCCGCTGGACGAAGCCGGTGCTGGCCGGGGGCGACGATCGCTTCATGCGCCTCGACGCGGCCGATGGCAGGACCTTCGCGGTCACCGTGTCGGCCTTCAACGGCTCGAGCCTTCGATCCCGGGATGAAACGATCGCCTTCGCCACGGGCACCCGGCGGAGGTTGTGGCACAGGGCCGGTCTCTCGGCCGAGGCGGTGACGGGCGATCTGATCCTGACCCGCCACGAGCGGCGTGGCACCGATCTGGTGGCGCTCGACGCCTCGAACGGCAAGCGGCGGTGGGGCTTGGCCGGACGGTACAAGAGTCCGGAACTCCTGCACGCCGCGGGCTCCAGGGCCCTCGTCGCCCGGACCGCGGACGGCGCGGTGGTCCTCGACACGGCGACCGGCCGTGAGCTGGCCCGCACCACCGCGCGTCCGGCGGAATGCGATGGCGACGGTGAACTCCTGATCGTCTGCCGGGTCGGCCCCCTCGGCGATGCTTCACAGAACGGTTCACATGCCCTCACCATCGACCTCGGCGGCGGCCAGACGAAGATCACCGAGCTGCTGGGAACCTCCGGCCTGTTCGACTATCGAGGGTCGAGGCAGTGGTTCTTCGCCAGCCGATTCCAAGGGGCACAGGGGGCGCAGGGAGGAGGTTCGGGCTACCTCGCATTGGACAGTGCCGGGCGGGAGGTCGCCGGTGACCTGCCGGGCAGCCCGGGAGCGATCGGAGACCGCTATGCGGTCTTCTACACGGGCAGTCTCGGTCAGTACTCCGGAGTGACCTTCACCGTCCACCGCATGGTGGGCTGACGGGCCGTCCGACCTGGTCGTTCAGTGTCGGCGGCGGTCGTGTCCCTCGGTCGACCGAGCGGGCCCGGAGGGGGTGCGTGATCGGTGGCGGCCCTGCGGCGGTGCCGTGTGCTCGGCCGGGTCTGGTCTGAAGGAACCGGCATCGGGGTCGTGGCCGGTGTCGGGTGCGGGGTGCCGGGCGCGGGCAAGGGCGGACAGGGCGGTGGTGATGGGGACGGCGGCGATGAGGCCGAGGGTGCCTGCGACGCTTCGGACGATCTCCTGGGCGATGATGGGGCCGGTCACGACTTCGCTGAGCGGTCGCCGGCCGATGCTGAACAGCAGCATGAGCGGGAGGGCCGCTCCGGCGTAGGCCAGGATGATGGTGTTGATCACTGAGGCGATGTGGGCACGGCCGACCCGGGTGGCGGCCTTGTAGAGCTGCCGGAAGCGATAGGCGGGATTGGCCTGCGCGAGCTCGGCGACGGTGACCGACTGGGTGACGGTGACGTCGTCCAGCACACCCAGTGAGCCGATGATGATGCTGGCCAGCAGTAGCCCCTGGAGGTTGATCTGGCTGCTGAGGCCCAGGTTGAGAGAGCTGTCGTCGGTGATGCCGCTCAGGTGGGTCATCTTGATGGAGGCCCAGGCGAGCAAACCGGTCAGGGTCAGGCTGGCAAGGGTGCCGATGACGGCGATCGAGGTCGCGACGGTGAAGCCATGGGTCAGGTAGAGCACCGCGAGCATGATCGTGGCGGCGCAGACGATCGCGGCGAGAAGGGGCGGTTCCCCGGCCAGGATCGCCGGTATGAGGAACTTCAGCAGCAGCACGAACGTGACCGCGAGACCGATCAGCGCGGTCACCCCTCGCCAGCGGCCGAAGGCGATCACGGCCAGCACGAACGCCGCGGCGATGAGCCACAGCGGGCCGGTCCGGTCGTGATCGGACAGCTGGTAGGGGCTGACCTCGGGGTCACTGCCGGGGCCGGCGGGTGCGTGTAGCAGGATCACCTTGTCGTCGACGGCGAAGGTCTGCGAGCCGGGCCCGCTGGGCAGGGTCGAGGTGACGACCTCACCTGCGTCGTCCCCTGAGGTCAGTTCGACACGGGCGTCGCCGCATCTGTCGGCGTCGGTGCGCGGCGCCGTACCGCCCGGGCTTTGGGCCGCACCCGGCTCGGCCGGCCAGGCCGGCTGCTGGGGGCACGGTTTGAGGTTGATGGCGATGATCGTGCCGGTGACGTTGGTCAGCTCCGATGCCGGCGCGCCGGTGGGCTGGGGCGCCTGCGGCCACATCCAGATCAGCGCGGCCAACGTGGCCACCGCCAGCGGCACGATGACGGCCAACGTGGCCCGCACCGTTCCGGCGGAACTGCGCACGGCCGTGTGATGCGAGTGGTCAGCACCCACGTCCGGCCCCCCTCGACATCGAGGGCTCGGCGCGAGGGGAAAGGGCGTCAGGCCGGGTGACCGGCGGCAAGGTGGGCGGCACCGGTCGATTATCCCGTTCCCACAGGTGTCACGCATGTCAGTCGCGGCCAGGGCACCCGGTCATCCCCAACGGCGACCGCGTGAGGGCCGGCCGGGCGCCCGTCCACTCTTCCTCCCCGGCCGCGCGCCATCGGCGAGGATCTCCGCCTGCAGGGTCCGAAGCTCTTCACCCGGGTCGATGCCCAGTTCCTCGGCCAGATGCCGGCGCACCGTGTGATAGGCCGCCAAGGCGTCCGCCCGCCGGCCGCCGGCGTGCAGCGCCGTCATCAGGTGCACCCAGAGCCGCTCCTGTAGGGGATGCTTCGCGGCCAGCTCGAACAACTCGCCCACCAGCTCCGTGTGCCGCCCACGGCGCAGATCCACCTCGATCCGCCGTTCGAGCACCCTCAGACGCTGTTCACGCAGCCGGGGCACGGTCTCACGGTGCAGTACCTCCGATGGCACATCCGCCAGCGGTTCCCCGCGCCACTGCGCCAGCGCCCGCCTCAGCGCCGCCGCCTCCTCGTCAAGATCACCACCAACCGCCGCCCGCCTCGCCCGGTCGTGCCAGAACTCGAACCGCCCTAAGTCGAGTTGATCGGCCGGCGTCTCGATCGCGTAACCGCCCCTGTGGGTGACGATCACCTGGCCGGGCTGCCCACCGCCCAGCAACGCCCGTATCCGGGTCACATAGAGCTGGATCGCGCGGCGCGGCTGCTCAGGGGTTTCCGCGCCCCAGACCGCGTACGCCAGGTCGCCGATCGGCACCGGGCGCCGCGCGTTGAGCAGCAGTGCGGCCAGCATGTTCCGGTGCTTGGGCGAGCCGAACTCCACCGGCCGCCCGCCCACCCGAGCCTTGAGCGGGCCGAGCAATCCGAATTCCACCGTCGGTGCCGTCATTCCAAGCCCCTCGTCCCCGTCGGATCCGGTCCACGACGGCCCCCCGTGGTCGCCGGCGACGCTGTCGTCTCTTCGCGTCCGCCCGCGCGTCGTCGTATGCCGGTCATGCTTCGAGGGTGACCGCGGGAAGGGCGCCGGGTCGTCCCCATGGCGTCGACTTAGCGGTACGCCGGATCGAGTACCGCGGATACGCCGAGCCGGTGACGGCCGTCAGCCGCTGAGTAGCGCGAACAGTCCGGCGCAGGTGAGTGCGACCATCGCCACGGCGATCGGCAGTTGGTCACGGGTGGTCCGGGTGCCGGCCCGGGTGCGCAGTGCCAGGTCGTGGGCGACGACGGTGGCCGCGATGTGTCCGAGCACGATGGCGTTCACCTGCACCAGCGCGGTGAGCCATGGCGGCAGGGCGGTGTAGTCGATTCGATGGCCGGTCGAGCCGAGCAGGTTCCACCCGGTGCCGAACGGGTCGCTGGCCAGGATGACCGTCATCTGCCCTTCCAGCAGGAAGAAGGAGAAGTAGTGCGCCACCGTGTAGCCGAGCGAGATGGGCAGCAATGTGGCCGCGAACCGGGCCCGTGTCATGACATGCCGGTCGCCGCTCAGCGCGGCGGTCATGCGGGTCGCGCCCAGACAGAGCGCAGTGACACCACAGATGGCGGCGGTGAGTCCGAGGGTGCCCGCCAGCACGCTGGTCGGGTCGACGTTGTCCCGCCAGTACGTCGTGCGGCTCATCCCGTCGAAGCCGGTCGAGCCGATGAGCACGCAGCCCACGGCCATCAGACCGGGTTCGGCGCAGCCGCGCGTGAGCCCGGTCACCGGGGTGCGCAGGACGAGAACGCGGTCGTCGCGGCGCCCGATGGGGCACATCCGCGCGAGGAGGGTCGAGTACGCCTCGAAACCATCGCCGTGATCGAACCAGCCCGCTCCGTACACCGCCGCCAGCGCCAGGTTGACCATTGCGTACGCCACGATGAGCAGGCCGGCCAGGCGCGGATCGGAGCGGCCCGGAGCCACCAGTTCGAACCATACGAAGCCGGCCAGCCAGGCCGCGGCCGGCCAGTACCCGAGCCGCCGAGGGTGGGCCCGGCGCCCGGACACCGGCGTCCGGGTGATCCGGCACAGCGCCGCGTGGAGCACCCGCAGTGGATTGACGCGCCGCCAGACGGGTCCGGCGAGCACGCTGGCGGGGACCATGCCGACCCAGAAGGTCACCAGCAGCGCCCAGGGGGCGAGATTGGTCCGGTCGTCAGGGGGCCCGGCCAGAGCGACCACGACGACGAGGGCCGACGCGGCCAGCGCGACGGCACGGCCGGCCAGGGTCAGCGCGGGCGCGTCGAGAGACCGGGCCAGGCGTTCGGGCAGCGGCCGACCGGCGTTCGGAAGCAGCCGGGGACGCCGCCATGCGAGTGTGAGGGCCAGAAAGGACGCCGCGACGGCGACGCCGCCGCCGGCGATGGCGCCGGCCGCGTCGAGGGGGAGGTCGGTGCGCCCGCCGAGCCCGTGGGCGATGACGTGCACCGCCTCACCCGACCCGTAGCTCGAACAGCCGAGCACCCGAGCCGTGAAGTTCGGCCTCGAACACGCCGGGTTGATCCGCGACGAGGCCGAGGACCCCGGGGAGTCCGGGCTCCAGCGCCAGTTCACGGTCGTAGCCGTGCAGGTGGAAACGCTCGGCGACGTCGCTGGTGACGACGATGCGCACGGTTCGCCCCGGCCGTACGTTGACGCGCCCGTTCGGTGCGCGCGCCGGGCCGACCCGCACCGTGACGGCTCCGCGGCTGACCTGCACCGTGACGGCGACCGCCGGGGCTGCGGCGGAGGACCCGCGGCCGGTGCCCGGCGAGCCCGGCGACCCGGGCGGTGGGGATGGGTCGGCTCCGCAGCCGGTGATCATCGCGATGACCATGGCGGCAACCGCCGCCCTGATCGAGCGCCTCGGCTCAGGTGCCCTCACCGCTCCTCCGACCGTCGATCAGCCGCCTTGACGACAAACCATGCCATCGATCAATGTTACATAAGAAAGTGGCATATGCCCTTCATGGCGACCCCGGCCGGAGGAGTACACGTGTGGCAACGACTGATCGGTCACGGCACCGCGGCGACGGCGGGCCTGTCCGCGGCGCAGGAGCCGGCCGGGGGAGCCTCGCTCGATCAGGTGCTCATCGGCAGTGGAGCCGCCACGTTGCTGACCGCTGGACTGCTGGTGCTGGGCTTCGGCCATCGCAGCGGCCGGATTCCCGCGCTGGCCCGCTTGGCCGGCTGGTCTCAGCATGGCCTGGGCCGCGGCCTGCCCGGGTGGGCGGCGCTGCCGTCGGTGTTGTCGCTCGTCTCGCTGGTGACCGCGCTACTCGGAATGTACTGGGACATTTCGCTGCACATCTCGCGTGGCCGTGACGAGGGCCCGCTGGCCAACATCGCTCACTACCCGATCCTGATCGGGTTGTTCGGCATCTTCACGGCCGGGGTACTGGCCGTCGTGCTGCCGAAGGGCGAGCGGCCGGGCACCGCGGCGGTCCGCATCACCCGAGACTGGCACGCCCCGGTTGGAGGGGTGCTCCTCGCCGGCGCCGGTTTCTACGCGCTGCTGGGCTTTCCGCTCGACGACATCTGGCATCGAATCTTCGGCCAGGACGTCACCCTCTGGGGTCCGACCCACCTGATGCTCATCGGTGGCGCGGGACTGTCACTGGTGGCCCTCATGGTGCTTGAACGCGAGGGTCGCCACTCCCGCGGCGATCGAGCCGGCACGCCGGTACGTCCCTGGGCCCGTACCGGGCGGCGCGCCGCCATCTCCGGCGGACTGCTCATCGGGCTGTCGGTGTTCCAGGCCGAGTACGAC
>NZ_JABVEB010000227.1 GCF_014323665.1 Actinomadura sp. HBU206391 | reverse complement strand
CACAGGGCAGGGCGGGGGCCGCCGACCTCGGCCGCAGGCTCCCGGCCGACCCGGGCCGACCTCGGCCGGTCAGCCGCCGGACGGCAGCCGGGCGGGTTCGAGCAGGACGCCCCGGCGAGGCGGGCGAGACTGAGCCCCCGTCTACGGCATCACCCTGCACAGTGCGTCCAGCGCGCCCGCCCACGCGCTGTCCGGGGGAGCCGCGTAGTTGACCACCAGAGCGTCCCGCTCGGGCAACCGCCAGCCCGAGTCCGCCACTTCGTAGCGGAACTCCGCGATCCCGCTGACCGCCAGGCCTTGCCAGGCCGCCGCCTGGACGACCGAGTGCTCGGTACCGGGCGGGAGTTCGAGGACCACTTGCAGCCCGGCGGCCATGCCGGTCACGCGGATGCCGGGGGCCTTCTGCGCCAGGGCAGCGATCAGTTGGTCGCGGCGGCGCCGGTAGCGCAGCCGCATCGAGCGCACGTGACGGTCGTACGCGCCCGACGCGATGAACTCCGCGAGCGTCAGCTGCTCCAGCGTGCTCGACACCTCGACGGCCCCCTTGGCCGCCACGATGTCCGAGACCAGTTCCTCGGGAAGCACCATCCAGGCGAGCCGCAGGCCCGGCGCCAGCGACTTGCTCGTCGTGCCGAAGTACACCACCCGCTCCGGGTCGAGGCCCTGTAGAGCGCCCGCCGGCTGACGGTCGTATCTGAACTCCCCGTCGTAGTCGTCCTCCAAGATCAGCCCGCCGGTGGCACGCGCCCAGTCGACAACCGCCGTGCGCCGGTCAGGGTTCAGCGGGACCCCCGTCGGGTACTGATGCGCCGGTGTCATCAGTACCGCGCCGACTCCGCGCAGTCGCGCCAGATCGTCGGTGCGCGCGCCATGTTCGTCGACGTAGAGGGGTGGGGTGCGCAGGCCGGCGCTGGTCAGCAGGTCGCGATAGAAGCCGAGGCCGTACGACTCGATGGCCACCGCCCCTGCCCGCCGCGCCTTGAGTGCCTGCGCCATCAGCATCAGACCGTGGTGGAAACCGGAGCTGATGACGATCCGCTCCGGTTCGGCGTGCACCCCGCGGGCCCGCGCCAGGTAGTCCGCGAGGGCGGTGCGCAGCTCTACCCGGCCGAGGGCGTCGCCGTAGCCGAAGGCGTCGTGCGGAGCGGCGGTCAGAGCGCGGCGGGCCGCTTTGAGCCACTGCGTGCGGGGAAACTCCGCGAGGTCCGGCGAACCCGGCATCAGGCCGTACGTGGGACGGGGTTGGGGCGGCCTCGTGCGGGGAGCCGCGGGCGCGGCCCTGCGCGGCTCGGCCCGCTTGGCCACCCGGGTCCCGGAGCCCTGCTGGGCGGTGAGCCAGCCCTCGGCGACCAGTTCGGCGTAGGAGTCGGCCACGGTGTTACGGGCGATGCCAAGATCGGCGGCGAGCGTACGGGACGACGGCAGCCGGGTGCCGGGCACCAGACGCCCCGTGCGCACGGCCTCCCGCAGGGCCTCTGTGAGCCCGGCGCGCAGCCCGGGTCCGTTCAGCTCCAGGTGCAGGTCGGCGCCGAACGCGGAAGGTGGGGCGGCCGCCGAATTGGCCCAGGAATCCGTCATGGAAGTGGACCATATCCGAGTGCCACCGGGGGCGTAGCGTTGTGGGCATGGCGAACGAAGCACAGGAGAGCAAGGAACGCCTTCCAGAGCACGCACCACGCCTGGACTGGATGAAGCTCGCCCCCGAGGTCTACAAGGCCTTGATCCGTCTTGACACGGCCGCGAGGCAGGGCGTCGAGCCGACCTTGCTCAACCTGGTCAAGATCCGCGCGTCCCAGATCAACCACTGCGCCTTCTGCCTGGACATGCACAGCAAGGACGCGCTGGCGGCCGGTGAGTCGGCGGAGCGGATCGTCCAGCTCAGCGCGTGGACGGAGTCGAGGCACTTCTACACGGCGAAGGAGATCGCGGCGATCGAGCTGACCGAGGCGATCACCGTGCTCACGGACGGATTCGTCCCGGACGAGGTGTACGCCAAGGCCGCGAACGAGTTCGACGAGACCGAGTTGGCCCACCTCATCGCCGCGATCACGGCGATCAACGCGTTCAACCGCTTCGGGGTGTCCACCCGGATGGTCCCCGGTCACTACACGCCGCGCGCTCAGCACACCGGCCGAGCGACCCACGCACCTCCGTCCGCACCATCACTCCTCCGCATTCCCTCAGGACACGTGTAAAGATGACTGCCTCCACCTTCCGCGCGCTGCACCAGGGCCGCGCCGTCGGCGACCCGCTCGTCCTGCCGGGGCCGTGGGACGCGGCCAGCGCTCGGGTCCTCGCCGATGCGGGCTTCCCGGCACTCGCCACCCCGAGCGCCGGAATCGCCGCTTCGCTCGGTTATGAGGACGGGTCGACCCCGCCCGACGAGATGTTCGCCGCGGTGGCGAGGATCGTCCGGGCCGTTACCGTGCCCGTATCCGCTGACATCGAGGGCGGTTACGGCCTCGCCCCCGGGGAGTTGGTCGGGCGGCTCCTGGAGACGGGCGCCGTAGGCTGCAATCTGGAGGACTCAGAGGGGCACACCACGCTCAAGGACCCTCAGCGGCACGCGGATTGGCTGGCCGGGGTATGGGCGGAGGCGGGTGACGCTCTCTTCATCAACGCGCGCGTCGACACCTTCTTGTTCGGGACGGGTGACCCGGCCGACGCCGTGGCGCGCGCCCGCCTGTACGTGGCCGCCGGCGCCGACTGCGTGTACCCGCTCATGGCGCCGCCCGAGGTGTTCCCGGTGTTGCGGGAGGGCATCGAGGGCCCTCTCAACATGGCTTCCAGACCGGACAAGGAGTCCGTGGCCGAGCTGGCACGGCTGGGCGCGACGCGCATCACCTTCGGTCCGGGGATGCAGCGGCACGCGACGGGGGCGATCGGCGAACTCGCGGCGCGGCTGCGCGGCTGAAGATCGCTCTCCTCGGTCCCCGCAGCGGGGGCTCGATCGACCCCGCCCGCCAGTTCGGTCCTGCCGCGCTCTCTGGGCAGACCACCGATCTGTGGATCTATCTGGTCGCCTATCCTCGGTTACGCACTCACGGCCACCCGAAACGCCGTGTGAGGACGCGCGCGATCCAGCCTCCGCGTTTCATGACAAGGGTCACGATCGTCATCTGACAAGACCCGCCTGATTCATCTCGACTTGACGCATGCCGATATGGGCATATGATTGCGGCCATGGCACGAGCAGCGACGACGTCGGACGTCTTCAACGCGATCGCCGAGCCGCAGCGCCGGGAGATCCTGGTGCTGCTGCGGGCGGGTGAGCGGCCGGTGACCGAGCTGGCCCGGGAGCTGGGGATGACCCAGCCGGGGGCGTCCAAACACCTGCGGGTGCTCCGGGAGGTCGGGCTGGTGCGGGACCGCAAGGCAGGCAAGCAGCGCCTGTACGGCCTTGACGCCCGCGGGCTGCGGCCGGTCCACGAGTGGACCGGCGGGTTCGAGCGGTTCTGGAACGAGAGCTTCGACCGGCTGGACGCATACGTGCAGGACCTGAAGCAGGCAAGGCAGGAGGAGTAGCTGATGAGCGTGACGGGACGAGGAGCGCCGGCGCAGTTCGCGACGGCCGACCGCGAGATCGTGATCTCCCGGGACATCGACGCCCCACGGGAGCTGGTGTTCGAGGCGTTCACCGAGGTCCGGCACCTGTCGCGGTGGTGGGGACCGGAGGGGTTCACCACCACCACGCGGGCGTTCGAGTTCCGCGAGGGCGGGGAGTGGGACTTCGTGATGCACGGACCGGACGGGACCGACTACCAGGAGTGGATCACTTGGACCGAGATCGTCCCACCGGAGCGGATCGCGCTGCTGCACGGCGAGTCCCGCGACGACCCCAACGCCTTCGAGTCGGTCCTGGCCTTCGAGCCGGCCGGCGAGGAGACCCGGATCGTGATGCGCACGGTGTTCCCCACCAAACAACTGCGCGACGAGGCGGTCGAGAAGTACCACGCGATCGAGGGCGGCGAGCAGACGCTGCGCAACCTGGCGGCCTACGTCGCCGAGATCGCCCAGAAGAAGGAGGGCCGCTGATGGCCGGGAAAGTGTTCTTCAGTGTGTCGATGTCGCTGGACGGGTTCATCGCGCCCGAGTCGATGGAAGGGTTTCTCGCCACGCCCGAGCAGCGGGAGCAGGACCCGAGGCTGGAGCGCTGGATGGCGCAGTGGATGGAACTGCAGGCGTGGATGTTCCCGCAGCGGTTCTTTCGGGAGAACCTGAAGCTCGGCGAGGGCGGCGAGGAGGGGCGCGACAACGAGATCGCGCGGGAGACGTTCGAGCGCACCGGCGCGAGCGTCATGGGCAAGCGCATGTTCGACGGCGGCGAGCAGGCGTGGCCGGAGGAGGCGCCGTTCCACACGCCGGTCTTTGTCGTGACGCATGAGAAGCGTGACCCCTGGGAGCGGCCGGGCGGGACCACGTTCCACTTCGTCAACGACGGCATCGAGTCCGCGCTCGACCAGGCCCGCGAGGCCGCCGGTGACCGCGACGTCCGGATCGCGGGCGGCGGCGCGACGATCCTGGAGTACCTGAACGCCGGCCTGATCGACGAGTTCTCGATCGCGCTGTCGCCCGTGCTGTTCGGCTCCGGAATCCGCCTGTTCGAGGGCGTGGACGCGGGCCGCGTGGCCCTGGAACCGGTCCGCGCGGAGCCCTCCCCGAGGGTGACGCACCTGACCTACGCCGTCCGGGAGCGGTAGGCGCACGGCGGACGACACACGGCGGACGGCGGACGCGAAGGAACACCCACGCGGTGCGCACTAGCCTGAGCCGAGTCAGGTTTCAGTTGTGGCGGCGTCCGGGTCGCGTCAGGAGATTCCGAGGGACTCCTCCAGGTGGGCGAGTGCGTCGGCGCCGTCGTCGGCGAGGAAGACCAGCTCGGCCAGGGGCATCGGCAGGAACCCCTCCTCCTCCATCCGCCGGAGCTGGAGTGTCAACCCGTTGTAGAAGCCCACCGTGTTCAGCAGCACCACCGGCTTGTCGTGCAGTCCGTGCTTCCTCAGCTCGAGGATCTCGGTCAGCTCGTCCAACGTGCCCAGGCCGCCGGCGATCACCACCACCGCGTCCGATCTGGCGAGCAGCAGCGCCTTCCGTTCGGCGAGATCCTTGGCGATCACCATCTCGTCGGCGTCCTTCCTGGCCAAGGCCCGGAGAAAGCCGACCGAGACCCCGACCAGCCGTCCTCCGGTCTCCCGTACTCCGTCGGCGACGACCTTCATCAGCCCGGTATCGGATCCGCCCCACACCAGGGTGTGGCCGCCCTTGCCGATGAGCTCGGCGAACTCGCGGGCCGGCCGGGTGTAGCGCTCGTCGAGGTCGGCGGCGGAGAGGAAGACACAAATGTTCATGATTGAACTATATGGTCGTCCAGGGCGTTGACCTGGACTTCTGCCGCCTGCCCGTGCTCCTGACGGAGACACGGGCAGGCGGCGTCCGTCGTGGACTCCACGCGGCCGAGCATGCGACCCGCGCAGGCGACCTGGACGGTCTGTCAGCAGCTGTGGACCCACTCGTGGGAGCTGTAGCTGTTGTCCCACATCCCGGTGTCGTAGGTCTCTCCGGGGTTGACGCAGACACCGCGGTCCCCGTAGTTGACGTCGTGGTAGGTCACGACGTTGTCGACACGGGTGGCGCTGCTCGCGCGGCGGTTGTACATGGACTCGGCGTTGTCGCCCATCGTCCCCCAGTTCGAGGAGTTCCCGGACCAGGAGGCCATGGAGCCCGAGAATTCGTCGTTGATCCAGGCGCAGAAACGGTCGGTCGGGCATTCGTTCAGGGCGGCGTTGGCGGTGCCCGGCGCCGCCACCAGTGCCGCCGCCACGATGGGCAGGCCGATGGCCATGGCCTTGAGAGTCTTGATCACGAGGGATCCTTTCCGTTGTGTCCGGTCGAGCAGTGCTGTGGTGCTAGGCGTCGGCCAGGACCCGCCTGGCTTGGGGAATGGCCTTGAGCTCGAAGGACTTCAGTGCGTCGAGCTCGTGCGCGAACCTCCTCTCGATCTCCGGTCGGTGCCTCCGCTCCAGGGCGCCGATGGTTCGGGCGAACCTGGTGGAGGTGGCGCACTCGGCCTCGGTCACGGCCGCGGCGATCTCTTGCGGCTGGGCCTGCTCGCCGGCGGACTCAGGTGACGCGGGGGCGACAAGGCGCCGCAGTTCGTTCGGGGTGGACGCGGCATACCCGCGCTTGCGCACACACGTCACCCAGGCGGCGAGCCCGGTCCGGTACTCAGGCGTTGCGACCACCTTGTCGTCGACATAACTGTCGAAGTGGTCGACGGTCCGCCGCACGCGGTACCAGCCGGCGAGATCGCCGTAAAGGGTGCGTCGCGCTTCGGCGGTGCAGCCGTTGTCGGGCGCCGAGAGCCGGCCCAGGCGGGGAAGGTCCACGACGAGCTGACGTCCGGATCCCATGAGCGTCCGGTGCCAGGCGTTCTGCCGCCCGGGTGACAACTTCCCCAGGTTGCCGACGTTGGCGTCCTGGCCCCCCGCGCCGGGTCTGCCGAGCAGGTTTCCGTATCCGTGCTTGCGGGCCGACCCGACATCGTCGAGCACGTAGCGGAAGTCCGGTTGCGTCGACGAAGGCGGCGGCTGCTCGGCGTACGCGAAGCCGTGCCGGGCCATGCAGCGGGCGATCAGCCGCTCCGAGGCCCGGTGGAGCAACTCGTCATCGGTGGCGGCCACTGGCCGATCGCCGGAGGTCGGTGCGTCTTCGGCGGAACCCGTTCCGTTGCTGACGACCACCCACCCGGCCATAAGGCCGAGGGCGATTCCGGCGGCGGCGCCGGCGACCGTCAGGCGGCGCCTCGTGCCCCTGTCCCGGGAACCGGTCGGCTCGCCTGAAGGCCCTGGATCGTGCCGGGGTTGTCGAGCCATGCGAAGTACTCCTGAAGGTCGGTGTCACCGGTGCGCTCGCGTTCGCCTGCGCTGCGGGCTGATCGCTGAGCCATCGTCGCAACGGCCGCATTCACGCGAGCTTCAGAGGAGCTTCACCGCTGCTCAGGACGGGTATACGGGCGAGCTCGCCATCACGACCGGCCTGCGTTGTGCCGCGAGCACGGCCGGCCGCGGCCCGCGCGGTCGCCCGCACCAGCGGTGCCATGATGATCGGCATCGGCGGGTTCCTCCCGGTGGGAGGCCGACCAGCCGACGGCCCCGCCCCGTCCGATCCCGAGGAGCGCCGTGCACGATCCGACACCACCGGACCAGGCCAGCCCTGAGGTGCAGCGGCGCCGGAGGCTACGCGGCGTTCACGCTGTTCCCCGAGGACACCACGGTCCCCATGGTCGAATACAAGATCAACCTTCTGGCACCCGCCTTCGGGCCCGGGCGCGCACGCCGACTGCTGATCACCCGTGTCGCCGCCACTCCCGGCATCAGGGTGCCTCATCACTTTCGTCGGCGTCGGGCCGTGACCGCGGAACGGCCGAACGCAACGCCTCGCGGAGGAGCGCGACGGCCGGTGGGACCTCCGTGTCGCTGATGTTGCCGTACCCGAGGACGAGCGCGCGCTCCGCCGACGGCTTCGCGCGGTAGTCGTCGAGGTCCGCCAGGCGCAGCCCGGCGGCGGCCGCGGCCCGGACGACTCCGCGGGTGTCGACGGTTTCCGGTAGGTGCAGCAGAATGTGCAGCCCGGCGGCGGTGCCGGCGACCCGGCCCTCCGGCACCTGGGCGCCGAGCGTCCGGACCAGCAGGTCGCGGCGGGCGCGGAACCGCCGGCGCGCCGCTCGCAGGTGCGCGTCGTACCACCCGCGGTCGATGAAGGTGGCGAGCGCGAGCTGGTCCAGCACAGGTGGCGCGGCGGCGACGAGGTTCGCCGCCCGCAGCACCGGGGTCATCGCGGCAGGCGCGACCAGCCAGCCCAGGCCGAGGGCCGGCGACAGCGTCTTGCTGACCGAGCCGAGGAGGAAGACCCGGCCCGGATCCATGCCCTGCATGACGGCGACCGGGTGGTGGTCGTAGCGGAACTCGGCGTCGTAGTCGTCCTCGATGACGAAGCCGTCCACCTCGCGGGCCCAACGCACCAGACGTGCCCGGCGTGCCGGGGACAGCACCGTGCCGGTGGGAAACTGGTGCGCCGCGCCGACGATGACGGCGCGGGCCGGGGTGCGCGCGAGATCGTCGACGCGGAGGCCGTCGTGGTCCACGGGCACCGGGTGCACGCGCAGGCCGGCACTCGTCGTGGCGTCCCGCAGCCGCCCCCAACCAGGGTGTTCCACGGCCAGATCGGCGATCCCCTCGGCGCGCAGCGCTCTGCACGTGCGGACCAGGCCGTCGGTGATGCCCGCGCACACGGACACGGAGGCGGCCTGCGCGTCCGCGCCGCGCGAGCGCTGCAGGTACTGCGCGACGGTGGTACGCAGCACCGGGTGCC
>NZ_JABVEB010000226.1 GCF_014323665.1 Actinomadura sp. HBU206391 | reverse complement strand
CTTCCGGGCGGGCCGTGCCGTCGGGGCGGTCGTCATGGCTTCGATCCTGTCATCGGCCGGCCATGTCATGGGCGGCTTGCCCGCTGGGCCCTCCCCCGAGGAGGGCCCAGCGGTCGATCGGGCCGGCGGTGGATCAGGCCTGTGATGATCAGGCCGGTGGCGGATCAGGCCGGTGGCGGATCAGGCGATGGGCCTGGCCGTCGGCGGGATGGGGTAGGGCAGGCCGGTGTGGCCGGTGAGCCACTTGTCGACGCCGGCGGCGGCGGCGCGGCCCTCGGCGATCGCCCAGACGATCAGTGACTGGCCGCGGCCCATGTCGCCGGCGACGAAGACTCCGTCGAGCGAGGTCTTGTACGTCTTGTCCCGCTGCACGTTTCCCCGGGCGTCCAGGTCGACCCCGAGCTGTTCGAGCAGGCCGGCCTTCTCGGGGCCGAGGAAGCCCATGGCGAGGGTGACGAGCTCTGCGGGGATCTCGCGCTCGGTGCCGGGGATCGGCTTGAAACCGGCCGCCGGGCCCTCGACCTCGATCATCCGCAGGGTCTTGACGTTGCCCTCGTCGTCGCCGGTGAACTCCTGGGTGGAGAAGGCGTAGACGCGTTCGCCGCCCTCGCCCGCTAGTTCCTCGTGCGCGCTCTCCATCTTGAAGAGCATCGGGTACGTGGGCCAGGGCTGGGAGTCCGGGCGCGCCTGCGGAGGCCGCGGCATGATCTCGAGCTGGGTGACGGACGCGGCGCCCTGGCGTATCGCGGTGCCGATGCAGTCGGCGCCGGTGTCCCCGCCGCCGATGACCACGACATGCTTGCCGGCCGCGGTGATCCCCGGCTCGTCCTGGTCGCCTTCCTGCACCCGGTTGGACTCGGGGAGGTACTCCATGGCCTGGTGGATGCCGCGGAGGTCCCGGCCCGGTACGGGCAGGTCGCGCCAGGCGGTGGCGCCGCCGGCGAGCAGCACGGCATCGTGGGACCGCCGCAGCTCGTCGGCGGTGATGTCGACGCCGATGTTCACCGAGGTCTTGAACTCGGTGCCTTCGGCGCGCATCTGGGCGATCCGCCGCTCGATGTGCCGCTTCTCCATCTTGAACTCGGGGATGCCGTAGCGGAGCAGCCCGCCGATGCGGTCGGCCCGCTCGTACACGACGACGTCGTGGCCGGCGCGGGTGAGCTGCTGGGCCGCGGCGAGCCCGGCCGGGCCGGAGCCGATGACGGCGACCTTGCGGCCGGTCTTGACTGCGGGCGGCTGCGGGCGCACCCAGCCTTCGGCCCAGGCGCGGTCGATGATCTCGACTTCGACCCGCTTGATGGTGACGGGGTCGGAGTTGATGCCGAGGACGCAGGCGGTCTCGCACGGCGCCGGGCACAGCCGCCCGGTGAACTCCGGGAAGTTGTTCGTGGCGTGCAGGCGCTCGATGGCCTGCCGCCAGTCGTGCCGGTGGACCAGGTCGTTCCATTCGGGGATGAGGTTCCCGAGCGGGCAGCCCTGGTGGCAGAACGGGATGCCGCAGTCCATGCAGCGGCTCGCCTGCCGTTCCAGCGCCGGTCTGCCGAAGTCCTCGTAGACCTCGTGCCAGTCACGAATCCGGACGTCGACCGGACGGCGGCTCGGGAGCTCGCGCGGATGCGTCATGAACCCCTTCGGGTCGGCCATGTGTTCAGTCCCCCTTCACCCGCGTACGGCGGTCATGACCGCCTCGTCGACGTCTCGTCCTTCGGCCTCGGCTCTCGCGCGTGCCTGGAGCACGCGCTTGTAGTCCCGTGGCATCACCTTTCTGAACCGTTCCACCGAGGTGTCCCAGTGGGCGAGGAGCTTCTCGGCCACCGGCGACCCGGTCTCGTCGAGGTGCGTCGAGACGATGTCGCGCAGGAAATCCCGGTCATCGGCGGAGAGCGGGTCGAGGTCGACCATCTCCCCGTTGACCCGTTCCTGCGCGAGGTCGAGGACATAGGCGATGCCGCCCGACATCCCGGCCGCGAAGTTACGCCCGGTCGGGCCGAGCACGACGGCCCGGCCGCCGGTCATGTACTCGCAGCCGTGGTCTCCGACGCCCTCGACGACGGCGGTGGCGCCGGAGTTGCGGACGCAGAACCGCTCCCCCGCGATGCCGCGCAGGAACAACTGGCCGGAGGTCGCCCCGTAGAGGGCGACGTTGCCGGCCGCGATCTGGTCCTCGGCGACGAACGGCGCCTCGGGATGGGGACGCACGGTGAGGCGGCCACCGGACAGGCCCTTGCCGAGGTAGTCGTTGGCGTCGCCGATCAGGCGCAGCGTGATGCCGCGTGGCACGAAGGCGCCGAACGAGTTGCCGGCCGAACCGGTGAAGGTGACGTCGATGGTGTCGTCCGGCAGGCCGTCGCCACCCCACTTCTTGGTCACCTCGTGGCCGAGCATGGTGCCGACCGTCCGGTTGACGTTGCGGATCGGGATCTCCAGCCGCACCGGGTCGCCGTAGGCGATGGCGCCTTCGGCCAGCTGGATGAGGGTGTTGTCGAGCGCCTTCTCCAGGCCGTGGTCCTGGACCGTGACGCGGCGCAGCGGGGTGCCGTCGGGCAGATCCGGCCGGTGCAGGATCGGCGCGAGGTCGAGTCCGCCGGCCTTCCAGTGGTCGATCGCCTCGCGCGGGTCGATCAGCTGGACATGTCCGATCGCCTCGTCGAGGGATCGGAAGCCGAGCGCGGCGAGGTACTCCCGCACCTCTTCGGCCACGAACTCGAAGAAGTTGACGACGAACTCGGGCTTGCCGGTGAACCGCTTTCGCAGCTCGGGGTTCTGCGTGGCCACGCCGACGGGGCAGGTGTCGAGGTGGCAGACCCGCATCATGACGCAGCCCGAGACCACCAGCGGCGCCGTCGCGAAGCCGTACTCCTCGGCGCCGAGGAGCGCGGCGATGATCACGTCGCGGCCGGTCTTCATCTGGCCGTCGGTCTGCACGACGATCCGGTCGCGCAGCCCGTTGAGCAGCAGGGTCTGCTGGGTCTCGGCCAGGCCGAGCTCCCATGGCGCGCCCGCGTGCTTGATGGACGTGAGCGGTGAGGCGCCGGTGCCGCCGTCGTGGCCGCTGATCAGGACCACGTCGGCGTGCGCCTTGGACACACCGGCCGCGACCGTGCCGACCCCGACCTCGGCGACGAGCTTGACGTGCACGCGCGCCGACGGGTTGGCGTTCTTCAGGTCGTGGATGAGCTGGGCGAGGTCCTCGATCGAGTAGATGTCGTGGTGCGGCGGCGGCGAGATCAGGCCGACCCCGGGGGTGGAGTGCCGGGTCTTGGCGATCCACGGGTAGACCTTGTGCCCGGGCAGTTGGCCGCCCTCGCCGGGCTTGGCGCCCTGCGCCATCTTGATCTGCAGGTCGTCGGCGTTGGTGAGGTACTCGGACGTGACGCCGAAGCGGCCGGAGGCCACCTGCTTGACCGCGGAGCGGCGCAGGTCGCCGTTGCCGTCGGGGGTGAACCGCTCCGGGTCCTCCCCGCCCTCGCCGGTGTTGGACTTGCCGCCGAGGCGGTTCATGGCGATGGCGAGGTTCTCGTGCGCCTCCGCCGAGATGGACCCGTACGACATGGCGCCGGTGGAGAAGCGCTTGACGATCTCAGAGACCGGTTCGACCTCGTCGAGCGGCACGGGTGGCCGGACGCCTTCGCGGAGCTTGAACATGCCGCGGAGCGTCATGAGCTTCTCGGCCTGGGAGTCCACCAGGGAGGTGTACTCCTTGAAGATCTCGTACCGGCGGGTGCGGGTGGAGTGCTGGAGCTTGAACACCGTGTCGGGGTTGAACAGGTGCGGCTCGCCCTCACGGCGCCACTGGTACTCGCCGCCGACCTCGAGGGTGCGGTGCGAGATCTCGTTGCCGCGGGGCGGGTAGGCGCGGTGGTGCCGCTCGGCCGCCTCGCGGGCGATGACGTCGAAGCCGACCCCGCCGAGGCGGGAGGTGGTGCCGGTGAAGCACTGGTCGATGACCTCGGCGCCGAGGCCGATGGCCTCGAAGATCTGCGCGCCGGTGTAGGAGGCCACCGTGGAGACCCCCATCTTGGACATGACCTTGAGCACGCCCTTGCCGTAGGCCTTGACCAGGTTGCGGGTGGCCTGAGCGGGGTCGACGCCCGTGATCACGCCGGTCTCGACCAGGTCCTCGACGGTCTCGATGGCGAGGTAGGGGTTGATCGCGGACGCCCCGTAGCCGATCAGCAGTGCCATGTGGTGGCACTCGCGGGCCTCGGCGGTCTCGAGGACCAGGCCGACCTGGGTGCGGGTCTTCTCCCGGATCAGGTGGTGGTGCACCGCTCCGGTGAACATCAGCGCGGGTATCGCCGCGCGGGTGGAGTCCGAGCCCCGGTCGGAGAGCACGATGATGCGCGCGCCGCCGCGGATGGCTCCGGACACCTCGTCGCAGATCTCGGCGAGCCGTTCCTGAAGGGCCTCGCCGCCGCCGTTCACGTCGTACAGCCCGTGCACGACATGGGCGTCGAGGCCGGGGAGGGTGTCCTCGTCGTTGATGTGGACGATCTTGGCGAGCTCGTCGTTGTCGAGGATGGGGGTGGGCAGCACGAGCCGCCGGCACGAGTCGGGGCCGGGGTCGAGCAGATTGCTCTCGGGGCCGAGGGTGGACTGCAGCGAGGTGACGAGCTCTTCGCGGATGGCGTCGAGCGGCGGGTTGGTGACCTGCGCGAACAGCTGTTTGAAGTAGTCGAACAGCAGCCGCGGGCGGTCCGACAGCGCCGCCAGGGGGGTGTCGGTGCCCATCGAGCCGATCGGTTCGGCGCCGGTGCGGGCCATCGGCGTCAGCAGGATCCGCAGCTCCTCCTGGGTGTAGCCGAAGGCCTGCTGCCGCTTGACGAGCGTCTCGTGGCTCGGGTGCTCGAGTTCCCTGGCGGGCAGTTCCCCGAACCGTACGAGGCCGTCGCTCAGCCAGTCGGCGTAGGGGTGCTCGGCCGCGAGCTCGGCCTTGATCTCGTCGTCCTCGATGATGCGGCCGGCCTCGGTGTCGACCAGGAAGATCCGGCCGGGCTGGAGGCGGCCCTTGCGGACGACCGTGGCCGGGTCGATGTCGAGCACGCCGGCCTCGCTGGCGAGCACGACGAAGCCGTCGTCGGTGACCCAGAAGCGGCCGGGGCGCAGGCCGTTGCGGTCCAGGACGGCGCCGACGACCGTGCCGTCGGTGAAGGTCACGCTCGCGGGGCCGTCCCAGGCCTCCATGAGGGTGGAGTGGAACTCGTAGAACGCCCGGCGGGCCGGGTCCATCTCGGTGTGGTTCTCCCAGGCCTCCGGGATCATCATGAGCACCGAGTGGGCCAGGGAGCGGCCGCCGAGGTGCAGCAGCTCGAGGCACTCGTCGAACGAGGCGGTGTCGCTGGCCTCGATGTCGATCACCGGGTAGATCCGGGACAGGTCGCCGGGGATCACGTCGGAGGCGAGGAGCGCCTCTCGTGCCCGCATCCAGTTCCGGTTGCCCTTGACCGTGTTGATCTCGCCGTTGTGGGCGATGAACCGGTACGGGTGGGCGAGTTCCCACGCCGGGAAGGTGTTGGTCGAGAACCGCGAGTGCACGAGCGCGATGGCGCTGGCGAACCGCCGGTCCGACAGGTCGGGGAAGAACGGCTCCAGCTGCGGGGTCGTCAGCATCCCCTTGTAGACGATGGTGCGGCTGGACAGGCTGGGGAAGTAGACGCCGGTGTCCTGCTCGGCGCGCTCGCGCATGCAGAACACGAGCCGGTCCAGGTCGAGCGCCGTGCGGCCGTCCTCGGCCGCCACGAACAGCTGGGCGAAATGCGGCATGACCCGGCGGGCGGTGGGCCCGCAGAACCGGGCGTCGTAGGGCATCTCACGCCAGCCGAGGATCTTCAGTCCCTCGTCGGCGGCCAGCGCGGTGATCGCCTCGACCACCGTGGCGCGCTCGGCGGCGTCGGCGGGCAGGAACGCGATCCCCGCGGCGTACGCGCCCTCGGCGGGCAGTGCGAAGTCCACCGTGTCGCGGAAGAACGCGTCGGGGATCTGGGTCAGGATGCCCGCGCCGTCACCGTCGTCGGGTTCGGCGCCCTTGGCACCGCGATGATCCAGATTGCGCAGAACGGTCAGAGCCTTCTCGACGATGTCGTGGCTCTTGCGTCCGGCGAGGTCGGCCACCATGCCGACGCCGCAGGCATCGTGCTCGTTGGCCGGGTCATAGAGCCCCTGGCGTTGTGGCAGGCCAGGAGTGAGGGCGGCAGCCGTCATCAACCCTCCCGTCGTCGTCGTGTCACTGCTTACGTAGTCAGTGCAGTCGGGGACGGCGTTGGCCCTGTCTGCGGTGTAACGAGGTTACCTCACCGTCGAGATCATCCCCGAATCGCCGTGATCGCGAAACTTCTCCAGGTCACGCGGGTCGATGCGTGCGATCCCGGGGGTGCATGCCCTCGCAAGGCACCTTCTCGACGGAGCCTCTCCAGGCGTGCATGAGGGTACGTCCACATATGTACCCAATACCCACGATGAGATACCCCAGGACCAAATCTAGGCACCAAATGCAGGCAATGGGTGTTCAACGATCTCGGTGGGGTCCCGGCGCGCCGAGCCGGGACCCCCTCGATCTCGTGTCACCCGCCGGATCAGCGAGCCCTGCTCACCCGGGTGAACAGGAAGTTCTTGGCGGCCCGCTGCACCGCGGAGCGCGGGGCGATGGCGTCGATGTCGGCGGAGGAGTCGTTCTTTCCGTCGGTGTAACCGACCCACGACACGACCACCAGGTGACCGTAGGCGCCGGCGTCGGCGCCGGTGAAGCCCGAGCCGAACCGGTCCAGGGGGGCGGGCTGCCCGGGCAGGGGCGTCACGAAGCCCTTGCCGAGAGCCGGGTCGAGATCCTTGATGAATTGGTTGGCGCTGGTCACGTCCCGCAGGTTGAACACCGCGACGTGGCCCGCGATCCTCTTGCTGGAGTCGGCGTAGACCCCTCGCACGACCTGCGTGCAGTTGTAGCCCTGCAGGGCCGTCTTGAGCCCCTCGCCCCAGATCGCCTGGGTGCAGTCGCTGTCGAGCCGCCCCTCGCCCTGGAAGGTGTAGAGGTTCTTGCGGCTGTCCTCGACGCTCCGGGAGTCGCTGCTGCCGAAGACCTCCGCCGTGCTGAGCGGGGCGCTGTCGCTCGTGCGGTCGTTGAGCGGGTCCCACAGGCTCCACGACGCGGCGTCGTCGTACTCGGTCGGCTTGAGCTCGGAGCCCGCGACCGGTCCACTGGTCGGCGTCGCCGGCCCGGAGGTCGGGGACGGATCCGGGTCCCCGGCGTCCGTCACCACGATGACGGCCACCAGAACGGCGACGATCAGCACCGCGGCGCCCACCGCCAAGCCGATGATCAAGCCGGTGTTGGATCCTCCGGACGGCGGCGGCCCATAGGGCGGCCGGGGCGGCATGCCCGGCCCTCCGGGGGGCATGCCCGGGCCTCCGTGCATCGGCGGCTGCTGAGGCCAGCCGGGGCCACCGGGAGGAGGAGTCATCGGTCCCTGCGGAGCGCCTCCCCAGCCCCCGGGAGGCGGACCGGCCGGCGGCTGCTGGGAGGGGTCAGGGGGAGGATACGGATAGCTCACCTGAACGCATTCCTTTCGTTCGACCCTTCGACGCGGTGTCCCCCGTCGCCGTTCCCTGCCATCGGCGCTTCCGGTCGCCCATGCCCTGCTCCAATGTGCGCTGCTCCAAAGTGGACTCCTCCGCCGGGCCGGTCATCGCGACCGCGCGGCCCTGCCGAGGACGGCCTTGGAGTCGCCGGTCTCGATGAGGAGCGACAGCAATGCCTCATCCTGTGCATCGCCCTTGCCGTCGAGACGTTGCACCCAGCCGACGACCACGTAGTGACCCATCGCCAGGCCCCGTGCCATGCTGAACCCCCGGCCGAAGTCGCTCAGGGGTTTCACGAAGCCTCCCCCACGCTGATCCAGGGCCGCCACCAGGCGATTCGCATCCTCGACCCCGGCCAGATTGAAGATCGCGACAGTGACGCCGTGGCCGCCGCCGGAGTAGGCGCCGCGGACGGCCTGGGTGCAGCCGCCGTCGAAGAGCGCGTCCCCCACCGCGGCGCCCCACACCGCTGCGGCGCAGTCGGAGTCGAGGCGCTGGTCGCGCAGCGTCAGCCTGCCTTTGCCGCCCGGCCCCGCGATGGACCGGGACCCGGCCGGGAAGACCTCTTCGGCGGTGAGCGGCGCACGGTCGGCCGCGCGCTGGTCGATCGCGCCGAAGACGGTCGTGGACGGCGAGGAGGAGTACGTCGAGGGAGCGGTGCCGTCCGCGTCAGGACGGCTTCCGGCGGGCCGGGTGCGCGCGGGTTCGTCGCCGTCGAGCCCCATGACGATCATGGCGACGGCCAGCCCGACGACCAGGAGGGCCGCCGCCGCGCCGAAGAACAACACCGGCGGCATACCGGTCCG
>NZ_JABVEB010000225.1 GCF_014323665.1 Actinomadura sp. HBU206391 | reverse complement strand
CGATACTGTGAACGCCAACAGATACTTTTAGTTGAGATGGTCGAGCAGGTCACCGACACCGCCGCAGACGAACTGCACGCTCCCCTCGGGCAGGAGGCCCGACTCGATGATCAGCTCGACCAACCGGGCGGTCAGGTACGCCGTCTGGCTCGCCGGCTTGATCAGGCTCGGCATGCCCGCGATGAACGCCGGCGCCAGCTTCTCCAGCGGTCCCCACATCGGGAAGTTGAAGGCGTTGATCTGCACCGCGACTCCGGGAAGCGGGGTGTAGATGTGCTGCCCCACGAAGGTGCCGCCCTTGCCGAGGGGCTCCACGGCGCCGTCGACGAGGACCGTGTCGTTGGGCAGCTCACGCCTGCCCTTGCTCGCGTACGACAGCAGCACGCCGATGCCGCCGTCCACGTCGATCCGCGAGTCGGGGAGAGTGGCGCCGGTCCGGGCCGACAGCGCGTACAGCTCATCTCTGTGTTCGCGCAGGTGCAGGGCCAGCGACTTGAGCAGCACGGCCCGTTGGTGGAAGGTCAGCTCCCGCAGCGCGGGGCCACCGACCCGGCGGCCGTAGTCCAGCGCGGCCGCCATGTCGACGCCGGTCGAGGAGATGCGGGCGACCTCCTCGCCCGTCACCGCGTCCCTCAAGGGAGCGCCCTCATCCGGCGGAACATGCCAGGAACCAGAGACACGGCTGTGCAGCGGAGCCATCGCGGGCCCTCCTCGTCGCCGAATTACCGACCGTACGTTCAGTCAGGATATTACCCTGGCGACAGGGTGGAGGGAATGGCCGCCGCTCACGGATGGCGCTGACGCGCTCCCACCCGGCGGCGCCGTGTCGATCGCGCCGGCGGCGCCGTGTCAATCGCCCGCCGGCCGGCCGTCTTGCAGCCGCAGACCGTCGAAAGCGATCTTGCAGACGGCGTCGGCCAGCTCGGCGGCGCTCGCCCTGCCGCGCGGTTGGTACCACTCGGTCAGCGAGTTGATCATGCCGAACAGCAGCCGGCTGACGTTCGCGGGATCGACGTCCGGCCGGACGTCGCCCTCGGCCGCGGCCTGAGCGACCATCTTCGACACGAAGTGATCGAACTGGCGCCGGCGGGCGAGCGCCTGCCGCTCCACCTTCGTGTTGCCGCGTACCCGCAGGAGCAGGGTCACGAAGGGAAGCCGGTCGACCAGGACCGCGACGCTGGCCCGTACGAGGTGTTCCAGCCGATCGATGGCACGCCCGTCCATCGCCTCGGCCTCGTCCGCCGCCGCGAAGAGCCCGTCGAGCGCGTAGTCGACCGCCAGCTGGAGGAGTTCGTCCTTGCTGGAGACGTGGTGGTAGATGGCGGACTTGCTGATTCCCAGCTTCTTGGACAGGTCGTCCATGCTGGTGCCGTCGTAGCCGCGATCGTTGAACACCTTCGCCGCGACCTGCACCAGAGATTGCCTGTCGTAGCCGGGCCGTCCTCGTCGAGTCGGCCGGTCGTTGCCCGGGGTGGTCACGGTCATCAGTATCCCAGTCCGATCAGGGCGACGGGCCCCGGCCGATCACGCTAAGTGAAGGCCCGGTCGTCTCGCCTCGGCCGCGACCCTGGGCCGCGGATCATCCCGCGCCGCCGTCCTCGCCGAGGGCGGCGAGCAGCTCGGCGGCCGCCTCACGGACTGCGCTGTCGGCATCGCCTCGCAGCGGCGAGAGCGTCGGCACGCATTTCAGCATCACCGCGAGTCCGATGTCCGGCCACGACTCTCCGAGCTCTGGATCGGGGTCGCGGTCGGTGGAGTCGAGTGCGGCCTGTGCGATCTCCGACAGCAGCGACACGAGCGCGGGGCGGACGCGATTGCCGGGGTCGGCGGCGAGCCGTGCCAGGAAGGGAATGGCGTTCACGGTGGCGGGATGGATCCTGCCCTCCTCGTGCAGCGCCCAGCGCAGCCGGGCGAGTGCGCTCTCGGCCGTGCCGGCGTCGTCCGACGCGGCATCGCGGATCCAGACGGGCACCTTCGCTGCCGGGCCGTGCACGGCACGCAGCGACTCCCAGTCGAGCCGGTTGAGGGACACGGTCAGTTCCAGTTGCGGCCAGATCACCTCCGGATGGAGCCGCACGGTGGCCGTTCCGGCCGTCGCACCGACGGTCAGCGTGCCGTCGGGACGCAGCAACAGCGTCTCGATATCGGAAGGGAGCGGCACGTCGACGTCGGTCCCCGAACGCACGTCCCACAGGCGTACCACGCCATCGGCCCAGGCAACTGCGATGACCGGCCCGGTGATCAGCTCGGCCGCACTGATCCCGGTAGTCCTCGAGGAGCGGCGCGCGATCGCGACCGGCCCCCATTCGATGTCGGGAGACCACAGCTGCACCAGCCCCTTCGCGTCCCCGCTCACCACCGTCGGGCCACAGCCTTCGAGGTGGATACAGGCGATCGCGGTGATCGGTGCGTCATGCGGTGTCCCGCCATCCGAATCATCCGAATCATCCGGGGCCACCGGGGTCTCCGGGGTCTCCGCCACCGGCGGCGTGGCAGCCGCCCCGCTTCTGTCGAGCCGCCACAGACACAAGCCGCCGCCCTCGTCGCCCGCGGCGGCGAGATCGCGGCCGGCGTCGACGGCCCAGGCCGTGCGCTCGCCCGGGTCCTCCCCGACGAGCGACGCGGCCGACGGCCCGGGTGACGGCTCGAGTGACGGGCGCGCTCCAGGCTGAGGATCATCCGAGGCCGTCACGACGCTCCACCGGCCCTGTGGGTCGGATTCCCCGGCCCACGGCGACCGGGGTCTCTTTGCCTCTGCGGCCCTCTCCTCCAGCACGGCCTCGGGTTCACGGATCCGCTCGCTCCAGTCCACCCCGAGCGCACTGGCGACATTCTCCAGCGCGGCGCGGGTACGGGCGTGGACGACGAACGGGAAGTCCGCGAAGTCCTCTACGTCGTGGTAAATGATCGCGTCCGGCGCGCCATAGGTGACCGTCTCGGTGCCGAGTTCCCGCCAGGGCAGCAGTCCGAGCGCCGGGAAAGCGCGGCGAACCCGTTCCATGAGCTCCGGGTCGGCCTCGTTCATCTGCACTGACCACCCGTAGTGCGCGGGCAGCCGATCAACGGCGAGCTGAAGGAAGAACTCGGAGATCGACCGGGACTGCGTCACCCAGCTGTGGTCATCGACGCTGACCAGCACCTTCGGGTCGGCGAGCGCGGAATCCGCGGCCAGGTATCCCCACTCGTTGCAGTACTGGTATTCGGCCTTGAACACGCAGATCCGCCGCTCGTCGCCGAGGCCCGAGAACGGGTCGTCGCCGGACGGCCGGTCCGCGGCGCCGCCCGGGGCGGGGCCGGGCCGCACCGTGGGCGGCCATTCCGGATTGGTCCAGTAGAGACGAGGCCGGTGGGTGAAGGAGTTGAACGGCAGATCCCACCATTCGTCCAGCGCCTTGGGAATCGAGAGCGTCAGGTCGACCCCCTCGAAACGGTCTGCCTCCTCGCCGGTCGCCGCGGCCTCGAGCCGCCGCAGATATGCCTTGTGCTCGTCCTCGGACCAGCGCGCCCAGACCGGACCGCCGCCGGGGTTCTCGTACCCCCATTCCTCCTGGAACTCGCGCAGCAGCGTCCAGCGCGGACCGGTGTCGGCGAGGTGCTCGGCGAACTCTTCGGCGGACATGCGCTCGCGTGCGTCCCAGCGGGGCATCACCCGTCGCAGCCGTTCGGCGAACCGCCCGTAGTCGATGATCTCGGTCATAACGAAGATCGTAGATCGCACTTCTTGTCCTAGCCGCCGAGGAGGCGCGTAGGGTCGGACGGTGACCGAATTGATCGTCGAGGCCCGGGATGTTGGGGTCGAGCTGGGCGGCGGTCCGGTTCTGCGCGGCGTCGAGCTCCATGTCGGTCGAGGCGACATCGTGGCCGTGGTCGGGGAGAACGGCGCGGGCAAGTCGACGTTGCTGCGGTGCCTGGCGGGGCTTCAGCCCGGGGTGTCGGGAGAGGTCGGCGTCTTCGACCGGCCGCCGGTGGACGAGCCGGCGTTCTGGCGCGACGTCGCCCTCGTGGGTGACGAGCCGGCGTGGTACCCGGGGCTGACCGTGCGCGAGCATCTGGAGCTGATGCCCGCGGTGCACGGCGCGGCCCGGATGGAGGTCGGTACGTCGCTGGAGACGTTCGGCCTGGCCGGGCGGGGCGACATGTCGCCGCTGTCGCTCTCGACCGGCCAGCGGCAGCGGCTGTCGCTGGCCATGGCGCTGATCCGGCCGAGCCGGTTGCTTCTGCTGGACGAGCCGGAGCGCGGGCTCGACCCGGCGTTCAGGGAACGACTTGCGACAAGCCTCACCGAGTACGCGGCGGAGGGCGGCACGGTGGTGATGGCGACGCACGACCTGCGCCTCGCCGAGACCACCCGCGCCCGGACGGTGACGTTGGAGGCGGCATGAAGACCTGGTCGGATCGATATTCCGCCGTGGTGGGGTTCGTCGTGGCCGTGGCGCTGCTGGCCCAGGCGTCGAGCACGGTGCTGCCCGGCCTCGCGCGGCAGGTGGACCCGTCCAGGATGGGCGCGGGCGTCGCCCTGGTCGCGCTGGCCTACGCGGGTTATCTCGCGCTCGCCCGCGCGTTCGGTCCGGTCGCCACCTCGGCCGCCGACGCGGCGTGGCTGGTGCTCTCGCCGCTTCCGCGTCGCGGCGTGCTCAGGAAGACGGCGGCGATTCTGCTCGCGGTCTCGCTGCTGGGCGGGCTGGCATTGGCCGTGGGCCTGCTCTCCGCGCTCGGCGTCCCCGACCGGCTCACGCTGCGGCTGCTCACGGCGGCGGTGCTGGGCATGTCGGCGACCATCGGCGGAATGGCTGCGGCGGTACTGGCGCAGGCCTCGCAGGCATGGGATTCGTGGCTGCTAGCAGCGATCATCTCCGTGGTGGTGCTGGCCGTGCTCGCGGCGGTGATGGGCAGCGGTCCGTGGCGGCCGCTGCTGGCGGCCATCGCCGGGGCGCCCGCCCACGTGGCCTCCGCCATCGCGGTCGCTTCGGCCGTCGCGGCCGCCGTGCTCGCGCGGCGGGCGTGGACGGCGCTCGAACGCGTCCCCGCGCGCCGGATCCTGGCCGCCTCGACGCGTGCCGGGCATGTGACCACCGCGACGGTGCTCCTGGATCCCGGTGCGCTGACCTGGATCGCCGAGGACGAGCACTGGCGGCGGCGCGGCCTGCGATCACGACCGTGGCCGCCGCGGCTCCCCGGCCCGCTCGCGCTCGCCTGGTCCGACTGGCGCCGACTGGCGCGGCGTCCGGGCCGGTCGGCGCTGCTGCTCGCGAGCGCCGCGCTGCCCGCCTTGGCCGCGCACGCCGGGGGTGGTCTCACCACGGCCGCGCTGGTCGTAGTGGCCGCCGGAGCTCTCGGCGCCGCGGCGGCCTGCACGGCGGGCGCGCGCCGGGACGGGGACGACCCGAGCCTGGTGCGGCTGTCCGGCGTCGGCATCCGGCCCGCGCTGGCGGCCCGTACGCTGCTGCCCGCGCTGGTGGGCGGCGCCTGGGTCAGCGCCGCGCTGACCGGGCTCGTCGCAGTGGGCGCGCTGCGAGAAGGGCCGTGGTGGCTGTTCGGCCCGGCGGCCGCGCCCGCGCTGGCCGCCGGGGCCCTGCGGATGGCGCGGCGACACCCGGTCGACCATTCGATGCCGATCATCCCCTTGCTGGGCGCCGCCGTGCCCACGGGCCCGGTCATCTGGGCGCTGACCGGGGCGGACCTGGCCGCGCTCGGCTGCGCGCCCGCCATGCTGGCCCTGAGCAGCCAGCCGCCCGCCCTCGGTCCCTATCTGGTCGCCCAAGCGCTGTCCGGAGCGGGCATGGCGGCGGTGTTCCTGCTCCGCCGCCGGGTCCGCTAGCCGAGGGCCCGCTTCCTCTCCATCGATGTCCGCTGTGCCTCATTGCTGTCCGCTGCGCGGCGCCACCGGTCGTGGGGTCGTTTCCGCGGTCTCGCCGATGAGGTCCAGAACCGCCTCGGCGGCTGTTCCGGCACCGTCGACGGCGGCGAACAACCCCTGAAGGCGCCGTGCGTTGTGCCGGTAGTGTTCGTCGGCCAGCACGGCACTTGCGATCTTTGTCATTCGCCGCGTCCCGGCGGCCGCTATGGGGACGAGCCGTGCGGCACCCGCCCGCTCGGCGAAGGCGACGTTCGCATCCTGTTCCGGCTGCAGCGGGACGCCGATCAGCGGCACTCCGGAGGCCAGCGCGGTCTGGACGCTTCCCTGGCCGCCCGCGGCGACGGCGAGATCGACCCGGGGCATGATCAGGTGGTTGGGCAGCAGAGGTTCGACCATCACCTGCTGATTCTCGAGATCGCCGAGTTCGTGCACGGTCGCGGCCACGAGAATCCGGGCGTCCAGTGGGGTCAGCGATCCAACGATCCGCCGGACGAGCTCGGGCTCGCTGGAGGTGACCGCGACGTACACGATCGGATCTCGGCCGGTGAGGAACCTCTCCACGCGTTCCGGCACAGGCAGCGGGAGTCGTGCGTACAGCGGGCCGGTGTAGCGCAATCGCGTCCCGGCCCGGTATCTGCTCGGGTCGCGTGGCGTCCAGGAATCGACGTCGTCTTGGGAGACCCCGAGCACCTCGGGGATGTCGGTTACGAGTGTGAGGTCGCCGAGCAACAGCGCCGGGAAGCTCGGGACGCCCTCGACGCCGAGCTCATGGGCGAGGCGGTTGAAGTCCCCGGTATAGAGCGTGAGCCCGGCTGCGCCTTTGTTGACCATCCAGCGCCGAACCGGCCGGGGCAGCCAGCGCTCGAGCGGCAGACCGACGGGCCGGCTGGGCGCCGGCAGCAGACCGCGCTCGAAGACGGGCGGAAGAAAGGAGCCCGCGTGTTCGGTGACGAGCGGGATCCCGGCAACGCGGGTCGACAGCAGCGCGGTCAGCGTCCAGCCGGTGACGGCGGCCCGGACGCCATGAGTGCGGAAGTAGGCGACCTCCGCCTGGACGTAGTCGCGCATCTCCTCGTATGCCCACATGCTCTGGTCCGGCGAGCCGATTCCGGGTACCGACCGCACGAACGAAGCACAGCGTTCCGGGCCCATCCCCTCGCCGATCAGGTCGTAGGCGACTCTCGCATCGGTCAGCACCCGCGCATAGGGGCCACCGTGAGTGGCGACCCGGACCTCGGCACCACGCGCGCGCAGAGCCCGATAGACCTCGAGCATGCGCGAGGTCTCCGACAGGAAGCAGCAGTTCGGCAGAAGACAGATCACGACATCACCTCGATGCCAGTTTAGGTAACATGTTACCTATGTCAACCAGTCTCCCCTGGGAAGCACTCGGGCTGTCCGAGGACGAAGCCGAACGACTCGGCGGCGACGCGGCGACCCGCGTCCGGATCTTCCGCCTCATCATCGTGCTGGCGCAGGAGCTGCGCACCTTGATGGATCAGCGGCTACGGCCCGACGGCCTCACCACCCAGCAGGCCGCCCTCATCACGGTCGTGGACGCGATCGGGGTACCCTCGCTGTCCCAGGCCGCCGCGGCACTCGGCACAAGTCACCAGAACGCCCGGCAGATAGCCGATGCCCTGGAGCGCAAAGGAATGCTGCGCATCGGTCCGGACGAAAAGGACGCACGCGTCCGCCGGCTGCAGACGACGAACCAGAGCCATGAGTACTGGCGGCAGCGGTCGTGGTCAGACCAGCAGTTGGTGCTCGAATGGTTCCAGTGCCTCACCGATGAAGAGGCGCGGACGCTCTTCGATCTCATGCTCCGTGTCGAAGCCCATGTACGGACCGGATTCACCACCGACCAAGCCGATGAGGAAGGCTCGGAGCCTGTTGCCGGGTCGTAGGGCGTGGCTCCCACAGGAACCACGTTCACTTCCGACGGGCGACCATCCCAAGGAACTGCTGGAGCCTGCAACGCGCCAAAGAACTGTCGACCACACCGATCCGCCGATTCCGGTAAGACCCGGTACCGGGCTACGGTCGCGGAGGCTCCATCAGCGAGGGGAACGGATGGTCGAAATCGAACTCCTCGCCGGAGCGGAGATCTCGGTAGACCCATGAGCCGCCGACCTGCTGAGCCGTTGACGCCCGGGTGAACCCGCGGAGCGTGCCGTAGGTGACCTGGATCCCGGCGTCCAGTGAGTACCAGAGCTCAACGCGGCCACGACCGTACTGGGTGAACTGCCTGACCGTCTGGATGACCGCGCCGCCCCAGGTCGAGCGGCATTCGCCGTGCAGGCGTTCAGAGGTCCGGCCGTCGCGGTGGAGGCGTTCGACCCGCGCGTCATCGAAGACGAAGGCGGCGAACTCCCGCATGCTCCCCGGCGACCTCATCGGATAGTCCACGACCAGCGTGAAGGCCCCGCGTCGCGACGACAGCTCGTAGGCGATGACCAGGCATTCCGTCAGGTAGCTCAGCGAGGTCTCCAGCGCCTGGATCGGTTCCATGGACCCTCTCCGATTCACGATCGGTCGATCGTGCACACGTTAAGGGACGTGTGGGCGGCACGGGTCAGGTAGGGCAGGTCACGTGAACCCGGCACGCGGTTATCACGCTTTCGCCTTCGCCCAGATCGACGGTCGTACGCCAGAGTCGCCACGCCCATGGGCCGACCTGCGGGGCG
>NZ_JABVEB010000224.1 GCF_014323665.1 Actinomadura sp. HBU206391 | reverse complement strand
GACCTGCTTGATGAGCTCGCCGAGCGCGTCCGGGTCGATGCCGCGGAAGTTCGGGTCGCGCCGTGCCACGGCCCGCATGCCGCCGTTCCCGCCCATCGCTGCTCCGGAGGTCGCCTGACGGGGATCGACGGGAGTTCCGAGCGTTCGGAGCCGTCTCGACCGCCCGGCCGCCGGTCCTCCCGATTCACGTGTGTATCACGGGCCGCCGGTGACTGTCTGTACGGATGGCATGCCGGGGGCGGTGGCCGAGTGTCCGTCATCGGCCACGCCGACATGGGGGCACGCCGCCCACCGGCCGGTACGCCTGGCTCGCCCGGGTGGGAGGCGTGGTCAGGCGCCCACGTCCGCAGGGCCTCCACCGGTGATGCGCAGCAGCTCGCCGTAGGACGTGGGGAAGACCGTGTGCGGGTGCCCGGCGGCGGCCCACACGACGTCGTGGTCGTCCAGCCAGATGTCGACGAGAGTGCGGAGCGGCGCCGGGTGCCCGACCGGGGCGACACCGCCGATCGGCTGCCCGGTGGCCGCTCGCACGAACTCCGGGGCGGCCCGCATCACCTTGTCCGCGGCCACGATCCGGGCGACCTTCCCGGTGTCGACCCGGTGCGCGCCGCTGGTGAGCACGAGCAGCGGCGCGCCGTCGGCCGAGAAGATCAGGCTGTTGGCGATCGCGCCCACCTCGCAGCCCAGTTGGGCCGCCGCGGCGGCCGCGGTCGGGGCCGGCTCCGGCAGCTCCCTGACCTGGCCCGCGACCTCGCTGGCCTGCAGGAACGTGGCAACGTGCACGGCATTTGCATGCATCAAAGCCCCTTAGAGTTAAACATACGGTAACGAAACCCTCCGGCACGGTGATCGCCGAAGGGGAGGCCCGGGGTACGCGGCCGCCAGGCGCTGAAGGGATGGCGATGAGCATAGGGGTAAGGCTCGCAGGGGTGTTGTTGGCGGGTGGGGCGGTGCTCATCGTCGGCTGCGCCCAGACCGGGACGGCCGAGAGCGCCGGGAGAAGTGTCTCGCCGGGCGCCACGTCTCCGGCGCCCACGCCGCCGATCATGAGCGCCACCGCGGTGAGCCCGTCCGCCGGCGCGGCCCCGGACGGCGCTTCGGCCGCCCCGGCCACGCCGGAACCGGCGCCGGTCACGCGGCGGCCGACCCTCCGGTTCGGCGCGCACAACGATGACGTCAAGGCGCTGCAGGAGAAACTGCGGGGGTTGCACTACGACCCGGGGGCGGCCGACGGGAAGTACGGGCAGACCACGCAACTCGCCCTGTTCGCCTTCCAGAAGGTCAACCGCCTCAAGCCCAACGGCACCGTGGGCGAGTCGGTGTGGAAGGCGCTCGACGCGCCCAGAACGCCCACGCCGCTGGTGCGCGGCGGGAAGGACGAGCGGGTCGAGATCGACCTGGGCCGGCAGCTGCTCTACGTCTACCGCGACGGTGAACTGGCGCTGATCTCGCACACCTCCTCTGGCGGCGGCTACAAGTTCTGCACGACCGACCCGGGCGCGACCACGCAGCGATGCCGGTACGCCGTCACCCCGACCGGTGACTTCAACACCGGCCGCCGGGTCGCAGGCTGGGACAAGGGCCCGCTCGGCAGCCTCTACAAGCCGGTGTACTTCAACGGGGGCATCGCGGTGCACGGTTATCCGTCCGTGCCGCTCACGCCGGTCTCGCACGGTTGCGTGCGGGTGCCCATGCACACCGCCGACGTCTTTCAGACGCTCGTCGGCACCGGCGTTCCCGTCCACGTGCGCGGGAAAGCCTGAGACGCGGGGGGCGCGCCGGGGCGGACCGCTCTCGGCGCGCCCCGGCGACGGCGCCTCTCGGAACCGCTCCCGTGTTTACCGGGAGCGGTTTTGTCGTACCCGGCTGATCTAATGAATCTGCGTCGGTGACCTGGGCCGACTCCATTTGTGATCAGTCTTGTGATCACGATTGTGATCGGCCTGGAGACGCGAGTTCGAACGTATTGACGATTCATGGTCAGCGCGATTTACTGTATATGCCTCGAACCTGTGTTCGAGGTGGTGCGGGACTCGCGGACCGTACCCGGGTGCCGGTCGGGCGGAGTGAGGGGAAGCTCTTCGCCCGACCCCCCTCGGCGGGCCGCGGGATCGGCGCCGTGGTGGGCCTCCGTGTCATCAGGACACAGGGGCGCCGCCGGCCGGAAGGAGGCATTCAATGTCCACATCGACGACCGTGCGACGACTCCCCACCCGCCGAGTCGCCCAGTCCGCGGTGACGCAGCTCCGTTCCTCTCGTCAGGGGCTCGCGGACGCCGCCGAGGCGACCTCACCGCACGTCCGTTACGTGTGCGCGCATCTCGCCGCGCTGCGTGCGGCGGCGGCCGTGCTCGCCACGCGCGAGCCGCTGGACGCACGTCGCAGGGGGCGTCCGCGCAGCGTGTGGGTGCTGCTTCCGGACGCCGACCCCGCGCTCAGCGAATGGGCCGCGTTCTTCGCCGCCGGGGCGGACAAGCGGGCCGCCGCGGAGGCGGGGCTGCCGCGCGCGGTGACGATGCGTGAGGCCGACGAGTTGCTGCACGACGCCGAGATCTTCGTCTCGCTCGTCGAGGAGACGCTGGGCATTCCCAGTCAGCCGACGCTGCCGCTCCCCGACTCCAGGGCCAGCTGAGGCGGGGCCACCGGCGCCGGTCTCCGTCTTCAGCCCGCGTCCACGAGCCGGAGACCGGCCATCAGCTTGTTGAGATTGGCCCGTGTGGAGGTGCCGGGTTTCGGGTTGAACAGGAACAGCCGGTCGCCGGGGCGGTCGGCGAGCGGCAATGCGGTGAACTCGAAGGCCATTTCCCCGACGTCGGAATTGAGGATGGTCTTGACGCCGTGAGGGTTGTCACGCACGTCGTGACGGCGCCACAGCTCGGCGAACACGGGGCTGGCCGCGCTCAGTTTCGTGGCGAGGCGCTCGAAGCGCGGATCGTCCGGGAAGCGCGCGGCGTCGGCGCGGAACTCGGCGACGAGATCAGGTGCCTTCTCCGCCCAGGAGCCGATCACGGAGCGGTAACGGGTGCTGGTGAAGAACGTGACCAGGCAGTTGCGGTCGTTCTCGCCGTAGCCGAACACCACCCGCGCGGCGTCGTTCAGGACCTCGAAGTTCCAGTGCCGGTCGAGGACGAAGGCGGGCCGGGGCATCCAGCCGTCCAGGACCCGCCGCAGTTCGGGCGTCACCGCCACATCCGCGGGAGCGGGCAGCTCGGGCGGGTTGAGGCCGGCCAGCAGGTAGAGGTGCCGTCGCTCCGACTCGCCGAGCAGCAGGCCCGGCTGATGGCGTCCAGCACGCTGCCGGAGACGTTGATCTCGCGCCCCTGCTCCAGCCAGGTGTACCAGGAGAGCCCGACCCCGGCGAGAACGGCGACCTCTTCGCGCCGCAACCCGGGTGTCCGGCGGCGTCCCGCGTCGGGCATCCCCACATCCGCCGGCGACAACCGTGCCCGCCGTGTCATGAGAAAGTCGCGCAGTTCGTCGCGGCGATGTCCGCGCACCTGCATCGGCTGATTTAAAGCAGCCATGAAGCGGAGTATATCGACATGTCCGTAACGCGCTGTCAGTCGATATACCCTCGGCGTCAGCGGGACGTTCATCCGGATCAGTACGGCAGTGTGCGCCCCGAAGGCGTGCGCAGGTCGGGGTCGGCGCCGTGCCGTAGGTCCGGCCGCGGGATCTTGACGCGGATCTGGCGCATTTCGGGATCTCCCTTTCTTGACGCGCGTCTCAGGCGGCGATCGCCATCAGGTCGGCCCGGTGGTCGACGACGCGACCGTCGGGGAGCAGCTCGCCGGCGTCGTCGAAGACGATGACGCCGTTGCACAGCAGGCTCCAGCCCTGTTCGGGATGGAAGGCGACGACACGGGCGGCCGTCCGGCCGCGAGCGGTCGACGTCGGACATGAGGGACAGTGCGAGCACATGGTGTTTCACCTTCCTTCGGCTGCTCGTCCTCTGCGGACGGCCGCGGCCGCGCCTCGGCCGACCGCCTTCGCGCGGTCACGCGGCCGTGGCGCCGATCAGCCCGCCGTCGACGACCAGATCCTGACCGGTGATGTGCGAGGCCTCGGCGGACGCGAGGAAGGCGACCGCGTCGGCGATCGCCACATCCTCTACGGTGGGCGTGTCGACAGGGCGGACCGCGGCGTCGATGAATCCGGGACTGACGGAGTTGACCCTGATGCCGTGATCGGCGAGATCGACGGCCAGGGTCTTTGCCAGGCTGCGCACCGCGGCCGTGGTGGCCGAGTGCAGTGGACTGAGGTGAAGGCCCCGGTAGAGCGCCGAGGAGGCGTTGATCACGACCGTGCCCCCGCGGATGAGGGGGAGAGCCTTCTGGATCGTGAAGAACACGCCCTTGAAACTGACGTCGACCATGTGGTCGAACTCGTCCTCGGTGATCTCGTAGCTCCGTTTGAAGCCGCCGCCGCCGGAATTGGTGAAGACGATGTCCAGCCGGCCGAAACGTTCGTCGATCCGGCGGATCAGCTCATCGAGGTCGGTGAGGCGCGTGCAGTCGGCGCGGACCGCCAGCACGCGGTCCTCGGCGCCCAGGTCGGCCGCCGCCTGGTCGAGCGGCGCCCGGTCGGGCCCGGCGAGGGCGACGCGTGCGCCTTCGCCGAGGAAGCGTCGTGCGGTCGCCAGGCTGATGCCACTGGCACCGCCGGTGATCAGTGCGGTCTTGTTGGCATATCTAGTCATGTGTCCATCGTGCGGGCGCCGCACGAGGGTAACCAGTTGCCGTTGACCCTGGGCCTGCCGCTACCACCCTGGAACCGGGAGGTCGCCGGCGGGCGGCTCACGCCCTGGGCCTCCGGCAGGCTTGCGGGCCGTGGGCCTGCGGTCGCCTCCGAAAGGCGCGACCGCAAGACCACGGCTCGGCGGTGATCGCCGGTCAGAGAGATTCGACGGCGCGGCGTGCCTCGGCGTCGAGAATTCCCCAGTTGATCAGTTCCTCGGTCAGTTCGGCCGGGGACTTGTCATAGATCACGGCAAGCGACCGAAGGTCTTCCTGCCGAATGGACAGTACCTTTCCGTTGTAGTCGCCCCGCTGGCTTTGAATCGTCGCGGCGTAGCGGGCGAGTGGACCGGCCTTGTCCTTCGGAAGCTGCTGCAGTCGCTCGAGATCGATGACGAGCTTCGGCGTTGGGCCGAGCGGGCTCGGCGAGGCGCCGCCGGGCAACAACTCGGATACCGGCACGCCGTAGAACTCGGCGAGCTCGGCCAGCTTCTGAACGGTGACGGCGCGGTCGCCCCGCTCGTACGAACCCACGACGACTGCCTTCCAGCGGCCACGGGACTTCTCCTCCACACCGTGCAGGGACAACCCCTGCTGGGTGCGAATGGCGCGAAGCCTCGCGCCGAGAGCCTTTGCGTATTCAGACGGCATCTTTGCGGCCCCCCAGGCTCACTTTGTCGTCGTTGTCGGGCCCCAGGAAGCGGACCAGGGAGTGTTCCACCACTCCGGCCTCCCCGGGAGGCGTGCGCCTTGGGAGCAGCGGCCGGTCCTGCCGGGGGATCCATCTCCTGGGATGGTTACGGACAGTGACGGTAAAACGGTGACGCTCATAGGTCAAGCCGATTGGAAAAAAGTGATCGAACCGGTCGAGGGCGGTCGCGAGGGTCCGCACCCGGCCAGACGAGTCCCGGGCCCGCAGCGCAAGGGCTCCGGCGATCGCGCGCGGGCCCGCCGGAGGAACCCGATGTGACCCCTCTCACCTGCCAAGACTCCCATCACTCCGCGTGCGGGGCAAAGGCGCGAGGCTGCTACCGTGAGGGGACCGACGTCCTTTAAGACCCGTCCCGTGAGGCGGGAAAGGAGTTCCTGTGGTGAATGCTGCCCCGCAGCCGGCAGAGACGGGCCATGCGCCCGGCGACGTGCCGGGCGACGGAGGGCACGGGCACAAGTCCGTCCTCGAGGCCCCCGACATACGACGCGCGCTCACCCGCATCGCACATGAGATCCTCGAGCGCACCAAGGGCGGCGCGGACGTCGTCCTGCTCGGCGTCCAGACCCGCGGCGTGACGCTCGCCCGCCGGCTGGCCGAGCGCATCGGGGAGGTCGAGGGCACGCCCGTCCCGTGCGGCTCTCTCGACGTCACGATGTACCGCGACGATCTCCGGCTGAAACCCGCCCGCGCGCTCGGCAGGACCGAGCTACCCGCCGGAGGGATCGACGGCCGCGTGGTCGTGCTCGTCGACGACGTGCTGTTCTCCGGCCGTACCGTCCGCGCCGCCCTCGACGCGCTGAGCGATCTCGGCCGCCCCCGCGCGGTGCAACTGGCGATCCTGGTCGATCGCGGTCACCGCGAGCTGCCGATCAGAGCCGACTACGTGGGCAAGAACCTGCCCACCTCGATCCGCGAGAACGTCAAGGTGCTGCTCGCCGAGGTCGACGGGCGGGACGCCGTCCTGCTGGCCCCGGCCACCGGCATCGGGCCGCGGCACGGCGGCGGCGTGCGTACGGAGGTCAAATGAAGCGCCATCTCCTCTCGGCCGCGGACCTCGACAAGGATGACGCTCTGCTCATCCTCGACACCGCCGAGGAGCTCGCCCAGGTCGCCGGCCGTTCGATCAAGAAGCTGCCCACGCTGCGTGGCCGGACCGTCGTCAACCTCTTCTTCGAGGACTCGACCCGCACCCGCATCTCGTTCGAGGCGGCGGCCAAACGGCTGTCCGCGGACGTGATCAACTTCTCCGCCAAGGGCTCCAGCGTCTCCAAGGGAGAGAGTCTCAAGGACACCGCCCTCACGCTCGAGGCCATGGGCGCCGATGGGGTGGTCGTCAGGCACAACGCCTCAGGCGCTCCCCACCGGCTCGCCAACTGGGTGCACGGCAGCGTCCTCAACGCCGGTGACGGCACCCACGAGCACCCGACGCAGGCGCTGCTCGACGCCTTCTCCATGCGCCGCCGCCTCGGCAACCTCGAGGGCCGCAGGGTCAGCATCGTCGGCGACATCCTGCACAGCCGGGTGGCCCGCTCGAACGTGCTCCTGCTGCACACCCTGGGCGCCGAGGTGACCGTCGTGGCGCCCCCGACCCTGGTGCCTGTGGCCGTCGACGCCTGGCCGTGCGAGGTGTCGTACGACCTGGACGCCGTGATCCCCAAGAGCGACGTCGTCATGATGCTGCGCGTTCAGCAGGAACGCATGAACGCCGCCTACTTCCCGACGGTGCGCGAGTACAGCCGCCGGTACGGGCTGAACGGCGAACGCATGGCACGGATGCCCGAGGACTCCATCGTCATGCACCCCGGCCCGATGAACCGCGGCATCGAGATCGCGGCCGAGGTGGCCGACTCGCAGCGGTCCACCATCGTCGAGCAGGTCGCCAACGGCGTGACCGTGCGCATGGCCGTTCTCTACCTGCTGCTCGGCGGCTCCGAACCGGCAATCGGCAGCGCCGCCACCGTTCCGGGTTCCGTGTCGGGCCCGGTTCCGAGTGCCGCGACCACGGAGAGGGACGCCTGATGCCGACCTACGTGCTGAAAGGGGTGCGGATCCTCGGTGGTACACCCGGGGATCTGCTGATCCGCGACGGCGTCATCGCCGAGGTCGGATCGGGCATCGACCCGGCGGGCGCCGAGATGATCGACGCCGACGGCCTCATCGCGCTGCCCGGCCTGGTCGACCTGCACACCCATCTGCGCGAACCGGGCCGCGAGGACGCCGAGACGGTCGAGAGCGGCACCCTGGCCGCGGCCCTTGGCGGCTACACGGCCGTGCACGCGATGGCCAACACCGAGCCGGTGGCCGACACCGCCGGGGTGGTCGAGCAGGTGTGGCGGCTGGGCCGCGAGGCCGGCCACTGCGACGTCCATCCGGTCGGCGCCGTCACGCGCGGCATCGAGGGCACGCAGCTCGCCGAGCTGGGCGCGATGGCCGACTCGGCCGCGCGGGTCCGGGTCTTCTCCGACGACGGCAACTGCGTGTCGGACGCGGTGCTGATGCGCCGTGCGCTGGAGTACGTGAAGGCCTTCGACGGGGTGGTCGCGCAGCACGCCCAGGAGCCGCGCCTGACCGAGGGCGCGCAGATGAACGAGGGCGTGATGTCGGCCCAGCTCGGCCTGCGCGGCTGGCCGGCGGTGGCCGAGGAGGCGATCATCGCCCGCGACTGCCTGCTCGCCGCCCACGTCGGCTCCCGGCTGCACGTGTGCCACGTCTCCACGGCCGGTTCGGTCGAGATCATCCGCTGGGCCAAGACCAAGGGCTGGCAGGTCACCGCCGAGGTGACTCCGCACCACCTGCTCCTCACCGACGACCGCGCGCGTTCCTACGATCCGATCTTCAAGGTCAACCCGCCCCTGCGGACGGACGAGGACGTGGCGGCGCTGCGCCGGGCGCTGGCCGACGGCACCATCGACTGCATCGCCACCGATCACGCACCGCACCCGATCGAGGCCAAGGAGACCGAGTGGGCCGCCGCGTCGATGGGGATGATCGGCCTGGAGACCGCCCTGCCGGTCGTGCAGGAGGCGATGGTCGACACGGGGCTGCTGGACTGGGCCGGCGTCGCCGACCGCATGTCGTGGCGGCCGGCGCGCATCGGCCGCCTTC
>NZ_JABVEB010000223.1 GCF_014323665.1 Actinomadura sp. HBU206391 | reverse complement strand
GGGACACTGTCGCCGGTATGAGCGCCGGTCTTTGCACGGGCAGCGCGCGGCGAGCGGAAACGGGGGGTTTGAGGTGAAGCTCGGCGCCACCATGCCGGTGAACCATCGGCACTGCGGACGGTGGGCGGTGGGAACGGCACTGGCCATGACACTGGTTCTGGCCGGAGCGGCCTGTTCGATCGGTGACGACCAGAAGCGCAAGGCCCCTCCGATCGCCAAGCTGACCATCACGCCGGGGAACGGCACGGCCAGGATCAGCCCCGATGGCGCCATCATGGTGCGGGTCGCGAACGGCACGCTGCAGGACGTCTCGGTCGTCACCAAGGGCAACAAGGTTCAGGGCGTTCAGAGCGGGGACGGCACCCTGTGGCGGTCGAAGTGGACCCTCGACCCGGGCACGAAGTACCACGTGTTCGCGACCGCGCTGGGCACCGACGGCAAGACGCAGTCGGCCATGAGCAGTTTCACGACCCAGAAGGCCGAGAATCCGATCGCCACGACCATCGAGGCGCCGGCCGACCACGAGACGGTCGGCGTGGGAATGCCGATCGTCCTGCACTTCGATCGGGACGTCAGTGAGAAGCACGCGGTGGAGAGGGCCCTCGAGGTGCGCTCCAGCCGCCCGGTCGCCGGGGCCTGGCACTGGTTCGGCGACAAGGACCTGGTCTTCCGCACCAAAGGGCACTGGCCGCGGCACAGCAAGGTCGAACTGGTCGCGCACATGAGCGGGGTGCGGGCGGCCAAGAACGTCTTCGGCACGAAGAACCGAACCCTGACGTTCAAGATCGGCGACGAGCACTCCAGCGTCGCCAGCGAGGACGACCACCAGATGGTGGTCAAGAAGAACGGCGTGCCGGTGCGGACCATCCCCATCAGCATGGGCCGGGGCGGTGTCCGCAAGTACACCACCACCAACGGCAACCACCTGACCATGGACAAGGCACAGGCCGTCCTCATGGACTCCTCGACGCTCGGATGCGGGCCGGGGTGCCCCGACTACTACAGCCAGATGGTCTACTGGGCGGTCCGGATCTCCAACAGCGGCGAGTATGCGCACAGCGCTCCGTGGTCGGTTGGCTCCCAGGGCAACAGCAACGTCAGCCACGGCTGCGTCAACATGAGCCCCTCCAACGCCATCTGGTTCTTCAACTTCAGCTATCGCGGCGACCCGTTCAAGATCACAGGGTCGAGCCGGGAGCTGGAGCCCGACAACGGCTGGGGCTACTGGCAGCTGGCCTGGCCGGACTGGGTGAAGGGCAGCGCACTGAAACGGCCGGTGACGACCGATCCGATCGCCGCCCCGCCCGCACCGGCGCCCACGCCGTCCGCCCGGCCAGGGCCGAGCAGGGGGAGCGGAACGGCCAGCCCGCCGACCTCGGTCACACCGGGCCGTACGCCGAGCTCGACCGGCACGCCGGGCGCACCCGCCGGTCGTACGCCGGGGACCGGCACGCCGGGCTCTCCTGCACCGGGCACGCCGACCAGCCGCACGCCGCCCGGCACGCCGGGCGGCAGCGCACCCGCCCGTCCGGCGGGTCCGTCACCGAGCCGCTGACCGGCGGATCGGCCGGGCCCCGAAGCGCCCGCGAGCCGCTGCATCGCGGGCGCGGGTATGAGCGGACCCGCGGCCACACCGCACCGGTCGGCCCGGCATGGCCGGCCGGGTGCGTTGCGGAGGACCCTCATCGCCCGGTGAGAGGCGGTGGATCGGGCCTGCCGTGCAGCCGGGCCCAGTTCCGGGCCATCGCGATCCGCTCCGGACCACTCGGGTGGGTGGACCACAGGGCGTACTCGAGCGGGTTCGGACGCAGATCGGAGAGGTTGCGCACCGACAGCGCGCGCTGCATGCGGGTGAACGTGGCGGCGTCGCCGGTGAGGTCGAGGGCATGTGCGTCGGCGCGGGCCTCGATGCGACGGCTCACGAGGTTCTGCACCGGGCCGCCGAGCTGGAGCAGCACGGTGACCATCGCCAGCACGAGCGCGAGGGATCGAGGGTCGGCCACGGCGGGCAGGGCCGGCGCGGGCGGACCGGCGGCCGGGGCCGCCGGCCGCGCAGAGGGCGCGACGCCGGCGCGCTCCTGCAGCCGCCGTGAGGTCATCAGCAGGTAGAGGACGCAGACGCCCGAGGCAACCCCTAGCGCTCCCATGAGCGTGCCGTACAGCACGTCGCCGCGTTTGGCGTGGCCGAGCTCGTGCGCGACGATCAGCTTGATCTCATCGGGCCGGCCCGACTTCAGCAGCGTGTCGTAGACGACGACGCGGCGGGTCGAGCCGAATCCGGATACGTAGGCGTTCAGCGCACTGGTACGCCTTGACGCGTCGGCGATCAGGACGTCCTTGACCGGCACGTGGTCTGTGGCGGCCAGTCGCAACAACTCCGTGCGCATCGGCCCGGCGGGCATGGGCCTGAACGAGTTGAACAGCGGTTCGACCACGAGCGGATACGTGAACGACAGGGCGACCACCAGGGCGGCGGCACCGGCGGCCGCGCCGGCCCACCAGTACCGGGGGAACCGCCGCACCAGTACGTGCAGCAGTGTGAGCACCACCACCCACAGCACGACACCGACCATGAACCCCTTCAGCTGATCCACCGTCCAGCCGCCCCAGTCCTGGGTGGAGAGCCCGTGCCGGCGCGATATCGTCTCGGCCCAGACGCGGAACGGCAGCGTCACGATCCGCAGCACCGCCGTCAGCGTGACCGCCGCCGCGATGATCTGAAGAGGCCACCACCGGCGTGCCGGGCGGGTGACGACGCCGAGCAGCCGGGCCCCGAGTGGGGTCAGGCCGAGCACCAGGACGGCGAGGAGAGTCAGAGCCAGGCTCAGGTAGGCCGGAACGCTGATCGCCCCATCGAAGGCGGCGGCCCGGTCGATCTGGGCGGTCGTGAAGTCGCGGGTGGCGTTCGGGGCGACCGCGCCGCCGGGAACCGGCCCGCCGAGCGGCCGCCAGGGCGTCGTTAGGGCAAGGGTCAAGGCGAGTGCGGCGACCAGGCCCGCGGCCGCGCCCGCAGCGGCGATCCTCGGTCTTCGGTCGGCCCCTGCGCTCGCCGCCGAACGACCGGTCCCGCCGGTCGCCGAGGCGCCGCCGGTCACGGCCCCGCCATCGGCCGCCGGGGCGTCCTCGGACGCCGGCGGCCGCTGCCGGCGATCTCCGGCCGGGGCCGCGCCGGTTCCGCCGTCACGGGCGGCCTGCGAACCGTCGCTCACGCCAGTTCCTTCCTGAGGTAGTCACGCCACATCGCCACGAACTCGGCCGGGGGCACGTCCAGAATCTCCTTGAACGCGGCGTCGCCCCGCCGGCCCGCCGCGCGGTAGAGCCGCAAGAGGGTGGCTTCGCCGTACCGCTCGGCCACCATGCGGCAGGCCAGCCAGGCCTCCTCGTAGGCCTGCGGGAGCCGGTCGGACGAACTGCCGAAGTCGGTGCGATCGGGCAGCGCGGCCGGCAGCCGTCCCTTGATCACCTCATCGCGCAGTTCCCGCGCGGCCGAACGCACGCTGAACCGGGCGTTCTTGTACCCGACGTAGTCGGCCAGGCCCTCGATCAGCCACATCGGCGTACGACCGTCGCGCGCGCCGCCCGTGGCGACGTGGGTGAGTTCGTGGGTGAGGACCACCCGGCGACCCCGCTCGCTGAGCCTGCCGAACGTTTCCGGCGAGATGACGATGCGGTCCTCACCGGGAGATCGCGTCGTGCCGCCCTGTGAGACGGTGGCCAGAGCCGCGATCCGGGTCAGGTCCTGCCGGCCGCCGACGAGTCCCTCGGCCTCCGCGCGGTCGGCGGGAACGAGCGCCACGACCCGGCGGTCCCAGCGTGTGCCGACGACGCCGGTGACGATGGGCACCGCGGCGTCGAGCCGCCGTGCGATGGCGCGCAGTGTGGTCTTCGGCCCGTTCCTCCGCGCGCCGGCCGGCTGGTTGCCGATGACCAGACTGTGGCGGCCTCGTACGACCGTCAGCCGTCCGGCGTCCCAGATCTCCGCGTCGTCGCGCAGGCCGCGAGAGGCGCCGTCGCCGACGATCACCCAGCCGGCGTCCGGCCGCCGGCCGAAGGTGAGGTACTGCGTATGGGCGACCTCGGCCCGGTCGAACCCGCGCAGCCGGTAACGGAGCGTGATCCGCAGCGTGGTGGTGCCGTCCGGTCCGGTGACGAGCGGCTCCGCCGTCTCGAGTTGCTGGCGCCAGCCGCTGAGCGGCAGGGCCGTGAGATTGGTGAAGAGCCGGGTCTGGTCGGCCTGGAAGGCCGCAGGCGCCGAGGCGACGGTGGCGAGGAAGGCCTGCCGATCGCGGTCGCGGACCGCGCGGGCCCGTCCGGCCAGCACCGCGTCCACGTCCCTCGAGTCCGGCAGGGCCGGCCGGAGCGCCGCCGTCGCGCCCTCGGCCGAGGGATCTCGCCCCTGTGCCGTCGCGACATAGCCGACACCGGACACGAGGTTCACGGCCACCGCGACGCCGATCGCCGCGGCGAAGAGCCGCGGCGATCGGGACTTGCGGAGACGCGTGATCGTGAACGGCGGTCCCGGAGATTCGGGCTCCATGCGCGCGATCCTATTGGTCCCGCGGGCATGTCCGGGCGAACGGCGCCGCCGGGACGTGGCCTTTACTTGGCGTAGTCCGGGTAGCCGTAGCCGACGACCATGTCCGTCGAGCGAACCTGCTTGGTGACGGCGTCGTTGGTGTTGCCCTCGATGGTCTTGATCCGGCCGCCGCCGAGGTTCTTGACCACCAGTCCGACATGATCGATGTCGTCGATGCTGCCCGAGCCGCTCCAGGAGAAGAAGACCACGGCGCCCGCCTTGGGCTTGTGGCCCCAGCGGCCGCGGTCCTTGAACCACTGGGCGTGCGCGATCGTCCAGGCGTCGGAGCCCATCTGATCGCTGAAATTCAGCTTGTGGCCCAGCCACGAGATGAACATGGAGCACCAGGCCGCGTCCAGGTAGGCATCGACGGAGCCGCCGTCCCGCTCCACGGTCTGCTTCGCTCGTTCAGAACCGGCGTACCACTTCTGGTACTTGGTTCCACCGCCGTAGCCGTCGGTCTCGCTGACCCCCACCTGCTTCTTGGCGAGCGAGATGACGTCCTGCGCGGTGACCGGGCCGTGCGGCGAGGTGCCATCGGCCGAGCCGACCGCGGTGCCGGCCTGGGCCCCGGTCTTCGGCTCGGTCAGCGACTTGAACGTGCTCGAGGCGATCCTGGAGCCGAGGGCGTCGGCCCTCGACATGGCCGACACGATGTCGGCCCCCGTGATGGAGGTGGAGGCCAGCTGAGGCTCGAAGGCGGCGGCGCTGGACTCGCCCGGATGGGTGGCGGCGGCCAGGCCCGCGGCCAGCGCGAGGCCGGCGGCCAGGGTGCCGGCGAAGCGGGGCACCGGTGCGGTGATTCGATGTTTCCCGGACATGCGGTGTGGTGCTCCTTACCTTCCATGCCGCCTACCGGGTTAGCTGTCGGGTTCGGGCGTGGAAGGTGCCCTACGGTGGCCCGCCCGGATACGTGGGCGGGTACCACCGATTCACCCCGGCGGTGTTCCAGAGATCGCCCTGGAACACCGCGATTGGGTCCCCGGTTCCGCGTTGTCGCGGATTCGGCGGGGGACGCCCCAGGTCCGGGGCGTCCCGATGCGGTCAGTACCTGATGAACTTGCTGAAGTTGAGGTGAAGGATCGATGGCCGCGCGCGATGGCGGCGGTAGGTCAGAACGGGCGGACGGCGCCCGCGAAGGTCTGCCGGCGGTAGCCGTCCAACTTGACCTGCTTGACGTACGAGCCGGTGTACGGAGCGTGGATCATCCAGAGCTTGGCGCCCTGGCGCTTGGAGACGATCCCGACGTGACCCTTGGCGTTGAAGAAGACGAGATCCCCGACGGCGAGGTTCTTCCAGGTGATCTTTTCGTCGATCTTGTTGTACTGCGCGTACGTCACGCGCGGAATCTTGACGCCGGCCTTCTTGTAGGCCCACTGGACCAGACCTGAGCAGTCGAAGGTGTTCGGACCGGTGGCGCCCCAGACATAGGGTGAACCGATCTTCTTTTTGGCGTTGGCAACGGCGGCGATGCCGATCAGTTGCCGCTGGGCCCAGGTGGCCTTGTCCTTGTCGGGCGTGAGCCCGACGCCTGGTGTGGTGACCTGGATCTGTTGGGGGGCTCCCACGGGGCTGACCGAGGGTTGTGCGCTCGCCTGAGCCGGTTGAAAGGCTCCCGCCACAGGGACGAGCACCGCGGCCGCGGTGATGAGGCAACCGGCGAGTCTGACTCGCCGGCCCGCCGGGACGCGGTCGTCTGCGTCGGACAAGGTTCGATCTCCTTCTTCCAGACGCCTACCGGGTTAGCTGACGGGTTCGGGCGTGGAAGGCGCCCTACAGCGCGCCACGTACTCGGGGGAGGCGCGCCGATTCACCCCGGGGTCCGCGCGGGCACAGCACCACACGCCGCACCATGGTCATGAGGTGCGAGAGGGTCCTGACCTGCGGGGGTTTGGGTCCCCGGCTCCGCACGAAGCGGACTCGGCGTGTGCCGTTCCGATCCGGACGGGCCGGGCCCGCCCGCAGGACCTACATGATCCTGGGCATGATCGAGACGACGCGAATGTGTGATTGGACCGGACGACCCCGATATCGAGGCTGCCGTGATCGTGCTCCAGTGCGCTGTGCACGCGTCCCGCGTGCTCACGGTCTGCCGGGTCGGCCGGGTGGATCGACGACGCATGGGGGGCGCCGTAAGTGGACATACAGTACCAAACAACCCATGGATGGCAATAGAGGCATAAAAAAAGTAACGGGCCTGGTCAAACCAGGCCCGTTACGTGGTCAGGCAGGAGTCAGCGTGGTTCCAGGGGGTGTTAGGGCCGCCCTCCGCCGTAGAAGTTCTGCCGGTAGTAGCCCGACGAGATGCTGACGATCTCGACGTTCTTACCCGTGCGCGGCGCGTGGATCATCTGGCCGTTGCCGATGCTGATCCCCATGTGGCTGTTGCCGCTGAAGAAGACGAGATCGCCCGGCTGAAGATCGTCGAAGGCGACCCGCCTGCTGGCGCTGTACTGCGTGTACGTCGTGCGGGGCAGGCTCACCCCGCCGGCCCGCCAGGCCATCATCGTGAGCCCGGAGCAGTCGAACGTGTTGGGTCCCGCCGCCCCGTACTGGTACGGCTTGCCCAGCTGGGCGTAGGCGTACTGCAGGGCCGCGCGGGCCGAGCCCGTGGCGGGACCCGTGTAGGTCCCCCCGGTGCGCCCGCTGGGCGACTGCGCCGCGCCGCCGAGACGAACGACCAGGCTGCGCTGCTTCGTGATCGATTTCTCGACCGTCTGCTTCTGCTCACGCAGTTGCTTGGCCTTCTTGGCGACCTGGTCGTAGGCGCTCTTGGCCTGGGCCTGCTCCCGCTGCATCCGCTGGGCCGCGGCCAGGAACTGGCTGAGCTGCGAACTGCGGTTCTCGGACAGGTGCGTGAAGACCGCGGCCTGGTCGAGCACGGCCTGGGGGTTGTTGGTCGCCAGGAACCCGGTGACATCTCCTGTGTCGCCGGACTTGTAGGCCGTCGCGGCCATCTCGGCGACCTTCTGGCGCATCTCCTCGAAGGTCGCCTGCTCCCTGCTGGCGGCCGCTCGGCTGACCGAGTACTTCTTCCTGGCCGCCTTCAGGTCCTCGTTGACCTGGTTGTACTTCTCGACCAGCTGATCGACCTGCTTGTTCAGCTTGTCGAGCTGATTCTTCGCCTGGGACAGCGAAGGCCGGGGCTCCGCATAGGCCGTACCGGCCGGCATCGCCAGCACCGCCGCGAGCGCGAGACACGCCACGGTCCGCATTCGGCGCGGACTTTCATTAGCCACGGTTGCGGCACGCCTCCTCTACTCAGCTCTGTCCACTTACTACAGCGGACGACCTTAGTGAAGGGTCACACCAGTCACAACCGGTTCAGCCTGACTTGTGGCATTTCACGGCTCTTTGGCCACATAGTGCACATAGCTGCTCACGAGGCGCGCACTTCCGGGACGCTCAGCCGCAACGGAGGCACCATGCCGACGTCCGCGAGAACGTCCAGCGCCCGGAGCTCATCGTCGCCGATGTCGATCCCGGCCCCCGCGGGAACGCCGAGCAGCGCCGTCACCACGCACTGGCCGCAGCCCGTGGCACGAACCTCACAGTTGTCGCATTCGATCAGCACGGATCCTCCTCCGTCGCAGCGATCTCTCCGACTCCGAGAGCGACGCTAGGACGGCGGACCGACAAAACCATGCGGGAGGGCGCCAGGAGGCCCGCCGGGCCGGTACGGGCGCCTGCGGTCAGGCCCTGCCCAGGCGGCGCAGCAGCAGGGTCGAGGGCGCCGGCCTGGCCTGTGCGCGGCGTGCGGCGTCGGCGACCTCGCGGTCGGAGGAGACGACGACGATCGGACGGCCCTCAGGTTCCGCACGCACGAGCCGCCCGATGAGCTCGTCGGCGGTCTGGCCGGGGTGGCTGAACAGCACCCGTACGCCCCGGGGAGCGGCGATCGCCACGGGTGCGTCCAGCTCCGCCCCGTCGAAGACGCAGGTGACCTCGGCGCGCGTCTGGGCGGCCAGCCCGCCGAGGCCGGACAGCAGGCGGCTCCGCTGGTCGGCGAGTGGCAGGTCGCCGTATCCGGTCTTGGTGACGTTGTAGCCATCCACGATCA
>NZ_JABVEB010000222.1 GCF_014323665.1 Actinomadura sp. HBU206391 | reverse complement strand
CCGCGCACCGACCACGCCCGCGGGCTGAGCGCCCTCACGACCGTACGGGCGTCGCGCGCGTCGGCGGAGCAGCGCGCGGGCCGGGCCGGTCGCGAGGCCCCGGGCGCGGTCTACCGCTGCTGGAGCGAGGCCGAGCACGCGCGGCTGCCGGAGCGGCCACAGCCGGAGATCGCGCTGGCCGACCTGACCGGCTTCGCTCTCCACGCGGCGTGCTGGGGCGACCCGGACGCGACCGGGCTGGCCCTGCTCGACGCTCCGCCCGCAGGCGCCATGCGAGCGGCCAGGGACACCCTGCACGCGATCGGCGCGGTCGACTCCGGCGGCCGGGCGACCTCGCGGGGACGGCGCCTGGCCCGGGTCGGCGCGCACCCCCGGCTGGCCCGGGCCCTGCTGGACGGCGCCGCGCGGGTCGGCGCCCGGTCGGCCGCCGAGGTGGTGGCACTGCTGTCCGAGCGTCCGCCGGCCGGGGTCGGTGACGATCTGACCGCGCTCTGGCGGGCCGCCCGACGAGGCCGCGACGGCCACGCCGCCCGGTGGAGGGACGAGGCGCGGCGCCTCGAGGCCGCGCTACGCGACCTCGACCCGGAGCCGCTCGCCTCCGCTCGTGATCACGCAGCCGGTCACCGGGCCGGGTCGCGTACGGCCGCGAGGTCACGGCCGGAGGCGGGCGATGACGCGGTGGCCGGGACCGTGGTGGCGCTCGCGTTCCCCGAACGGGTGGCGAGGGCGCGGCCCGGGTCCGGGCTCCTGATGGTCTCGGGCACCGGCGCGGAGCTCGCGGCCGGCTCTCCTCTGGCGAGCGCGCCCTGGCTCGCGGTCGCGGTCGCCGATCGGCCGGCCGGCTCGGCCTCGGCCCGCGTCCGCCAGGCCGTCGTCATCGGCGAGGACATCGCCCGTCTCGCCGCCGGCTCCCTCCACTCGACGGCCGACGAGGTCGGCTGGGCCGACGGGGACGTTGTCGCGCGCCGCGTCGAGCGGCTCGGCGCCATCGAGCTTTCCGCCGTGCCGTTGCGCAAGCCCGATCCCGCGCTGGTGACCACCGCGCTGCTGGAGGGTCTGCGCAAGGAGGGGCCGGCTCTGCTCATCTGGACCAGGGACGCCACCGCTCTGCGGGAACGCCTCGCGTTCTGTCACGCGGTGATGGGCGACCCCTGGCCGGCGGTCGACGATGCCGAGCTGCTGGGGAGGGCGGCGGAGTGGCTGCCGCTGGCGGGGTCGCGGCGCCGGGCCGACCTGGAGCGGATCGACGTCGCCGCGGCGCTGCGCAGGCTGCCGCCGTGGGAGTGCGCGGCGCGGCTCGACGACCTCGCTCCCGAGCGGGTCACCGTGCCGAGCGGCTCCCGGATCCGGATCGACTACTCGGGTGAGCGGCCCGTGCTGGCCGTGAAGCTGCAGGAGCTGTTCGGCTGGGATGCCGCGCCCCGGCTCGCCGGCGGGCGGGTGCCACTGGTGGTCCACCTGCTCTCTCCGGCCGGCCGGCCGGCGGCGGTGACCGCCGACCTGGCGTCGTTCTGGCGGGAGGGCTACCGCGGCGTACGGGCGGAGCTGCGCGGCCGCTATCCACGGCATCCCTGGCCGGAGGACCCGACCACCGCGCCGCCGACCCGCCGGGCCGCCCCGCGCCGGCGCTGAGCGCCCTGGACTGGGCGATCGTTCGGAGTTGATCACCATTGGGCGGAGCGCGATCGCCCGGTTGCGCTGCGTCGCGCACCTCGGTCGCCCATACTGGTCCGATGGCCGACAGCAGGGGATCCGACGGAGGCACCGACTGGGGGGCCGACAAACTGGACCCGACGGGCGTCATGGACGCTCTCACCGCTCTGCGCGCCCCCATCGCCGTCGACCCGGCGGTGGCCCTCGACAGCGCGTTCCTGCTGGGCCGGCTGCTCGCCACGGTCGAGGTCAAGGCCGGAGCGGGCGGCAGGCACGACGACTGGCGCAACTTCGACGCCGGTTACCTGTCGGCCATCGCGAGCCCGGACCGGCCACAGTCGCAGGTCCTGGTGCACCTGGGCATCAAGCGGCTGATCCGCACCGTACGGCAGCTGCGCGAGATCGACGGCATGGCCGCGCAGGCGGCCCTCATGGGGCTGACCGCGGTGGTGTCGGCGCTGTTCGTCGAGGCGCTCGTCGCCGACGACGAGACCCCGCTGGAGGACTTCTTCGAGCCGCTCGAGGAGGCCAGGAACCTGCTCGCCAAGGCGACCGACAAGGTCGCCGAGCTGCAGGGCACGCTCAAGCAGTTCCGGGCCGGACCCTGAGCCTGGCCTCGGTGCCGAGGAACCGGCCGATGTCGGCGGCGTCACCGGTCACGGCCAGGGCGCGCTCGCCGGTCAGCGTCTCGAACGGCTCGAGATCGATGTCCACGGTCCTCGCCGTCCGCCGGATGCGCCAGACACCGAGCACCTTCCCGTCGACGATCAGCACGGGGCGCAGCACCCCGCCGCCCGGGTGCACCCGCAGGCGATACGGCTCGGCCACCGACGGCTCGCGGGTCCGCCACCCGAGCAGGTACTCGTCGTACCCCGGGACCAGCCGCACGATCTCGGCGGCCTGGCCGGAGCCCCGGGGCGGGTCGCCGCCCGGCCGGTTCGTGTGCGCGCCGGTATCTGCGCGCCAGCTCGGCGAGCGCCCGGCCGCGGTCGGTCTCCATGACGATCGGGGCGCCGAGCCAGTCGGCCGCGTGCACGTACGTCGGCCGGCCCGCACGGTCCGGTCCGAGCACGACCCGGCCGGCCTGGGCGGACAGGCCCGCCAGGTGCACGACCGCCTGCCCGTGCGCGGTGAGCCCGACCCGGGCCAGGCGATCGCCGAGTTCGGATTTGGTGAGCGGCCCCTGACCGAGCAGTGCCCTGTCGACGGCGCGGATCGCCTCGCCGGTCTCGGCGCGGACACCGAGCTGACGCAGCCGTCGCAGCGATCCGGCCGGCCCCTTGCGGACGAGCGGCAGCAGCCACGGCAGGTCGTCCGCGGCCATGAGGTGCAGGGTGCCGCGGGGACCCCACGTGCGCACGACCTCGCGCTCGTCGCGGGCGGCCGCCGCGTCGGCTCCCGTGATCCCCGGCACCCGGGCGCGCAGCGCCAGCGGGAAGCCACCGAGGTCCTGTGCCTGTACGGCCAGCAGCCGCCGGACGGCGTCGGCCACGCCGACGATCGCCGGACGATGCAGGAGCTGCGCCCTGGCCCGCAGCCGGAGCCCCTCGTCATCGGTCATCGGGACAGCCAACCGCATGACCGGCCCTGTCGACCACGAGGCGTCGGGCCCGCACTGTCAGATCCGCACTGTCAGACCCACGCTGTCAGACCCGCGTACGGGGACTCGATGAACTGCCGGCCGTTGAGGTCGACGGGCGTGTCGATCCCGTAGGCGGCGAACAGATGGAGCGACATTGGCGTCGACCCACAGCGGGGCGTCCGGCGCGTGGCGCCGCACCACGGCCACCACGGCGACATCGGTCTGTTCGTCATGCAGGCCGATCTTCACCTTGAAGGCGCGGTAGCCCAGTTCGAGGCCCTTTCGCGGCCACGTACGCGAACAACTGCATGATCACGGCAGGTGGGGGGTCAGGGCGGGGCGGTGCTGGCCCGGAGGACGACCTGGCCGCTGAAGCGCGTCACGCGAGAGCGCGGGCCGCGAGGTTTCCGCAGGGCGAGGGCCATGACCGCCTGCCCCATCTCGGCGAGCGGCAGCGCGACCGTCGTGAGCGGGGGGCTGAGGTCGCGGACGATCGGAATGTCGTCGAAGCCGGCGAGGGACACGTCCCCGGGAACGCGCAACCCGTGGTCGCGCAGCGCCGCGAGCGCGCCGATCGCCATCACGTCGGTGCTGGCGAACACGCAGGTCGCCCGGAGCCCGCGCTCGAGCAGTTCGGCGCACGCGTCGTAGCCGCCGTCGCGGGTGAACGCGCCCTCGACGACCTGGTCGGGCGCGAGTTCGACGCCGGCCTCGGCGAGGGCGCCGCGGAAACCGCCGAGCCGGTCCGACACGGTGGTGAGCGCGCTTGGGCCGCTCAGCACGGCGAAGTCACGGTGGCCGAGGCCGAGCAGGGCGCGCGCGAGCGCCGCCCCGCCTGCGCGGTTCTCCGGCAGCACCGTGTCGACCCGCAGGGTGCGGTGCCGGCTGACCACGGCCACCCGGCCGCCGCCGCGCAGGTACGGATCCAGCTCGGCGCTCATCGCGCGCTCCCACCCGCGGTCCTGGAAGCCCGAGCTGATCAGCAGGATCGCGCGGGCCTGCTGGGCGCGGAGCGTGGAGACGTAGGCGATCTCGCGGGCGGGATCGCGGAACGTGCTGGCCAGCATCATCAGCAGATCCTGTTCGGCGGCCGCGCGCATGACGCCGCTGGCGATCGCCGCGAAGTAGGGGTCGCTGACGTCGTGACAGATGACCCCGACGAGCCGGCTCGAGGCGCTGGCGAGAGCCTGCGCGTGGGCGTTCGGGATATAGCCCAGCAGGTCCGCGGCGGCGAGCACCCGCTCGCGCAGTTCGTCGCGGACCTTTGCGGTTCCGTTCAGCACCCGCGACGCCGTCGCCGGCGAGACGCCGGCCGAGCGCGCGACGACCTTCAGCGTCACGTGGGCCGATGCTCCGCGCTCGCTCACGGGCGCCCCCAGGTCAAGGCAGTGGCACGCTGTCGGACCTCGGGCCGGGCTATTGACCGCACCCGATGGGGTCTTTACGGTATCAGAAAGCGCTTTCAGAATGCGCTTTCCAACCAGCGTCGACGAATGGTGCGACCGGCCCCGCGGCCAGCAGGGCGGCTCTCGGACTTCGGAGGAGCTCACCGTGGAGCAGGGCAGCACATCCACGACTCCGGCCGGTTCCCCGGCCGCCGCCGAGCCCGCGATCGCCGGAGTGGCCGAGCGGGTCCGGCCGGGCCTGGGCGAACGGGCCGTCGACACGCTCGAACGCTCCTGGCGGCCGGTCGCGCTGCTCCTCGCCTGCTTCGCCGCTTGGTGGGCGGTCTCGGCCACCCGGCTCGTGGAGCCGTATCTCGTGCCGTCGCCCGGCACGACCCTGCGGGTGATGGGGGACCAGGCCGGCTATCTCTGGCAGCACACCTGGGTGACGACCTACGAGACGCTGCTGGGATTCGCGATCGCCGTCGTCGTGGGGATTCTCGCCGCCGTGGTGATGGTCTACTCCTCCACCGTCGAGAAGACTTTCTACCCCGTGCTCCTGTTCGCCCAGGTCGTCCCCAAGATCGCGATCGCCCCGCTGTTCGTCGTGTGGCTCGGCTTCGGCATCGCACCCAAGATCGTGATCGCCGTGCTCATCGCCTTCTTCCCTATCGTCATCTCGATGGTGACCGGCCTGAAGGCGGTCGACCCCGAGATGATCGAGCTCTCCGCGACGATGGGGGCGGGGCCGCTGCAGACCTTCGTGAAGATCCGGTTTCCGGCATCACTGCCGCACCTGTTCTCCGGGCTGAAGGTCGCCGTCACGCTGGCGGTCACCGGAGCCGTGGTCGGTGAGTTCGTCGGTGCGAACAAGGGCCTCGGTTTCGTGATCCTGCAGGCGAACGGGAACCTCGACACCCCGATGCTCTTCGCCGGGCTGCTCGTCATGTCGCTGATCGGGGTGGTCCTCTTCATGCTCGTGGAGATCGCCGAAAAGCTCCTGCTCCCGTGGCACGCCAGCCGCCGGGGCGACGCCGTCACCACCACCTACTGACCCGCTCGGCACCTGCGGTCCCGCACCTTCGCCCCCGACCACCCCCAGCTCGAGGAGCGCCACACCATGAGACTCCGGAGACTCGCCGTCGGCCTCGTCCCTTTGCTGATGCTCACCGCGGCCTGCGGCGGCGGAGGTACGGAGAAGAGCAAGAGCGCGTCGGGCAAGGACCTCGACAAGGTCACGTTCACGCTGAACTGGTACCCGTACGGTGAGCACGCGCCGTTCTACTACGGCAAGAAGCAGGGAATCTACGAAAAGCACGGCATCGACCTGCAGATCCAGGCCGGCCAGGGCTCGCAGAAGACCGTGCAGGCCACCGGAGCCGGCCAGACCGAGTTCGGCTGGGCCGACACCCCGGCGCTGCTCGCCGCGGTGGGGCAGGGCGTCCCGGTCAAGAGCCTCGGGGTCTTCCTGCAGACCACACCGGCGTCCGTGCAGTTCTTCTCCGAGAAGAACATCAAGGCCCCGGCCGACCTCAAGGGCAAGAAGATCGCCGGCACCGCCGGCGACGCGCTGTCGAAGACCTTCCCGGTCTTCCTCAAGAAGAACGGAATGAGCGAGTCCGATGTCCAGATCCAGAACACCGACCCGGCCGGCAAGATCGCGGCGGTGATCTCGGGCAAGACCGACGCGCTCCTCGGCTACGCCAGCGACCAGGGCCCGACCATGCAGGACAAGGCCGGCAAGCCGGTGTCGTACCTGCGCTTCTCCGAGCACGGGCTGAACTTCTACTCCAACGGGCTGCTCGCTGGTACCCGCATCCTCAAGAGCGACCCCGACCTCGCCAAGCGTCTGGTCGCGGCGACCAGCGAGGCGTGGGCGGCGGCGGAGAAGAGCCCTCAGTCGGCCGTCGACAGCATGCAGGGAGCCTCCGCGCAGCTGCCGCCGCCTGGGGTGCTGTCGGAGCAGTTCAAGACCACGCTGACCCTTCTGCACACCGACGCCACCAAGGGCAAGGCGCCCGGTGTCAACACCGAGGCCGACTGGAAGCAGACCATCGACGTCTTCGCCGGGGCGGGCATGGTCGCCGACCCCAAGCAGCCCGCGGAGTACTGGGAGACCAGCGCGGCGCCGAAGGGATGACGATGGCGGAGGAGACCCTGGCGGAGTCGGCCCTGGCCGGGAAGCGCGGCGGGAGCGGCGCCGCCGTGGACCTGGCCGACGTGGCCGTCCGCTTCCGTACGAAGAAGAAGGACGTCACGGCGCTGCGGGAGGTCTCGCTGAGCGTCGCGATGGGCGAGTTCGTGGCGATCGTCGGCCCGTCGGGTTGCGGCAAGTCGACGCTGCTCAAGCTGGTGGCCGGTCTGCTCAAGCCCTCGGCCGGTGTCGTACGGCTGCGCGGCGAGGCCGTCACCGGCCCGCGGCGCGACATCGGGTACGTCTTCCAGCGGGCCGCGCTGCTGGAATGGCGCAGCGCCAGGCGCAACATCCTGCTCCAGGCGGAGATGCGCCACATGCCGGGCGCGCAGGCGCGCGAGCGGGCCGACGAGCTCATCGACATGACCGGCCTGCGGGGTTTCGAGGACGCCTACCCGCACGAGTTGTCGGGCGGCATGCAGCAGCGGGTGGCACTCTGCCGCGCGTTGCTGCACCGGCCCCCGGTCCTGCTCATGGACGAGCCGTTCGGGGCGCTCGACGCGCTGACCCGGGAGCAGATGAACATCGAGCTGAACCGGATCTGGCGCGAGACCGGCACGACCGTGCTGCTGGTCACCCACTCGATCGCGGAGGCGGTCTACCTGGCGGACCGGGTCGTCGTGATGAGCTTCCGGCCCGGCACCGTAACGGAGATCATCGAGGTCGGTCTGCCCGCCGAACGCGACTACGCGGAGACGATGGGACGGGAGGAGTTCTCCTCCGCCACGACCCGGATCCGCCGGCTGCTCGGTGCCGCGTCGGGCGCCGAGTGACCGGACCCGCGACGGGGCCGCTCGCGGGCGGGCCACCGCGGACGTGGCGCGACTCCGCCGGCGCCTGGCTCGGTCTCGGCGCCGCACCCGGGGCGCTCGTCCTCGGCGCGCAGATCGGCGGGCGGCACGACGGCCATCTGCCGGCCCAGGTGCTCGTGGCCGGCGGCGCGATGATGGCGCTGCTGCTCGCCGTACAGGGACGGCTCGGGCTGCGCGCACCGGCGGGGGAGGACGCGACGCTGTCGGAGCTCACCCCCCGCTATCTGCCTTCCTTGGCCGACCGCGCGGTGACCGTGCTCCTCGCGATGGCGATGGTGGGCTGGTTCGGCTTCAACGTCGGGCTCGGCGGTGGCGCGGCCGCCGCCCTGCTCGGGCTGCCCGAGCCGGTGGGCATCCTGCTGCTCGGCGTGCCGGTCACGGGCGTGCTACTGGCGGGCACCGGCCGCTGGAACGCCGTGGCGGTGGCGGCGACGCTGAGCGCCATCACGCTGATCGCCATCGTGGCCGTCCGGCTTCCGCCGCCGGAACCGGTGCTGACCACCGGATACGACGGAAGCGGCCGGTTCGCCGCGGACGTCGCCGGATACCTCGGATACGTGGCGGTGTTCGCGGTGCGGGCGCCGGACTTCACCGTCGGCCTCGGACGGCGGCGGGATCTCGGGTGGTGCGTGGCCCTGCTGGTCGGGGCGGCGCTCGCCGCGAGCACGGTGGGCGCCGGGCTCGCGGCCGCCAGCGGATCCGCCGACGTCGTCGCCGTGCTCGCCGGGCCGGGCGGGCTGCCCGTCGCCAACCTCTTCGTCGCGGCCTCCGTGGTGGCGCCCACGCTGACGACGATGCATTCGGGCGCACTCGCCGTACGCCGTCTGGCCGTACGCCGCTTCGGGCCGGTTCCGCAACGCGCCGCCGTGCTCGCGATCGCCGTGCCCGGGCTGGCGCTGGCGTTCTTCCGCGTGGACCGGCTGATGCTCGCCTGGCTCTCGCTGCTGGCGGCCGTGCTGCCCGCCCTCATCGTGCCGATGGCCGTCGAGGCGGCCCGGCGGCGCCGCGGCCGTGCGCCGCGTCCGGT
>NZ_JABVEB010000221.1 GCF_014323665.1 Actinomadura sp. HBU206391 | reverse complement strand
GCTCACGGCGCGGCGGATTGAAGGCGTGCCGCAACAGGACCCGCCGCAGAAGCTTCGCGTCAGGCTCTCCCGTGACGTCCTTGACCAGCACAGCGGTGACCGTGGCCAGCGCGTCAAGCAGACCCTCCCGGGTCTTCGCCGGATGGCGTGGCCATTTCAGATCGACGTAGTCACGGGCAAGCTCGTACCACGTGATCGGGGACGCCTGCCGCAGCATGGACGCCGGGAGCCCGGTCGCGATGTCGAACGCCTCACCTTGCTTGGCGGCCTGCCGCAGATCCGACAGGAAGCTCTCGGCCAGGGCCTTGGTGCGCCGTGACCGCGATTTCTCTCTGCCGCCGACCACCCAGCGGATCTCATAGGACGGTGTCCTGCTGGAGCCGTTGCGCCGCACGCCCCAGAACTTGACGTCCGTGCTGGTGTTCATGCAGCTTCCCGCAGGCCCTCAAGCCAGCCCGTGAACTCGCTTCGCCAAACGCGGATCTCGCCGTTCGGCAGCTTTATCCCAGCCGGCGCACGGCCAATCTCACGCCAGCGGTAGAACGTCCGGCGGGACACGCCGCCAAGCTCTTCGAGGATCTGGTCAACGCCCATCAGCTCGTCGCGGTGCCGAGTCATACGGATGCTCCTTTAAGCGCGGTGGGGCCGAGCGGGGGCAGCGGTTTTCCGGTGAGTGCGGCGGTGAGGATGGCTTCGCCGGGGGTGAGTCCTTGGCCGAGGTAGCGCCAGTCGGCGATGACGAGCACCTGGTCCTCGTCGTCGAAGGGCAGCCGCCCGGTGGTGATGTGGTGTTCGCGCTGGTTGTGCTCGATCCGGGCGGCCCGCAGTGTGCCGAGGGTGGTGGAGTAGCGGCGGGATTTGGTGGAGAAGTGGCCGCGGAAGCCGAGCATGTGAGCCCACTCGGACAGCCGGAGGTCGGCCAGCTCCGGCAGTGCGCCAAGACGCAGGCACTCGGCGATCAGTCGCCGGGCGTGGCCGGTTACGGGGAGGTCGGTGAGTTCGTCGGTGGCGCGTAGTCGGCGGTCAAGGGTGCCGACGCACTCGGCGGCTTTGGTGGCGTATTTGGCGATGTATCCGGCCACAGCTTGGTCGGTGAGTTCCCCAGTGGTGGTGATCGGGCGTACGTCGACTTGGGAGCCCCATGCCAGCGAGCGGCTCGGCAGGCAGGCAGCGGCCGGAGTCGAGACCGTGACCGCGCTGGCGGCCTGATCAACGGCGTCGGCGAGGACCTCGTGTGTGGCCCAGGCAGGCGGTGGAGATGTCGGCCCGTCTGGTCCGTCGAAGCGGATGACGGCGTGGAAGTGGACGACTCCGCGCCGCTGGTATTCGGCGACCTTGGCGAACGACACGGTGAGCACGTCGCGGAGTTCCCGCACGAGGAGCCCCCCGGTTTTGGCGACGCGGCGCCTGAGGGCGAGGGTGAAGCGTCGCCAGAGTTCGGGGGCGAGTGCGTTGAACAGGACTGAGCCGGTGGTGTCGTAGCAGTCGGGGCACAGTGGTTCGCCGAGCTTGTGGTCATCGGTGGAGTGCCGGGTGGCGCAGGACAGCACCCGCCCGTGCGGGCATGGTGTGGCGTTGCGCCGGGGGTGGCACGGCTGGGCGGTGCCGGCCTTTTCCCGCCGGGCGTGGACGGGCCCGAAGGAGGGCGCGGTGAGGGTGACGAACGCGGCCGGGTGCTGGGTGACGCTGTCTGGGACGCCTTTGCCGCCGACCAGGCCCGCGCGTACGAGTTGGTAGGTGTCGGCCCGGTAGACCTCCGCGCAGGCCGGGCAGCGGGACGCGCGCCGGGTCTTGCACGCCACCCGCAGCACCCCGCCGGGTTCATGAAGGGTGGAGTAGCGGTGCAGCAGTTCCCCGGTCAGGGGGTCGCGGTAGTCGACACGTCCCCTCAGGTGGATGGGTTGGGCGCATCCTCCGGTCGCGCGAGCTCGGGCGGCCCACCGGGCGTAGTCAGGCCGGTTGGCGCGGGCGGCCATGTCGCGGGCGGCCATGTCGCGGGCGGCGAGCGGGGTGAGGGCAGGGTGGGGCACGATGGGTCTGGTCTCCTGTCCCGTTGTGGTGACGGTTCAAGGGGGTCGGCCCCGGTGTGGGTTGTGTGTGCTTGGCGGCTCGTACGGCCACACCGGGGCTCTTACGGGTTAGAGCGCGGACACCAACCGCGCCAGAGCGTCGGCAGCGGCTGCCAGACCGTGGAGCAGGGCTTTGGTGGTGTGGGCTGCGTTCACGGGGTGGCGCAAGACGTAGAGGGCGAGCACCAGCCAGAAGGTGATGAAGGCGCAGCGGCGGACGAACATCTCCCTGGTCCTTTCTGTGGTGGTCAGCAATGACCGGCGCCGTCGCAGTGCAGGCAGGTATCGCCGTGGGAGTCGATTCCGGTTCCGCCGCAGTGGCAGCACTGCCAGAGCCGGACCGGCGGGACCAGTGCCGGGCGGTCCTGGTCTGTCTCGTCGGTGGGCATCAGGCGGCTTGGTCGTCGAGGGTGATGTTGTTGCGGTAGCTCATCCGCGCGTCGTGGTCGGCGATGGCGCGGGAGGGGACGTGCACGGCCCGGTAGGTGATGCGGCCGAAGGTCTTGGCCACCCGGTAGTGACCGCCGTAGGCGGTGTCGTCACCGACCTTCGAGCCCAGGGCAGTGGCGATGCGGTCGACCTCAGCCCGTGCACACGCGTCGGTGCGGTCTCGGATGAACAGGGTGAACTCTGCGCCGTATTCGTCGACGGGGACGGCGGGGTTGTGCTCGAGGAAGTCGGCCAGGGCGCGTAGGCCGGAGACGGTCTGGTGACGGGCGAACAGATCACCCGGGACGATCGGGTTCGGCTGAAGGACCATGGTGATCTCTCCCTTGGTTCAGGTGGTGTCGGTGCGGATTTGGCGGAGGAGGTCGGAGGCGAGTTGGTTGGAGACGCCGAGTCGTGCGCGTAGTGCGTCGCGGGTGATGGGTCGTCCGTGTTTGGTGTGGTGTTCGGTGGCGACGCGGTGGGCGAACTCGACCAGCGCAGCCGCCGGACCAGCCGACGAGGAGGAGGCCGGTGCCGGGGACGCGGCCGAGATGGGGGTCCCGTCCTGGGTGGTGTGGTCGGTGGGGACGGCGGCGGCCAGCTCGGGACGGGCCCCGTCTGAGACCTCAGGGGACGGGGACGGTGGGGACGGGTGTCCGAAGGACGGCGGAGGAGCCATGACCGGCGAGGACGAGACGGCGGGACCCGTCCGAGTTCGGGTGTTGGATGCTCGGCGTTCGAGCATGGACACGGCGACCAGGAACGCACCGGCCGGTGTGGCTGCCGATAGCCATCCCCAGACGGTGGGTTGGGCTTGGGCGAGGTTGGCGGCCAGGGAGAGCAGGATGCCGCCGACCAGGACCACCGTGGGCCACGACAGCCGGGCCGTTGGTCGGTCGGTGCGCTTGTCGCGCTGCCTTTCCCGTGCGGCCATGACGCAGGTGAGGTCGATGCAGACGGCGACGGCCCAGGCCATCCAGCCGTGCTGGCCGTGTTCGGTGGCGGTGTCGCGGATGTGAGTGAACGACCCAGCCGCCGCGATGGCCGCCAGGATCACCACCGGCCCGGAATCGGCGACCGCCGCCAACGACCGCCGGCTCACGCAGCTTCACCGGTGATGTCGGCGAGCAGCGCGGCCAACTCAGGGTCACACCGGTGAGCCTCGGCCAGTTCCTCCCCCTCCTCCAACCGGTTCGACAGGACGGTTTCGGTGCACCGGCGGCAGGCGACGACATACAGCTCTCGCGCCTCGTCCCACTCCACCGACACCCGCTCGTCCAGTCCGGGGACGACCGAGGACGGGGACGGCGACGGGGACGGACGGGTGGGGACGCGGCGGGGACGGGGACGGAGCGCGATCACACGGGCGGGCATGGCAGCCTCCAGAACGGTTTCAGGCATGAGGGAGGTATGGACGTGGCGTGATCAGGGCTCACACCGAGCCGCTAAGGGGATGAGGGTCGGGTTATGCGGCTTGCTCGCCGGGCCAGTCCGGCAGCGCCGTGGGCGGTCCGCTCATGAGGGAGGCCCAGGAGGGAGTCAGATGCGCGAAATCGCGGGCGGCCTGCTCGGCCTGCTCTTCGGAGACGTAGACCGAGCGGGCACGATGCCAGGACCCGTCCTGCCCGGCCACCACGCAAACACCGGGAGTTTCCGCAGGGATCGCGCGTGCGGCGTCCAGGGCGGCAGGGTCCATGTCGCCCAGGGTCATGGTGGCGGTCTCGGGATCGTTGACGCGGTGGCAGACCCGCCCGGACAGTTGAGAGCGCAGAGCGGTGACGCCAGGTCCGAGGTCGGAGCCGATCCGCTGCCCGCACACGATCAGGTACACCGCGAACGCCCGGCCCAGTTGAGCCACCCGCAACAACGCGGTGCCGGTCTTGGCCACCTCGTCCTTCTCAGCCCGGTCGGCCATCAAGAACAGCTCAGCGACCTCATCCACCAGCACCACCACCGGCACCGGCCGCAGCTCCTCGGGCAGCTTCCACACGTTCCGCGCCCCGCGCGCCTTACACGTGGCCATACGGTTGCCGAGCTCACCCACCAGGTCATCGAGCAGAGCAACGCACTCGGTGCGGGTGGTGGCCAGAGCCGACAGGCGCGGGGCGTAAGGGGTGAACTCCACCCCGCCCTTGAGATCGAACCCCACCAGCGCCACCGGCTGCGGTGACAGGCCCTTGATGATGGCGTTGGCCAGGTTGGACTTGCCGGATTGGGTGGCGCCGGCGTTGAGCCAGTGCGGGATCGTCTTGAGGTCCATCACCCAATCCGACCCGTTCTCCAACTTCCCCGGCCGCACCGTCAGCAGCTCCCCCGTTTCCGGGGTCACCGACACGGTGGTGAGCGGGTCGCGCATCGTCGCCAGCAGCGTCACCCGACCAGGTGTGAAGCCGACGACCCGGACGGCGTGGACCCGCCAGGCGTGCGCCAACCGCTCAGAGGCCTTGGCGTAGTCGTCGGGGACCTGCCCGTCATCCAGGCGAACCCGCACCCGCCACCCCAACACGGTCGGACGCAGGACACCCAGGCGGGGAGGGCGCTCCACGTCCACGCGGCGTAGCCGGCGGCGCTGCTGCACCACGGTCGCCGCCGACCGAGCCGCCGCCCCCACCACTGGGAGCGCGTCCAGGGTGAGACGCAAGCGCCGACGCTTGCGAGACAGCCCGCACCCGGACGCGACATGCGCCCACGTCAGATACACCCGTGCGGCCTTGACCGGGAACTGCACCCCGTACCAGAACGACACCGGGTGCCAGCGCCGCCAGGCCCACAGCCCGGCCGCCGCAGCGGCCAGGGCCATGGGCACCAGGTAGACAGTCGCATCGTTCATCGCCGACCGCCTCAGGCAACCGCGACAGAGGGAGCGGCGGGAACGATGGAGGCGGCCCGGTAGGCGATCCCCCACCGCTTCTCCCCGTCCCGGATCTGCTCCCAGGGGAATCCGATCAGCCCGACCGGGGTGACGATCTGCCCGAGGGTGACCTGTGGGTCGCCGGAGACGTTGACGTTGATGATCTCGGCGCGGCCGGTCGCCTCGTCGGCCACCGACAACCCGACCTGAAACACCGTCCGGCCCTGCTTGTCGATCTTGACCTGACCGGTCTCCTGGCTGACCAGACGCGGACGCGGGGCCGACACACACACAAACGACAACGCGGTGATGTCGACGGGGATGGGGATGTTGCGCATGCTGAGTACACCTCTCGTCAGCCCGGTATCCGGGCATGTGGTTGACGAGGGAGGACCGGCGGTGTCAGGGCGAAGGCGGTAGCATCGAAGCGCCAACTCGCGGTGCTTACCGCATTCGGCCTGGGCGGTTCTCCCGCTCAGGCCGCTTTCATGTGCGGCCTGTGAGCGCGTTCCTAGAGCGGCCGATCTTGTTGTTCTTGCCCCTGAAACGCGTGAAGCGTTCGTGTCGGGCTGTCACCCCCTCGTGTGGGAGAGCTTCACCGTCGACATGAACGCTACCGCGTACTCGCAGTACTTACTAGTACTTTTCGTATCAGGACACGTACTTTTTCTACGCCCCTACCCGGTCTGCGAGTTCTCGCAGGTCAGAAGCAGGGGGTTCCTGCATAGTGAGCAGGTCGGAGATGAGCTGCCGGGCGGTCCGATGGTTCTGGAGCTGTTCGGGCGTGATGAGTTCGGCATCGAGCAACGCCCGGGTTGCTTCGGTGACCTGCCTGCGCTGGGCGTGGGCGCGGGCGACATCGATGAGCATCCGGGCGCGGCGCTCGACCGATAGGCCGGCGGTGTCGATCTGGGAGGCGACGCGCAGGGCATGGCCGGCGTCTCCGAGTTCCACGGCCACGGCGATCTCATGCAGCCCGACGTTGGCAGGTCCGAACTCGGTGTTGTAGTCGTTACGGCCATCGCCGAGTCGGCCGGCCATGTCCTTGGCTCGGCTGAGATGGCCGTAGGCAGCGGTGGCGTCATTGAGACGAGACGCGGCGACCGCGCGTTGCAGAGTGAGGCCGCCCCATAGCGACATGACTTCGGGCTTGCCCTGGTCGGCGAGGAACCACAGGGCCTCTGAAGCGGTCCGAGCGGTCTCTTCTACCTGGTCGAGATGCCGGGCGCCCAGGAACACGAACCCGAGCCGGAAGGCGCCGGCGGCCATCAGCAAAGGGTCGCCCGCGCGTTCAGCGGCGACCATCGCCCGGTCAGCGGCGATCCACGCCGCTTCTGGCTCGGCGAGCTTGGCCAGCGCCGCCGAGCACGCCTGATAGGTGGAGGCCAGCAGCTCGAAGAGTTCCGGTCGCCGATCTTCGGGCGCGGAGCGCACCGCGGTTTCCAGCGTGGGTATCAGGTCCCGCAGCAGCTCGGTCAGTTCCACGTACCGGGCGGCATGGGTCAGCTCCCAGGCCTTGGCGACCTTCTCTTGGACGTGATTCCTAAAGGGCACAGACGGGGCGTGGAGCATCGCTTGCAGCGAGTGGGCGCCCGACAGGACCAGACGCAGGCCCGCGGCGCCGGGTAGTTCCTCGGCGGCGGCGGCCACCACGGGCGCTTCCGCCGCCAGTTCCGACAGCGGAACATCGAGGGCTTCGGCGACCGTCTCCAGCACCGACATCCGGTCGACCTTGCGGACGCCGCGTTCTACCTGAGACACCCATGCCACCGACCGGTCCACGAGCCGCGCCAACTCCGGCTGGGACAGGCCTCTCCGCTTGCGCTCCTGGGCGATCTTGCGTCCCAGAGCACGTTGGTAGTCAGTGCTCACCCGCCAGTGCCCTTACCGGTCTCCAGAGTCAACCAGTCGACCTCGACCGAGGCCAGGAGATCCTCACGGGTGGCCAGGAACCGCTTGGTGTGCTCCTGGCTCTCGTGTGCGTCGAATCCAGCCCGGTCGGTGTACAGCTCGTAGAACATCCGCTGGAGCGGTTCGCCCTCTACCCGGTGGACCGCGTAGACCAGCGTCCCGGGTTCGTGCTGCTTGATCTGCGGCACCGTCTCCGCCACTACCTCATCGAACGCTGCGGCGCTCGCCTCGTCCTTGCAGGTGAACCGGACAACCAGAGCGAACATTCGGCGCCTCCCTTTCTCCTCAGACTCTCACGAGATCAGTACTTATTGTGCGGCACACGTACACCGAACTCCTTGTACCTGAACTACTATACCAGTACTTTAAGTATCGATCTATAGCGGAGATCGGCCGTGACCTGCGCGATCATGAGGTGAACACTGATGGACACCACCGACCACACCGGCACCGACACGCAGATACACGCGCGGTCCTTTCCCGGAACCCGAGATCAGATCCGGACACTCCGCCGCTTCATCCGCGAACACCTCCCCACACAGCCCGACGCCGAACTCATCGCCAGCGAGCTCGGCACCAACGCCATCGAGCACACCCGCAGCGGTCGACCCGGCGGCGTCTTCCGCGCCCGCATCCACAGTCGACCCGACGGGACCGCCCGCCTAGAGATCGAAGACGACGGCGGCCCCGCCCTCTTCGGGCCTTGCACCCATGGCCGCGAAGGCGGACGCGGCCTCATCCTCGTCGCCGCCTACACCACCGCATGGGGCGTCACAGGCGACCAGGCCGGCCGCACCACCTGGGCCGAACTCCCCAGATGAACACCACCATCACCGTGTGGATGGACCCCACCCCGGGACTTCAGACACTGCGCGCGACCTTCCCCCACTGGGGCTTCCTCTACAACCCCTTCGCCTACCAATGGCTCGCCATCCGCGCTCAGCACCCCACCCTCAGCGCCGACACCCCCGAAGACCTCGCCCGCGACCTCGGCCGCTACGAACAGCAGGCAACCAAACCCCCAGCCGGCCACTTAATGCGGGATCAGAACCACCAGACGACCAACGCACAGCAACAGCGCGCATGAGCGAACTCCCACGCGTGGTGTTCCTCCTGGTCTGGGAATCCCAGACCGCCGGAGACGCCCTGTGCAAGCTTCTCGACGAACTCGCCACCCTGCGGGATCAGGCCGATCTACGCCGACGATGGGCCGACGACTGGAGACGCAGAGGCGATCACCTCATGGCGATGCGGTGCACAGACTGCGCCGAAGGCATCGAATACGCCGCCTTCGGCATCGAGGAAGCCCTCTTCGAAGCACTCGACCTCTGGCAGCAGTACGAACAGCAAGACCCATAACGACGCCCCAGAAGTCGCCCAGTCTCACCACATGCTTTACAGGTCACCAGCAAGCACATGCATCCTGACCTGGTGGTTGTAC
>NZ_JABVEB010000220.1 GCF_014323665.1 Actinomadura sp. HBU206391 | reverse complement strand
CCGCTCGATGTGTTCATCCGGGAGTCCGTTCACCCGCCAAACCATCCATGAAGAGCGGGGTCGGTCTCCTACCGGATGAACAGGATGCGACGCACCCGGAGCGCCCTCGCATGGGCGTCCCGGCGCGCGCGCCGCATGGCGCGCACACGTGCGATCGCGCTGAGATCCTCGATCTTCCGTTCGTGCTCGCGTATTCGCTCGCGGGACAGTTCTACGCTGAGCAAACTCACCTTGCGCTCCTTGCTGAAGTTGAGACGGCGGATCGCCAGTTCGGCGTCCGGTCCGATGACGTGCACCGATGGCCGCGCGGACGGCACGCGGCCACCGGCTCGATGCGTTTGTGCGGTCGGCGAGCCGGCCGCTCCGGTCGAGGTCGTCACGCGGCGACCTCCGCGTTCTTCCGCGGGCGTCCACGCGGACGCTTGCGCGCCACGATCACGCCGCGTACGAACAGCTCTCCGCCCCAGACGCCCCACGGCTCCTGGCGCTCGAGAGCACCGGCGAGGCAGGCACGCTGGATCGGGCAGTCAAGGCACTGGGCCTTGGCCAGCTCGACGTCGGCCGGCGCCTCGGCGAAGAACAGCTCCGGGTCCCTACGGCACGGAAGCGCCAGGTCCTCGTCGCTCATGGTGAGCGCGGTCCCGTGCATCGCTGTGTCACCCCATAATCTGCGTTGGTTTTCAACGGGTTCGTCGGATGGCCCCTGGACGGGGGCCCGGACAAAACAAGAAGGCCGCGGATCCGGTGTCTGGATCCGCGGCCTGGGGGCATTCCCGGCGTCTAAACCGGTTGCCTCCAGGGGTACGGACCCGACACGCCACCTTCGGTGGCGGCCACGTGAGCCGTCATAGCGACTGGGCTGGCGTCGGAGATGAAGCTTCGCCCTTGCTTGACCTGGAAACGCTGCTCGTCACGCAGTCGCGAGCCGAGATTCTCGAGCCGCGAGGCGTTGGCGGGGCGCACGTTTTTCGGCGCGCGCGCAACGTCCTTCTGCGAGACCACGGGTGACTGGGCATAGGAACCCGTGCAGGCGGCAGCCGCGGACCAGGTCATGTCGCTCGAGATCAAGATCCTCACCGGACTGCCACCTCCTCTCTGGGTTCCTACGGTTCGGCGCCCCGAAGGGGCCGAGCCGTTTGAGTGCTCGCGTAGAGCGTACGGCTCGATGCCGAAATCAATCAAGGTATTTTTGACCTGCGACTATGTGACTTCTTGGCAACTTTCGCGGGAACCGGCGCGAGGGGGTCCTCACCGCCCGGCGGAGGTGCCGATCACCGGTCCGGTTCGGTGACCCGGATCAGGCCCTCCTGCATCACCGAGACGACGAGTTCGCCCTCCTCGGTGAACACCTGACCCCGCGCCAGTCCGCGCGCACCGCCGGCGGCCGGGGTGTCCTGGGCGTACAGCAGCCACTGGTCGGCGCGGAACGGCCGGTGGAACCACATGGCGTGGTCCAGGCTGGCGCCCATGGTCCGCTTGTCGCCCCAGGCCAGGCCGTGGTTGAGCAGTACGGTGTCGAGCAGCGTCATGTCCGAGGCGTACGTCATGAGGCACACGTGCAGCAGCGGATCGTCGGGCAGGTCACCGTCGACCCGCAGCCAGACCTTGGACTCGGGCGTCTTCAGCTCGGGATCCTTGGCCGCCTCCCATGTCAGCGGCGTCGCGTGCCGTACGTCGAAAGGTCGCCGCCGCACGAACTCCTCGGCGAATCGCTCACCGAACAGGACGGCCAGCCGCTCATGGGAGGTCGGCAGCGTCTCGGGACGGGCCCCCTGGGGCATCGGCGCGAGGTGTGCGGGACCGTCCTCGACGATCTGGAAGGACGCCGACAGCGTGAAGATCACTTTGCCGTGCTGGATCGCCGACACGCGGCGGGTGGTGAAGGACCGGCCGTCGCGGACCCGGTCGACCGTGTAGACGATCGGCACACTCGGGTCGCCGGGCCGGATGAAGTAGGCGTGGAGGGAGTGCACGGGGCGGTTGACCGGCACCGTACGACCCGCGGCGACCAGGGCCTGCCCGGCGACCTGGCCGCCGAAGACCCGCTGCTGCCGGTCCTGGGGGCTGCGCCCGCGGAAGATGTCATTCTCGATCTGCTCGAGGTCCAGCAGATCGAGCAGTTCCTTCAAAGATTCCTTCACGGCGGTCAGTCAAGCAGGTCGGGCGTTGTGGCAGGGGTCTCACCCCGGCACAGCGCCAGCACCGAGGCACCGTAGCGGTCCAGCTTCGCGCGGCCGACGCCCGAGATGACGGCGAGCTCGGCCTCTGACTCCGGCCTGCGCTCGGCGATCGCCTGCAGGGTCGCGTCGGTGAACACGACGTAGGCCGGCACCTTCTGCTCCTTGGCGGTCGCCACCCGCCACGTCTTCAGACCCGCGAACAGCGCCTCGTCGAGGTCGGCCGGGCAGCCCTCACAGCGGCCGAGCTTGCGTTCGAGCGCCGCGGTCAGCGGCCGCGCGCACACCCGGCACGGCTGCGGGCCCTTCGCCGACCGCGGGCGATCGGTCCTGGTCATCCGGGCCGGCGTCGACGTCGAGGTCTGCGGGGCGATCCCGTCGAGGAAACGCGAGCAGCGCCGGACCTTGCGCCCACCCGGAGCACGGGCCAGTGACCACGACAGCGCGAGGTGCTCGCGGGCGCGGGTCACCCCGACGTAGAGCAGCCTCCGCTCCTCTTCGATCTGGTCGGGCGTCTCGGCGTAGATGATCGGCAGCGTGCCGTCGGTCAGCCCGACGAGGAACAGGGCGTCCCACTCCAGCCCCTTCGCGGCATGCAGTGAGGCCAGCGTCACGCCTTCGAGCGGTGGCGCGTGCTGCGCCGCGGCCCGCTCTTCGAGTTCCGCGACGAACTCCACGAGACCGGCCGAGGCGTCGGCGACCGCCATGTCCTCGGCGAGCTGCGCGAGCGCGGCCAGCGACTCCCACTTCTCCCGCGCCGCGCCGGTGCCCTCGGGCGCCTTGTCGTTGAAGCCGATGCCGGACAGCACGTGGCGTACGGTCGCGATCAGGCCCGTGCCGTCGTTGTCGGCGTCGCCGCCGGACCGCGTCGCGCCGCGCAGCCGCACGACGGCCTCGCGCACCGCGGGCCGCTCGAAGAACCGCTCGGCGCCGCGCAGCACGTACGGAAGGCCGGCGTCGGCGAACGCCTGCTCGTAGATCTGCGACTGGGCGTTGATCCGGAACAGCACCGCCACCTCACGCGCGGGCACGCCGTTCTCGATCAGCTTGGTGACCTTGCGTGCCACGTCCTCGGCCTCGGCGACCTCGTCGTCGTACTCGGTGAAGGTCGGCTCGGGTCCGTCGTCTCGCTGGGCGATGAGCTCGAGGGCGGGCCGGCTCCCGTCGGCGTCGGCTCGCGAGCCGGTGCCGCGTCGCGCCAGTACGTCGTTGGCCAGCCGCACGACCTGCGGGGTCGAGCGGTAGTCCCGTACGAGCCGCACCACCTGGGCGTTCGGATGGTCTCTGGTGAAGCCGAGCAGGTACGAGGGCGTCGCGCCGGTGAAGGAGTAGATCGTCTGACTCGGGTCGCCGACGACGCACAGATCGTCGCGATCACCGAGCCAGGTGTCGAGGAGCAGCTTCTGCAGCGGGTTGACGTCCTGGTACTCGTCGACGACGAAGTAGCGGTACTGCTCGCGCACCTGGTTGGCGATTTCGCGGTGCTCGGTGAGCACCGCGGCGGTGAGCTCGAGCATCCCCTCGAAGTCGAGGAGGTTGCGCTCACGGCGGAGGCTCTCGTACATGACGAAGATCCGGGCCACGTCGACGGCGTCCACCGGCGGCTTGCGGCCCGCCTTGGCGGCCGCCGCCGGGTAGTCCTCTGGCCTGGTCTGGGTGACCTTGGCCCATTCCACCTCGCCGGCGACGTCGCGCAGCTCGGTACGGCCGAAGGAGAGCCGGCAGGCCCGAGCCGCGTCGGCGATCAGCCCGAGCTTCGACTCGATGATCTTCGGGGGCTCGCCGCCGATGACCTTGGGCCAGAAGTAGGTGAGCTGCCTGAGCGCGGCGGCGTGGAAGGTGCGGGCCTGTACGCCCGGCGCGCCGAGCTGCCGGAGCCGGCCTCTCAGCTCGCCGGCGGCGCGGGTGGTGAACGTCACGGCGAGCACGCGCTGCGGGGTCACGATGCCGGTGAGGGTCGCGTAGGCGATCCGGTGCGTGATGGCCCGCGTCTTGCCCGTGCCGGCGCCGGCGAGCACGCAGACCGGCCCGCGCACGGCCTCCGCCACCGCCCGCTGTTCCGGATCGAGTCCCGCGAGGACCTCCTCGGGTTCCAATCGCCCCTCCTCATCGCATCGTGCTCATCGCGTCGGGTTCACGAGGCACCATCCTCGCACCGCCGGCCCCGCGAACAGGCCGCATACCGGAGTGAAGGGCCGTGCGGATGGTCCCGGAGCGGCAAGGCGGACACAGAAGGCTAACCGGTGGAATGTCGGACGCCCATGCGGTGTTGTGCCACTGCAACGTTTGATCAACCTGAGGGGACGAGCGACCGATGGCGATGCCGACGCCTGACCAGCTGACGATGTACACGACGTCGTGGTGTGGATTCTGCCGCCGCCTCAAGTCTCAGCTGTCTCGTGAGGGCATCGAGATGGTCGAGATCGACATCGAGAAGGACCCGGAGGCGGCCGAGTTCGTCATGAAGGTCAACGGCGGCAACCAGACCGTGCCGACCGTGGTCTTCCCTGACGGCACCGCGCTGACCAACCCCTCCGCCAAGCAGGTCAAGAACCGTCTCGCCGCGCTCGCCTGAACAACGCCGCCCGGCACTTGGCCCGCCGAAGAAGCCCAGTCGAAGAAGACGACACGCCAGAAGGCGGCAGCACGCCCACGCCTGCGACACCACGCACGTACCTTCTCCGCCGTGATCATGCACTTATTCGCACGCATACCCACGGAGGGAAGGCCTCCGCGAACAACTGCATGATCACGGGGGTCGGGAGGGGTCGTGCACGCGATCATGCGGTTGGGGCGGTGGTCTTAGAAGGGCTCGGCGGCGGGGAGCTCGGATCCGTACCAGCGGCTGATCAGCCGGCTGGCGATCGAGAGCCGCCCCGGCGGCACGACCTTCTTGGTCTCGATCGCGACCCGCAGCTCGTCGCGCGTGTACCACGCGGCGTCCTCGATCTCTTCGGCGTCGGGTCGCAGCGTCTGGCCGTCGTGCGCGTGCGCGAAGAATCCGACCATCAGGCTCTGCGGCAGCGGCCACGGCTGGCTGCCGAGGTAGCGGATGTCCTCGATGGTCAGCCCGACCTCCTCGTGCACCTCCCGGGCGACGGCCTGCTCCAGCGACTCCCCCGGTTCGACGAACCCGGCCAGGATCGAGCGGCGGTCGCCCGGCCAGTTCGGCCCGCGGGCGAGCAGGATCCGGTCGTCGGAGTCGTACACCAGCATGATCACGGCGGGGTCGACGCGCGGGAAGTGGTCGGAGCCGTCGGCCGGGCAGGTCCTGGTGTGCCCGACGGAGGTCAGCTCCGTAGGGGTACCGCAGCGCGGGCAGTGCGTGTGCGTCGCATGCCAGTTCTGCATCGCGACGGCATGTGTCATCAGTCCGGAGTCACGGTCGCCGAGCAGCGCGCCGACCCTCCTCAGCCCGGCGGGCTCGGCCGCCTCGACCGCGGGGAGGGGCCCCGAGACGGCGAAGTAGGCGATCCCGTCCTCGTCCAGGCCGAGCAGGTAGCGCTCACCCTCGGGCGCCCGGTCCGGCGGCAGGAACACCAGGCGGGGCGTGGGCTCGTGCGACACGAGCACCTTCCCGCCCTCAACGGCGACCACACGGGTCCGTGGATCGCTCCAGAGGGAGGCGATCCAGTCGTCGTCCCGGCGCCGGGCCGACATCCGGTCGAGGGTGCCCCGGGCGAGCGCCAGCCATCCGAGGGGCGACTCCGTCACTCAGCACCACCTAGGTTCGCATGCGAATACCCATGGCACTCTAGTCCGGTGACCATCCTCATCGACCGGCCCCTCTGGCCCGCGCGCGGACGTGTGTGGTCCCACATGGTCAGCGACTCCTCCTACGAGGAGCTGCACGTCTTCGCGGCCCGGCTCGGAATTCCGCCACGTGCCTTCGAACGCGACCACTACGACGTGCCCGCCGACCTGTACGACGCCGCGATCGGGCTCGGCGCGCAGGCGGTGGGCTGCCAGGAGCTCCTGACCCGGCTCACAGGTGCGGGCCTGCGCCGCCGGAAGACCAGCCGCGTCAGGGGCCGGACCGCGATCGAGACGGAGACCCTATGAGCGTGCGCCGCGTCGTGCCCGACATCGCGTCGGAGGCACTGGAGGAGAGCCGGGACTTCTACGAGCGCCTCGGCCTTGTGGAGGTCATGAACCTGGGCTGGGTCATGACACTGGCGTCGCCGTCCAATCCGACGGCGCAGATCACGCTGATGGGCCCGGACGCCACAGCGCCCGTCCAGCCGGACCTGAGCATCGAGGTGGACGACGTGGACGCGGTCTACGCGGCCATGGTCGAGGACGGCGCCGAGATCGTTCATTCCCTGCGAGACGAGGCCTGGGGCGTGCGTCGGTTCTTCGTCGTCGATCCCAATGGCCGTGTCGTCAACGTCGTCGGACACCGGTGATCGCGATCGGCCCGTGCTCGCCGCCCATGTCGATCAAGCATCTCGGCACCTCTACCTACCCTGATCCTTGATCGACACCATCACCCGCCGAGGAGCAGGAGCTCGGTCTCGACGTTGTGCCGGGCCGTCGCCTCGAACCGGTCGCGGGCGGTCGGCGTGCTGAACAGCCGCGGCAGTTCCAGCAGCTGACGGAGCACGTCGGCGCGACCCCGGTTGAAAGGCTCGTCCGGCACGAAGTCGTACTCCTCCCGGACGGCGGCGGCGTACGCGGCGTAGCGCTCGGGATCGGCGGCCAGGATCGCCAGATCCGCGTCGCACAGGACCTGCCCGTTGCGGTCGCTCTCGGCGGGGGCGTGCGTCGCAGTGAGCCGTACGAGGCGGGCGACCTCGGCGATGGTCTCCGGCCCGAGATCGGTGTCGGTCAGCATGCGCTCGGCCAGCCAGGCGCTGCGCTCCTCGTTGTCGCCGCGCTGCGGATCGTAGACGGCGTCGTGGAACCACGCCGCCAGCCGTACGGCATCGGGATCGTCGGCGTGGTCGGCCAGCTCGTCGACCACGTCCAGTACGTCCGTGAGGTGTTCGCGGGTGTGATAGCGGCGGTGCGGTTCGGCGTACCGGGCGGTGAGATCCACCCCGACTCGGCCCGCGTCCGGCCCGGCCAACCCGACCCAGCGATCAAGAAGCTCCATGTCCCCATCTTCGCCGACTTCGCGACACGCGATTTCTCGCGCTTGGCCCCGGCCCGCCCGGCCCGGCCACTAGGGTTCTCCTTGGTTTAGGTAAGGCTTACCTCACTAGGAGTGTCTGCACCGTGGCCGACCGGCTGTATCTCGTCGCGGGCAAGGTCACCGACTCGGTGACGCACGGGTTCCTGCCCGCGGCCGCCCGGCTCGGATTGGACGTCACGGTGCTCACCGACCGGCCCGCCGACCACCTACGGGCCTACGCCGCCACGGAGGTGCCCGCCACCCCGCACCACGTCGTCGGATGCGAGGTCACCGACTTTCGGGCGATCATCGATCGGATCCGCCGTGCGCCCGCCGCCGTCTTCTCCAACAGCGACCATCTGCAGGCGCCCACCGCGCTCGCCGCCGCCTATTTCGGCCTGCCGGGAAAAGACTGGCGGGCCGCCACGCGCACCAAGAACAAGGCCCTGATGCGCGACCATCTCGCCGAGTTCGACCCGGTGTTCACCGCTCCCGCCGACGACGTACCGGACGACGCCCCCTACCCGCTCGTGCTCAAGCCGCGCGAGGGCGTGGCCAGCGAGGACGTCGTGCTCGTCGCCGACCGGGACGATCTGGCGGCGCGGCGCCGTGAGATCACCCGCCCGGAGCCGCTCATCGTGGAGGAGTACCTGCCCGGCGATCTCCACACCCTGGAGACCCTCGGCGACGGTCACACGACGCGGGTGCTCGGGTCGTTCCGCACGACCCTCTCACCGCCCCCGTACTTCGCCGAACAGAGACTGGAGTGGGCGCCGCCACCGGACGGCACCGATCGGGTGCTGGCGCTGCTCGCGGAGCTCGGCGTCGGGTTCGGCGCGTGCCACACCGAGTTCGTGGTGTCCGCTGGGCGGGCCCGGCTGATCGAGGTGAACTACCGGATCATCGGCGACCACTGCGACTTCCTACTCGCCGATCTGCTCGGTGTTCCGGTCTTCGAGCACGTCCTGCGCGTTCATCTGGGTGAACAACTGCATGATCACGGGAGGGAGACGGGGCGGCACGCGCTGGTCGACTACGTGCTCGCCGACCGCTCGGGAACGCTCGGCGCCGTCCCCGGCGCGGTGGAGCACGCCGAGGACGGCGTGCGGCTCAGTTACCGGCCGCTGCGCCGTCCCGGCGAGGTCGTCACGCTGACCCACACCAACCGCGACTACCTGGGCACGATCCGGGCGATCGGCCCGGATCGTGAACGGGTCGAGGCCTGCGTCGCGCGCTTCCGCTCCGCCCACGCCTGGGAGCTGCACGGATGACCGTCCCCGAGGCGCCCGGCGAGAAACCCGCCGAGGCCTCCCGCGGGACGTCCGGCAGCACTTCCGGCGGGACGTCCCGGAGCACGTCCGGCGGGACGTCCGACCGGGCGGTCGGCGGGGCCGGCTCCGGTTCCTCGGCCGAGCACCGGCTCGCCGCCCGCGTGCTCGGCGCGCTGCTGCTGGAGGACTACGGGGG
>NZ_JABVEB010000022.1 GCF_014323665.1 Actinomadura sp. HBU206391 | reverse complement strand
CGGGGGGCGGCGCCTTCGACGGGCCGCTGGGCGTCGTCAGCGCGCTCGCCGCGATCGACCTGCTGCGCGAGCGCGGCCGCACGCCGGCCCGGCCGATCGGCGTCGCCGTCTTCGCCGAAGAGGAGGGCGCTCGGTTCGGAGTCGCCTGCCTCGGGTCCCGGCTGCTCACCGGCGCCATCGACCCGGCCAGGGCACGCGGGCTGCGCGACGCCGAAGGGGTCACGCTCGCCGACGCTCTGACGGCCGGCGAACTCGACCCGGACGCGATCGGCCGCGACGACGAACTGCTGGGCCGGATCGGGTGCTTCGTCGAGCTGCACGTCGAGCAGGGACGCGCGTTGGAGGCGCCCGTCGGGGTGGCCAGCGCGATCTGGCCGCACGGCCGCTGGCGCCTGGAGTTCCACGGCGAGGGCAACCACGCGGGCACGACGCGCCTCGCCGACCGGCGAGACCCGATGCTGCCCTTCGCCGCCACCGTCCTCGCGGCCCGGCAGATCGCCGAACGCCATGACGCCCTCGCCACGATCGGCAAGGTGAGCGTGACGCCCGGCGGAGTGAACGCCATCCCGTCGCTGGTCACCGCCTGGCTCGACGCCCGCGGCCCGAGCGACGAGGCGGTCCTGGCGACGGTCGAGCAGATCGCCTCGGCCGCCGAGAGGGCGTCGGGCGAGCACCAGGCGACGGCCGTGATGACCCGCGAGTCCGACACCGAGATCGTCTCGTTCGACCGGTCGCTCAGAGACCGGCTGGCCGACGCCGTCGGCCGGGCGGGCACTGAGGGGCACGCCGGACCGGGGCCTGAGCCCGGATCAGGGCCCGGGCCGGACGGGCGGCGGGCCCCTGTGCTGCCCACCGGGGCCGGGCATGACGCGGGCATCCTGTCCGCCCACGTGCCCACCGGGATGCTGTTCGTGCGCAACCCCACCGGCGTCTCGCACGCTCCCGCCGAGCACGCCGAGCTCACGGACTGCCTGGCCGGGGTCGACGCCCTCGCGGCGGTGCTCGAGGATCTCGCCTGCGACCCGTCGCGGACCGGGTGATGGGCACGAAACGATGGCACGCCGAGCTGGCCTGGCTCGGCGGCGAGGTCGCCGCCGACGTGCTCATCGAGGCGGACGGTGAGCGCTTCACGGCCGTGACGCCGGGCACACCGGCGCCGCCGGACGCCGTACGGCTCCCCGGGCTGACGCTCCCCGGCCTGGCCAACGCGCACTCCCATGCGTTCCACCGCGCGCTACGCGGACGGGCGCACACGGGCGGGGGGTCGTTCTGGACCTGGCGCGAGCAGATGTACCGCGTCGCCGAACGACTCGACCCCGAGACCTACTACAGCCTGGCCAGGGCCGTGTACGCCGAGATGGCGCTGGCCGGCATCAGCTGCGTCGGCGAGTTCCACTACCTGCACCATGGCCGCGGCGGTGTGCCGTACGACGATCCGAACGCGATGGGCGCCGCCCTGATCGCGGCCGCGGGCGACGCGGGCATCCGGATCACACTCCTCGACGCCTGCTACCTGGCCGGCGGGATCGGCGAGCCGCTGCGCGGCCCGCAGTTGCGGTTCGGTGACGGCTCGGCGGACGGCTGGGCGGCGCGTGCCACCGAGCTGTACGACGCCACCGGGCACCGCGGTCTCTCGCACGCCCGCGTCGGCGCGGCCGTCCACTCCGTACGGGCGGTGCCGCCCGAGGGGATCCCCGCCGTCGCCGCCTGGGCCGCCGATCGGCGTGCGCCGCTGCACGTCCACCTCTCCGAGCAGCCGGCGGAGAACGAGCAGTGCGTGCGGGCGTACGGCAGGAGCCCGGCAAGGCTGCTCGCCGAGCGCGAAGCCCTCGGACCACGGACCATCGCGGTGCACGCCACCCATCTCGCCGAGGACGACATCCGGCTGCTCGGGGCGACCCGCACCGGTGTGTGCATGTGCCCCACCACCGAACGCGACCTGGCCGACGGGATCGGACCGGCCGGCGACCTCGTACGGGCGGGCGCGGTGCTGTCCCTCGGATCGGACCAGCACGCGGTGATCGATCTGTTCGAGGAGGCCCGCGCGGTGGAGCTGGACGAGCGGCTGCGCACCAGACGGCGGGGGCACTGGACGGCCGGCGAACTGCTCACCGCGGCGACAGCCGACGGCCACGCGGCGCTCGGTTGGCCGGAGGCGGGCAGGGTGGAGGCCGGTGCCCACGCCGATCTCGTCACGGTGTCGCTCGACTCGGTGCGTCTCGCGGGTACCGAGCCGGCGTTCGCCGCCGAGTCGGTCGTGTTCGCGGCGACGGCGGCCGACGTCCGCGATGTGATCGTCTCAGGCCGCGCGGTCGTCCGGGACGGCCGGCACCTGATCGTCGACGATGTTCCCGGCGCTCTGCGCACCGCCATGACGGCGATCACCAGGGACGGCTGACGGGCCGGCCGGCGAGGCACCGCACGCCCCGATCGCACGGCGGGGCGGCCGTCAGGGCCTGTCGGGACGGCGATCGGCGCTCTATCCTTGAGGGCGATCCGATCTTTGAGGGCGATCCGGCGACCCGGGTAGGAGTGCGGCCAGATGACGTTCAGAAGCGGATTCGCTTTGACGGCGGCGGCTCCGCTCCTCTTGGCGGCCTGCACCTCGGCGCCGCAGGCGACGAAGAGCTCCACCGCTCCGAGCCCCTCCACGGCGGTCCAGGCGAAGGCCGTGCCGTGGCCGGCCGGAGGGTGCGACCCGCGGGTCCGGAAGGTCCTTCCGACCTGGGCCCGTGCGGGATTCTCCGACAAGGGCGCGGCCCGGATGCCGCACGTCATGAGCTCGCGGGGCGACATCGTCGCCGCGCTGTTCGCCTACCCGACGCGAGCGTGGCCCAGCGACCGCCCTGACGACGGCAGCAAGATCCTCTGGATCTCCCGGGTTCCCCAGCAGCCGATGAGCCCGCTCAAGATCGACGCTTATCTCGACGGCTCGCAGCGGCCGGTCCACCGTGAGGTGGACGGCGGCCCCGGCCCCTCGCTGATGAAGCTGCCGCAGCCGGGCTGCTGGCGCCTGCGGCTGTCGTGGTCGGGACACTCCGACACCATCGACCTCGAGGTCGCACCGCCGGCGGCCGGCCGGGCGTAGGCGGGGTGGCGGCCCGCCCGCGTGTCGCAACACCCCGCATCCCGCAGGAGCACCGTGAGCTGCGATGCTTGTGTCGTGAGCGTGATCATCACAAACATCGGCGAGCTTGTCACCAACGACCCCGCGGTCGGCGAGGGGGACCTCGGGATCCTGCGGGACGCCGCGATCGTCATCCACGGCGACCGGGTGGTCTGGGTTGGCCCCTCGGCCGACGCACCGGAGGCGGACGAGTTCTATGACGCCCGAGGGCGGGCGGTGCTGCCCGGGTTCGTCGACTCGCACGCGCATCTGGTGTTCGCCGGCGAACGCGCCGAGGAGTACGCGGCGCGGATGAGCGGGGAGTCCTACGCGGCCGGGGGGATCCTCACCACGGTGACGGCGACGCGGGCGGCCTCCGACGCCGAGCTTCGCGCCAACCTGAGCCGGCTCGTCGACGAGATGGTCCGGCAGGGGACGACCACGGTCGAGTGCAAGTCCGGATACGGCCTCACGGCCGCCGACGAGGAGCGGGCCGTCCGCATCGCCTCCGAGGTGGTCGACGAGGTCACCTTCCTGGGCGCCCACGTGGTGCCGGGCGAGTACGCGCACGATCCGCAGACCTACGTGACCCTGGTCAAGGGCGAGATGCTCGCGGCGTGCGCGCCGTACGCCCGATGGATCGACGTGTTCTGCGAACGCGGCGCCTTCGACGCCGAGCAGACCCGGGAGATCATCGAGGCGGGTCTCAAGGCCGGGTTGCAGCCCAGGCTGCACGCCAACCAGCTCGGTCACGGGCCCGGCGTGCAGCTGGCGGTGGCCTACGGCGCCGCGTCGGCCGACCACTGCACCTTCCTGTCCGACCGTGACGTCGACGCGCTGGCGGGATCCGACACCGTCGCCACCCTGCTCCCGGGTGTGGAGTTCTCCACCCGGCAGCCTTATCCGGATGCGCGGTGGCTGATCGAGGCCGGCGCGACGGTTGCGCTCGCGACCGACTGCAATCCGGGGTCCTGTTACACCTCCAGCATGGCCTTCTGCATCGCGCTCGCGGTGCGGGAGATGAGCATGACCCCGGCGGAGGCGGTCTGGGCGGCCACCGCCGGAGGGGCGCGGGCACTGCGTCGCAGCGATGTCGGTCATCTCGCCGTCGGCGCCCGGGCCGATGTGCTCATGCTGGACGCCCCCTCACATATCCACCTCGCCTACCGCCCGGGAGTGCCCCAGGTCGCCGCGGTGTGGAGGGCCGGGCGTATCGCCTGGTGAGGGGCCTGATGTCATACAGCGCCCAACGATTTGCGCATGACCGAGGCACGTGGCGTCACTGACACAATCACAGCCAGGTCGTGACCGCCGTCACTAGTACGGGCGAGGCGCGCCTGTAATTCTCTGATTGCACAAAGCAGTTCTGAAGCCCGCAGTCCTAACGCTTCGTAACTGCTGGAGCAAGCCGTGACTTTCCGGACGATTCACCCGGCGGGTAACGACCACAGAGGATGTGACATGGACAAGCGGTATGAGCTCTACTGCATGGTGGATCCGCTTTTCTATGACTCTCCCGTGGCGCCACAGGCCGGCAGTTTCGACTACCCCATCGCCGGTCGCGAGGTTCCGGCCGGTTGGCAGCGGTTCGAGCAGGACGACTGGCTGGTCTACGGCCCGGACGAGTCCCTCACCGCGGGCGTCGAACTGCCCGGCCAGGGCTGGAAGATTCATGTCTCCGCGTGTCTAGGCAATGCCGAGGAGATTCTTGATGAGGTGTGGGACTACTGCGTCCCACACCTCATCTCTTTCAAGTTCCTCCGGGCCGCCCATGTGCTCCACATGCGCAATGCGAAGTACGCCAGCCGCGGAGCGAGTGGAAAGCTTGTAACGATTTACCCCGAAAATGAAAAGCGCCTCGAGCTCGTGCTCACCGAGCTCGGCGACATTCTGGCGGGGCGGCCGGGACCGTACATTCTCAGTGATCTGCGCTGGGGCGAAGGGCCGCTGTACGTGCGCTACGGCGGCTTCGCCCCGCGCTACTGCGTCTCCGATCGCGGCGTCCTCGAGCCGGCCATCGAGGACCCTGACGGACGGCTCGTTCCCGACCGCCGGACCCCGGTCTTCACCATGCCGCCGTGGGTCGAGCTGCCCGCCTGTCTCGAGCCGCATCTGAAGGCCCGGTCCGCGACGACCGTTCAGGGCCTGCCGTACAAGGTGGAGCGCGTCCTGCACTTCTCCAACGGCGGCGGGGTCTACGCCGGTCGCGACCTGCGGACCGGCGATGAGGTGGTGCTCAAGGAGGCGCGGCCGCACGCGGGGCTCGCCTACGACGGCGCCGACGCGGTGACCCGGCTGGCCCACGAGCGCGCGATCATGGAGGCGCTGGCCGGTCTCGACGCGGTGCCGGCCGTGCGTGACCATTTCACCCTCGGCGAGCATCACTTCCTGGTCCAGGATCTCATCGAGGGCAAGCCGCTCAACCAGATGTTCAGCGAGCGCTACCCGTTGAGCGACCCGACGCAGTCGAGTGAGCGGACGGCCGAGTACACCGAGTGGGCGCTGGGCGTCTACCAGCGGGTCGAGCAGGCGATCGAGCAGGTCCACGAACGCGGTTACGTCTTCGGCGACCTTCATCCGTTCAACATCATGGTGCGCCCGGACGACAGCGTAGCCCTCATCGACTACGAGGTCGCGGCACCCGTCGCCGAGGCCGAGCGGCCGTCGCTGGCGCACCCCGGGTTCGCCGCCCCGAACGACCGCAAGGGGTTCGAGCGGGACCGTTACGCCCTGGCATGCCTGCGGCTGGCGCTCTTCCTGCCCATCACCACCCTGCTCGTCCTCGATCGGGCCAAGGCGAGCCACTTCGCCGAGATCGTCGCCGACAACTTCCCGGTGCCCAGGGACTTCCTCGACGAAGCGGTCGAGATCATCGATCCGGCCGAGCGGTCTTCCGGGCCGGTGCGCGGCGCCGGCCGCGCGGTGCACGAGCCGACGCCGGAGGGCTGGGAGCGGGCGCGGGCGTCCATGAGCCGGGCGATACTCGCCAGCGCGACCCCGGGCCGCGACGACCGGCTGTTCCCCGGTGACATCGAGCAGTTCGCCACGGGCGGCATGAACATCTCCCACGGTGCGGCGGGCGTCCTCTACGCCCTCGACGTCACCGGCGCGGGTCGCCATCCGGAGCATGAGGAGTGGCTGATCCAGCGGGCGCTCACCCCGCGGGAGGGCACGAGGCTCGGGTTCTACGAGGGGCTGCACGGCATCGCCTATGTGCTGGAGCACCTCGGCCACCGCGACGAGGCCCTGAAGATCGTGGAGATCTGCCTGGGGGAGAAGTGGGAGGGCCTGGGCCTGGATCTCGGCGGGGGCCTCGCCGGCGTCGGTCTGAACCTGCGTCACTTCGCCCAGCGCACCGGCGACTCCACGTACCGGGAAGCGGCGGTGCGGGCGGCCGAGATCGTCGCGGACCGGCTCGGCGACGTCGACGACGTGCCTGAGATCAGCGGCGGTGATCACCCCTACGCGGGCCTGTTCGAAGGCTCGTCAGGACCGGCGCTGCTGTTCATCCGGATGTTCGAGGACACCGGCGACCAGGCATGGCTGGACCATGCCGCCATCGCACTCGGCCAGGACCTGCGCCGTTGCACGACGCGGCCGGACGGGACCCTCCACGTCAACGAGGGCTGGCGGACCGTCCCCTACCTGAACCGGGGCGGCGCGGGCATCGCCGTCGTGCTCGAGGAGTACCTCGCCCAGCGCGACGACGAGCGGTTCCGGCGGGCCGCCGAGGAGATCAGCCGGGGCGTCCGCTCGCCCTTCACCGTCCAATCCGGGCTCTTCAACGGCCGGGCGGGACTCCTCGCCTATCTGGCCCGCGGCCACGAACCGGGCCGCGCCGGGGCCGACCCGGACGTGGCGCTCCAGGTGCGGAACCTGGCGTGGCACGCACTGACTTACCAGGGCGACCTCGCGTTCCCTGGTGACCAGCTGTACCGGCTGTCGATGGACCTTGCCACAGGAACGGCGGGTGTCCTGCTGGCGGTGGGCGCGGCCTTGCACGGCGAACCCGTTGCACTGCCGCTGCTCGAGCCCAGCACCATCGCGAGCCGGAGAAGTGAGGAGAGGAGGTGGACTAGCAATGGCGCTTCTTGACCTGCAGGGCATGGAGCTCGCCGAGATTCCGGGCGGGCACAGCAGTCACAGCAAGAGCTGCGGCGGCGGCGGGGCCAGCACCCTGAGCCTGCTGCTCTGCTAAGAGCGGCAACCCGGTCCCGGGCGGGGGCTCTGGTCTCCAGGGCCCCCGCCCGGGGCCTTCCATTTCCAGTGATTGTACGCGCTCGGTTCGTTATTTGGCCGCGTGGCGGGAGGACGTGTGACGAACTCGGAACGGTGGGCGGCCGACCGCCTGCTGACCAGCGTCGTGCGCCGAGGCGGCGGGTGGGTCGCGGTCCTCGCGGCGGCCACGACGGTGACCGCGCTCGCCGAGGTCCTGTTGCCGGCTGCGCTCGGCCGCGCCGTCGACGCGGTGATCGCGGAAACGGATACGGTCCGCTGGATCGCCGTGTGCACCGTCCTCATCGTCATCTGCATCGCCGGGGAGGCGCTCGGAGACCTGGCCGCAGGCATGAGCCGCGCGCGGGCGACGGCCTGGCTGCGGCACACGCTGCTCGCGCACGTGCTCGCCGTCGGCCCGCGCGGCGCGCGCCGGTTCGAGTCCGGTGACCTGGTCGGCCGCGTGGTGGCGGGCGCCGACGACGCCGGCAACGCGGCCTCGGCGGCGGCCATGGCGGCGGCCTCGGCCCTTCCCGCCGTCGGCAGCCTCATCGCCCTGGCGCTCATCGACCCCTGGCTCGCCGTGGTCTTCCTGGCCGGCATGACGGTGCTGGCCGGGATGCTTCGCGGATTCGTCCGCGAGGCGTCCGATGTCACGGCGCGCTATCAGGCGGCCCAGGGGGCCATCGCGGCCCGGCTGCTCGACGCGCTCGCGGGGGCCCGTACGGTCGCCGCCGCCGGCACCGAGGAGCGCGAGACCCGGCGGGTGCTCGGGCCCCTGGCGGACCTGCGCGCGCACGGGTTCGCGATGTGGCGCACGCAGACCCGGATGACCGTGCGGGGCGCCGTCGTCATGCCGCTGGTCGAGGTCACGGTGCTGGCCACGGCCGGACTGATGCTGTTCTGGGGGCGTATCACGCTCGGAGAGCTGCTGGCCGCCGGCCGCTATGCCGTTCTCGGGTCCGGGCTCGACGCCGTGGTGCTGTTCGCCAACCGCGTCGTCCGTGGCCGCGCGGCGGCGCGGCGCGCGGTGGAGGTGCTGCGGGAGCCGCCCATGGCGTACGGCACCGGGGCACTGCCACCGGGCCGTGGCCGGCTGGAGTTCCGCGGGGTCACCGCACGGCCGGACGGCGAGCCCATGCCGAAGAGCCCGCCGCCTGACGGCCCGCCGCCTGACGGCCCGGCACCTGACGGCCCGGTGCCTGACGGTCCGGTACTGGGCGACCCCGTACTCCGGAGCATCGATCTGATCGTGCCCGCCGGGGCCGCGCTCGCGGTCGTCGGCCGGTCAGGGGCCGGCAAGTCACTGCTCGCCGCCCTCGCCGGCCGGCTCAGCGAGCCGGACGAGGGCGAGGTGCTGCTGGACGGCGTTCCGCTGCGGGAACTCGACCGCGCGACGCTGCGCCGGGCGGTCGGCTACGCCTTCGAGCGTCCGGTGCTGGTCGGCGACACGCTCGCCGAGGTGATCGGCTTCGGCGCGGTCGTGTCGTCGCCGGGGGAACTGCCCGGCCGCATCGACGAGGCGGCCCGCGCCGCCTGTGCCGACACGTTCATCCGCCGGTTGCCGCAGGGGTATGAGACGCCGCGGACGGCAGCGCCGATGTCCGGAGGAGAAGCTCAGCGGCTCGGCCTGGCGCGGGCGTTCGCGCAGGCCGAACGGCTGCTCATCCTCGACGACGCGACCTCGAGCCTCGACACCGCCACGGAGCTCCAGGTGAGCCGCGCGCTCACCGAGGAATTCGGGGACCGCACGCGGCTCATCGTCGCCCACCGCGCCGCGACCGCGAGCCGGGCCGATCTGGTCGCCTGGATCGACGAGGGCACGATCAGAGCCTTCGGGCCACACCGTGACCTCTGGCGGGACCCCGCCTATCGTGCGGTCTTCCGCCCGGCCGACGTGCCGCCGACCGAGACCACCGAAGGCGAGCCCGATCCGGATACGGGTCCGGACGCGCGGACGGCGGCGTCGAACGGCGAACTCGCGAAGGGGCCCGGCCGATGAGGGTCACCCACCGGTCGGCACGGGTGCTGCTGTCCGCGCTCCGGCGCCGTCCGCGCGAGGTCGTACGGCTGATGGGCTGGTCTGTCGTCGAAGTGGTGCCGGTGTTCGTGTCGGGCCGGGCCATCGCGCTCGCCGTCGACGACGGATTTCGCGATGGCAGCCCGGCCGTCGGATTCGTCTGGCTCGGGGTGCTCGCGGTCGCGGTGCTGGCCGGCGCGGCGGCGACCCGGCAGATCTACCTTCGGCTGGCCGCCGTCGTCGAGCCGTTCCGCGACGAACTCGTACGCCATGTCGTGACCGGAGCGCTCCACCGCGCGACCACGGGCGACGAAACTCCCGGGGCGGCGGGGGTCGCGCGCCTCACCCGGCAGGTCGAGGTGGTCAGGGACTCCTTCGCCGGCATGGTGATGGTGGTCCGGAGCTTTGTGTTCACGGTGGCGAGCGCGCTGCTCGGCCTGCTCTTCCTCACGCCGGACGTGCTCGTGTTCATCCTGCCGCCGTTCGCGGTCGGCCTGGCCCTGTTCTTCGGATCGCTGGCCGCGCTGGCCGACCGGCAGCGGCGGCTGGCGCTCGCCGACGAGGACGTCGCCGAATCGGCCGGTTCGCTCACCGGCGGGCTGCGCGACATCGTCGCCAACGGCGGTGAGGACCAGATGCGCGAGGTGGTGGGCGCACGGGTCGAGGCACAGGCCTCGGCGGTGCGGGCACTGGCCAGGCTCACGACGGTGCGCACGCTGTCGCTCACCATCGGGGGCTGGCTGCCGGTCATCCTCGTCCTGGTCGGCTCGCCGTGGCTGCGCGATCGGGGGGCGACCGCGGGCACGATCCTCGGAGCCCTCACCTACATCGCCTATGCCTTCCAGCCGGCTCTCCAGATGCTGGTCCAGGCGCTGGGCGGCAGCGGGCTGCAGCTGATCGTCAACCTCAACCGCATACTGGAGACCGGGCACGACGGAGCGGGCGGCATGAGCATCGCCTCGCCCGTTCCCGCCGCGTCCGGCGTACCGGCCGCATCCGCAGGGCCCGCCGGTACCGGCAGTGGCGGCTGGAGCGGCCGCTCCGGGAACGGGCGTGTCCGCCCTCTGGTACGTCGGGAACTGGAGCTGCGAGACGTCGTCTTCGGTTATGGCCCGCATGCCGAGCCGGTGGTGGACGGTCTCGACCTCGTGGTCCCGGAGAGCGACCACCTCGTGATCGTCGGCCCGAGCGGGATCGGCAAGTCGACCGTCGCGTCGCTCATGGCCGGGCTGCTGCAGCCGCAGTCGGGAGGGGTACGGCTCGGCGGAATCCCGGTGGCCGAGCTCGATCGCGGCTACCGGGTGGTGATACCCCAGGAGGCCTACGTCTTCTCGGGCACCCTCGCGGAGAACCTGGTCTATCTGCGGCCAGGCGCATCCGCCGACCTTCTCGACGAGGCGGTCGATCTGGTCGGGCTGCGGCCGGTCGTCGAACGCCTCGGCGGCTACCACGCCGTCGTCGGGCCCCTCGCCCTCTCGGCCGGTGAGCGCCAGCTCATCGCCCTGACCCGGTCCTATCTGTCCACCGCTCCGCTGGCGATCCTGGACGAGGCCACCTGCCATCTCGACCCCGCCGCCGAGGCACGCGCCGAGCAGGCGTTCGCGAGCCGGCCGGGGACGCTCGTCGTCGTCGCCCATCGAATGAGCTCGGCCCTGCGTGCGCGCCGGATCCTGGTCATGGACGGGCACGGCACGGCGCTCGGAAGTCACACCGGGCTGCTCGTCTCCTCGGCCTCCTATCGCGACCTGGTCGGGCACTGGGAGCTGGAGCCGGCCCGCGTCACAGGCTCGAACGGCGTGGGCCAGGACGGCGTCGAGCCCGTAGCGCGCAGGTGACACAACTCCGGATGCCCCGATGCCCTTCCCGGTGTGCGCCGTGACCTCTGGCACGACGCACACCGGCGGTCATTGAGGCCACGGTGCGGAGGGCATGAGCCACCCCTGGCGATCCGCGAAGCGGGCGGCATCGAGGCGGTTGCGGGTGCCGGTCTTGGCGATCGCGCGCGATACGTAGTTGCGCACGGTGCCGGGTGAGAGGTTCAGCCGCTTGGCGATCTCGGCGGCCGAGACTCCCTCGGAGGCGATCCGCAGAACGGTGGCCTCCTGCGGGGTGAGCGGATTCTTGGCCGTTGCGCCGGCAAGACGGCCGGTGTGGGTCGACTGGACGAGACCGTCCCCTCGGGCCAGGCACCGAACGGCGGACATGACACGGTCGGCGGAGGCGGTCTTCGGCATCAGCGCGTTCGCGGGCGCGATCGCCGACCGCGTGAGGCGACCGGGATGCCCCGGGTCGTACAGGGCCAGGGTACGGCAGTTCGGAACGGCGTCGCCGAGCATGGACAGTGCCCGGGAGCCACCGTGCATGTCGACGTCGATCAGGGCGACATCCGGCCGGGCCACGATGGCGGCGGGCACGATCCCGTCGCTGGCGTCGAGTTGTGCGACGACCTGGATGTCGGAGGGGTGGGACAGGAGTGCGACCAGACCTGCGCGGAGGAGTCGTACGTTTTCGCAGACCAGTGTGCGGATCAAGGCATTGCCCTTCGGTCGGCTCACGGCGTGCTGAGTACGCCCGTTGAACGGGCGGATGATCAGTGCGACGGTTGAGCGGGCCGGGCGACCCCGTGGTGACGGGTGCCGCGATTGGCGCCGAAGACCTGCCTCGGTGACGCTGAGGCGGTGGGCACCGTACGACGGCGATGGCCGTCGGCGGTCGCGGCCCGGAACGCCTCGATCAGTCGGGCGATACGGCCGGATCCTCCGCGGTGATGGCCAGGGCGGGAGTGGCGACGTGCCACGTGCCCTCGAGCGTGCCGCCGCGGCCCGTCTGGCCCGTGCGGATGAGATCACCGACGGGTTCCGGCGGAGGCTTGGGCAGGCCCCGGCCCTCTTTGCCGCACGTGGGCGCGGTCGGCGGAAGGGGCGGCTTCTTCGGCTCATCGGTCCGCGCTCGAGCACGGACGATCCGAGCGGTCGGCTCGGCGGACACCTGGCCGGTCTCCGCATCGGGGTGGGGGATCCGCGGATCCATCCGCATGGGCGCCCCGGTGCTCGGGTCGGCTCCGCCCATGACGACGGCGATCCTGAGGTCCGGCGATCGCGGCGGGGCGATGGGGCCGCCGCTCGAGCCGGTGGGGGTGGCCGTGGCGGGCGAGACCGCGGCGCCGCCCGGATCGGTGTCGGAGATCTTGCGCTCGATGGGGTCCGGGATCAGCGCGCCGGTGGCGCATTCGGGCACGGGCGCCAGCCGGCTCGCCAAGCCGGTGAGCTCGGTCGTTCGCGGGCAGGGCGGGGATAACCCGTGAACCGGCGGCACCTGCCCGGCTGCGGAGACCACGGGTGCGAGCACACCCCGCAGCCGCGGGTGGAGACGCCTGAGCGCTCTGTGCGCCGGCGTGGCCGAATCCGGCGCAAGCCGGCGGACCGGGATCGCGAGCTGCCGGCCGGTTCGTTCACCGGCCCACGACGCCGATCCCGGGAGGGCGTCCATCATGCCCGTCCCGCGCCCGCGCTCGGACCGGTCGCCGAGCCGGTCGATCAGGGCACCGGCGGGTGAGCGGGCCGTGGAACGCTCACCGGGAGGGCGGGCCTGCGCCGGTGACTCCGGCCGCGACGATGACGGTGGCCGTACCGCCTGATCCCGTCGCGTGCCGGTCGCCGAGGCCTTTCCGGGTCGCGTCGAGTGATCGGCCCGAGCGGGCACGGGCCTCGGCGCCGCTTCGCGGGCGGCCGAGCGGCCCGGACCGGGCCGGACGACACGAGCGTGCGACTTCCCGGTCCTGTGCGTGTCCTCCGCCGTGGCGGAGGACTTTCCGGTATCGGCCAGATCGGTGACGTCGTCGACGAGATCGCGCACGTCGTCGGTCAGATCGCCGATCGCCGGAGCAGCCGGGGCGGGGGGCACCTCGGCGGCATGCGCCGACTGCAGTCCAACGATCAGCCACCCGAAGACCAGGAAACCGCCGATCAGCAGCAGTCGCCGCATCACGAGTCGATGCTCGGTCGCGAGGCGTCGCGCATGCGCGAAAACGATTCGGACACGGTACGGCTCATGTGTCACCCGACCGCCCGCGCCATTCATGCCAGGCCTCCGAAGCACGACTGTGCGACTGACATCCGCCGATGTCCAATGCCCTTGCGGCATTCCCCGATTGCGGGGCTGTATCCATACTTTCTGCGTCGGCTCGATGTCGCTCCGTGTGCCCGTGCGCGCCGCGCCTCGATCACGCTCGGCATTGAGCGCGCGGGCGCCGGCCGGGTAGGCCGATAACATGGGTCAGAGCCACCCCGCCTCGATGGCGATGCGAATGGCGTCCACGCGGTTGCGGGCTCCGGTCTTGCTGGTGACACGGGACAGATGGTTGCGGACGGTCCGGACCGAGAGATAGAGCTGAGCGGCGATCTCTTCGGGCGGAGTGCCCTCCGCGGCGGCCTCGAGGACCTCGAGCTCACGCGGGGTCAACGGGCTCTGCTCCGCGTCCAGTGCCGCGAAGGCCAGTTCGGAGTCGAGGACCCGTTCGCCTCGCGCCACCCGCCGGACGGCGTCCGCGAGCGCCTCCGGTTCGACGTCGGTCAGTACGAAGCCGAGGATGTGCGACTTGACGGCGCGCCGTAGATCGCGTGGCCGCCGCCGCTCGGCCATGATCATCGTTCCGCAACCGGGCAGTCGCTGGTGTAAGGCCCTCGCGGCGGCGAATCCGCCTCGCAGCCGAATATCGATCATGGCGACGTGCGGATCGAGTTCCAGCGCCGAAGGAATGATCTTTTCTGCGGAATCCAATTCGGCTACGACTGAAATATCTATTTCGGCGGAAAGGAGGGCGACGAGCCCCCCTCTCATCAAGTGCAGTTCCTCCGCAATCAGTACGCGAATCAACTCGGCTCCGATCAGGGACAGGCAGTGCCATCGGCCGGTCGGTGGTTCGAAATCCGCTGATGACGTGCGGATTCCCCGGCGTGCGACACCAATAGCGGTGCGTGTGTTCAGCCTTCGTGAAGCGGGCTGTTGTCGGCTCGTCATCCAGGGTGAACGAGGACCCACGCCGCGTCAACAGTTGCCACAAAACCGGTAATGATCGGCAATTTGCTCCTCACCGGTGGCCGTGATAGAAGCTTCTTTCCCGAGAGTCAGCGATAGCGGCCGCCGACCCGTACCAACGGCTGCCGGCCCGGCTCGGCATAGTCCACGGCGAGCGCCTCGGCGACGAACAGGACATGGTCGCCGGCCGGCACCCGCAGCCGGGTCTCGCACTCGAGCGCCGCCAGCCCGCCCTCGGTGATGAGCGCGTCAGAGTGCCGTCCACGGTGATGGGGGACGCTCGCGAGCAGCAACCGGGCGCTCGGGCGCCCCTCGGCCGCGAACCGTCCCGCCAGCGCACGCTGATCGGCGCTGACGATCGTCGCGGCCCATCGATCCTGGTGGTGCAGGACCTCGCTGAGGTAAGACTCACCTGCGATCCCGGCCACTACCATGGGCGGTTCCAGAGACACTGAGGCGAACCCGGTCACCGTCGTGCCGATGTCGTCGCGGCCGTCCCGTACCGTCACCAGCACCACACCGGTCGCGAACCCCGAAACCGCCTCGGTGAACTCCGCAGGGGGGATCACGGCGACCGGTCCGCGGACCGGCTCAGTGGATGTCCCAGGAGCCCGGCAGGGTCAGCGGCCCGCCGGACGGCAGCCCCAGCCGGTTCGCGAGCCCGGCCAGCGGCCCCCAGGCGTCCAGCCGGGCTCCCGCCGCCGTGCGGTCGTCGCTGGACTCGGGCGGGCGCAGCCGATCGAGCGGAGAGGTGTGCGGGAAGATCCGCACCGGGGCGTCGGCGGCCAGCCCCGCCTTCTTGCGGGCGACGTCGAGGGCGACGTCGAGGCCGCCGAGTTCGTCGACGAGCCCGTGGCGGTGGGCGTCGGCCCCGGTCCACACCCTGCCCCGGGCCAGCTCGTGGACCTGCTCGCGGGACATGTCGCGGCCTTCGGCCACCTTCGCGGTGAAGTCGTCATAGATCCGGTCGAGGGAGGCGTTGATCCTCTCCCACTCGCTGTCGCTGAAGTCCTTCGTGGCGCTGAACATGCGCGCGTGGGCGCCGTCCTCGACGCTGCCCATGCCGACGCCGAGCCGGTCAAGGAGATTGCTCACGATGGGCTTGCCTACCACCACGCCGATCGAACCGGTGAACGTGCCGGGCTGGGCGACGATCGTGTCGGCCGCCACCGAGACGTAGTAGCCGCCGGAGGCGGCGAGATTGCCCATCGACACGATGACCGGCTTGCCCGCTCGTCGTGCGAGCACGACCTCACGCCAGATGGCGTCGGACGCGACCGCGGATCCGCCCGGGCTGTTCACCCGGAACACGATCGCCTTGACCCGGTCGTCCTTGACGGCCGCCCGGAACCCGGCACCGATCGTGTCGGAGCCCATGGCGCTGCCCTGCCCCGGCATCGGTGAGCGGCCACTGCGGCCGAGCCGGATCTGGCCCTGGCCCTGGATCAGCGCGATGACGTCCTGCCGGGGCCGGGAGAGCCGCGGCGCGAGGGCGTGCGTCCGGTGGTAGCGGGCGATGTAGCGCAACTGGGCGTCGTCGCCCGCCTGCGCCCGCACGTCGGCGTACACCTCGTCGCGGTAGCCGAGCTTGTCGACCAGGCCGGCCTCGAGCGCCTCGTCGGCGAGCAGCGGGCCACGGTCGATCAGTTTCCGCACCTGCTCCTCGGTCAACCCGCGGGCCTCCGCCACTCCGGCGGCGATCTGCTCACCGATCGATGTGACGATCCGGCTCGACATCTCCTCGTGCTCGGGGGTGTAAGAGCTCTCCATGAACGTGTTCGCCATGGTCTTGTACTCGTGCCGCTTGGCGAACCTCGGCGATACGCCGACCTTCTCCAGGGCGTCCCTGAAGAACGGCTCCTCCAGCGACACGCCGGTCAGCCCGACGTCGCCCGACGGCTGCAGGTAGATGCGCTCGAACGCGCTGGCCAGGTAGTAGGGGACGGTGCCATGACCCGTCTCGCCGAAGGTCTCCGCCCAGGCAACGGTGGGCTTGCCGGCCTCCCGGAAGCCTCGCACGGCGTCACGCAGCTCCTGGGCCATCGCCAGGCCCACCCCTGAGCCGATCTTGACGATCAGCGCCCGCACCCGCGGGTCCGTACGGGCCCTGCGCAGTCCGTCGAGGACGTCGCGGAGATGCGTCCTGCGCATGGAGAGCACCGCCGACAGCGGATCCGCCGGCGCCACATCGACGATTCCGTCGGTGAGGTCGAGTTCCAAGATCAGCGGCACGGTCCGTCGATCGCGCGCATCCTTGATCAAATCAACGACTTTTCCCGGGTCCACCATGAGGCCACCCTATGTCGCTGTGGCACGGTGCTTGTAGGTCCCGCCCCCGCCTCACCCGCCGCTGCGGCGCAGCTTTCCGTTCGCCGTGTAGGTCTGCGGACCCGAGGCGTTCAGCTCCAGGACGCCGTCGCTGAGGAAGACGCGCACGGTGCCGGCCGGGCACTGGCCCCGGGTCACCTCGAACGTCAGCTCGACGGCGCTGTGCTCCTTGAGGCTGAGCTCGCTGTCGCAGGTCAGGGTGCTGTACCTCAGCGTGGCCGACCGCTGGCCCTGCTGCATCGTCATCGTGGCCCCGACGCCGTTGTTGTCGAAGCCCTCGCCCTGGAGCACCGTACCGGTCCAGGTGCCCTCGTAGGCCTGCGGGATGGTGGCGTCCTCGGAGCCGCCCCGGACCAGGCGGAGTCCCAGGGCCGCGCCCACCGCGACGATCACGAGCAGGGTGACGAGCAGGGCGACGCGGCGGCGACGCCCGTCCCTTCGCGGTCGTGGGCTCGGCTCGTGCGGGCGTGGGGCGGACGCCTCACGAGGGAGCGGCGGGCGCGGTGCCCGCTCGTGCCCCGTCCCCGGATCCGCCGGCGGCACGGGCGCCTGGGTGGTCGCCGCCCGCATCGGCTCGGGCCGAGGCCGGGCGTCGCGCACGGGCGACCGGCCGGCGGATGCGCGCGCCGGCTCCGGTGGTACGGGCCGTCCGCGGGGTTCCGCGGGGTCCGGGTCGCTGGACGTCACAGCCGGGTCCGGCGGCCGAGCCGGCTCGGAGGTCTCAGACGGTGCGGTGGCGTCGGGCGGCGGAGGCGGCACGTCACGACGTCCGCCCGCGCCGCGTCCATGCGTGTCCTGCTCGGCGTCCGAGCCGACGTGCGCGTCCAGCAGCCGTTCGTCGACCTCGGCCGCGGTCGGCCGGCGGGCCGGGTCCTTGTCCAGGCACTGTTCCAGCAGGGGCACCAGGCGCTGCGGCACGCCGCTCAGATCGGGGTCGTCGTTGGCGACCCGGTTCAGGACGGCGTGGAGGTTGGTGTTGTGCCCGAACGGCGGGCGGCCGGTCGCTGCGAACACCATGGTCCCGGCCCAGGCGAACACGTCCGACGCGGGGGTCGGCGGCTCGTTGCGCAGCCATTCCGGCGCGAAGTACGCGGGCGTGCCGACCATCTGGGTCGGCACGTCGGCGTCGATGGCGCGGGCGATGCCGAAGTCCACGACGCGTGGTCCGTCCGGGCCCAGCAGGATATTGGCGGGTTTGAGATCACGATGCACGATGCCGACCCGATGGATCGCCCGCAGCGCCCGGGCGGTGTTGAGCATCAGCCGGTCCAGGTCCCCGTCGTACAGCGGTCCTCGCTCGGAGACCCGATCCTGCAGCGACGGGCCGTCGACGAACTCGCTCACGATGTACGGCAACGGTCCGTCGACCGAAGAGTCGATCACTCGCGCGGTACAGAACTGCGCGACGCGCATCGCGGCCGCCATCTCACGGGACAGCCGGTCGCGGGCGCGTGGATCGGCCCCGGTCTTGAGCACCTTGACCGCGACCTGCTCTCCTGCCGGACCCTCGCCGAGGTAGACGATGCCCTGCCCGCCCTCGCCCAGCCGGCCCAGCAACCGGAACCTGCCCAGCCGCCGTGGATCACCGGGCTCCAGAGAAACGGCGGGCATGGAGTTCTCCTCAACGTCGTGCGGTGACGTCCCGGCCCCGTCAGCGGGCTCACACCCACGCCACGGCCGCCCCTGGAACGACTGAGCCCATCGTATGGGGCGGAACCGGAAATTCGCTCGGTGAGCGGGGCCGATCGGGCGATATCTGCGGTGTGTCGACGGACGACCGTTCCGGCGCACGCCCTCGGGCCTGGTTAGTGTCGTGGTCATGGGAGACGGCGATGGCTGGGCACGCTGCGGGCGGGGCCACATTCACTGGGGCAGGCACGGCGCGTCCGGGCTGCTCGCCTTCCACCGGGATGAGCCCGGCGCCGAGCCGTACGTGCTTCTGCAACAGCGCGCCTGGTGGTGCAACGGGGGCGGGACGTGGGGCATGTTCGGCGGCGCGGGGCACAGTCATGAGGGCGAGGTCGCGGCCGCGCTGCGCGAGACCGCCGAGGAGAGCACGCTCACGCCCGACGACGTACGGGTGTACGGGACCATGACCGACGACCACGGTGGCTGGAGTTTCACGTCCGTCATCGCCGCGGCGCCCGAACGGGTCGTGGTGCGGCCGGCCTCGCTCGAGACCCGCGACGCGGCCTGGGAACGCGCGGCGGACATCGAGCGGATGCGGCTGTTCGCGCCGTTCGCCGAGTCGTGGCCGCGGCTGCGCACCGTGCTGCTCCGTCCGGTCCTCGTCGTCGACGCAGCCAACGTGATGGGCGCCCGCGCCGACGGCTGGTGGCGAGACCGGGCGGGGGCGGCGGTGCGACTGCGCGACGATCTCATCGGGCTGCTTGACGAGGGCATGACCGGGATACCTCCGTACGACCGCTGCTTTCCAGAGATCGTGCTCGTGGTCGAGGGCGCCGCCGCGCGCGGTCCGGTGGCCGATGGCGGACACGTCCCCGGCGGCGCCCGGCGAGGAGCCCCGGCACTGCGAGTGGTCCGCGCGCCCGGCAGCGGAGACGACGCGATCGTCGACGTGGTGCGTGAGGCGGATCCGGACGCCGCCTATGTGGTCGTCACCGCCGACCGGGAACTGCGCTCCCGCTGCGAGGCGCTGGGCGCCTCGGTGATAGGCCCCCGTACCCTGCTCGAGCAGCTCGAGAAGCCCCGCGCACGTTCATCGGGCGGCGGCGCGCCGGGGCGCTGACGGTCGAGGACCTCATGGCCGGCGTCATGCCCCCGTGCCTCCCGGACGACGGTCGGCTCCTTCGCCCGGGGCCGTTCCTCTCGCCAGCCGCTCGACCAGTGTCCGGGAGTCCTCGCGGCTCAACGCCTTGGCCCGGAGACGGTCGTGCACCGCCAACTGCCCGCCCACGTCGGCGGGTCTGTCGAGATGGAGGCCGCCGGTGCGGTGTTCGAGGTAGACGACGTCGTAGGTCACGTCGCCGCCGATCGGGATCGACAGCACGGTGAATCCTCCGGTGCGCATCGCCGGATGCGCGCCCGCGCTGAAGGGCAGCACTTGCAGCGTCACATTGCTCTGCCGTGACATCGAGAGCAGGTGCTCCAACTGCGCCCGCATGGTCGCGGTGCCGCCGACGTCGTGGCGCAGCACGCCTTCGTGCAGGACGACCCAGAGGGCCGGAGCGTCCTGGCCGGTGAGCCGCTCCTGTCGTCGGCGGCGAACCGCCAGGAGATCGTTCGTCACCTTGTCCGGCAGCGGGCGCGGCTCCGCCCAGATCAGTTCCCGCATGTAGCCCTCGGTCTGCAGCAGTCCGGGCACGACCTCCGGCTCGTAGATCCAGTGGGTGCCGGCTTCGGCTTCGAGGCCGAGATGGACGTCGAACCCCGGGAGCAGCGAGTCGCCGTAGGCATGCCACCAGCCGCGTTGCCGGGCCTCGGCGGCGAGGATGCGGAGGGCCTCGCGCTCTTCGGAACGGGCGTCGTACAGCTCGCAGAGCTTGTCCAGCACGCGCTCGCTCACCGCCACCTGACCGGTCTCCATCCGGCTGATCGACGAATCGGTCCGGGCGACGTGGTCGGCGGCCTCCGGCATGCTGCGGCCGGCTCGCAGCCGTAGTCTGCGCAACTCGATGCCGAGGCGGAGCTTGCGTACGGTCGGGCTCTGCTCCAGGACCATCCGACCACCCCCGAGTGATAACGGTCAGTGTGCCGGTGTTGAACGCTCCGTGCAACCAATTCCATTATGCAGTTGCATAAGCAACGCTCTCCATGTAATCCTCACTGTCGGTAGTCAAACCCTTACGGACCGCACCAAGCGGTGGACCGAGGTGAGCGGACATGTCCGACGGCGAGCCACGAATCCAGGTCGAGACCTGCCTCGCGGAGCTCCAGAGGGAGCTCGCGGGCTTAGGCGTGACAGCGACGGCGACACGAGATCGGGAAGGACGGGCCCATCTGAAGGCGGACGACCGCTGGGGACGCTCCCTGCGGATCTTTGTCTATGTTCAGTTCTTCTGTGTGCGATCCGGTGACCTGCGGCAACGCCACAGGGTGGCCGTCTGACCTCGCGATTTACCGTTTGGCGCCGTTGGTTGATGTTGGCCATATTCGGGCCTCCAACGGAACAGAGGCGGAACTGAGGCCCCGCGCTCCGCCCACCTCTTCTCCTGTCTGCCCTCCGCAGACGAAAGCGGCCCCGCCCGGTGCGCTAACACCGGACGAGGCCTAGGACACCCACTGGACTCTCCCGAAAGAGGTGGGCCTCCATGGCCCTAGATCGTATGACCCCGTGCCAGGTCACGTGGTGTGGCTTCTCCTCGCACCCGACAGCGGCAGACGTCATTCACCACCGTGCCACCGTCGCCGAGTACGCCGGCGGACACGTCTCCATCAGGCTCGTGTGGGCTGAGCACACCAGAGGCATGTCGCTGGACCCGCACATGCACGTGATCCGGACCGACACCTACCCCGACGTGCCGCTCGACTTCACCCCCGGCGACGCGGTGATCCTCGCCCAGGTGCTCGCCGTCCTCGACCCCACCGAGATCCTCCAGTTCGCCCGGTCGCTGATCGACGGCGCCGAGGTGCTCGAGGAGGCCGGCCGATGAGCCCCAAGTCGCGTGACCCTCTCGCCGACGCCCTGCGCGTCTCTCACAACACATTGCGGGCGTTCGACGGCACCAGCATCGGCCGGGCGAGCACGGTCGACCTGCTCGACTGGATCGGTCGGCTGTCCGGCGCGCTGGTCCTCCTCACGCAGACCGTCGAGGAGACCCCGATTCTGATCGGCCGGAGCGCCCCTGAGTCGCCCACATCGACAATGTGGCCGGCTGAAGCTCCCGGCGGGCTTCTCAGGCTTGACCCTGAGAAGACGGCTCGCGAGTCCGGCCCGTCCGGCGGGACGGAGGCCGGCCGGTGAGCGCCCGTCTTGATTGCCCGAAGTGGTGCACGCGCACTCACCGCGACGCCGAGCAGTGGCTGTTCCTCTCCCACCTGATCGAGGTCGGGCGTGTGCGCCGCGGCGCCGTCTCCGAGCTCGCCGTGTACGTCATCCAGGTCGACGAGCGCACCAGCGAAGAGTGGGTGCGGGAAGCGCCGACCGTGGATGTGACCGGATACGACCTGGCCTCGGGTCAGCTCGCCAAGCACGACGTCACCAACCTCACGCTCGACCAGGCGCGGGCCCTCGCGTGGGTGGTCGAGGCGACCGGCGCAGGTGAGCTCGCCGAGCTGCTCCGGCAGGCCGTGGCCCTCATCGAGGAGGCCGGCCAATGAGGTACGAGGCCCAGGCGCTCTTGCTCAACGGGTTGATGGCCGTCACCGGCATGGTGCTCGGCGCGTTCCTGGACCTGTCCCCCAGGGGCGCCATCGAGACCGGGGCGGTCGCAATGGCGGTCACCCTGGCGGCCGTGCTCCCCGCCCTCCGGAACTGCCCCACCGACGAGGAGGACGACCAATGAACGGCAGAGACGTCGTCGAGAGCACGCTGTCGTTGACGATGGTCGGCGCTCTGGTGTACGGCGGATATCAGGCCTGCGTCAACACCGTGACCGTCCCGGTGATCCTGCCGCTGCTGTCCACGCTGGGCTGCGCAGCGGCCACGTACGACCAGATCCGCCGGTGGTGGCGCCATCAAGCCGCGGTCGAGGCACGTCGCGCCGAGCTGCGCAACCAGGCGCCGACCGTGGCGCAGCTCCTCGAGGGCTACCGGTCCGGCCCGAGGATCGGCGACACCGAGCGGGACATCTTCGCCAACGCCCTACGCGCGCACTTCGAGGCCGGCCGCCTGAACCAGAGCGAGCTCGAAGACCGGCTCGAGGTGACGATGCGCGCGAAGACCATCGACGACCTGAAGACCGCGGTCGCCGATCTCCCCTCAGAACTGGACGGACGATGATCCGCCGAGTCGCGACGGTGCTGATCGTCCTGCTGCTCATGCATGTCGTGACACCCGCGCTCGAGGTGGCGTGGCTGTCCGACGTGGACGTTCCGCTGCTGATGCTGATCGGCCTCCTGGCCTGGGCGCTCTTCGCCTCCGCGCTAGCCCTTCGCGTCGTCCGCCCACGAGATTCAGAGCCGAACAAGGAGCCACGATGAGCACGCCGACCGAGGTTCAGCCGACGACCCGCCGCGCTGCGCTCCTCAGGGAGCGTGCCGAGCAGGCACGGCTTGACCGTGAGGCTGCCGTGGAGATGCGGGCCCGTGAGGCCGGCCTCCGGCTGCAGCAGCAGCGAGAGCAGGACGCACTCGACCGTGAGCGCAAGGCGGCCCGCGCGCAGGAGACGGCGGAGAAGCGGGCCAAGCGCCGGGCGGCCCGTGCGGCGTTCGCGGCACGGTTGGCCGAACTCGCGCCGACCGTCGGCCGCCGGGTGATAATCGCCGGTCCGATCCTGGCGCCGATGACCGTCGCGTGGATCGGTCAGCTCGGGTTCGCGACCGGGACGCTGGAGTGGCCGCTGGCCGGCGGGCTCGTGTTCGCTGCGGGCTGGGAGTTGTCGACGGCGTTCTGCGGGTGGATGTACCACCAGGCCCGCCAGGACGGCGACCAGGGCACGATCTTCCGGGTCGCGACATGGCTGTTCGCGTCCGCCGCGGCGTTGATGAACTACTGGCACGCGCTCCCCGCACACCAGGCCCTGACCGAGCCGACTCCCAAGGCCGCTTCCTTCGGTGTGATGTCCCTCGCGGGCATCGCGTTGTGGGAGCTGTACACGCTGCTGATCCACCGGCGGAAGCTGCGCGCGGACGGGAAGCTGCCCGAGTCCCGTCCGCGGTTCGGTCTGGCCCGGTGGACGCAGTACCCCCGCACGACGTGGGTCGCCCGGTCGCTCAGCATCCGCGACGGTCACGCCACCGTGGATGCCGCATGGTCAGCAGCGGTCATCGAGCTGCGGCGGAGGAGGCATGCACGGGAGGCCCAGAAGGCGGCCAGGCGCGCGGAGAAGCTGGCGAAGGCCGCGGCCAAGGCCGGCCGTTCGCCCGTCCACATCACCGTGGTCCGAGGCACCGGGACGCGGTTCTCCGACGCCCCGATGAGGACGTGGACCCGACCGGCGGTCGTCTGGCTCCCCCGGGTGGCGCGGCTCGCCGCGATCGATCTCGCGGGTGATGTACCTGAGCCAGGTACGGACCAGGTACAGGCCGCCAAGGTGTTCGCCAAGGAGCTCGCGGCCGGTGTGTTGCCGTCGTTCCGCGCCATCAAGGAGCGCATGCGCGTCGGCCAGGACAAGGCCGATGAGATCCGCGCGTACCTGAAGACGCTCATCCGTACCTGACACGTACCTGGCCCCGGGTTCACCTACCAGAGAGACGCCCGGGGCCAGGTCCTCAACAGAGGAGACCCCAGCATGCCCGTTCAGGGCCCCGAAGACGAGACCCGCGGCAATGTCGTTGTGCTGCACAAGACCGAGCCCGCTTCTGAGTCCGTAGAGCACGGCGTACCTGACGATGAAGTGCGTACTCGTGACGGTGTACTCGCCGTACCTGAGTCCGAGGCCGTCGAGCCGCTCGAGGGCGTGGTCGTCGAGTTCGAGGAGCGGGAACTGCCGGCCCTGCTGCCGGTGTGGGCGACGAGCCGTGCCGGGATCGAGGCCTACATCGAGTGGCGGACGCGGTGGGCGAAGCACATGCTCGCGTTCCACGCGATCCGCAGCCCGAAGTACACCGTCCGCATCGTGGTCCGCGGAGTCGTCGGCACGGCGCGCGGCGTCGCGGCGCTGCTGGGTTGGGTGTTCGACTGGGAGGCCCGGCCGCTGCGCCGGGCCGCGATCGCGCAGCAGGACCCCGCCACCTACCTGGCGTTGCTCGCCCACCGCAACGAGCGCGTGCGTATCCGGGGCGCCATTACCGGCGGCACGACCCTGGTCACCGCTGGGATCATGGCCGTTGAGGCTGCCATGTTCCCGCCGGCGCTCCTCGTCGAAGGGGTGATGGCGCTCGGTGTGGCGGCCTGGTGGGGTGGCCCCGCCGAGGAGCACGGGGTCCTCGATGCCCCTGACCTGCCGATTCAGCTTGATCTGAGCGCCGAAGACCTCAACGAGGCGTTCCGGGCTGTCGGCCTGCTCAAAGGCAAGGACGAAGACGAGAACGCACCCCGCCTGGTCATGGTCCAGCGGCCGATGCGTGACACCCTCACCAGCTGGGCAGCGGTCATCGACCTCCCCCGAGGCAGCGGCAAGTCGGCCAAGGACGTGCTGGCCAAGCGGGACCAGCTCGCCGCAGAGCTCGGCGTGGACGAGATCCAGCTTGACCTGCGGCGGGTCCGCGCTGCCCGTGGCGGGCACGCTGGCCGGCTGTCGGTGTGGGTGTCCGACGATGACCCCTACCTGGACGACCCGCACCCCTCACCGCTGGAGGAGCTGGAGTCCTTCGACATCTGGAAGCCGGTGCCGTTGGGTCGGGACGCTCGCGGTAACCCGGTGCGGGCGTTGTTCCTGTGGCAGTCGGCGTTCTACGGCGGCCTCATGAGGCGCGGTAAGACCGCAGGTCAGCGGCTTCCCGTGTCGGCTGGGGTGCTGGATCCGTCGGTCAAGCACTACCTGGCGGACGGGAAGGGCGGTAGCGACTGGCGGCCGATCGGCCTGGTCGCTCACCGGTACGTGGTCGGTGCCGAGGAGGAGGACATCTACGGCCTCGAGGCCATGCTCGACGAGGCCATCGACGACATGGAAGCCGCGTACGCGAAGCTGCGGAAGATCCCGATGATGTCGCAGCCGGACGCCAAGCTGACCCCGGAGATCTGCCAGCGGTACGGGCTCCAGATCACCATGGTGACGATCGATGAGCTGCAGGAATACCTCACCGCGATCAGCGACCAGAAGCGCAAGGACAGGCTTATCGACCGCCTGTGCCGCATCGCCCGGCGTGGGCCGGCCGCGGGGTTCATCTGCAACTTCGCGTCCCAGCGTCCGGACGCGGACTCGGTGCCGACTCGGCTGCGGGACATCGTCAGCATCCGTTTCTGCACTCAGGTCGTGGATCGCGCCAGCTCCGACATGGTGCTCGGCAAGGGTCGGGCCGCTCAGGGCGCCGATGCGAGCATCCTCGCGGAGGAGCACAAGGGCGTCGGTGTGCTGTCGCTCGGGGCCGACAACCACGTGATCGTCAAGCACGACTACCTCAACCTGCCCGCGTTTATGCGGATCTGCGAGCGAGGCCGGACGCTGCGTGCCGCAGCCGGGACCCTCACCGGCGACGCCGCTGACGAGGCGCTCACCGCGGCCGTGCTCGGCACGATCCCACAGGTGCTGTCGGACGCGCTGAACCTGATGCGCAGCGCCGACAAGATGCACACCACCGACCTGCTGAACCGCCTCGTCAACTACGACGAGGACAGCTACGGCGACTGGTCTCCGGAGCGGCTCGCCGAGGAACTCGCGATGGCCGGAGTGCAGCGGTCAACGACCCAGGTGAAGATCAAGGGTGTCAACCGGAACGGCTACCACAAGTCCGATCTGATGACGGCGGCCGACAGTTTCGAGCGTCCGTCGTGACCCCCGAAAACGGGCCTGTAGGGGCTCGGGAGTGGGCTGCGGGCTATCCCCTCTACGCGTGCCTACCTCGCAGGTCAGCGGCGTCCTACCCCTCCATCTACCGCAGTAGAGATCCCCCTCTACAGCGGGGGTCGACGGTAGAGGGCCAAACCCGAGGAACAGAAGGAGAAATGATCATGTCCACGGCCAAGAGAACCGCCCGCGTTCACAGCTACACCCGCCGCGACGGAACCCGCGTCCGGTCCCACAATCGCGCCATGTCCGAGTGGAAGCAGGCCGGCGCGGCCTGGGCAGCGACCGCCGGATCCGGAGCGACGACGCTCGCTCTGGTGACTCAGCTCGGTCTGGCGCTGATCTCCACGCTGGCGATCGTGCTGACCCTGCTGCTGGCGACGCTGGCGACGCACCTGACCGAGAAGGCGTCCAAGCCGCGGCGGACGATGCGCGCGAAGACCCGGCCGCGCTCGCGGACCACCGCCTCACGATCGAGGTCGTCGGCTGCGCGCAAGAGAAGGCGATGAACTGAGAGGCGACCCGCTTCGGGGTAGGCGGGTCGCCTCTTTTGAGCGTCCAACTAATGCGAGAGCAAGGGGGACACGAGATGTCAGATTTCGCTGAGTTGCTCACCGGGGTCACCGTGGTGTCATTCGGTGCTGTCTGGTTCGCGCGCGAGTTTGCGATGGTGATCGGGGACGTGCGCGAGATGGTGCGGGACTGGGTGACCGCCTACCGGTCCCAACACGTGGACGAGAACAGGGCCAGCCGTGAGGAGGACCTTCTTCGCGATTACTTCCCCGGCGCCGGGAAGGTGATCAGCCGCTGTGTTCCCGAGCCTCTGGCTCTAGGTTTCCCATCTGGGAAACCTGGGTGACCGGTCAGTTTTCGGCCTCCTCGCGCTCGCGACGCTCCTTGTCCTCTCGGACGATCCTCCGCACGTAGGTGTCCGTGAACGGAGCCGCTGCGGCCACATCGGTCGGTCGGGCGCCGGCCGCCAGCGCCTCCAGCACAGCCTTCGCGGCTGCCTCACGCGCGTCGTTGTGTGCCTTCTTCGTTCGCCGGAATCGGCGCGCTGCCGCTTCCAGCTTCTCCAGCGCTTCCTGTGCGTCCATGCGGAACAAAATACCGGAACTTAGTGTGAACCATCTAGGTGTCCCCGGCGTCATACCTACAGAACGACGAAAGCGGGCCCGCCCGGTGCGGCAAACACCGGAAACGGGCCCTAGGGGATCTAACCTGGTATCGGAGGCTCAACCCCCATGGTCGAGAAGCTTACAGAGACAACCTGCGCCGAGTGGTGCATCGTCGACCACAGCACCGACGACGAGTTCCACTACGGCCCCCGCCGGGTCGTCTCCCTGCCCCGCGACACCGCGATCCCGCAGCTCACCGAAGCGCGGATGAAGACGCACCCCGACGAGTTGACGGCCTACCTCGGGCAGCACGTCGACGACCCGCAGCCCACCATCGAGATGGTGCGCTTCAACGCCGAGCACGACCTGGACGCCTACACCAAGCTCACGCTCGATGAGGCTGAAGCGTTCATAGCGGTCCTGACCCGCTTGGTCGCAGCGGGCCGCGCTGCCTGAGCACCACCACCCCGTACGACGCCCCGCGGTCCTAGTGACCGGCGGGGCGTCGTGGCGTCTAAGGGGACTTGTTGCGCGCACGGCCGGATCTGGACGCCAACCAGCCGCCAACATCGCGCGTCTCACGGGTCAGCCCTCTTCCCCCGGGAGACCCGCATGCGCAAAGCCCTCGCCATCCTCACCGCCGCGCTCGCCCTCACAGCCTGCTCGGCGAACTCCGGTCAGGAGCCCGCCCCACCGGCCGTCACGGTGACCGACGCGGACCCCAGCCCGACCTTCGACACGTCGACCATCGCAGCGTGCCAGCACGCCGCCGACTCCGACGCGGCCGGCGCCGACATGAACGCGGCACTCGAAGCGGCCCGGTCCGCCAGAGCATCCGCGGGGTCCAGCGATGTCGACGCGCTGCGGGAGGCGTCTGAGAAGTTCTCCGGCGAGCAACTGCGGTCGCCGATCGACAACGCGAACGCGCTGTCGGCCAATGCCACGGTGAGCGCCTGGTGCATCTCACACGGACTTGGCCCCACTCCCTGACGTCACGCTGTGTGCGGGGACCGTCGTGCTGTGCGAGAAGCCCTGTAATGCTTAGGCCCCACACCGTAACCTGAGGTTGTTGAGGCTTCAGGGAAGGTGCAGGGCCTATGCATGACGCTAACACGGATCCCGCCAACCCGGATCTGACTGTCGGACAGCGGGTCAAGTTCTTCCGCCAGAGGCGTGGTCTATCCCGCGAGGCCCTCGGCGGCCTGGTGGGCAGGTCGGGCCGCTGGGTGAAGGCCATCGAATCGGGCCAGCTGCAGCAGCCGAAGTTGCCGGTGTTGATCCGCCTCGCCGAGGTGCTGAAGGTCCGGGACCTCTCCCACCTCACGGGCGACCAGTCGATGCCGATGACGTTGCTCACCGGCCCCGGGCACCCAGCGCTCCCGGCCGTACGGAACGCGGTCAACAGCATCGCTCTGCCCACCCCGGGTCGGCCTCCGTCCCTGGAGTACCTTCAGGCCCGGCTTGATGCCGCATGGCGGACCCGGCATGCGTCTCCCGACCATCGGACCGTGCTCGGTGGGCTCCTCCCCGACATGATTCGCGATGGTCGGTATGCCGTCCGAGCGTTCGACGGTGCCGACCGGCGGCGCGCACTGGCGATCCTCGCGCAGACCTACAACCTCGCCCAGTTCTTCGTCGCCTACCAGCCGGCCGCCGACTTGCTATGGCGCGTCGCCGAGCGGGCCGTTATGGCCGCCGAGGAATCCGAGGACCTGAAGACGTTCGGCGGCGCCGTGTGGCTTCTGGTGCAGGCGCACCGTGACGCCGGCGACTTCGAGGCTGCGGAGACGCTCAACCGCCAAGCGTTGGACGTCCTCCGGCCGGGTATGCGCGACGCCGACGACGACCTACGTGCGATGTGGGGTGCCCTGCACTTCGAGGCCGCGTACACGGCCGCTAGGGCGGGCGAGAAGGGCACGGCGTGGCGATGGTGGGAGCAGGCTGACGCAGTCGCAAGCAACCTGCCCAGCGACCACTACGATCCGATGACGTCGTTCTCCCGGGTGATTATGCAGGCCCACGCGGTGACGGTCGCTGTGGAGTTGCGGCAGGGAGCGGAGAGCGCGCGGCAGGCCCGGCGCAGCGCGGGTGCGGCCATTCCCTCTCAACCACGCCGCGGCCGACATCTGATCGAGGTTGCGAGGGCGTGGCAGGTCGGCGACGACCCCGCGGCGATGCTCAGCACGCTGAAAGATGCCTACGTCGCCGCGCCCGAGACGATCCGCTACAACGGCTACGCGCGCCGGATGGTGCTGGAGCTGACCGAAGGGCCGCAAGAGCTCCGGCGCGAGGCGCATGAACTCGCCGATCGGGTTGGCCTGCTGGTTTGAAGTAGGGGACATGAACCATGTCCCCTACTGTGCGATGTCCGATTTAGCGTCGCGGCATGCCTCAACGACCCTGGGAACCGCCACGGCTGTACTCGTGGACTGTGGTGAGCGGAGCAGGTGCCGGCGCGTGCGGTGTCACAGACGACTACGAGCTCGCCCTCGATGAGGTCGTGGACGCGCTCACGTCTGCACCGGCCATGGCGCGCGGCCTGGTTCACCGAGTCGCGCTGAGCTTCGTCCGCACGGCATACATGTACGAGGGGCTGATCGCGCGCTGCCGACTCGACCCGGCCGGAGACGCTGCCTGGGACAACATTCCCCCGCCGTCGACATGGACAAGTCTCCGGCCGGTGTTCACCGACCCGGGCGAGGTGCTCGGCGACGCGATCCCGCCCGAGGCCATCACCACCGGCCTGGCCGACATCCAGACCCACAAGGAGCGGCTGGAGCAGACCACCGCATCCACGTCCACGGACCGGCGGTAACCCGTGGGCATCTCATGGATTTGCAGTCGTGGGCGTGCTGTCGAACGGCGCGGGGCAGCGCGCCCGCTCATCCCCCGGGATCGGATCTCCCGGGAAGGCGCAGGAACGGGCCGACCCCCGCGGCCGTCCTGCGCTCGTACGGCTCGGCGTCGCCCGGGGCACATCCTGACGCCGGGCCGTACGACCCTTTACGCGGGTGCGGTTCCGGCGACCGGTAGTCAGGTCGACCCCATCAGTCGGGACCGCACCCGCCTCAGGGTCGGGGGAGGATAGACGGCGGCGGCGCGGGTGGAACAGCTGTGTCGTGTTCCCCAGGGTCCCGCGCCGCCGCTCAACGCTTGGTTACCTACGAGGGTGCGGTCCCAGCGACCGACGGTCACGTCGTCACTCATCTGGGGCCGCGCCCGTCCGCCAGCTCCGTCCGGCAGCAGGCCGGACGGTGAGAAGGAGGAACCGTGTTAGTCGCAACCGACAAGGCGGCCACGGCCGTCAAGGACCCCCGCGAGCTGATCCCCGCCTGGGCGTTCGACCTGCTCACGCAGGACTTCCGTAAGAAGCACCACACCTCCCACGCCTACACCGATCGCGTCGTCGGTCAGATGCTCGTCTACCTGAAGGCGGCCGGCCAGATCCGCCGGGAGGAGCGCAAGGACCCCGCCGCCTACGTCAGGATCGTCCCGACCCGGCCAGTCGATGAGGCGTGGCACGGGGCGCTCCAGCGCACCGAGGTGTACCTTCCGATGAGCCTGGCGTTCGCGGGCTCGATGATCCACCACCGGCCCGTGATGGATGACGACATCCGGTCCGGAGCCGCCCTCGCCCGTACCATCCCGTACCTGCAGGCGACCGGCGTGTACGTCGATCCTGAGTTCTGGGACGACGAGGCCGGTTCCACCTGCTGCCCGCCGGAGTGCAACGACATGGGCGGTCTGGTGCCGATGGGTAGCTGGGACGGCCTGGTGTCGGACGGTCCGCTCACCATCCGGTTCTGACAAGGGGTCTCATGCGTAGCGACTGGACTGACCTGCCCCCCGAGGTGCTTGGCGCGATCAAGGCGCATACCGGCCCGATCCACCGAGTCGAGTCCTCGCCGACCGGGAACCACGCCGACATCGCCGCCACCGTGAACGCCGTGAGCGGGCGGCTATTCGTCAAGGCAGCCCGGATGATGTCGCCGGACAAGGACGGCCCGGAGGTCCGGTCGCTGCGCAACGAGGCCAGGATCAACCCGCACGTGACCGAGTTCGCCCCCCGGCTTCTATGGACCGCGGAAGCCGGGGGGTGGCTCGTTCTCGGCTTCGAGCACGTCGACGGACGGCACGCCGACTTCTCACCCGGATCCCCGGACCTGGCCATCCTGGCGAAAGTCCTCGATGCGCTCCAGGCCACGCCCTGCCCGGACGTGGTCACCATGCGGGTCGAAAGACGCTGGGAATCCGTCGCCGACGACGTGACGCCGATGGCCGGTGAGGCGCTCCTGCACACCGACGTGAACGCCACCAACCTGCTCATAACCGAGGACGGTCACGCCTACGTCGTCGACTGGGCGTTCACCTCACGCGGCGCTGCGTGGGTGGAGATGGGGCTGCTCATCCCGTGGCTGCTCAAGGCCGGCCACACGCCCGCTGAGGCCGCGCGGTGGGTCGCCCAGTTCCCCTCGTGGACCGCCGCCGACCCGGCCGCGAAGGATCTGTTCGCCGACGCGTTCGCTGAGCGGTGGAGCAGACGCCGCGATGTCAACGCCGCGGCGTGGGTCGCCGAGCATGCCGCACTCACCCGGCAGTGGGCGGACTACCGGAGGAGCCGGCGGTGAACGACTGAACCCCGGACATGACGAAGCGGGCCCCGCTCCTCCGTGTGGAGGTGCGGGGCCCGTCTCGTGTGGACGCCCAGTCTTTTCAGGGGTTGCCCCTAAGAAGGCCGTCGCTACGCGCGCGTGGTGACGGGGGTCGGCGACACGTTCTGCCGCAGCAGCAGCGCCAGCACGATCGACAGCGCGGTGACAGTCGCGCCGATCTGGTCGGCGGTGAGCTCGAAGCCGAACGCGGCCATGGCGGTGAGTACCGTCGCTGCGGCACCGGTGATGGTGGACACCACCACGGGCCGGGTCAGCGCGGCGACGGCAGCGGCGAGCACGCCCGTGACGATGACGGTTACGGCGCTCACCTGGTCCCGTGTGAGGTCGAGTCCGTACGAGACGAGCAGGGCGACAGCGGCGTTTACCGCGTAGAGGATGGCAGCCGGCTCGAGGCCGAAGATCCGGACAGGCTTCACGATGCCTCCTGGGCATGCGAGAGCCCCGGCCATCTGGACCGGGGCGGAAGGTTGAGCGGGGTCAGTCCTTGTCGGACCGCGTGAGTTCGTTGGTGGCCTCACGTCGCCATGTGCGCTTCTCGAATCGCTTGCGCTTGCGGGTGCTGCGTTCGGAGCCTGAGCAGTCCGGGCCGGGACCGTAGCCCTGCTTTGACCCTGGGCAGCAGCCGGGTGACTCGTACCGTCCGAGCATCCGAGGCATGGTCAGCCGAACAGCTTCGCCCAGGTCTTCGGGCCCACGATGCCGTCGACCACCAGACGCTTCTTCTTCTGGAAGGCACGCACGGCCGTCTCGGTGCGAGGGCCGAAGTCGCCGTCGACCACCAGCCGTGAGCCGAGTTCGTTGAGTCGCTTCTGCACGACCCGTACGCCCTCGCTGTCGTTCCAGCCCTTGCGGATGAGCGTTGAGGCCTTGAACGGGTACCGCGCCGTGGGCTTCAGCGGCTTCGGCGCAGTGTAGGCCGGGCGTCCGTACCCGGCGATGTCGACGTAGGAGCGGACCCGGCGGGCGCACGCGTCGCCGGTGTTGCCCTCGATCGTCTGCACCCGGCCACCGCCAAGCGTCTTCTCAACGACCCCCACGTGATCGATCGCGCCGACGCTGTCCGACCCGCCCCAGTCGAAGAAGATGACGTCGCCGGGCTTGGCCTTGTCGACGTTCGCCTTCGTCCCGGTGTACCAGCGCTTGGCGGCCTGGAAGTCCTGGGCGTGCCACACCGTGTAAGCCCGGTCGCCCTTCGGCAGGACCGCCGACGTCGCACCGGACTTACGCGCCCAGTAGGTGACGGCCATGTCGCACCAGGCGGCGTTGAGGAACGCGTCGCCGTTCCGGCTGGCGTACGCGCGGGTGATTGTGTTCGGCCGGCCACGCAACCCGAGGTTTGTCCGGGCCGCGGCGAGCATCTGGCTACTCGTCGCCATCGGGGTCGCCTCCCTCGTACACGCCGGTGGCCGGGTTGAGGGCGTACCCGAGGCCTTCGAGCACCTTGGTTTCGTCGCTCTCGGTGGGTCCTGCTGGTGCCTGGTTCACGTGCTCGAGCACCAGGTCGCTTTCTTCGCTGGACATGTCCCTCCTCAATCTCGTACGCATGTCGAGGTCTCGCGTGGTCCGCCGGCGGTGAGGACGGTGACGGTCTCCTTGTGGTAGCCGTCTTCGCACGGCGCCCCTGCGGGTCCGGGTGGTCCCTGCTCTCCGTCCTTGCCGTCGGCGCCGTCCTTGCCGTCCGCCCCGTCTTTGCCCGGAGCGCCGGGCGGACCGGTGACGGTGGCTCCTGGCGCCCCTGGGGCCCCGGAAGCGCCCGTCTTGCCCTTGCCCCCCGGCGGGCCTGTGACGGTGGCCCCCGGCTGCCCTGGAGGCCCTGAGGCGCCGGACGGGCCGGGAGCGCCGGACGGGCCGGGCTGCGGGGAGACCGCGGGAACGCCGCCCAGAGCACGCACCTGCTCAGCCAGCGTCGACACATCCCGTTCCAGTCGGGCATTGCGCTGGCTCTGCGCCGCCAGTGTCGACAATCCCCATGCCACCCCACCGACCAGCACCAGCACCAGCACCGCAACCGGCACGTACTGCCACGTCGCCCGCCGCCGGAACCGGTGCGGCCCGCTCACGACAAGCCCCGAGTCACCAGCCACACCACAACACCCACCACAATCGGGGCGATGAAAGCCGTGACCGCCAGCGTCGCCATGAGCGCCCGAGTGGATCGGGCCCGTTTGAGTTCCTCCTCGATCGTCTCGAAGCGCGTGTCGCGGCGGCGCTCGTCGGCGAGGTACACCTCCCGCAGGACGAACTGATCCAACCGGGCGAGGATCCCCGCGTAGTCGTCGCGGACCTCGAGGTGGTTGCGCTCAATGAGCCGCTGTAGTTCGCCATTGGATGGCTCATCGGCCACGTCGCCCCCTCATCATGTGGGCGCGGTGGTGAGTTGTCGTGGTCATACGCCGTCCCAGACCAAGCCGATGCGGCACTCGCGGCCGGTGGTCACATCGGCCGCCGTGATCGCGGATTCGGTGCTGAACCACAGGTCGAGTTGCACGCGTTCGCCCTCGGCGGCGTAGATCCGCCAGGTCCCGTTGGCGTGCTTGGGCTCGGTGCTCGCGCCGGTCGGGACAAACGGCTCGCAGCCCTCCCACGCGTTGCCCTCTCCGGTCTGCGACTGGTTGTTCACCGACACCCCAGGGATGGCCACCAGGCCGGCCGCCCCTGTGCCGGACAGGGACACGACCGCGTCGACGAGCCACCAGCCGGACCAGCCGTCCGGGACCGTGTACCGGGTCGGGTCGCCGTCGACCTCCGTCACCGCCGCGCCGATCGAATGCGTGCGCGCCAGGCCCGTACCCCCGCCCGTCGCCGAGAAGGTGAGGACGTTCCCCGCCGGCGCGGAGATCCGCCGGTATTCGGCGTTCGCGCCGGTGTCGATGCGGATCCAGTCGCCGGAGGAGAACGACGCAGCTGAGGCGACGGTAATGGAGTTGTCAGCGACCGCCGCGGCCACTGACAGCGTCGAGGACGCGCCGCCGCCGACGACCGCACCGGACACCCACCCGCTGTGAGAGTCCTCGCTGACGGAGTCCCACGGGACGTTCTGGTGGACGTTCTCGGTAAGGTTCCACGCGGACGTTCGCCTGGCCACGAACGAGGGCGGATCCAACAGCGCTGTCATCGGGTCGCGAAGGAACTCGTTCAGCACATCGGGCACCGTGCCGACCACCACACCCGGCCGGAAGTCAGGGATCTGCGGGACCGGCATCAGCTCTTCCTCCACACGGCGATCAACTTCGCGCAGTCGCCCGCGCCGGTGCGCACGCTCAGCGCGGCACCCTGCGTGTGCTGCATCTGCACTTCGACGTAATCGCCCACCGCCATGCGAACCCAGCCGGACGCGTACAGCGCCGTCCCGGATGTTGATGTGGCGGCAGGGATCGACGACCCGCCCTGATAGATCGCGGTGCCGCCAGCGGCGATCGTGTGCAGCAGCCGAGCCGCCCGGTAGCCGACGTTCGCAGCGGTCTCCCCGACTGCGACGAGCCCGGCGACGAAGTACAGCCCGGCGCGCTGGCACACGTAGCGGCTGTTGTTGCTGACGGGGTTGTGGCCGGCGTAGTTGTCGACCGTCTCGCCTGGCATGTTGATGCTCGTCCAGGTGCCCGACCCTGACGGGATTGTCTGCGCCGTGCCCTGGCTGGTGATCCTGGCGATAGGCGGATAGTTCAGCCAGTGGATCAGATCACCGATGTGGACATTCAGCGGGATCCTGCCGCCGGTGGTGTCGTCGGCGGAGATCAGGTCAGCGGCGGTCCACGTGCGGGGTGTCCCAGGGTGGGCGACGACGTTCCCCGACCCGCACGCCCACCTGGCGGTGAACGTCGGAAGCTTCCCGTTAAACACCGTGTTCAGGGCGCCAGCAGTGGTCTGGTACGCCATGAGCTCGAGGTAATCGTTCGACAAGTCGATCTCGACGAGGTCGATCACCTGGGTGGTGGCGGCATGCGCGGTCGTGCCCGTGATCTTCATTCCCTCGGCGACCGTCCCGCCGTTCAGCCGCACACCCGCGATGCGCACACCGCCGTTTGCTCCGCCGAACGGCACGTGCCCGTTGACCAGGTACCAGTCCGAAGCCGACCCCGTAAACGGCGGGACGTACCGGCTGGTGTTCGTGGTGTCGCCGTGGCCGTCGTGCGTGTCGATGAGCTCACTGTCGAGCGGCACGGCCGTCCAGGTGGAGGCGGGCACGCTCAGCGCGGTCGTGCGGACACCCTGGAACAGCGGTCGCGACCGGTGGTAGGCAACCGCACCGCCGACCCCGGTCTCAAGGACTACCGACCGGAGCCGCTCCCCAGGCTCGAACAGGTGGACACCGTCCATGGCGATGATCGCGCGGCCGTCAGGCAGTTGAACGCGGGCGGTGGTCATAGCGCGAGGGTCACCTCCCCCAGTGGCCGGTCGGAGTCCAGGACCGCGACCGGGTCCGGGGCTGCGACCAGCGTCAGTGTCGTGGTCCAGTCGCCCGGGTCGGCGTCGTGCTCGATGCCGAGGACCATGCACCGTTGCGAGCGGGCCGGCGCGCCGTCCGGGGTCCAGTTGACGAGGACCAGGTCGCCGATCTCCAGCCCGAGGCACACGTGCCAGCCGTCGGTGTGCGCACGCGGGTTGAGACTCAACTGCTGCACACGCGGGCGCCGCACCCCGTACCGGCCGACCAGCCACCACGCCAGGTGATAGGCGTCCTCAGGCTGCAGCAGGTGGGTGTCCCGGGATAGGGGGCCCCGCCCGTACCGGCCGGCCGAAGTCTCGTTGATGGCCGTGACGGTCCCCGAGACGTCATCCTCCGAGGGGCCGATCCGTGAGGTGTTGTCGATCTCCACGACGGGGAACAGCTGCTGCTTGTCGTCGACGTACTCCGGTGCCCCCAGGTAGGGCACCTCGCCGGGCTGGTTGCCGAGGGTCCACCGGATCTCCTGCAGGTCCAGCTCTCGGCGGGACCGGTAGCACAGCTCTCCGGCGGCCGACACGAACGCCAGACCGTCGTCCCAGGTCGAGACGTCGCCGATGAACTCCCCGAGGCTGCGACCGTCGAACCCGGTCTGCTCCGACAGGAAAGGTTCAGCGGCCGACAGAACCCGGGTTCCGTTCCACCCGGAGTAGTTCGCCCACCGGGCCATCACCGTGTTGGTCCAGTCGAAACCGCTGTTGCCCCGCTTCAGGCACCGGCTGATCTGGGCGTACTCCTGGCCGGACAGCACCCGCGGGTACACCGCCACCCGGCCGAAGGCGGCGTTGACCATGCGGCCCGCACCGAACTTGTCCGCCTCCCCGCCGACGGACAACAGGTTCCAATCGCCGCGCAGGCTGCACGCCCCCGAGATCGTCGGGATGGAGATGTCGCCGTCGTAGAGCTGCCACGCCGTCGGCGTCAGCGTCAGCGCGAGCACCCTCCACTGCCCGGGGGTGACGAATGCGGAGGTGGTCGTCTGCGCCTTGGTCGTCTGGTGCCAGACGGTGACCTCGATCTGGTGCGTCGCGGAGTCGATGGCGATCTTCGCGACCGAACCGGCGCTGTTGCGCAGCTGCAGGATCGTGGCGTGCAACGTGGCGTACGGCTGGTTGTCGATCGCGGCGGCCAGCACGACCGTGATCCCGTCGGTGATCGGCGGGAAGTTGTCGTCGTCGGCTCGCAGGCAGTAGCCCTTCTGCGTGTCCGCAGCGACCAGGCTGGTCTGCGCCCAGCCGGTCCCGGAGTCGCCGATGATGACGTCGCCGTCGGGCAGGATGCCATGCACACCGCGCTCCTGCAGGGACGCCCCGAAACCCGCCTCAGCGCTACCGGCGCCGTACTTGGAGACGTACTGCACCAACTGGGCAGGACTACCGGCCACCACGTTCACAGCGGCCGGTGACCCGTCGGGGTCGTCCAGCAGCCAGTGCGCGTACGGCCGGGCCCGGTCCATCTCCGCCCGCGCGATCGGCGGCAGCGCCGCATCGAGGGTGGAGTACACGTCGGTCAGGGAAACCTCAGCCCGGCCCACGCTGCCGGACAGGTAACGCGACAGCCACCGTTCCGCACTGGACACCATCACCGGGTACGTGCGGTCGTCGACCGTCACCAGCGCCCGGCCCGGCGTGTAGATGTCCACCGGGACGCTGCTGATCTGGTTGCCGGACGCCGTCGCCGCGGCGGCCGGCGGGGAGAAGGTGATCGTGGTGGTGCCCGCTGCCGAGGAGGTGGAGGACACCTGGAAGACGGTGTCCTCCTTCGCCACGCCGGCGGCGGTGAACAGCCGGACGAAGTCGCCGTCCTCCACATCGGCTGCGTCGGCGTCGGGCACCTTAATGGTCGTCGTGGTGCCGGTCGCGGTCGCCGTCGCCGACCACGACTCCCGGGGCGTCAGTGCCCCCTCGTCATTGGTCCAGCTGAGGTCTGCGTTCCCCGACTCCGGCTTGCCCAGGTCGGCGGTCGCACCGCGTTTGGTCTGCAGCTTCTGGCATCGAGTCGTCAGCGAGTGCCACTTCATCGCCGACAGGGGCGTGCGCTGGTCGTAGCCGAGCGCCAGCTGGACGTCCACGTGCACACCGAGCGGGGGTTCCACCGCCGGGCCGGCCACGTCCTCCCGCAGGCACACGATGATCCCGGCCAGATCCACAGGCGCCGTCGACGACCACGACGCGGTCTTCGCGGTGTTGGCGACCTGCCACATGGAGTGCTGGCGGATCGGCGGTGTGGAGGCGCTGGAAAATGTGCTGAGGCTCGTCCAGCCGGGCGAGGTCACCGAGATCGTTGGGGTGGTGAGGTCTTGCGCCAGCACCGCGATCATCAGGCAGTCGTCACCCGGCGTCGGCGTCAACATGGAAAGCGACGTGACCGAGTGCCCGCTATTTACCACCGGGGCACTGTCCAGCTGCAGGTAGTGCGTCGGCCGGTCCACCTCTATGACGCTCATCAGAACCCGGCCGACGTCGCTGGCGCCGATCGCCTGCGCCGAAGCGTGCACCCGCGTCCACCCGTACGGCGCGGTGGTCACGTTCGGAGCCGCCCACACCTGGCAGTGCAGGTCGTCGACCTCATTGTCGGAGGTGCCGAGTAGTGTCCACAGGTTCCGGCGCAGGTCCCCAACGGCAATCTTCGGCTGGGTCCCGTCGACCGCCCGCCAGCTCACGATCGCAATGAGCGTGGAGCCCTCGACGATGTCGTCCACACGGACGATGACGTCCTCGTCAGTGTCGACGCCAGCTTCTTCCTGGATCACGGTGGTCGGCATCAGCGGCTCTTCACCGTGGCGAACGCGTTCCGGCCGTGGTTGTTATCGGAGTAGCCGCGGCCGAGCTCGATGACGGCCTTGCCGAACTCGCGCTTGTCCATCTCCAAGATGACGACGATCGGCCCACCACCGCCCGCGGCGCCCTGCGGCAAACCGAGCGACGGCGTGGACGAGCCGCCCGTACGACCGGAGTTGATGGCCTCCAGCAGCGGCCGGTACTGCGACGTCGCAGCGGCGTTGATGACGTACTCGCCGTTGGACAGCAACGCGGGGATGCTGTCGCTGGTGGCCGTGCCAGGGCCGCGGACCGGGCCGCCGGTCGGGTAGCCCTTGACCGGGCCGCCGGTGGCGTACCCGACGTAACCGCCGTGGGCAGCGCCGAACGCACCGCCGAGGAGATTTACCCCGATATTGATCGTCCTGGCGCTCATCTCGGCGATGAGCTGGTTGATCGCGGACCGCGCCTGACCGGTGCTGGCGGTGACGTTGGTGTGCTTCTTCTTCGGGATCTGGTCGGCCGCCCGTTTGACCCCGAACAGCTTGGTCGCGAGGGCTTCCGCCTGCTTGCGGGTGTAGCCCATCTGCTGGGCGGTCGACACGAAGCGGGCCCGCGCGGTGTTCATGTGCCGGGCGACCTCTTGAGCGGACTTGCCGCTGTCTCTCATCGCGACGGACTGGTTGTGTGCTGCGGTCACCAGCGCGTTCAGGGCGGCTTCGTTTGCCCGCGACTTTTCCGTGTTGAAGCCGATCTCCCGGCCGTTCTGCTTGATGCTCGTGGCCGCCGCGTCGACTGCGGCTTGGTAGGCCGAGGACGCCTCACGCAGAGTCAGCGTCTTGCCCGCCAACTTGTCGAGTTCAGCCCTGAGATCCTTGGCGGTCTGCGACGCCAGTTTCATCGTGGCGCCGAGCGAGCCGACGTTCCCCGAGGCGCTACTCATGCCCGACGCCATGAGGGTGGTCGCGGACGCCGCGGCGCTGGCGCCGAGGTCATAGCTGACCATCTGCGCCTCGACGAGGGCGATCGCGTCCTTCGCGCTCACGCCGTCGCCCGCGACCTTCCGCAGCGAACTGCCGACCTTGTCGATGTTGCGGGCGGCGATGGCGATGGGCCCGAACTTGAGGAAGACACCGGTGAGCTTCGTCAGGACCGCGATGGCGTGACCGGCGCCGGTGATCAGCAACCCGAGCGAGTCGACCATCCGGGCGAACATCTCTGGGTCAGCGGCAGCAGCGATACGAGAGATCGCGTCCGCGATCCTGCCCATCAGGCCCGGCATCTCGTTGCCGAGCGCGTTGAACATCGGCCCGGCCGCGTCCACCACATCGTCTAGGGCGGGCCCGATTAGCTTGAAGCTGCGGATGAAGTCATCGGCGAACGCGCTCGCGTAGGGCGCCAGGTCTGCCAGGGCGGACCGCAGGTCGGGAATGAGCTCGTCGAAGGTGTCGCGGGCGGCGTCCGCGATCACGTGCCAGGTCTGTTCGAAAGGCTTCCCGATGTCCTTGGACTCGGTCTTGATGTGCTTCTTGAGCCCGTCGATCTCCTTCTTGACCGACTTCGACCCCGCACTGGCCTTCAACCCCAGGCCGATCAACGCCCCGCCCAGGCCCAGGGTGATGGCGGTCGCGGCTGCCGACGCCACCCACGGCAGCGCGGCCAGGCCGGCGGCGACCTTCGCGATCCCACCGGTCGGCGAGGTCATCGCCGCGCCGGCCGCCGTCGCCGACTTGCCCATCCGCGAGAACGCGGCATCCCCGTCATCACCGAGACCCGGGAACCTCGAGCGGAGCTGGTGCAGAAGCCTGTCGTGCTCTTCGGTCGCGCCGGCCGCGCGCAGCTGCGCCAGGCGCTGCCGGTGCCCGGCCATTTCCGCGTCGCGGGCCAGGCGCCGCTCCTCCTCCGCCTGCTCCTCCGCTGCATGTGCGGCTGCCCGGTGTGCGGCTGCGGCGGCCATCGCTGCGCGCTCGATCTCCCGCTCGGCTGCGGCTGCCCGCTGCGCTGCCTGCTCCTGTGAGATCTCCCCGCGCGCCAGCTCCTCCGTCGCGTCGGCGGCGTCCCTGATCGCACGCTCCGCGCTCTGAGCCGCCTCCCGCGCGGCCGTGCCGGCCCGGCGGGCGGACTCCGCTGCGCGGTCCTGGTCGCGGCTGTAGCGCTGGATCGCGTTGCCGATCCTGCGGGTGGCGTACTCGGCGGCGACCTGCTGCCGCTCTACCCGGGACAGCTCCCGGTCGTAGGCGCGAGCGGCGTTCTCCGCGCTCTGGAAGGCACGCTCCAGCCCCTGATCGTCGCCATCAAGGCCGATGTTCAGCTGACGTTCCACCGGTCACCTCCCTCCGCGGCTTCAGCACCAGATGGATGCCGGTGGCCTGTTTGCCGTTGCCGGCCTCGCGTGCGGTCTCCAGGTGGAAACAGCCGGGGCACATGCGGGTACCGGCGCTGTAGGCGTCCTTGTGGCCGCCCTGCTCGGGGTCCCACTCCTCTGGCCGGGTGCCGCACCCGCGGCAGCGTTGCCGCTCGCGGACCATCCACCAGATGGCCTTCTCCCGGTCGTACTCATCCCAGGACAGGAACTCGCTGTGCGGGATCCGGTAGCGGTCACAGACCGCCATCTCCAGCTCGAACTGCGGATCCGCGTCTAGCCTTTTGGGACCGAACCGTCCACCCACCGGGCGTTGATGTTCAGCGCCTTGATGAACAGGCCGGCCTTCTCCGCCTGGCTCAGCTGAGGGAAGACCTCGGTCTCCCACTCCTCGGCGGTCAGCTCACCCTGCACACCGACCAGGAACATCGTTTTCCCGAAGGTGTCGTTGTTCCACAGGGTGTCCTCGGTGCCCTTACGCGGCTTGTGCTCGGGCAGGCCCAGGAGCCGCTCGAACTCCTCCGGCTCCTGGGCCTGGATCCGCACCTCCTGGTAGCAGTCCGCCAGGGCCGCCTTCGCCTGGTCGACCTCCGCCTGCGCCTTGGCGATCGCGGCCTCAGCGCCCTCGTCGCTCCGCATCAACGCGGCGGTGTGCCGCTCTTCGGCTGAGGTGACACCGTCCCGGGCGGCCATCTCCTCGTCCGGGTCGACGGCCCGCAGGTGATACACCGCGACGGGCAGCTTCCGGCTCTTCAGCCGAGCCAGGCCCTTCGCCTTCGCCGTGCGCGTGGTGGTCAAGGTGTCCTCTTTCATCGGAAGCCGTGGCGTTGCAGGACATGGGCGACCATGTCGTCGATCACCTCGGTGGCCTCATCGGCCTTGGAGACCAGGGCGACCTTCAGGAACGGCCGGGCGGCCTCGGGGTACCAGTGCCGCCGGTTGCCGTACAGGGAGTGGTAGAACACCGCGGGCGGGCCCTCGTAGAACGGGGCGTGCGGTGCCTTGCGGATGTTCACAGCGACCCGCACCCCGGCGGAGTTGCCGCCGGAGAACCGGCCCGACACCCAGATCGCGTCCGGGATCCGCGTCGACCAGGACGAGTTACGGCGGGCCTCCTCGGCGACGATCCCGCCGGCCGCCAGCACCGACGGGCGGAGCTCCTCCCGCACCTCCCGCGGTATCGAGTGAAGGTCCCGGATGAGTTCCCGGAGTTCCGCCCGGTGGATGGCCACCTACGCGACGGCGCGGGCCCAGGCGCCGGAGCCCGGCCACTTGGTCGACACCCCAGCGAGGTCGCCCACGCTCGCGTCGAACGGCTGATACTGGGACGGCAGCGCGTTCCCCTGGTATTCGGGGTTGGTCGCACCCACCGAGGCGCTTGTCGGCCGGACGTTCACCGGGATGACCGCGCCCGAGTCCCACAGGTCCCACAGCAGCGCGTCGGTCTGGCTCGAGGCGAAGTCCTGGTTCCAGTCGAACTCCACCGCGGCGTCCTTCAGGCCGCCGATGCGGGTCCGCCAGCCGGAACCGCCGAACGTGGTGGTCTCCAGCTCATCGGTGGTGAACGGCAAGGTCACCTTCTTGCACATGGTGGACATCACCACGCTGTTGATCTCGATCCGGGCGTCGATCAGGGCGAGAAATCCCACGGCGGCCCCTCCTTTGCATGAGAAAGGCCGCCCGAAGGCGGCCGGTTGAACGGCAGTGTCAGAAGCCGACGCCCATGGCGCCGGCGACGGTGAACGACCCGGTGATCGCGCTGACGTTGAAGCGGAACCAGGTGTCGGTGAGCGGGCCTGCGACCCGGGTCATCCATCGGCCACCGGCCGTGGTGAGCGGTCCGATCGTCGCCACGTCCGTGGCGCTGGGGAAGTTGCTGGCGGTGTCGGACTGGACCTTCACAGTGATGGTCGTACCGGGGGTGCCGAGCACGTGGAAGCTGACGTAGAGGAACTGGGAGGCGCCGGCCGCCGCGAGTTGCACCGGCGAGCCCAGCACGCCCGTGGCGTTGACCGCGCCGGGCGCCTTGGCCAGCCGGCCCCGGACCAGACCATGCTTGTTGCTGCCCGACAGCCCGAGCGTGAACGGCAGCAGCTCGCCGAGCTGACCATCGATCTGGTAGGAGAACAGCCCGAACTGTGTGAGGTAGGCGATCTCCGCCTCCACCTCGTCCGGGTAGACGGTCATCACCCGGTCCATCACGCCGAGGTTGCCGAACGCCTCGGGGTCGACGGCGTCGGTGGCAGCCGACTGCCAGAGCCCTTCCGCCGCCGCCTTGACGTCCCTCAGACCGGCTTTGCGCTCCTTCCACCCCTGTGATCCGAACGTCGTCGCTTCCAGCTCGTTGAAGTCACCGGACAGCATGATCTTGTTCGTCTCGGCGGTGAAGTCGTGGCCGCCCACGAGGATCCCCGCGTTGATGAGTGCGATGGGCGCCATCGGGCTACTTCTTCTCGTCCTGCTTGCCCGACCCCTTCGCGGTGGTCGGTTCCACCTTCCGGATCAGGCCCGAGTGGACGAGAGCGTCCACGTTCGTACGCGGGTCGAGGTGCGCGGAGTCGAAGGTCCCGCCCAGCTCCACGTCGATCCGCTCGTGCTTGTGCTCGGTGCACCCGCGCGGGCAGTTGTCGCGGTGCCGGTCGATCACCGTGGCGATCGCCAGCGGGGGTTCCGCCAGCACCTCATACATCTCAGCCATGAATCCTCCTAGGTCAGCTGCGACCGGAACGCGACCCGGTAGGTCAGCCCCGCGTACGCCGCGTCGTCATCCGTCCATGCGTCGAGCTCCCCGCCCGACACCGTCACCAGCAGCGCGCCGCCCAGCCTCGGGTCCGACGCGATCGCCTCCTCCACCGCCGTGCCGAGCACCTGGGCGGCGTCCTCGGCGTCCTCCTCGGTGGAGCCCGGCAGGCACACGAAGATGTGCACCGACGCGGTTCCCTGCTCGTCCCGCTGCAGCCGGCCGGCCGCGGCTTTGAACGCCATCGGCCTGTGGTTGAACGTCACCCGGCCCAGGTAGACGACCCGGCGTTCGATCCCCTCACGGGTCGGCGGCCCGTAACCGACCTGCACATCGGTGTCGCCACCGAGCGCCGGGACGGCGTCGAGCTTGGCGACGATCGCCCGCTTCACCGCCACCGCCGACGTGCCGCTCACCGGCGGCCACCGTGGAACATCGAGCTGAACTGCGGGTCGAAGTTCAGCGACCGTGACGCCGGGACCTTCCGGCCGCCGGCGCCGTCTCGCCTTGAGTACCGGGCGTACGCCGCGTCGACCGGTGGGATCCCGGTCTTGAACGGGCCCGGCATGTCCAGCCTGTAGGTGCCACCGTCGGAGATGGTGAACGAGCTTGCCCGGTCGGGCACCCCGGAGCGGGCGACGTTCAGCCAGGTCCGGAACCGTGTCAGGGCGGCCCGCACCAGATCGGCCGACGGGGCAGGCAGCCCGTACTCCAGCTCCACCACGACGTTGCCGTAGCCGCGTGTGAACAGAGCGCCGTCCAGTCTGCGGAGCGTGCCGTCGTCGGCGACCTGCAGAGCCGCCAGCTCTGCCGTGTCGAACGCTGTGAACGCCTCGTCCGCCCGGGGTGCCATCGTCACTGAGCGGATGCTGCGGACGTCCGCCAGGGACCGCTCTGGGCCTGGGTGCGTCAGGACGAGATCGCTCTCTCCGGTGCCGTCCAGGACCATGCGCGCGTACCGGGGCACGAACGCCCGGTCGCAGATGGCCTCGCATTCCTCTTCGGTCTGCAGCCGGGCGACCTCGAGCTCGGTGGCCGGGTACTTCGCCGGGTCGGACAGGGAGGAGTCGGAACCCCGGCCCTGCGCGAGCGAGAAGAAGAACCCGCCGACGATCTCGACCTCATCGGTCTGCACCACCGCGGCGCCTGCGATCGTCGCCGACCACGCCACCGTCAGTTGCCCGAGCAGCGCCTGCCCAGGCAGCGGAAAGGTGTACCGCCCGGAGTCGACACCAGCCGAGACCGCAGTGCCCGACGTCACCGCGGTCCCGTTGGCGTCGGTCACCGCGACCGTCACCGGCGTCGTGGAATCGGTTGGCTCCTCGCCCACCTCGAAGGTGTGGGCGAGGGTCGCAGCCGACGTCCGCAGGACCCTGGTCTTCATCAGCCGATCCGCACGTGCCCAGTGACCGCGGCGCTGGTGTCCACATACACCCCGTTGAGGCAGCGGACACCGTCGGCGATGTCGTCGCTCAGCGACCCGCCGGCGGCGAGGGTGAACGACGCCAGCACGGTGCCCGACGCTGCCGAGGCGTGGTCGTAGATCGTCACCGTCGCACCGGCCGCCGAGGCGATGAAGAACCCCCGGTAGGTGCACGGCACCGCGGACACCGCGGCGTCGCCGGTGACGTTGACCGCAGAGGCCTGCGCCGTCATCAGGAACCGATCAGCTTGTAGTTGATGACCAGCAGGCCGTCGGGGATGACCAGGCCGTTGCCGCCGTGGGTCTTCACGACCTCCAGCGACTCGTCCGCGTTGACCAGCAGGTTCGCGGCTGTCGCGTTCAGGGTGAACGGCTCCGGGGTGGACGCGACCGAGTTGGTCGCGATCCACGACCGGCTGGCCACTGCGGTCGAACCGGCGCCACTGACCTTGTTCGTCAGGGTGTAGACGCTGTAGTTCGTCCCGTCCGCGGTGATCGCCGCACTGGGCACGAACGTGACGCCGACGATCTGGAGCTTGGCGGGCGCGGTGAACACCGGCCAGTTGTCGTCGGTGCCCAGCGTCGCCTGCGACGGCACGTACGCCTGGTGACGGAGCACGCCACCGAGTTCCTTGAACTGCATTGCCCCTCCTCGGGAGCTCAGCCGAACGCCCCGGCCACGGTGGCCGGGGCGTTCAGGGAGTTGTCGGTCAGTTGGTGGCGCGCTGGAAGCCGCGGTGCTCGAGCACCGTGCCGCCGTAGGGGTGGCGGATCTTGTAGGTCAGCGTGTCGGAGTTGAACATGCTGCCCACGGTCGGGTCGGACTGGGTGAACAGCTCGGGGGTCTCCCGGCCGTTGAAGAACCCGAGCTCGATCGTCGGGCACATGGTCGGGTCGGCGACGGTGTACCAGTCGTCGGCGTCGGAGTAGTAGTCGATGACGATCGGCTCGAGCCCCTGGTGGAGGTTCGGGGTGTCCGAGGGGCCAGCCGGGGTCGAGGGGATCGCCACCGCCGAGGTGCACAGCTGGAACGCGAGCTCCTCGAGCGCGCTCGGGACGACCAGGAACTTCGGCACGATGCTCAGCACGTCGCTGGAGTCGCCGTAGGCGGTCTGCTGCCGCATCCGCCGGCGAAGCACCGACAGGTTCGACTGGCTGAGCGCACCCGACTGGGTGTTGGCGTGGTTGGTGTGGAACAGCGCCGTGCTGTCGTAGGTGACGGCGGCGTTGGTGGGGAGGATGTCCCACACGAACCGGTACAGCGTCTGCGCTGCGGCCAGGCCGAGCTTGCGGGGGATGTTCGCGATGGCCCGGAGGTCGTCGTTGGCGATCATCTCCAGGGTCAGGTCCTCGGTGCCACCACGCTTGGTGATCGTGTAGGTGGCTTCCTCGTCCGTGGGGCTCGTCAGCGGCTGGTACGGCGCCCCCTGGTTGACCGTGGGCAGCACCCCGTACCCGCCGACCCGGTCGATCCGCTGCGTGCGGAAGTCGTTGATCGGCACGATGGTGCTGACGATCTTCCGCCAGGTCTGCAGGTTCGGCCGCGAGTACTCGGCGACCATCCGCCGGGTGATCGAGTCACCGAGGACGGCGTCCCAGCTGGCGGTCGTCATCGACTCGGTGGAGCGGACGCTGGAGTCGTAGGTGCCCATCGACTCCCGCAGGATCGTCCGGCTGTAGTCCTCATCGAAGGACTTCGGGCGCTTGCCGGTGAAGTCGGCGAACGCCTCCCGGAAGGACCGGTAGCCCGTCGAGTAGTCGCCGGCGAACATCGCGTCCAGTGCCGCGACCTTCTTGTCGTGCGCCTCCTGGGTGACGGTGACGCTGCCCGCGGTCGGCGCCAGGCCGGCCCGCTCGGCGATGCCCATCACGGTCTTCAGCGACGCGATCCGCGCGTCGACGTCGGACTCCCGGATGGTCTCCGGCAGCTCGGCGGTGAGCGACTCCACGACCGCCTCGGGCAGCCCGGCCGACTTGACCTTCTGCTCGATCATCAGGTGACCGAGGAAGGACGTCTTCGGCTGTGCGGCCTCGGTGACCTTCTCCGGCACGACCGGCGCGTCGACCGGCTTGGCTTCCTTCGCGCGAGCCAGGCCGATGCCGGCCAGCTCCTCATCCGACGCCTCTTTGAACGCCGCGAGGATCTCTTCCTTCGTGGGCACGTCGCCCTCCTTCTCCTTAGCGGGCTCGGTGCCCGTTTCGATTCCTCCGGCGACCATCCGCGTCGCCTGCCCGCCCGCGGCCGGGTCGGCCACAAGGTCAGCGCTGTTCACCTTCGTGATGGCCGTTGCCTCCTGCAGGCGACGGCCGCCGGCCACGACCGGCTTGTAGTGGCCCATCACGTCATGGGACACACCGATGATCGGAGGCAGTCCCGCCGCCTGAGCGGCGAGCGTGGCGTCCAGGGACTCCGCCGCGTGCGTCGCGCTGGGCAGCAGATGCAGGTCCCCGTAGACGCCATCGGCCTCCGCCTCCACGTCCCGGTAGTAGCCGACCAGGCCGGAGATCGTGGACGACCGCATCTCGTCCTCGGTGCGGTGGTGGTCGTAGGCCCGTGCACCCTCGTACAGGTGCGAGGCCGCGGTCATCACCGACTCGGAGTAGCGGCGGCCGTTCTTGGAGTCGCCGTAGGCGATGATCCGCACCCGGAACACACGGCCGCCGTCGGGCGCGTCGTCCAGGGCCTCGATGACACGGCCGTAGATCCGATCGGAGGCCTCCGTCAGCGAGTCGCCGTCGCCCTCGTTACCGCTGGCGGCGACCTCGGGCGCGGGCGCGTACGCCCGTACGACCTCGGACGGCTCGCCGAGGGTCACCTCGCCGGTTTCGGTGATCTCGTAGGAGCACTGGAACAGGTCGTCGCCACCGGCCGCGTACACCACCTCCGAGGTGGTGAGGTCGGAGACGTAGACCCAGCAGTACTCCATGCGGGCCGCGGCCTTGGCGCGCTTCTGCAGCGCCGCGCGTACGGCCTCCTTGACGTCGTCGAACGACATTGCGCCGCCGACCATGGCCTCCACGGCCTCCGAGTGGTTCATCCCTCTCCTCTTGGCCTTGGCCGCGCCCGCTCGAGGGCGCTCCAACTTGTCGGCGGTGGTCAGCTTCCGCAGCAGATCCGGGGTGACCTTCCCGTCCGGGGTGACACCGAGCTGCCGCTGCGCCTTGACCACGGCCGCCGTGGTGCGCTGCCCGAACTTGCCGTCGACGACCAGCTTCTTCGCCCTGGAGTCGGCCAGGCCGTGCCGGTTCAACGCTTCCTGCAGCTCCTTGACCCGCGGGTCGCCACCGCGCGGGCCGTACCCGGTGCCGGTCTTGCCGTCGTAGGCCATGACCTCGTCGGAGTCGGTCGCCTCGGTGACGCGGATCGGGATCGGCTCGAGCGGGTCGAACTTGTGGCCGCACTCGGGGCACGTCACGATGTCGCCGACCTGCTCCCCATCCGGCTCTCCGGCCGCACCGCGGAACGCCTGCGTGCACGCCTCCTGGCTGCACAGCCGGCAGACGCCCGAGCCGCCGCACGTTGACGTGTCGTGCCCCTGCGTCATGTCAGCTGACCAGCTTCTGCAGGTCGCCGACCAGGCCGCTACGGGGCTTCTCCCGGCCTTCCTCTGCGGCGAGTGCCTGGGCCGCGCGCTCCTTGTCGTCCCCGACCCACGCCAGGACGTCCTTCGCCGACGCGTCCGGGACCACGTCGGGGCCGGGCGTCGCCGGAGGCTGGTCGACGATCTCCGCCAGCTTCTCCTTGGCCACCTCCACCGGCGACGGCGCGTACGGCTTGACCTCGCCGTCCTCGGTCAGAAGCGTCTTGACGCCGTCGTGCGTGGTGACGACCAGGCCGCCGTCGGCCTCCTCCGCATCGACGATCTCCCGCGGCTTCATGCCCATCGCCCGAGCGACATCGGCCCGGAACTCGTTGGTCAGTTGCATGTCCGTCCCTCTCCTCAGCTGGACTTTCTGTTCTTGCCGTCGCCCTGGTTCGGCCAGTGACCCATCACGTCGTGGTACCAATCGGCGGCCGTGCGCTTCGCCAGGTCCTCGTCGCCGTCCATGTGCTTGAGCAGGTGGCGGTAGAGCGTCGTCCACGGGTGCGCGCTGGTCTTCCACTTCGCCAGGCCCTCACCGCGGGTCCAGTAGTCGTGCAGGACCTTGGAGTTGCCGCGCTTGCCCTTACGCGCCTCGGTCGCCTGCGCGTCGTCGATCGCCGTGGCGATGTCGTCAGGGTCGGCCTCAGACGAGTCCAGGTCGGCCGTGTAGGGGATGCCGACGTAGTCTTCCCAGGCTTTCTTCGCCGCGATCTTCGCGCCCTCGCGCGACAGCGCCCCGATCTGCACCAACTTCTCCAGGCCGGTGGACAGATTCAGGAGCACCTGGGCGGTGATCTGGGCGTCCGCCGCCGCGATCTCGGGGCCCGTGATCGTCACCGCACGCGACGCCGACACCTCGAACCGCTCGCCCGTGCGCGGGTCGAGCGCCTCCACCGTCGCCGACAGTCGCTTGGCCGCCACCGCCCGGTCGATCGCGTAGGCGGTGAGCTCGGTCTGGTAGTCCAGCCACAGCTTCTGAACCCCGCCGACCCGCCGGCGTACGGGCTCAGCCATCGTCAGCGACGTCGCCCGGTTGGAGTCCTCCGGGTCCGCCAGCCACGTCCTCGCCAGGCCTGCGCCGGCCGCCACCTGAGTGAGCGTCTGGCGGGCCGCGACGCTGTCCTCGTCGGCGCCGGTCGAGATGTGCTTGGGCTCCCACTTGACCGCGTCGTTGTGGACCTCGATCGACCCTGAGCGGGGCACGTGCATGCCGCCGCGGGCCGCCACGAAGTCATCGACCTCGTCCTGGCCGCCCTCCACGGTGACGTCCCACACCATGTAGCGGGCAAGCGCCGTCCGGTCGATCAAGTTGGAAAGCACGGTGTCGAAGGAGTCGAGCTGGTCGAGCACCGACATGAGAAACGGGGTCCCGCGGACGTCGGTGTCCAGGGCCTTGAACGACGGCCAGAACATCGCCTGACCCTCGAGCAGGCCCGTCTGGTCGTTCACGGCCACGACCGAGTACCCCGGTGCGTCCTGGGCGCCCTCAGTCCCGCCGAGGTGGACCTTCGACGGCCAAAGAGGGTTCCCGCGGTAGAGGTCCACGCTGGAGATCCGGCCCGGGTCGATCGGGCAGTACCGGACCGCGCCCGACATGGAGCCGGTCATCATCTCGTACAGCGACTCACCCATGATCAGATGCGAGCGCAGCAGCAGCTCCTGGCGCTTCGCGAGCTGGTTGCGGGGGTCCGTCCAGAAGTCGTCGACCACCCGCCTGACCTGCGGGTTTGACGCCTGGTACGTGACGCCAGAGTCGCCGACGCAGAACGCGACGTAGGTGTCGATGATCGCTGTGGCCATGGGATTCGACCGGTAGGCGGTGACGCTGTAGATCCGCGCCTTCTCCGTCGTCCACCACGGGACCTCACGGCCAGTCGACCCCGCCGGCCGCCATCCGCGATCGCTGTCGAGCGGGTCGAGGCCCCACGCGCCACCAGCCGCGCCGGTGGCAACGATCTGCTCAGCCGTCGCCTCGACTGCCCGCTGTGCACCGCGCCGGCCCGGGACGAACAGAGGCCTCATGACGCCTTAGCCACCGGAGTCGAACGCGCCGCGGCCACCGGGTGCACGGACGGGGCCGCAGCAGGCTGTACGGCGGCATCAGCGCCGACCTGCGCTAGCACCGCCAAGCCCACAGCGAACGCGCCGCCAGTCAGCACCGACCACCACACGTTGCCCGTGAGGCCGCCCACAGCGACCACCACGGCCAGCAGACCGAGCAGGCCGAACAGGTTCGACACGTCACCGGCCGGGATGCGAGGCACACGAATACGGATCTCCACGGCTCCTCCTCAGATCTGCAGCCGGCCGGTCGGCCGGAACATGTCGGTGGTCTCGACCCTGTTGGACGGGCCTGCGACGGGCTTGGGCCTGGGTGGCGGCCGGTTCTCATGCGCCCAGATCGCGATGGTCACCGCCATGAGCGGCGAGATATCCACGGTCTCGTCACGCCGAGACCACACCTTCGCGTCGCCGAGCGGCCTAGTGGTCGCGCCCTGAACGGCCGCTGTGAGAGTGGGGTGAGGCCGGAACCGCATCCGCGGCGACCAGCCCCGCTCTGCGTCCTTCGGGCGCACGATCGCCCCGTACAAGCTGCCGTAGGCGTTGCCCACCTCGCGCATCGTCGGGGTGATCAGCTCCACGCCGCGGCGCTTGAACTCGGGGACGAGCGAACCGGCCGGGCCGCCCGGGTCCAGCGCGATCCCTGCTGCCTTCTGCTTCTTCTTGATCGCGATCGCCCGGTCAACGACCCAGTCCGTCGCAGACCGGTGGTCGACGAGCTCGCCGTGCGTCAGCCCGTCCGCTCCGACGCCAGCGATCGCGATGGAGGCGTACGCCTGATCAGGAGTGACATCGACCGCGATGAACACCGGGTCCAGCGCCTTGGACTGCTCGTCCTCCACCTTGCGCCAGGCGGCCTCGGGGATGACCTCCCAGCCACCCGACCTCGACGGGTAGTTCCCGACCGAGAGGATCTCCCGGTTGAAGCCCTTCACCGACATCGAGGTGTGCAGGCGCGCGATCATCTCGAGCGACACCCGCCGGCCTAGGCCGGGATTCGTCTTCGCCCACACCTTCGGGTCGTTGCGATCATCGTGCTCGGTGCAGCCTTCCGCGCACTCCTCCGTGCACAGATCGGCTGACCACTCGAAAAAGGCCAGGTCAGAGGCCCCACCCTTAAGCGCGCGGTTGCGGACGCTGGTGATCTGCCCGCACGGCGCCAAGTCCTTGTCGGCCGCCGACCCGCCGTACCACAGCTGCGCGTTCGGCCGGGCCAGCATCGTCGGCATCAGGGCGTCCACCGAGGCGTCCGACAGGTGCTGTGACTCATCCCAGATGTTCAAATCGCCGCTGAAGCCACGGCCCGAGCCAGTCGAGCGGGCGACGAACCGCAGGCGCTGCCCGCCGAGGAGCTCGATGCCCTCCTCGCCCTTCGACCTGGCGACCGTCTTCACGCGCCGGCGGAACTGGGCGTTGCCCTCGATCAGCGCCAAGATCCGCTTGAACATCTCGGTAGCGGTCTTGAATTCGTGCGCGCTATAGAGGATCAAGGCCTCGTTGAACAGGAACAATCCGGCGAGCACCCTGGCTTCGAACACCGCCGACTTGCCGTTTTGGCGAGCGAGGATCAAGGCGCACTCGAAGGCGGCCCACTTCCCGTCGGCCCGCTCGCCCAGCGCCACGTCCAGGACCATCCGCTGCCACGGGTCCAGGTGCAGGCCCGCCGACGCGGCCAGCTCGAACGCCTCCTGCCCAGCCGACGACAGCGCCTCGGGAGTGACGCAGATCCGCGGCTGCTGGGCGCCGAGGAGCGGCGGCTCTGCGAGCAGGGTCATCCGAGGCCCGCCGAGCTCCGGCGCTCTTTGCGCTTTGCCTCGAGGTCGTCGATCTCATCGGACGCGGACTGATCCGGCGCGAGTTTCTGCAGGTCAGCGAGGGTGGCGCGGAGCTGGGCGTGGAGCATGCTCGCCGGGGTCGGGGTGACGTCCGGGGTGTCGAGACGCCGGGCGAGGTCGAGCGCCGACGCGGCCAGCGCGGTCTCGGCGACCGCGGGTCCCCAGCGATCAAGGTCAGCCTGGACGGCGTCCACCAGCTTGCCCATGATCACCCCCTCGCTAATCCGGTCGAAGTACGGTTGAGTGGATTAGCGAGCGCGCCCGGAGACGGTGATCACGCCCGTCGCTATTCGGTCGAAGTCCAGTTGCCCCGAATAGGGATGCATGGATATGCAAGATCGATATTCATCACTCTCCGTCACATCTCACGCTCTGTAATCGCGGAGAGAGAAGAGGGAGGCTGCGGGCTCAGTCCCCCGGCACCCTTCAAATGGACTTCGACCCCGGGGGGGTTACACATAGTGTTTGTGCAGGCCAGAGGCTTGATCCTTGACCCTCTGAGCATCACGCTCTGTGTATGTCCTCGTGATCACTCGCCTGTGCATCACGCTGTGTGTAGCTATGTGTGATCGCACTTGGGTCATGCATGTATATGCAGGCTCGTATGCATGCATGAGTATGCAGTGATCACCATTCGCGTGAGGGTTGCACGTTGGCTGGGGTTGCGTCTCGCTCGGCGTACCACTGTTGGGCTACGTCCTTGGCTACGCCTGAGCGCTGCTCTGCCAAACGCTGCATGACCACGTCCTGACCTGGGTCAATGGTGATCACCTGTGCGTTGTGACGTGCGTACTTCTCCATGGCCTCAGGCCTGGGCTTGGTGTGGATGACGAACACGTCCACCTTGTCCACGTACCTGAGCGCCGAGGAGATGGCTGTGAGCCTTGCCCTGTGGGCTACCGAGCGGACAGTGCGTCCATGGGTGTGGCCGTCTGCCCCTTGCACGGTGAGGGCTGAGGCGATGCGGTCCAGGTCGATGACCACGTCGCCGTCCTTGGCGTGCTCAGTGACCCATGTGGTCTTCCCTGCGCCTGGTGGGCCTACGACGATGTAGAGCGCCATCACGCAGCCCTCTCGGCTCGCAGCCATCGTGTGAGGCTGCCTCGGTGGGCTCGCTGGTCGTGGCCGGTCAGCATCGCGGTCGCCTTCTGCTCATCGGCCCACCAGACGTGGCCGTCGGCTGGGATGAACACGTAGCCGCAGAACGGGCAGTCGCGTGGGACGAAGGCGTCGGGCTGGTAGAGCACCGGTCACCAGTGCCCGCATCCGGTCGGGCCGGGCATGTGGTCCGGGAAGTGGTCGCTGGCGCCGATGCAGTGGGTGTTGTGGCGGTGCAGGGTGCGGCACTTGAAGCGGCCCCAGTAGGAGCCGGTGAACTCCCATGGCTCGAGCAGCGCGACCCGGAGTTTGCTGTCGGTGGACCGGCAGGCTCGGATGCCGAGTGCTTGCTGCAGCCTCACGTAGGCCCGAGCGATTGGATACCGGCGTCGCTCCAGCCAGGTGCACCGAGCCCATCCGAGGGGCTCCAGGACGTACCAGCGGGCCTTCTGGAGGCGCGGAGCGGGCTCGGCGTGGATGAGGCGCATCCCCTGCACGAGGGCGTCGACTCGGAGGTTCATCGGTATCACCAGTCCCTTGATCCCTCGACGATCACGAAGCCCTCCGTGGTGCCGGCCATCTGGTTGCAGTTCCGGCCGCAGTCCTCGCAGCGGATGCCGCCTCCGTGGGCGCGGCGCAGGTACTGCCGGTCTTCCGGGTCAAGCTGGAGCTCGAGAAGGCGGCTGCGCGGTGGGTCGTGGTGGATTTGGCTGGCTCCGAGGTGCCCGCAGATGTCGCAGAGGGTCGATTCGGCGAGCATCTCGGCGCAGATTCGGCGCCACGGGCGGCCTTTGCGCCCGGAGCTGGCTGCCATCAGAGCCAGGCAGGCCGCTCAGCGGCCGGGGTGAGGGCGCGGAGGTGCTGTTTGATCAGGTCGGCGACGTGCTCGTGGGGTCCTTCGATGGTGACGCCGTGAGCTTTGCAGGCGAACCGGGTCTGACCTGTGGGTTCCCAGTTTCTCCAGCCGTTCACGGGCTCGATCTCGCGTACGCCGTGCTCTATCTGGCCGTCACAGGGGGTCATCGCCATGTGATCACCTCAGACATGCGAAAAGCCCGGCCTTGTGCAGGTCCGGGCTTTGGAGACACCTATCTCAGGTGCGGATGACCATTTCACCACGTGTTACCTGCAGTTATCAACTCAGGCCGTGGCGAGTCGCGCATTGAGGATGTTCTCGGCGTCCTCAATGGCGTAGAGGGTCCGGCCGCGGTGGTCACGGCCACGGCGGGGAAGGATCTCCGGGTGGCGGTGGGCGAGGATCCTGACCGCGTTGACGCTCATGCCGAGCATCAGGGCGATCGCCGCAGTGTCAGCGCACGTCACGGCCGCCACCTCAGCACGGCCTCTCTCGCTCGCGCTGAATGGTCTCGAAGACGACGTCGATGGGCACGTCGACGTGGTCCGGGGTCAGCCGGACGGCCGCGTCGACCTTGTACCACTCGTCCTCAACGTCGATCCCATCCACGCGGGTGGCTCTGATCGGGTTGTGGTTGGTCTCGATCTCCACAACCTCGACCTCCTGGTCGAGGGCGGGCAGCAGGTGCGCGCGGACGAGTGTGCACAGGACGGCGTGCCACGGCTCCTTGGTCAGGTAGGCCATCCCGCGCGCGTCCATCTCGTCCAGGAGCGCGTCAGGCTCGTCCCCGTCTCCGAAGCCCCACTTCGACAGTAGGCACTCCGAGCGCAGCGTCAGCGCCTTCATGCGCTCATCCTCGCTCGTTCGGCCTTCCGTCGCTCCTCCGCAGCCTCTACGAGGCGCCCAAGCAGCCCGTATTCGGCTGGTGTCCACCGGGCGCGGCATTCGCGGTCAGGGCAGTACACGCCCTCACCCGAGCGCCAGGTGATGCGCTCGCTGGCGCGACGGTCGTGCAAGGTGCCCTCGTCGCCACGCTGCCGGAGGGTGGTGACCGGGTCGTCGTGGAGCGGGCAGCGGATCTCACCCCGGTCGCCTCGGAGCGGCTGTGCGCGGCGTGACAGGCCGATGGCTGTACGGACGAGCCGATGCCACCGGAACACCTCGTGCGCGAGCCGCTTCGCGTCCTGCGGCTTCTCACGGCCGACCAAGCGCCTGAAGAGCACGCCGGTCGACCGAATCGTCTCCTCGATGCTGATCCGGCCGCCAGGTTCGCCGAGGACGTCACGGGCCTTCCACACGGCCGGCCACGCGTCCCTGTCGAGTTCCTGGACCGCGGCGAGGACGTCGCCGTTCACCGGGATGGTGTGGACGTTGGCGGTCGTGGTGACCCGCTCGTTGGCCGGGCCGCCCTGGTCGCGCTCGAGCGCGCTCGCGAGCTGTGGCCACAGCGTGAGGAGCTCCGAGACGGCCTGGTCGACCTGGTCGCCGAGGGCGTGGAGCTCGCGGCCCTGGTCGGTGGTCATGAGAACTCCGCGGACGCACAGATCTCGAGGAGGATGTCTCCATGGCACGCCTCGTCGAGGCCACACCGGCAGGCCAAGTCCTTACCGGCCAGTTCCCGCCGTGCCCGCTCGACGAGTTCGGGGTGCTCGGCGAGGTGGGCGCGGAACATCCGTAGGCACTCGTCGCGCTCGTGTACGACCCCGTGGCACGTCGGCACCTTGCATGGCTTCTCCAGCCGGTGCGGGTTGTGAAACGGGGACCGTGATAGGTGGGGCGCTTCCCGTCCGACGTACTCGGCGCCGTCCGGGAAGCGCGGGTGGAACCGGTCGCCTTCCACCCTCACGCGGCGGGGCATCACGCGCGGCCTCCCGTACCCGCAAGGTTGGCTGCGCGAGCGTCCGCCGGTACGAACTCCACTGTGAAGCTGACCCAGCGGTGAGCCCGCTTGAGTTCGAGCCCCATCTGGTACGCCTCAGCCTCGGAGTAGTACCGAAACGCGCCGCCGCGGTGCCGAATGTGACGGACGTAGCCGCCCTGTACGGCGTAATAAACCTCGTACAGGTCGCCGAAGCTTTCCCTGGTGGCCCGCAAGCACCAACTATCGACTCTCACTGTGGTCTCCCCTCTATGCTCCCGAGGTGGCCGGGCCCGGTTCGAGCGGGCCCGGCCGTGATGGTGGTCTGCCTCGTCATCGGGGCCACCGCCGGCGCGGGCGCGGGCAGACTCCACGAGGTCCAGTCGTCGCCTTCCGTGGTCCCGACGGGCATGGCCTCCCGCGAGTAGGTGTCCAGGTCGGCAGCCATGAGTTCCGCAACCCCAGGGAGCGCCTCTCTGCTGACGCGGTCGAGGACGGGGCCGAACAGTGAGGCGAGGTGCGTTTCCACCTCCTCGAGCTCGGAGGTTCGGACTGCGAGGATCGTCCGAGCGGCGATGCCGTTGATGCGAACGAACGTGACGTCGGTCATGAGGTTGCCTTCCTGGTACGAGCCCAGCGGCGTAGCCGGCGGACAGACACGTCCACCGCGACGATCGCGGCATACACGGCGGCCATTGCGGAGACGTTCACGCCGATCGCCCAGAAGACGGTGATGACGAACGGGTAGTCGGACACGGGGATACTCCTTTCGTTGTTCCTGTCGGTGAGCTGGTGGATTAGGCAGGGGTGAGGGCGTTGTACGCCTCGGCAGCCACGGAGAGGCAGTACACGATGTGGTCGTCGGGGTGGACGCCGCGGCGGCCCATGGCGTCGGCGAGGTCGTTGGCGGTGGTCCAGTCGTCGGTGATCCGGTCGGCGTAACGGGCGACGCGAGCAATGAGCAGGACGCGGCAATCGCGGCGGTTCTTGTGGGCGCTGAGCCACCGGCGGAAAGTCAGCGGCAGCACCGCGGCGGCCTTCTCGCCAGCGCCGGGGCAGGGCGTACCGGGCCTGTCGGGGCGGTCGTGCTTCTGGGTGGTCCCGTTGATGCGGAGGCGGATCTCGCTTTCGCAGCAGGGGCACAGGCCGATCGTGGGTGTAGTCGTGGTGGTCATTGGCCATTTCCTTCCCGGTGCGCTTCTCGAACAGATCTGCGGACGAGTTCCTCCCACATGCCGCTGTGGTGGCTCAGCAACTCGGTGATGGCTGCGTCTCGTGCGAGCGTCGCCCAGCGCGTGCATATGTCCATGAGGTCGGGCGTGGCTTCCACGTACAGGTATTCGGTGAGGTGGTCGTCATTGACCGCGATGACGTGCCGTGGCCCTTGCGGCCGGCGCCACACGGCGAAGCCTCCGCCGAATGGCCGGCTCCCGATCTCGAAGATGGGCTCGTATCCGAGGCTCTCGAGGAGGTCCTCCTCGCTCGTGCCCAACTTGGCGTCTCGCCAGGCGTCCATGACGGGGTCCGCGCCTTCAGTCCACTGTCCGGCGCTGTAGTGCAGCGCGCGGCTTGTCTCGGGCATGGGCTGGTCTCCTGCCGCTAGAAGGGTGGGCTGTTTGGCCCGAGGGTCGTCGTAGGTGGTCATGGCGTCCCGCAGTTGGATTCGTGGCCGACGCTGTCGACGTCGAAGCCGCATGACTCGCAGCGTCCGCTCTTGGCCTTGCACGTGGTGCACACGGTCGAGCCGTCAGCCGCGAAGAGCGGGGCAATCCGGTTGCCGCACTCGGTGCATGCAGGACTGTGCTGCCGCTGGGTGTCGTTGTACGACCGCGGGTCTGTGTAGGCATCCTCACCGAACACACCTTCGAACGGCCATGGCCTGCCGCGTCGGAGCTTGTCCGGCCAGGCGCGCTCGTCGCGGTCCCCCCGGAACCGCTCGATGATGAGCGTGTGCGGCGGGTCCTTCTCGTCCTTGGACTTCTTCAGCGCGAGCCCGAACTCAGGCCAGCGGGACCAGACACCGGAGCCCATGGGGCGCAGCGAGCGTTGGCCGGCCTGGTCGAGCGGCGCGTGAGTCTCCAGCCACAGGGCGATCCCGTGCTTCTCGCGCATCTGGTCCAGGAACGCAGCTACCTGCGAGTTGAGCTGCTCAGCGCGCTCACCGCCGTCCACAAAGCTCTTGTACAAGGGGCCCATCAGCATCAGGTCCGGGCGGGCATCGGCTATCGCACGGTCAAGCAGGTGCTGGTCGCGTGGCCGTTTCAGATCGAGCCCGCCGGGGCGGGTCCATCGCCAACACCGGTCGTCGTCCCACCCGGGCACCTGACGTCCGAGGGTGACGAGCCCGCGCGCCTTGCGGCGGACCAGGCCGGGAGGGTTCTCCAGGTCGACCAGCAAAGTCCGCTTGGGCGGGATCTCAACGAACGAGAACGGGTTCAGCCCTGCGGCGACGCACACCCACACGTGCCGGGCCAGGGTGGACTTGCCTGCGCCTTCAGAGGCGACAACGATCACGCGTTCCTGCACCTCGAGGACGCCCGGGATGATCGTCTCGTTGCGGTCATCGGGCTGGTCGACGAACGCGCCGGCGGTGGAGAAATCGGAGATGCGGGAGTCGGCGATCTTGCTGACGCGGCGAATCGCGGCTTCGGATTCGGCGATCACGCCGTCAACGTCACCGCGGCCTCGGTAGCCCATCTCGACTACCTGCGTGCCAGCGCGGATCAGCCTTCGGAGGGTGCTGCATTCGACGACTTCGGCGATGTAGGTCGCGATGTTCGCCACGGTCGGCACCGTCGTCATCAGGGTGTGCAGGTAGGCACCACCTTCGACGAGGTGAAGCTGCCCGTTCTTCTCGAGCAGCGCCCGGACCGCGATCGGGTCGGCAGGCATGCCACGGCCGTACAGGTCGAGGATTGCCTTGTAGATCTCCTGGTGTGTGGGGCGGAAGAAGTCATCTGGCTGGACCTGCTCGGCTGCAGCGCCGATGGCGTCCGGTGACAGGAGCATCGCGCCGAGGACGCTCTGTTCGGCGGGGATGTCGGCCGGGTGGATGCGCTCGAACTCGTCAGACATCCCAGCCACCTGTGTTCTCCTCGACAGCGTCGAAGCGGCTGGACTCGTCCGGAGGCAGGGCGCGGGCGTCGCGGGCTTGCATGCGCAGGGTGCTGTACTGGGTCCGGAACTTGCCGAGGGACTTGATGTTCTTGCGCCAGAACGGGTCGGCCTGGCACCAGTCGAGGACCTTCAAAGCCTCATCGAGGGGAACGCGGTCCCGGTCGATGAGCCGCCGGGCTTCGTCGCGCCACCCCTTGCTGATCTTGGTGTCGCGCTCGAGAAACCCGTTCGCGGTCATCCGCTCGGCGAGCCGCGCGCAGAGCCGTTCGACGTCCGCCCGCGGTGGTTCTTCCTTCTCCTCGGACTGGTCTCGTGGCGGCGCCGGAGGCGTCGTCGCTTCGTTCCGAACGACAGAAGAGTCAACAACGGGAAGTACTTCACCTACACCAGCACCAGCACCAGGCCCGTAGCTATGGCCTGCCGATGGGGTTGCGACCCCATCGCTATGGGGTAGCGACGGGGTCGCGACACTCTCAGCAAGGCGTCCGATCAGGTCTTTCACGTCGGTCGAGATCGTCTGCCGCGTGTGCTCGGGCAAATCATCGAGCGGAAGCCGTTCCAACTCGACGATCAGGGCCTGGCGAAGGGGTCGCGACCCCGTAGCTAGGGCA
>NZ_JABVEB010000219.1 GCF_014323665.1 Actinomadura sp. HBU206391 | reverse complement strand
GGTCGCCTCGCGCGGCGGCGGGACCGGACCGTTCCCGTCCGGCGAGCGGATGGCCGGGCACGAAGCTGCGCAGGTCGCAGCCGAGCTCCATGGCGTCGAGCACCGGCCGGGCCTTCACGCTGGCCACGTCGGTGTAGACGCGGGCAAGGCCCCGCTTCTGCGCGGCGCGGAGCGTCGCCCCGACGGCCGCCACCGGCACCGCCAGCACGGCGATGTCCGCGGGCGCGTCAGGGTCGTCCTCGGGGAGCGCGGAACCGGCGCCGATCTCGACGGCCATCCGCACGGCGGCCTTGTCGTGGTCGGTCAGCAGGACCTCGACACCGCGGGCGCGCATCGCCATGGCGATCGACGTGCCGATCAGGCCGGTCCCGACAATGACCACACGGCGCGGGTCCCCCTGTTTCTCCACCGTGCCAGACTACTGGGCGATGTCGAGCCGGAGGGCGGAAGCGCCACGCAGGTAGACATGTTGCAGGGCCGATCGGGGCCGGTCTGTCTCGATATGAGCCATTAGCCGGATCACCCGTGGCAACGCGTGCGGCACGTTGAGCTCGCTGGCGCACAGCAGAGGCACCTCATGGAAGCCGAGCTTGCGCGCCGCCAGCGCGGGGAACTCGGCGGTCAGGTCGGGCGTCGCCGTGAAGATCACGCTGATGACGTCGTCGGTGGTGAGCTCGTTGCGGCCCATCACCTCGGTGACGAGCTCGGTCGTCGCCCGGAGGATCTGATCCCGGTCATCGGCGTCGACCTGCGTCGCACCCCTGATCGCTCGTACCGTCATCGGTCCCTCCCCCTAAAGGTCCACCGCCGCGTACAGCTCGCCGATCTCTCTGGAGCTCAGCGCCCGCATCGTGCCCGGCTTGAGCGCGCCCAGCCGCACCGGCCCGAACTCCGTGCGCGCCAGCTGGCGGACCGGATGGCCCACCTCCTCGAGCAGCCGCCGCACGATGTGCTTACGGCCCTCGTGCAGGGTCACCTCGACCAGCGCCCGCTTGCCCGCGGTCTCGACGACACGGAACCCGTCGGCCTTGGCGAAGCCGTCGTCGAGCGTCACCCCCTCGCGCAGCCGCCTGCCGAGATCGCGCGGGATCGGGCCGGGCACCTCGGCGAGGTAGGTCTTGCCGACGCCGTAACTCGGATGCGTGAGCCGGTGGGACAGCTCACCGTCGTTGGTGAGCAGGATGAGTCCCTCGGTGTCGGTGTCGAGCCGGCCGACATGGAACAGCCGCTCGGGCACGTCGACATAGTCGGCGAGGCTGCGCCGGCCCTGTGGATCGGACATCGTGCTGACCACGCCACGCGGCTTGTTGACGGCGTAGTAGCGCATCTCGGCGCGGGTCTCGACCCGCTTGCCGTCGACCTGGATCACGGCCGTCTGAGGGTCGACCCGGGAACCGAACCACGCCACCACCTTGCCGTCGACCTTCACCCGGCCATCGGCGATCAGCTGCTCACAGTGGCGGCGGCTGCCGACCCCGGCCTCGGCCAGGACCTTCTGCAACCGGATGCCTTCGTTGTCACTCACGCTTGCGTTTCCTCTAGGCCTTCCACGTCGTCGGGCAGGTACGGGGCGAGGTCGGGCAGTTCCTCGAGACTGGCCAGCCCGAGCCGTTCCAGAAAGTACCTGGTCGTGCGGTACAGGTGGGCCTGCGACTCCGGTTCCTGGCCCGCCTCTTCGATGAGACCGCGCAGCCTCAGCGTCCGGAAGACCCCGTCGCTGTTGACCCCGCGGATGGCCGACACCCGGGCCCGGCTCACCGGCTGGCGGTAGGCCACCACGGCGAGCGTCTCGAGCGCGGCCTGGGTCAGCCGGGCCTGCTGCCCGTCGGTCACGAAGCGCTCCACCACCGGGGCGCAGATGTCCCTGGTGTAGTAGCGCCAGCCACCGGCGATCTCGCGGAGCTCGAAGCCGCGGCCCTGCTCGGTGTACTCCGCGGCGAGTGCGCGCAGGGTCGCCACGACCTCGTCGCGCGGACGCTCCAGGATCTGGGCCAGGGTCACCTCGGGCACCGGCTCGTCCACGACGAGCAGGATCGCCTCGAGCCCGGCCCGCAGACTCGGGAGGTCCCCCGGGGCGGGTTCGGCCACGCGATCGATCACGTCGCCCGCGCGATCGCCCACGGGCGCCGCCGCGTGGTCGCCCGGGAGCGGTTCCGTGTGATCATCCATCCGTGCTGTCACCGTTCGGCTCTCGTGCGCCTTCGTAGTCGTCCCCGACGTCGATCTCGCCCTCGTCGTCGCCGGTCCAGCTCACGTGCAGATCGCCGAGGGGCTCGAGCTGCTCGAAGGACACCGCCTGCTCGCGGTAGAGCTCCAGCAGCGCCAGGAACCGGGCCACGATCTCATAGGTGCCCGGGCAGTCGGAGGTGAGCGCCCGGAAAGTGGCGCGCCGTAGCCGGCGCAGCCTCCCCACGAGGATAGCGGCCTGCTCGCGCACGCTGGCCTGCGGCTGGTAGATGTGCTCGACTGAGACGGTGGGCGGCGCCTTGGGGGTGAGCGCCCTGGCGGCGAGCCGGGCGAACTCGGCGGCGCCCAGCCCGAGGAGCACCTCGGGCAGCAGGTCGGCGAACCTCGGCTCCATGGTGACCAGGCGGGGGAACCGCTTGGCCTCCTCGGCCATCCACCCGGAGAAGACCTGCGCCACCTCCTTGTACGCGCGGTACTGCAGCAGCCGCGCGAACAGCAGGTCCCGGGCCTCGAGAAGGGCGAGATCCTCCTCGTCGTCCACCTCGCCCGACGGCAGCAGCCGGGCGGCCTTGAGGTCGAGCAGGGTCGCGGCGATCAGCAGGAAGTGGCTGGCCTGGTCGAGGTCCCAGTCACGGCCACGGGCTCGGATGAAGGAGATGAACTCGTCGGTCACCTTGTGCAGGGACACCTCGGTGATGTCCAGCTTGTGCTTTGAGATGAGTCCGAGCAGCAGGTCGAAAGGGCCCTCGAAGTTGTCGAGGTGCACCTGGAACTCCGACGACAGCGGGGTCTCGTGCCCGGCCGCCGGTTCCCCGGGGCCGCCACCGTCCGCCAGCGCCTCACTCACCTCACCCACGGTAATCGAGGCCATCCCCCACCTTCCCCGCCGGCGCCATGATCAAGCGATCGTACGGCCTCGGCCGACGGCTATCCCGGCAGGGTCGATTTCCCGGCGGCACGGAGCTCGGCCGGCCCTGCCAGGGGACTCACGCGGCGTTCCGCCACCTCTGCAGGACCTCTTTGGCCAGCCCGCGGTAGGCGTTGGCGCCCATGGACGAGGGGTCGAAGCGCGTGATCGGCTCACCGACGACGGTCGCGTCGGGGAACCGCACGGTGCGGTTGATCACCGTGTGGAAGACCAGGTCACCGAAGGCCTCGACGATCCGGCCGAGGACCTCGCGGGTGTGCAGGGTCCGGGAGTCGTACATGGTGCCGAGGAAGCCGTCGATCTCCAGCTCCGGGTTGATCCGGCCCTGGACCTTCTCGATCGTCTCCATGAGCAGCGCCACACCGCGCATGGCGAAGTACTCGCACTCCAGCGGCACCAGCACACCGTCGCTCGCGGCCAGCGCGTTGATCGTCAGCAGGCCGAGCGACGGCTGGCAATCGATCATGATGAAGTCGTAGAAGGGCACCGCCGGCTTGAGCACCTGGCTGAGGATGTACTCCCGGCCGACCTCGTGCACGAGCTGGACCTCGGCGCCGGACAGGTCGATGTTGCTCGGTAGCAGGTCCATGCCCTCGACGCTGGTCTCGAGGACGACGTCGTCCCACTCGACGTTGCGCTCCAGGAGCAGGTTGTGGACCGTCACGTCCAGCTGGCGCGGGTCGCCCTTGCCCAGGCCGACCGACAGCGCCCCCTGCGGGTCGAAGTCGACGAGCAGCACCCGGCGCCCCTGCTCGGCCAGCGCGGCACCCAGGTTGATGGTGGTGGTCGTCTTGCCGACCCCGCCCTTCTGGTTGCACACCGCCACGATGCGGGCCGGGCCGTGCTCGGACAGCGGCTCCGGATCGGGAAAGGCGGGTACGGGGCGCTGGGTCGGCCCCAGGGCACGCCTAGGATCGGTCTCGATGGCGGCCGAGAGGACCCCCTCGGCCTGCTGTGTGCTGGTCACCAGCGTTCGAACCTCCCCGGCGGCCGCGGTTTGCCGTCAAGACCGGGACTCTACGGATTGACCAACCTTGCGGCAAGCCGACGCGCGCCAATGCTCGTGCTTCGCTTCCGCCGCACGCCGACACGCTTCGCCGACGCCTCACGACGTGTTGACCGACGGTTCACCGCCCTGGGCGCGACCGGCCGTGCGGCGAACCGCTCAGCCCTTCGCGCGCGGATGTGAGGTCGCGTAGACCTCCCGAAGCCGCTGAACCGTCACCAGAGTGTAGACCTGCGTCGTCGTGACCGACGCATGGCCGAGCAACTCCTGCACCACCCTAACGTCCGCGCCGCCGTCGAGCAGATGGGTCGCGAAAGAATGCCGCAAGGTGTGCGGGGAGACGTCCGACAGCCGCGCCCGCTCGGCCGCCGCCCGCAGCACCATCCACGCGCCCTGGCGCGACAGGCGCCCGCCACGGGCGTTCAGGAACAGCGCCGGGGTGCCCCGGCCCGCGCCCGCGAGCGTCGCGCGGGCCCGTACGAGATAGGCGTCGACCGCCCGGCACGCGTAGCCGCCGACGGGGACGACCCGGACCTTGCCGCCCTTGCCGGAGACCCGCACGAACCCGTCGCGGAGATCGAGGTCGTCGAGGTCGAGACCGACGGCCTCGGAGATGCGCGCGCCAGACCCGTACAGGAACTCGAGCAGGGCGCGGTCGCGCAGCGTGCGCGCGCCGTCGCCGGGCCCCGCGGCGCCTAGCAGGCGCTCGACCTCGTCGAGCGAAATGGCCTTGGGTAGCCGGCGCGGCGGTGTGGGCGGTCTGACGTCGCGCGCGGGATCGGCTGCGGTCAGGCCCTCGCGGAGGGCGAACTTGTGCAGCCCCCGCACGGCGACCACCGCCCGGGCGGCCGAGCCCGCCGACAGCGGCGGGTGCTCGTCGTCGCCCTCTCGCATCCCCGCGAGGAACGCCAGCACGTCGGTCTCGGCCACCTGGTCGAAGGCCGTACGGCCGCGCGCCGAGAGCGTGGCCACATAGCGGCGCAGGTCGCGGCGGTAGGAGCTGAGCGTGTTGGCGGCGAGCCCGCGCTCGACGGCGAGGTGACCCAGGTAGGCGTCCATGGTCGACTGCAGCGCCGAGGCGACGGTGGCGTCATGAGCCGTGCTCGCGCTCACGCTCGCCTCCTCACTGCCGCGCGGCCACGGACGGTGGGCGTGATGCCCCACCCGTTCCGCTTGCTCCGCGCCCGTCCATCATGCCCGTTCCCTCCGACAGTACGGGCTTGATCGGCCGGGCCGAGCGCGCCGCGCGGGCCGGGCGTCGCGCGGGCCCAACGCCGGCTACCCCTCGGGCACCTCGGCGGGGCGCAGATCCTTGAACCCGTTGGCGCGCGCGGCGTAGGCGGCCAAGATACCCGTGACCGCGGTCGGATTGTGGAGCTCGCCCCCGAGGACCTTGGCGACGGCCTCGTCCAGCGGCACCCACACCGCGGGCATGTCCGCCTCCTCGTGCACCCGCTCGAAGTCCAGCTCGCCAGCCGGTATCTCACTGAGTCCCCGCGCCAGGAAGATGCGCTGCCGCTCGTCGCTCATGCCGGGACTGGTGAACGTGTCGACCAGGGTGTGCCACCGCTCCGCGCGATAGCCCGCCTCCTCGGCGAACTCGCGCTCGGCGGTCCGCCAGAGCGGCTCACCGTCGACGTCGCGCAGGCCGGCCGGCGCCTCCCAGAGCAGGTGGCCGGCCGGGTGGCGGTACTGCCGGATGAGCAGCACCCGGTCCTCGTCGTCGAGCGCCAGGACGCCCACCGACCCGGGGTGCACGACGACGTCGCGCTCGACGACCTCCGCGCCGTCGCCTCTCGGCATGCGCACCCGCTCCCTGCGGACCCGGAACACGTGGCCGGCGCACAGCTCGATGCCGTCGACGACCTCCCAGCGCTCCGGGGTGTCCCGCACCCTCATGGTGCCGCCGACCGCGCCGCTCATGGGGTGGCGACCGCGTCGGCGCGCCCGCCGTCGCCGCCGCGCGTCTCGGCGTACTCGAGGGCCGAGGCGACGAGACCGGTGAAGAGGGGGTGCGCCCGGGTCGGCCGCGACCGGAACTCCGGATGCGCCTGGGTGGCGACGAAGAACGGATGGCTCTCGCGGGGCAACTCGATGTACTCCACGAGGCGGCCGTCGGGTGAGGTGCCGCTGAAGTTCAGCCCGGCCTTCTCGAGCTGTTCGCGGTAGGCGTTGTTCACCTCGTAACGGTGCCGGTGCCGCTCCTCGACCTTGGGCACGCCGTAGAGCCCTCGCACCAGCGAGCCCTCGGCCAGGTTGGCCGGGTAGAGGCCGAGCCGCATCGTGCCGCCCATGTCGCGCTCGCCGGCGACGACGTCGACCTGGTCGGCCATGGTCGCGATCACGGGGTGCGCGATGCCGTCCTCGAACTCGGTGCTGCCCGCTTCATGGATCCCGGCGAGCGCCCGCGCCGCCTCGATGACCATGCACTGCAGGCCGAGGCAGATGCCGAGGATCGGGATGCGGTTCTCGCGGGCGTACCGCACCGCGCCGATCTTGCCCTCGATGCCGCGGACGCCGAAGCCGCCGGGCACGAGGACGCCGTCGACGCCGTCGAGCTCGCGCTTGGCGCCCTCGGGGGTCGCGCAGTCGTCGCTCTTGACCCAGCGGATGTTCACCCGGGCGTCGTTGTCGAAGCCGCCGTGCCGAAGTGCCTCGGTGACCGACAGGTAGGCGTCCGGCAGGTCGATGTACTTGCCGACCAGCGCGATGACGACCTCGCGGGCCGGGCGGTGGACCCGCCGCAGGAGCTCGTCCCAGTCGCCCCAGTCGACGTCGCGGAACGGCAGCCCGAGCCGCTGGACCACGTAGGCGTCGAGTCCCTCGGAGTGCAGCACCTTGGGGATGTCGTAGATGCTCGCCGCGTCGACGGCCGACACGACCGCCTCCTCGTCCACGTCGCACATCAGGCTGATCTTGTGCTTGAGACCCTGCGTGATCGGCCGGTCGGAGCGGCACACGATCGCGTCGGGCTGGATGCCGATGCTGCGCAGCGCGGCGACGGAGTGCTGGGTCGGCTTGGTCTTGAGCTCGCCGGACGGCCCGATGTAGGGCAGCAGCGACACGTGCAGGAAGAAGCAGTTGTCCCGGCCGATCTCGTGCCTGATCTGCCGTACGGCCTCGAGGAACGGGAGCGACTCGATGTCGCCCACCGTGCCGCCGACCTCGGTGATGACCACGTCGACACCCGACTCGGCCATGCTCCGGATCCGGTCCTTGATCTCGTTGGTGATGTGCGGGATCACCTGCACCGTGTCGCCGAGGTACTCGCCGCGCCGCTCCTTGGCGATCACGTTGGAGTAGACCTGGCCGGTGGTGACGTTGGCGGAGCCGTGCAGTTCGGTGTCGAGGAACCGCTCGTAGTGACCGATGTCGAGATCGGTCTCCGCCCCGTCGTCGGTCACGAAGACCTCCCCGTGCTGGAAGGGGTTCATCGTGCCGGGGTCGACGTTGAGGTAGGGGTCGAGCTTCTGCATGGTGACCCGCAGGCCGCGCAGTGTGAGAAGCCGCCCGAGGCTGGACGCCGTCAACCCTTTACCCAGGCTGGAGGCGACGCCGCCGGTGACGAAAAGGTGCTTGGTAGCCCGTGATCTACCAATGGCTGCCGATGGCAAGAATGCGCTCCCGTGGTCGCTGGCGAGGCGGTCGTGAACCGCCCTGTCCACGGGCCACCAGGATAACAGTTGGACCGGGTGACCTGGCGCGAGGCCTGCCAGTGGCCGTTCACATCTCTGCCTGCCGTGGGCAGGCCGCCGGGCCCGGCGCCGGCGAACGTTTCGATCAGGGCGTGTCGATCAGTGCGTGGGCATGATCCCGCGGAGCTGGCGGGAGAGTTCGTCGATCACACCGCGGGCCTGATCGGCCGCCGAGCGCGCGGCGTCACGCTCGGTGGAGAGCGCCTTCAGCGCGTCGCGCTGCTCGGTGACCGCGTTGGCGAGCTGGTCGACCCACTGATCGCGTTCCTGGAGCTTGGTCAGCGCCGCGTCGCGCTCGGCGGCCATCTGGCGCATCGCCGCGACCGCGCCGTCGCGCTCCCGGTTGGCCTTGTCCACCTGACCACGCGCCAGCGCCATCTCGGAGTCGGCCTGGGCCCGGGTCTGCGCGGCCGAGTCCCTGGCCATCTCGGCCTGCTTGGCCGCCTCCAGCGCCTGCCGGGCGGCCTCCAGCGCCTGCTGGCGTTCGAGCTCGGCCTCCTGCAGCCGCTGGCGGGCCTCATCGGCCTCCTGCCTAGCGGACGCGGCCGCGTGCTGCAGGCTCTGCGACCCCATCTCGGCCTCGCCGACCTTGGCGCGCAGGGTCGGCAGCTCGGCATGGGCCGATTCGAGGGCGCGGGAGAGTTCGCCCACGCGCTCGGCGAGCATGTCGCGCTCGGCCTCGGCGTTGCGGCGAGCGGCCGCCATCTCCTCGACGCGCCGCTGCGCCTCGTCCCTCGCCTCGCGCATCGACTCGCGCTGGGCGAGCATCTGCTGCACGCTGGTCTCGGCCTCGGCGACCCGGCGGTCGGCCTGCTCGGCGAGCGCCCGCGATCGCTGCACCTCGCCCCAGGCCGCGGCCGCGTCACGCTGCGCCTGCTCCCGCTCGGCGAGAGCCTGCTCACGCTCGCTCAACGCCCCGGCGAGCTGCCCCTTGATCTCGCT
>NZ_JABVEB010000218.1 GCF_014323665.1 Actinomadura sp. HBU206391 | reverse complement strand
GCGAGCGCCCGCAGAGCCGGCACCCGGTCGGCCGGCGCGCGGGCGCCGGACAGCAGGTCACGCGCGGCGGCCATCGCCCGCGGCGGGTCGGCGGCGGCCAGCCGGATCAGGTCGCCCTCGTTCACACCCGCACCCAGCTGGTGACGATGGAGCCGGCGTCGGGCAGCCGGAAGACCAGGCTCAGCAGACCCGACGGCACGCCCGACACGATGAAGTGACCGGTCCGGTCCACCCGGGCGGTGAGTTCACCGCTCAGGTGCCGCACCCGGACCTGCGCCGGCGCGGGCGGCGACAGCCGTCCGACGAGTTCGAGGTCGCGGCCCGCACCGCTGACCTCGACCTCCACCTCGAGGTCCGCTCCGCCGAAGGTGAGCAGCCGGGAGGTTCCGCGTACGCCGGGGGCGCCGGAGAGGCTGTCGGTCACGAGCTCGGCCAGCGTCGCGTCAGGCATCCGCCAGGCCAGCGTCGCCCGTCCCGCCGCGAGCACGCCTTCGGGTAGGGGTTCGAGGGCGGCGAACGCGGCCCGGACCTCGGCCATCAGCTCCTCTTCGGTCGCGCGGCTCACAGCACGCCTCCGATCCGCGCCCGCAGCGACGTCAGGCAGCGCGCCCGGGTCGGGCCGACACTTCCGATCGGGATGTCGAGCGCGGCCGCCACCTCGGCGTAGCCCGGTGACGACGCGAACAGCCGCAGCACGTTCCGGCACAGCTCCGGCAGGGCCTGGATCGCGGCCATCACCAGCCGCAGCCGCTCACGCTCGAGACACACGTGGTCGGGGCCCGGATCGGTGGCGGCGAGCGGCGGCAGCGACCGGCCGCCGCGGCCCTGGTGACGCAGCAGGCGTGCGGCCTCGTGCCGTGCGGTCACCGCCAGCCAGGTGCCCACCCGGTCAGGGGCACGGATCCGGTCGATCCGCTCGACCAGCCGCAGCCAGGTCGTCTGCACCACGTCCGCGGCGTCGGCCTCGCCCAGGCCGTGCGCGCGGGCCACGGACCACACCATGCGCGAGTAGCGCACGGTGAGCGCCGCCCATGCCGACTGGTCGCCCTTCCTCGCCCAGACGACCAGGTCGCCGGGTGCCGCGTCGCGCATCTTCGTCGTCCCTGTCGGGCCCACGAGATCCTCCGCCTCCTCGTTCGGCCCCCCACCGACCGGCCACACTAGAGCGAGCGCGGAACGTCACGGCGCAATCACCGAACGTGGTTATCGCATCGCCGTCGGTTCGTGTTCAAACCCTGATGATTACGCCGAGGCCGGGAAGGGTAGTGGCGCCCGCCGGATCGAGGACGCGGGCGGCGGCGACCGCGGCGGGCAGGTTCTCGGCCGCGGCCACCCGGGCGATCGCGCCCGCCACCGTCGGAGCCGCGAACGACGTGCCGCTCCACGTCGCGTACCCCTGGAACCGGTCGGGGTCGATCCCGCGGATCCACTGCCGCGCGCGCTCACGCGGGCCGTCGAACCGTACGAAGCAGCTGGCGACGCCGACTCCGGGCGCACAGGCGTCGACCCACCAGCCGTGGTTGGAGAACCACGCGCGTTCGTCGCCGTCCAGCGCCGCGACCGCGATGACCCATTTCAGCGCGGCCGGCCAGAACGGGCGATCACTCGCCGTGTTGCCCGCGCACGCCACGATGACGGTGCCCCTCCCCGCCCGCAGCCGGCCGACCGCGCGGGCCAGCACGGGTGAGGGACGGTCGTCGTAGGTGTGGCATCCGAGCGAGATGTTCACCACGTCGGCCCGCCCCCACGCGGCCAGCCAGGTGAGCGCGCGGATGACGTCGAACTCGTCACCGACACCGTCGCCGCCGATCACCTTCTTGGCGCGGATGCGCACCGCCGGGGCGTGCTGAAGGAGGACCCCGGCGATGAACGTCCCGTGACCGGCCTGCGCGTCCAGTTCGTAGTCGAGGTCGGCGTCGAGCACCTCGGCGACCTCCTCGCGCTGCTCGGCGTACCAGTCATGGGCGTCGTACCAGGGGTGCGGCGACAGCCCGGTGTCGAGGACGGCGACCGTCACCGGACGCGCGCCTGGCGCCGCGGCGATCGGCACCTCCAGCGGGTCCGCCGGGCGTGGCAGGTCGGCCGGGCCCGACCACCACATCGGCTGGCCGTGCACCAGATGGTTGGGCGCCACGGCCGGCCCGCCGCGCCCGCCGTCGCCGCCGAGCTGTGCGGCGAGCTCGCACACGTCGACCCTGGCCGCTGCGCGCAACCGCAGGCGGCACACTCCCGGTTCGTCCTGCCGCCCGTCGTACCAGCGGCGCACGAGGCCCTCGACGACCGGCGCGTCCCGGTCGGCGACCAGGATCTGGTCGCGCCGGATCAGGGCCGGACGGCCGGGTGTCGGCTCGACCGCGACGGCGTCGCGGTGGCGCGCGAGCACCCGTTCGAGCTGCGCCTCCTGGTCGAACACCTACGTAATGTGCCCACATCCGCACTCTCCGCAATCGCGACAGCGGCGCACTCGGCCGGTTCCGGTCAGCGCGGAGCCTGACCGGTCTCGGCCCGGCCGCTCCGCCGGACCACTCCGTCCACTCCGTCCGCTCCGGCCGGGGCCGTTCTACCGGCTGCCGGCCGATTGAGAAGCCGCCGCCCGGATGCGTTACTGGAGACATGGCCCTGGACACCGCCGCCGCGACCGCGCCGGGCACCCGGGCGGCGCGGGTCCGCACGCTGCTGGCGCTGCCGGCGGGGGCACTGCCGCTGCTGACCTTCCCCCGGGCCGACGCAGGCTGGCTCGCGTGGGTGATCCTCGTACCGGGGTTACTGATCATCCGGTCGGCCCCCGACGCGCGTACGGCGGCGGTGCGCGGCTGGTGGTTCGGCGCGGGCTACCTGCTGGCCGCGCTCTACTGGACCATCCCGAACATCGGTCCCGGGCTGCTGCTCGTGGCCGCGGTCTTCGGGGCGCTGTGGGCCGGTTGGGGGCTCGCGGCGTGGACGACGCTGCGCGACCCGGTCCGGCCGCTGCGGGCGCTGCTGCTCGTGCCGAGCGCGTGGGTCGCGATCGAGTACGCGCGGTCATGGCACGCGCTGGGGGGCCCATGGGCACTGTTCGGGGCGAGCCAGTGGCGGCATCCGGTGGTCCTCAGCCTGGCCGCGCTCGGCGGGGTGTGGCTGGTGACGTTCGCGCTGGTGGCCGTCAACACGGCCCTGGTGATCGCCCTGGTGTCTCCGCCTTCGCGGGTCCGCGCGCTCACCGCCGCGCTCGTGATCGGCCTGGCCGGCCCGGTGGCCTTCGCGCTGCGCGGCGAGCCGCAGGCGGTGCGCACCGTACGGGTGGCGCTCGTCCAGCCCGGCGTCGTACACGACCCGACCACCCGGTTCGCCGCCGGCGAGCGGATCACGAGGGGCACGCCGCCGGCCGACCTCGTCGTGTGGGGTGAGAGCAGCGTGGGCTTCGATCTGGAGCGCCGGGCCGACCTGACCGCCCGGCTGCGCGAACTCGCCAGATCGGCCGATCTGCTCGTCAACGAGGACGCGCGCGACGCGCGTGGCCGCATCTCCAAGAGCTCACTGCTGATCGGGCCGAACGGGATCCGCGGGCGCTACGTGAAGACGCGGCTCGTGCCGTTCGGGGAGTACATCCCCTTCCGTCCGGCGCTCGGCTGGCTGACGGCGATCAGTAAGGCGGCCGGCGAGGACCGGGTCCCCGGCACCGGCGTACGCGTGCTCCGGGCGGACGGCGTCACCATCGGGCCGCTCATCTGCTTCGAGTCCGCCTTCCCCGATCTCGGCCGCGAGGTGGCCCGGCGCGGGGCGCAACTGATCGTCTACCAGTCCGCCACGTCCACCTTCCAGGGCAGCTGGGCGCCCGCGCAGCACGCCGCCCTGGCCGCGGTGCGGTCGGCCGAGACCGGCCGTCCCAGCGTGCAGGCCGCGCTCACGGGCGTCTCGGCGGCCTATGACGCACGAGGCCGCCGGTCGACCTGGTTCGACACCGACCGGCGCGGCTCGGTCATCGCCACGGTGCGGGTGCCGGCGGCCACCGACCGCACGCCCTACGACCGGTACGGGGACCTCGTGGCCTATCTGGCGGTGGCGCTCAGCGGTGTCGCAGCGGCACGGCTCGGATACGGCCGGTTGCGGACACGGACATGACAGATGCCCTGGCCGCTCGTGGCCCGATCCGAATCACGGCTGGTGCGACTCCTGTCGATGGGGCACAATGAGGGGCGCGGATGCCTTCTTGGGGCGTATGAGGCCGTAGGGGAAGACGAGCCTCGGTACGCAACCAGGAGGTCCGGTGACCGCACGTGGCGTCTTTTACGTCCACTCTGCGCCGCCTGCGCTGTGCCCGCATGTTGAGTGGGCCGTCGGCGGTGTTCTTGGCGTGCCCGCATCTCTGGCGTGGACAGATCAGCCGGCCGCTCCAGGCACCATGCGCGCCGAACTGCGCTGGGAGGGCGGTCCCGGCACCGCCGCAGGCATCACGTCGTCCCTGCGGAACTGGAAACTGCTCCGATTCGAGGTCACCGAGGACGCGACGCCGGGTTCGGACGGCGTCCGCTACAGCTGCACGCCGTCGCTCGGCGTCTTCACCGCGGTGATCGGCGCCAACGGCGACATCATGGTCCCCGAGAACCGGCTCCGCCATGTCATGGCCGGCGCGGCGGGCGGCAAGTCCAATCTCGAGCATGAGCTCGAGCGGCTGATGGGCACGCCGTGGGACCACGAGCTCGAGCCCTTCCGGCGCGCGGGTGACGGCGCGCCGGTGCGCTGGCTGCACGCCGCGGGCTGAGCGGCGGCCTGCGGAGTATGCGTCGTTTGTCATTCTTGTCATCGTTTGTGGTCTTCTCGACGTCTCCGCGTCATGGCCTCAAGCGGCCGAGCCCACCCGAATCCGCAGAACTGTGTACAAGGACACAGAACGCCTGCGTCATCAGGGCTAAAGACTGAGGGAGGTGTGTCGACGGCTCGGCGTCATCCGGGCCGGCTTGATACACCGCAGACGTCGGCGAAGACTCCCTTGAGGAGGGCGTATGCCGAAGCCGCCCTTGGACCGGTTCACCATAGACATCGGCGGGAACGCGGCAGGCCAGGTCATCACGGGTCACGGCGACACCGCGCACCTCGGGCACGCCGAGACCGTACCGGCCGACGCGACACGCGGCGGGGCCGACGAGACCGGGACCGACGCGCAGGAGCGGCAGGACCGGCGGGCCGCCGGGCGGATCATCGTCGTGGCCGACGCGCAGGGCTCCGGGCGGCGGACCACCGACCGACAGCGGCTCCGCACGCGTCAGGACCTCTTCCAGATCTTCCAGACCGGCGCCGACGCCCTCGACCGGCCGCTGAACGACCTCGACCCCACCGACCGGGGAGACGGCCTCCAACTGGTCGTGTCACCCGAGGTCGTGTCACCGGCCGACCTGCTGGACGTGTTCCTCGTGACGGTCGCGGCGGCGCTCCACGAACACGCGGAGGCATCGAGCGACGCGACCCGGCTGCGGCTGCGTATCGCCGTGCACTTCGGCTACGTGGACCGCGCCGGCGAGGGCTGGTCGGGCGAACCGCTGGTGCACGCCGCCCGGCTGGTCGATGCCGACGAGGTGCGACTGCGGCTCCAGGACAGCAGGGACGCCTGCCTGGCGCTCGTCGTATCCGACGACTTCCACCGCACCATCGTGCGCCACGGTTACGCGCACGCGGGGCCCTCCGACTACGACCGGGTGGACGTGGCGGAGAAGGAGACCTCCTCACACGCGTGGGTCCGGCTCATCTGACCGCCCGCGGAACCCGCCTGCCGCCGGCGACCGGACGTCTCAGAACCATTTCGAGAGCCGGTGCTCCATCAGGGTGCCCTCGCCAGGGCGGCTGGTCCGCGTGCGCCGGAGACGTCGCGTCAGGATTCCCCGGTGGCCACCGGGTGGGCCGGGTCGGCGACCCAGTTGGACCAGGATCCGACATAGAGCGCGGCGGGGACTCCCGCGATCGTGAGGGCGAGGATCTCGTGCGCCGCCGTGACCCCCGAGCCGCAGTAGACCCCGACGTCGACCGCGTCGGTCGCGCCCAGATCCGCGAACCGCTCGCGCAGCAGCCCCGGCGGAAGGAAGCGGCCGTCGACGCCGACATTGCCCAACGTGGGAGCGCTCACCGCGCCGGGGATGTGCCCGGCCACCGGATCGACCGGTTCGACCTCGCCCCGATAGCGCTCGGCCGCACGCGCGTCGAGCAGCACCCCGCCCTTGGCCAGCGTCGCCGCCCCGTCGGCGTCCAGCGCCGGCAGCCGCCCCGGCCGGGCGGTGAAGTCACCCAGCGCTGCTTCGGGCACGCCGGTGGTCACGGAATGCCCGGCGTCGACCCAGGCGCGATAACCACCGTCGAGCACCCTGACCCGCTCGTGCCCGAAGTACCGCAGGGTCCACCACAACCGGGCGGCCGACGTGGAGTCCGCGTCGTCATAGGCGACGACCAACCGGTCGTCGCGCACGCCTGCCCGCCGCATGGCGACCGTGAACGCCTCGGCCGAGGGCAGCGGATGCCGGCCGAGCCCGCCCGGTGGGCCGGCCAGGTCCCGGTCGAGATCGACGAACGCCGCGCCGGGCAGATGGCCCCGGCGGTAGACCTCGATTCCGGGAGGTCCGGCCAGATGCCATCGGACGTCCAGCACGATCGGCGGCTGCTCGTCCGCGAGCGCTTGAGCGAGCGTGGGCACGTTGATGAGTGGGTGCACATCGCCAGTCTGAACCCTTACGCCCCGATACGGGAGGGCCGGTGCCCCGTCGCCCGATCCGGCCACGGCCGCGGACGGCCGCCGGCGGCCCTGTCCCCCGGTCACGCGGAAGCGCTCAGCAGCGGCACGAGCTGCTCGGCCGGCGTCATCGATCCATGCATGCCGATGAGGCCGGACTCCAGCGGCTCGGCGCCGGTCGCGACGATCGCGACGTTCCCGTACGGCACCGCCAGCACGTCGCCGATGCGCGGCAGCAGTTCCTCGGCCACCGGGCCGAACCAGCCGGCCGCCACGGCCTCCTCGCGGGAGAACACCCAGACCTGATCGCCAAGCAGCTCCCGCCAGGTGGCGAGGACGTCCGGCGTCGCGCCGGGCTCGGTGTAGAGGTGCCGGGCGCGCGGCTCGCCGCCGAGCAGCGCGACGCCCTGACGCAGCACCGTGACCTCGTCGACGTCGACCCGCTCGATCGGGTTGACCATGCCGTGATCCGCAGTGACGTACATAGCCGTCCCCGCCGGCAGCACCCCGGCGAGCTGCTCGGCGAGCGCGTCGACGAACCGCAGCTGGTGCCGCCACGCCGATGATCCCGCGCCGTAGACGTGCCCGGTGGAGTCCAGGTCGGGATGGTAGACGGTCACGTACGCCCGGTCGCCGAGGCGCAGCGCGTGTTCGGCGTGGGCGACGAGCTGACCCAGGCTGTCGGCAGGGAGGTAGTCGGCGCCGCGGTTCACGGCGCGCGACAGGCCGCTGTCCTTGTGCCGCCCGGACGCCACATAGGCGACGCTCACGCCGGCCTCCGCCGCCCGGGAGTAGGCCGTCGCGGCGGGTTGGAAGGTCAGCGGATCGACCTCGTCGGGCCACCGCAGGCAGTTCAGCAGCCGGCCGGTCTCGGGATTACGGATCTGGTAACCGAGCAGCCCGTGCATGGCGGGGCTGAGCCCGGTGCCGAGCGAGCCGAGGCTCGTCACGGTGGTCGCCGGGAAACCCGCCGTCAGCGGCCGGCCGGGAAGCGAGCTGAGGTAGGGCGCCTGCTCGGGATGGGCGCGCAGCAGCTCCCAGCCGAGGCCGTCGATCAGCAGCACGCAGGCACGCGGCAGCTCGGGCAGCTCCAGGACGTTATGACCGCCGGGGACTCGCAGCGCCGCCAGCACGGACGGCGCCAGGTCGGCGAGAGCCCCCGACCCGTAGTGCGGAACCGAAGGGGTTGCCACGGCGTTCATGCACCACCTTCCCGAGCGGGACGGGGCCGGACGCGCCATGCCTGCCCGGGCCCCGCCACGACGCCCTCAGGACCTGGTCGTGGCCTCTGACAGGGCACGCGAGAAGGCGAGGACCTGGGCGACCGCCTCGCCGCCGTCGGCGGCCTCACTGACCCGCAGCAGAAGATCGTCGGCGGTGAGGCTGCCGGTGTAGCCGTGGTCGGCCTCACATGCCTCGTCCCCGCAGGTGGCCGGCTCGACGTCGACATGGGCGATCGCACCCCAGCCGATGGTCAGGACGGCCTCGTTGGGCGCCATGCCCGGGACGTACGACGCCGGCTCCTGCACCACCCGGGTCAGCGCCACCGAGCGGATGCGGTTCAGCGGCACCGCCTCGGTGGTCGTGGAGGCGTGCGGGTGCGGCATCGTCTCGCCCGGCGGGTGCTCGTCGGTATGGCAGACCAGCAGCCTGGACGGCGACAGCACGAGAACGGTCACATGCCGCCGCACCTCCATCGCCGGGTCGAAAGTCGCCTCGTGGTGGATGACGTAGGCGATGACCTGCTCGGTGCCGACCGCGGACTCGACCGCGTCCGCGACCAGGGCGGGGTAGTACCCGCTGCGTTCGATCGCCGTGCGCAATCCCTGAGCGGTCGCTCGGGTATCCCTCATGACCCCCATCCTGCCCTGTCCCGGGTGTTACGCGCACATGGGAGGCCGAGGCAGCGGCCGCGCAGGCCTCAGGAGGCCGATCTCGGGTAAGGGAGAGGGGATGAACGTCGAGCCCCGGACGAGAGGGGTGCAGGGATTGTGAACACACCCGACACGCCGCCAAGCCTGCGGCAACCGCCCACGCCGCCCGGCCCGCCACCGATCCCGCCGACCGAGCCGCCGGTGCCGCCGCCGGCCCCGCCGCACCCGACCCCCCAGCCGCCCGGACCCGGACCGGCGCCGGGACCCGGCCCGGTACCGG
>NZ_JABVEB010000217.1 GCF_014323665.1 Actinomadura sp. HBU206391 | reverse complement strand
CTTCGATCCCCCGGACGCACGTGTTGCCATGGTGGTGAGACTAGCCACGACCGCGGCGGGTTCCATGGTGGCACCACGGCGTGTCGCCTCTTATCCACCCGCGATCAGGCAATCACCGCGAAATCGCTGCCACGACCGGCGACCGCGGGCGGACGCCCGCAGGGTCACGCCCGCGGCGGACGTGACCCTGTGGGCGTTCCGCGAGCAGGCCCTGCACGAAGGCCCTGCACGAAGGTCCTGCACGAAGGTCCTGCACGCTGCGCCGGAGCGCCGGTCAGACCTCCACGACCACCGGAATGATCATCGGTCGCCTGCGGTAGGAGTCGCTCACCCACTTGCCGACGGCGCGCCGGACCATCTGGCCCAGCTGGTGCACGTCGTTGACGCCGTTGGCGGCGGCCTCTTGCAACACGCTCTCGATCCGCGCGATGACCTCGTCGAAGCCCTCGGCGTCGATGCCGGAGCCGCGAGCGTGGATCTCGGGCCCGGCCACGACCTTGCCCGTGGTCGAGTCGAGCGCGACGACGATCGAGACGAACCCCTCCTCGCCGAGGATCCGGCGGTCCTTCAGCGACGTCTCGGTGATCTCACCGACCGAGGTCCCGTCGACGTAGACGTAGCCCGCAGGAACCGCACCGACGATCTTGGCCTGCCCGTCGACGAGGTCCACCACGACGCCGTCCTCGGCGATCACGATGTTCTCCTTGGGCACGCCGGTCAGCTCGGCCAGGCGGGCGTGAGCCCGCAGATGCCGCCATTCGCCGTGGATGGGGATGAAGTTGCCCGGCTTGGTGAGGTTGAGCACGTACAGGAGCTCTCCGGCGGGCGCGTGCCCGGAGACGTGCACGAGGGCGTTGCCCTTGTGCACGACCCGGGCGCCCCAGCGGGTGAGCCCGTTGATGACGCGGTTGACCGCGTGCTCGTTGCCGGGGATCAGCGACGACGCCAGAACGACCGTGTCGCCCTCGGTGATGCGGATCTGGTGATCGCGGTTGGCCATCCGCGACAGCGCCGACATCGGCTCGCCCTGCGAGCCCGTACAGATCAGCACGATCTTCTCGGGCGGCAGGTCGTCGATCTGCTTCTGCTCGACCATGAGGCCGGCGGGAACGCGCAGATAGCCGAGATCGCGGGCGACCCCCATGTTGCGCACCATCGAGCGGCCGACCATGCAGACTTTGCGGCCGTTGGCGTGCGCAGCGTCCAGAACCTGCTGCACGCGGTGGATGTGCGAGGCGAAGCAGGCGAGGATCACCCGCTTCTCCGCCGTCCTGACCACGTCGTCGATCACCGTGCCGATGTCACGCTCGCTCGTGACGAAGCCGGGGACCTCGGCGTTGGTCGAGTCCGACATCAGCAGGTCGATGCCCTCGGCCCCGAGCCGGGCGAACCCGCCGAGGTCGGTGAGCCGGCCGTCCAGCGGGAGCTGGTCCATCTTGAAGTCGCCGGTGCCGAGGACCAGGCCCGCGGGCGTGCGGATGGCGACCGCCAGGGCGTCCGGGATCGAGTGGTTGACGGCGAGGAACTCGCAGTCGAAGGGCCCTATGTTGAGGCGCTCGCCCTCGGCGACCTGCCGCAGGACCGGTCTGATCCGGTGCTCGGTCAGCTTCGCCTCGATCAGGGCGAGGGTGAGCCGCGAACCGACGAGCGGAATGTCAGGCCGCTCGCGCAGGAGGTACGGCACCGCGCCGATGTGGTCCTCGTGCGCGTGGGTCAGGACGACCGCCTCGACGTCGTCGAGCCGGTCCCTGATGTACTCGAAGTCGGGCAGGATCAGGTCGACGCCCGGCTGTTCCTCCTCGGGGAAGAGCACGCCGCAGTCAACGATCAGCAGTCTTCCGCCGAACTCGAAGACCGTCATGTTCCGGCCGATCTCGCCGAGACCGCCGAGCGCCACGATCCTCAGCCCCTGCGAAGGAAGCGGCGGCGGGGCCCCGAGCTCTGGGTGAGGATGACTCACGCGCTCACCTCGCGCCGCGACCGGGCCCCGTACGGGCCCGCCGCGATATCGCTGGATTCCTCGTTCGGTACGCTCACGAACTGTCCTCCGGCACTTTGACTCCCCCTATCACTAGATCTTCACGCAGTCGCGCCGCGAACTCCGGCGTGGCCTCCACGAGCGGCGGACGTACTGTCCCGCCGGGCCGGCCAAGCAGGTTCAGCGCCGCCTTGACAGCGATGACGCCCTGCGTACGGGTCATGATGGCGGTGACGACGGGCAACAGCCGCCGATGGATGGCGATGGCGCGGCCCGCATCACCGGCACGGTATGCGTCGATCATCTCATGGAGGTCGGCGCCCACGACATGCCCGACCACACTGATCATTCCTGCGGCGCCCATCGACAGCCACGCCAGGTTGAGCGAGTCGTCGCCGGAATAGAAGACCAGGTCGGTGCGGGACATGACCGCGGAGCCGGCGAACAGATCGCCCTTGGCGTCCTTGACCGCGACGATCCGGGGGTGCTCGGCCAGCCGGACGAGGGTCTCGGTCTCGATGGCGACGCCCGCACGACCCGGAATGTCGTAGAGCACGTTCGGCAGCCCGGTCGCGTCGGCCACCGCGGTGAAGTGCCGCACCAGGCCCTCCTGCGGCGGCTTGCTGTAGTAGGGCGTCACGACCAGGAGGCCGTGGGCGCCGGCCCGTTCGGCCTGCCGGGCCAGTTCGACGCTGTGGGCGGTGTCGTTGGTGCCCGCTCCGGCGATCACCGCGGCCCGGTCTCCGACCGCCGCGACGACGGTCTCGATCAGCCGTTGTTTCTCCGCGTCGCTCGTCGTCGGCGACTCTCCTGTCGTCCCGCTGACGACGAGACCGTCGTGGCGCTGCTCATCGACCAGATGGGTCGCGAGGCGCGCGGCTCCGTCGAAATCGACTGCGCCCTCCGCGGTCATCGGAGTGACCATCGCGGTCAGCATCCGGCCGAAGGGCGCGTCGCTTGTTGTGCTGGGTCCCATGAACGGAACGGTACCGGTCCCGCCGTCTCGCGGGGACCTCGGGCGCCCCGGCGTCTCATCGATCGGAGCGATCTTCGCGGGAATGGGAAGACGCCGCCGGCGATCACGCTCGGGGGTACGCATCACCGGCGGCGTCTACTCCGTCATCGTGACACGCAAATCCCGCGTTACGGGCGCAACTCCGGCGACTTTTCCGGACGTCTCGTCTCCACCCCCTGCGGAGCTACCCGTGATCCTCCCGGCGGCGCTGTGCCGCGGCGAGTTCACGGAGCCTGGCGCGCAACTCCTCGACGTTGACGGTCCGTACGAGCTCGTTGCCCCGGACCGCCCACCAATTGCCGGAACCGCCACGACCGATCCGCCAGCCGGCGAACTCGGTGGTCAGCTCCGTGAGCCGGTGAGTCACCTGCTGCGCAGTGTGCTCCATGCTCATCGACCTCGCTCCCCACAGGCCCCTGGAAGGGCTGCGACTACCGCGTCACGACCCGATGTTTACCCGCCTGCCACCGCGATGCAACAAGGCATCTGACCTGCGAAAACGAATGAATCGGAACGTTACAACGGGGGTGGCGGACCAGCCAAATTGTCCTTACTTATGCGAACGGTTCTCGCATGACCGGTAACAGACGGCTATTTATTCAGCCAATCCGCCCGGTAACGGGCCCAATCGGCGGGGCTGGTCGTCCATTCGGCGTAGATCCCTACGCCGTACGGCCTGGCCGGGCGGCGGTCCAGGGCGTCGACCCCGCGCCGCACTCCCCGCAGGGCGCCTTCGAGGTCCTCGGCCCAGTCCATGAGGGGACGGTAGGTCGGCACGCCCATGAAGACCGTGACCCGGTCCCCGATCAGCCGCAGGGTCCGCTCGGTGTGCCAGGCGAAATGCCGCCCCACCAGCGACCTGGTCGGCAGCGACACGTCGTACGTCATGATCGTCACCTGGTCGACCCGATCGGCGACCGTGCGCAGGAAATCCTCGGTGGGTCGCGCCGGATAGTGCAGACCGCCGCCGCGCGGGATCAACGCCCGGTAGACGGGCTGGGCCGCGTCGACGAGGGTGAGCTGCTCGAGCGCGACCGACAGGACCCTCCCCCGGGCACGGGTCAGCGCCCGGGTGTCGTCGAGCAGTCGCACGAAGGAGTCGTCGTCGGGATAGACCGGCTCGACGTCGTAGTGGATGCCGTCGAAGCCCAGGTCAAGGAAGATCTTGTCGGTGGCGAGCACGCCCCGCCGGACCTCCGGGCTGTCCAGGTCGAGGATCCCGTGCCCGCCCACCCGCCGGATCTGGCCGAGGTAGGCCTGCGAGCGCACGCCGGGGGCCAGCCTGCGCATCGCCTCGATGAGGTTCCTCGCGTTGGTGTACTTCGCCGGCGGAACCGTGCCGTCGGCCTCGAACGGACCGGCGTGGAAGAACACGTCCGTGATCCGGTTCTGCCGCACGGTGTCCGCGAGAGCGCGGTACTCGGCCTCGGTGTGCCGCTCGCCGACCCACTGGTGCCTGGCCCACAGCCCGTTCGCCCCGGTGCCGCCGGAGATCGGCTCCTGCTGCCACCACAGCCACGTCTGCACCAGGAAGATCGCCACCAGGCCGGAGACGAACGCGGCCGCCCAGGCCGTCAGGCGCAGCAGCCGGAGCGGTCGCAGCCGTCGGCGGAGCCCCGTGCCCGTCCCCCGCCGATCCCTCGCCCCGGCCGAGCCGTCCTCGGTGTCCCGCGCCGTGTTCCCGCCGGTATCAGTCCCCATAGGTGCACATACGGTACGGCCTCCTGCTGATCGAGGCATGGGAGATCCGCCACAAGAGCCTCCCGGCACCACTCCCCGCGAGCGCGGGAACGCGGACGGGGGTCAGCGACCGCCGGACCGGACCGCCGGGGCCCACGGCCCCGGGCGCGATCAGAACACGGGAATGATGTCCTCGGGGTCGATGACGTCGACCTTGACGCCCTCGATATCGAGCTCCGGGATGGCCGGGAACTCGATGCCCCAGCGCTCGACGATCGCCTGGACCCGGGCCATCGCGACCCGCCAGTTGTCCGCCTGCTCGTCGAACGACAGCACGCCCAGGCCCGCGTCGCGCGCGTGGTTCATCAGTACCCGGTGGTTGGCCAGGAAGTAGGGCGGGAGCTCCCAGAACCCCTCAGGCGGCTCCCACAGGATCATCGACAGGAAGACGAAGCCGGCGCGCAGCTGTCTGGTGATCTGGGACTTGACGTCCTCGGTCAGCCCGGGCCACTCGTTCTCCAGAATCGTCACGCAGATCTGCAGATGCCGTGACTCGTCCCGCCCGATCCGCTGGAACATCTCCCGGAAGACGGGATGGCGCGCACCGGAGGCCATACCGCGGAACAGCGTCGATGCGGCCATCTCGCCCATCATGAAACTCGTGAAGAGCACCGCGAGCGAGTATTTCCCAAGCGAATTCGAGTAGCCGGTCCAGTAGCGCCCGCCATTGTGGTAAAGCCAGCCGATATTGTTGTGGGCCGCCTTCTCGAGGGTGGTGGAGGGTCTCCAGTCGAGCGGTCCACCCGGCCACAGTTTGGCGATGGTCCGCTGGCAGCACTCCTCGTGGTTCATCTCGTCACGGGTGATCGAGAAGAAGCACTTGCGGACCGGGTCCTCCTCGTGCTGCTCGAACGCGTGGATCGTGGCCCGGGCGAAGACCGCCGGGCCGGACGCGTCGAAGTTGGCGAGCACGGAGAACCAGTACATGATCCCGAGCCGCTGTTCCACGGTGAAGTCGTCGGGATCGATGCCGTCCCAGGGCAGGTCGGTGGGGTTCCACACCATCCGCTTGGACTTCTCGTAGATGGCGGCGAGTTTTTCCGTCTCGACCCGCCATTCCATCGGATAGATGTTCGGCTGCGGGATCTCGGGAGCGGGCCAGAACCCGCCCTCAGGGACGGTCGGCTTCTCGTCCACGTACGGCTCCTGCCCGTTCTCTTCCACGCGCGGCGCCTGGCCGGGCACGACGATATGACACCTCAGCACCCATCGTGCGCTCTGGCGTCACATCACGCAAGGGTCGTGAGGCTCTCGCCTGCTGAGTCCAGGCGACGCAGGCCAGCACCGCGACGGCGGCGACCCAGGTACCGGCGTCGACGCGCTCATCGAGCAGAAGCGCCGACCAGACGAGGGTGAGCACCGGCTGTGCCAACTGCACCTGGCTGGCCCGGGCGATGCCCGCCCTGGCCAGCCCGGCGTACCACGCGAAGAAGCCGACGAACATCGACACGGCCGAGACGTAGCCGAAGCCGGCCAGCGCGCCGCCGCTCCAGCGCTGGGTGCCCGTGAGCAGCAGCCATCCGGTGACCGGGAGGGTCACGGGCGCGGTGAGCAGGAGCGCCCAGCAGATGACCCGCCAGCCCGGCATGTCTCTGGCCAGCCGCCCGCCCTCGGCGTAACCGACCGCGCCGGCCAGCAGCGCGCCGAACAGCAGGAGGTCGGCCAGGGAGAAGCCGCCCCCGCCGTGGCTGAGCCCGAACAGCGTGACGCACAGCGCCCCCGCAGCCGTCGCCGCCCAGAAGGCGGGGGGCGGGCGTTCGCCGGCGCGCAACGTCGCGAGGACCGCGGTGGCCGCGGGGAGCAGACCGATGATCACCGCCGCGTGCGACGCGGAGGCGCCGCGGTCGAGCGCGAGCGTGGACAGCAGGGGGAAGCCGAAGACGACGCCGAGGCCGACGGCGGCCAGCCCGGGCCATTGGTCCCTGCGCGGGCGCACCGCCCGCACGGCCGCGAGAGCGACGGCGGCGAGCAACGTCGCGACCGCTGCCCGGCCGATGCCGATGAGGTAGGGATCGAGGCCGTCGAGGGCCAGGACGGTGGCGGGGAAGGTGAACGAGAAGGCCAGAACGCCGAGCCCGGCCAGGCCCAGCCCGGCGCCTCGGGGCGGGAGCGCTATCGATCTCTTCTCAGTAGCGCTACTCTGTATTCTCATGCATGAGGATAGCAGTATCGCCATTCTGACGGGCACGCTGCGCGGGCAGATCTCGGGCCTGCGGCCCGGCGAGCGGCTTCCGTCTAGTCGTGAGCTGATGGAGCGTCACCGGGTCAGCCCCGTCACGGTGTCGCGCGCTCTCGGCGTGCTCGCCGCCGAGGGCCTGGTCGTCACCCGGCCGGGCAGTGGCACCTACGTCGCCGACCGGCGGCCGGCGGTGGCCGGCCGGGCGCCGGACTTCGACTGGCAGTCGGTGGCCCTCGGCGACCGCACGGTCGACGCCGGCGGCGTCAGGGGCCTGCTGACACCGCCCCCCGAGGGCGCCGTGGCGCTCAGCGGGGGGTACCTGCATCCATCACTGCAACCGCTCCGCGCTCTGGCCACGGCGGCGACCCGCGCGGCACGGCGTCCGGACGCCTGGGGGCGCCCCCCGCTCAGCGGTGTGCCCGAACTGCGCGCATGGTTCGCCCGCGACCTGGGCGGCGACGTGTCGCCCTCCGACGTGCTGATCAGCGGCGGCGGGCAGGACGCCCTCACCACCGTACTGCGGGCGCTGCTGCCGCCCGGCGCGCCTCTGCTGGTCGAATCGCCTACCTATCTGGGCGCGCTGGCCGCGGCACGGGCCGCCGGACTGCATCCGGTGCCGGTGCCCATGGACGGCGACGGCGTCCGGCCCGGCCTGCTCGCCGAGGCCTTCGCCATGACCGGATCCCGGGTGTTCTACTGCCAGCCGACGTTCCACAACCCGACCGGCGCGGTGTTGCCGGCCGAGCGCCGTGAACAGGTGCTGGCGGTGGTCCGCGCGGCCGGCGCGTTCGTGATCGAGGATGACTACGCCCGGCATCTGGCGATCGATCCGGCACCGGGCCCCCTGGTCGCCCGCGATCAGGACGGCCGGGTCGTGCACATCGCCTCGCTCACCAAGGGCACCGCACCGAGCATGCGGATCGCCGCGGTGGTCGCGCGCGGCCCGGTGGCCGAGCGGATCCGCGCCACGCAGATGGTCGACGCCTTCTTCCCCGCCAGGTCGCTGCAGGAGACCGCGCTGGAACTGCTGACCTCGCCGGGCTGGCCACGTCACCTCAGGCTCGTGAGCGCCGCGCTGCGCCGCAGGCGCGACGCGCTGCTCGCCGCGCTCGCGCGGGATCTGCCGGAGACGCCGGTGACGAGGCCCACCGGAGGAGCGCACCTGTGGGCCAGGCTGCCGGCCGGTGTCGACGACGTCGCGCTGACCGAGGCGGCCTTGCGCGCCGGGGTACTGGTGAGCGCGGGCCGGCCGTTCTATCCCGCGGAGCCCCCCGGGCCGCGTTTGCGGCTCACCTACAGCGCGGCCGCCACCGAGGCCGAGCTCTCCGAGGGCGTACGGCGGCTCGCTCAGGTACTGTCGAAGATCGTGTAGTGGCTGACGACGAGTTCGCGATCGACCAGGAACCGGTCGTCCTCGGGATAGAACACCGCCAGTGCCGGATCCTCACCCGCGAAACTCCTGACCGCGCCCCAGGAGTCCCAGAGCGAGACCAGGCAGAACTCGGTGTTGTCACCGACGTCGCGCCGGGTCATGTGCACGCCGCGGTTGCCCTCGACGCCGGTGTAGCCGACCAGCCCGGTGCGGAGCAGGTACGTCTCGTAGGCGTCGGCATCGGACCGCCTGGTCCAGCCGCGCCAGATCCGCATCAGGGTCGCCGCCATGGCAATACCTCCAAACACCGGTATACAGGCTATGCCGGTGTCGTTCGTCACGCAACCGGTCAAGACTCTATGCTGGTGTTGAATTCGGAGGGACGATGACCGACGCCGCCCTGCTGCTGAGGGACTTCGTCAACACGGTCGATCTTGAACGCGATGTGGACGAGTTCGCCAGCCCCGCCGGACTCACCGGCTGGCTGCTGGAGCGCGGCCTGCTGCCCGCAGCCTTTCCACCCGCCGCCTCTGCGGCCGGCGCCGACGATCTCGCGACCGCGATCGCGCTGCGTGAGGGGCTGCGCGCGGCGATGCTGGGACACCACAGCGGCATCGCCCCGGCCCTTCCGCCCGGGCTGCC
>NZ_JABVEB010000216.1 GCF_014323665.1 Actinomadura sp. HBU206391 | reverse complement strand
GGCCCGCCGGAGGCCCCGCCCGGAGGACGGGACGGCCTCGATCGAGGACGCCCGGGCGTCGCCCTGGCGGTGCGGTCGCCGCGCGAGCCCGTCGTACGGCGCGACCCGCTCTGGCGGGCGCGGTCCTGACCGGCGCGGCCCTTGCCTGCGCGGCCCTTGCCCGGTCGCTCCTTACCGACGCGGTCCTCGCCTGCACGGTTCTCGCCTGCGCGGTTCTCGCCTGGGCGGTCCTGCCCGGCGCGCTCCCGGGAGCGCTCTTGGCGGGCGCGGGGCGGGCGGGCCCCCCTCGAGGCCGGCGTGGCCCGGCGACCGCCACGGGGTGGGTTCGGGTCTCTGCTCACCTGGGCGCGGGCGACTTTCCGGAGGCGCTTGCCGGTGTCCGGGCACGCGCCGGGTCTACGCGGTCACTCGATGCGGAGCCGTCCACGCGATCTCCTCAGCCGCCGGCCAGGATGAGGCGCTGCCAGACGAAGTCGTCGGCTCCCTCGATGGCGACGCTGGCGTCGAGCAGTTCGTTCATCGAGTCGGGCTGCCCGCCCCCGTTGCGCTGTACCCAGCTGACGATGACGTAGTGCCCGAAGGGCTGGCCGTAGGCGGCGCTGAATCCCGACCCGAAGTTCGACACCCCCGCGGCCTTCAGCGGCATGACGAACCCGGCGTTGGTCTGCGGGTCGAGGTCACGGACGATCTGGTCCGCGCCCTCCAACCGGTCGAGGTTGAGGGCGATGAACTGACCGGCGTGCCGTTTGTCGGCCGACAGGTAGGCCCCGCGCGCGACCTGCGAGCAGCCGTACTTGCGCAGGTCGTTGCGCAACCGCACGCCCCAGGCCACCCCAAGGCAGTCGTTGGTCAGGTGTGAGCCGACGAGGTTGAAGCTGTACTTGCCGTGGGTGACGGTCTTGACCTCGTCGGTGAAGACCTCTCCGGGGTTCAGCGGCCGCTGGTCGGCGCTGCGCAGGTTCAGCTTCACCGTTCCGCTGCTCGCGCCGGTGCCGACCCAGACGGTGGGCGGCGTTCCCGCGCCGATCCCGGCCTCCGAGCCCTTGTCGTCTCCGCCGGAGACCACCACGACGACCACCACCGCGATGATCACAACGAGGACCGCAGCGATGATCCCGATCAGCAGCTTGCGCGGAGCGCGCCGCTTTTCCTCGGGCCAGAAATCGTCCTCTTCGGTCTGCCGCGTCCTCATGGGCGAGCTCGTGTCGCTCACGATTCCTCCGATTCGCTCGGCCCACTCAGCGGGTCCGCCATTGCCGATGCCGCACGGACGTCGCGCCGTGTCAACGACGCCCACACCCGCTCTCGCTGAGCCCGTTCGCCGTCGGCGAGCTTAGCGCCCTCCTTGGACGCCGCGCGGGCGAACACCCGATTCCTCCGGTTTGTCACGGGTTAGATTCCGGCCGCGCCGATGAGAGAGCCGACGCCGAACGTGATCAGCGCGGCCGCTCCGCCCAGGGCGAACTGCCGCAGGCCGCCGAACCACCAGGAGCGTGCGGTGATCTTGGACACGACCGCGCCGGCCAGGAACAGTCCGGCGGCCGCGATGATCGCGGCCGGCACGAGGCTCGTCGCGCCGAGCAGGTAGGGGAGCACCGGGAGAAGCGCGCCCACGGCGAACGACAGGAACGACGAGCCCGCGGCCAGCAGCGGCGAGGGCAGATCGCCCGGGCTGACACCCAGCTCGGCCTCGGCGTGCACCCGCAGCGCCTCATCTGGGTCACGGGACAGCTGGCGCGCCACCTCGGCGGCCAGCTCCGGCTCCAGCCCGCGAGCCTCGTAGAAGCGGGCGAGCTCGGCCTGCTCGGCCCCCGGATGACGAGCGATCTCAAGCCGCTCCACCTCGATCTCGGCCTCGGCGAGCTCGGACTGCGAGGCGACGGAGATGTACTCCCCCGCCGCCATCGAGAAGGCGCCGGCCGCCAGCCCGGCCAGCCCGGCCAGCACCACGACCTTCTGGTCCGCCCGGCCGCCCGCGACGCCCGCGATGAGCGCGAAATTGGAGACGAGCCCGTCCATCGCGCCGAACACCGCGGGGCGCAGCCAGCCCCCCGTGACGTCCCTGTGCTCGTGATGGATCTCGGCTTCGGAGGTCGTCGGGCTCACGACGACTCCTTGTTGACCGCCTCCTTGGCCGGACGCCCGGCAGGCTCCTCGTCGGCCGGTCCTTCGTCGGCCGGCCGCTCATCGACAGGTACCTCCGGCTCACCCGGGGCCCCGTCGCCGACCTCGTCACCGGCCGCGTCGCCCGTCTCGTCGGTCGGCGCCACCGGCTGCTCGGCCGAAGTGGCCTGCGGCTCGGCCGACTCCGCGTCGGCCGGCTTCTGCTCTGCCTTCTCCGGCTCGGCGGGCACCGGGGGCTCCGCCGCGTCACCGGGCGGGACCTCGCCCTCGTCGGTCGCCGCGCTCGGCTCGGCGGATGCGGCGGATCCGGCGGACCCCGCGGCCGCGGCCTCCTCGGCCTCCTCGGCGGACGAGACCGTCTCGGCGTACTGTCCCCTGACCGTGACGACCTCCTCGTCCGTACGGTTGCGGGCCAGCCAGAGATAGGCCACCGCGCCGAGGAAGACGATCAGAGCCGTCCAGTTGTTGAGCCGCATCCCCAGGACATGGTGAGCGTCGTCGATGCGCAGCGACTCGATCCAGAACCGCCCCACCGTGTAGGCGGCGACGTAGAGCGCGAACGTGCGGCCGTGGGTGAGCCGGAACCGCCGGCCCGCCCAGATGACCAGGACGGCCACGCCGACGCACCACAGCGACTCGTACAGGAAGGTGGGGTGGTAGGTCGCGATGTCGGCGTACTCGGGATCCGCCGGCCGGTGCGCGGCGTCGATCTTCACGGCCCACCAGGTGTCGAGCGGCTTGCCGTACAGCTCCTGGTTCCACCAGTTGCCCCACCGGCCGATCGCCTGGGCCAGCGCGATGCCGGGGGCGACGGTGTCGCCGAAGGCGCCCAGCGAGATGCCCCGGCGCCGGCAGCCGATCCAGGCGCCCACGGCGCCCATCGCGACGGCCCCCCAGATCCCGAGCCCGCCGTGCCAGATCTTCAGCACGTTGATCGGGTCCTGCCCGTCGCCGAAGTAGCGCTGGTAGTCGGTGATCACGTGATAGAGACGGCCCCCCACGAGGCCGAACGGCACCGTCCAGACCGCGACGTCGACCACGACGTTCGGCGAGCCGCCGCGAGCGGCCCAGCGCCGCTCACCGAGCCAGATGGCGACGACGATCCCGATGATGATCATCAGGGCGTAGGCCCGAAGGGGAAGGGGCCCGAGGTGCCAGACACCGTCGGACGGACTCGGGAGATAGGCGAGCGGCTTCATGACGGGTGACGCTACCCTCCGGAAGGCCGCGCCCGCCTCAGGTCATCGTAGATGGACGACCTGAGGCACGGCACGAGGCGGACTCTACTTGCTCTTGCTCGGTGTGGCGCTCGGTGCGGCGCTCGGGGCGGGCGCCTGTGACGCCGGAGCCCCGAGGACCGCCTTCTCCAGATCCGCCTTGTTGTAGGTCGCTTTCTCATCCAGCTTGGTGCCGTTGAGATTCAGGGTCGGGGTGCCCTGGACGCCCGCTCTGGTCGCGTACTGGGTGGCCTGGTCGACGACGGAGTTCTTCTCTCCGCCGTTGACGCACTTCTCGAAGGCCGGGTCGTTGATGCCGGCCTCCTTGCCCCACTTGATCAGATCCTTGTTGCTGAAGCCCTGGCTGCCCTCGGCGGGCTGGTTCTTGTAGACCAGGTCATGGAAGGTGACCCATTTGTCCGCGGGGGCGCACTCGGCGGCGTTGGCCGCGCGCTGGGAGTTCGACTTCAGCGGCTCCTGCTGGAACAGCCGGAACGGCCGGAAGATGACCTTGGCCTTGCCCTCGGCCGCCAGTCGCTTGATCGTGTCGCCGTTGGTCTCCTCGAAGTTCTTGCAGGCCGGGCACTGGAAGTCCTCGAAGACCTCCAGGACGGGGCCGGTGACGCCGGCCTTGGCCATGACGACCGAGCCGTCGGCCTCGCGGGAGAGCGGCGCGAGTGCGCCCCGGTAGCCGTCCGGCGTGTCCTTGTTGGACTGAACGGCCACGAAGGCGACCACGACGACGGCGATCACCACGATGGCGCCCAAGGTGATCATGATCGCCCGGAGCCGCTTCTGCCGCTCGGCCTGCCGCCGGCGCTCCTCAGCCAGCCGGTCCCGGGCCGTACGCTCGCGCGCGGCCTTGCTCATCTCGTCTCCTTCGAATTCATCACTGCCCGTTCCTGCCGCACCACCCGGCGCACTTGACCGTCGACACGGCGGGCCTCCGGCCGCGCGGTCAGTCCTTGTACAGCCCGAGCAGGCGGTCCAACGCGAGCTTGCTGCGGGGGAACGCCGTGATCCAGGCCGCGAGTGCCAGGAATCCGGTGTCGCGCAAGATCTCCTGAAGATAGCGTGTCTCGCCCTTTTCGACGGCGCCTCCGCTACCGAAACAGCCACAGTCGATCGAAAGTCCCCGTGACCAGACCGAAATGATCCCGCCGATGAAAATGATCATCAGCAGGCCGGAGAACGCCGCGGTGAAGCGGGTGCCGAAGCCCACCAGGAGCAGCGCGGCGAGCACCAGCTCCAGGATGGGTAGACCGTAGCCGACCGGTGCGACCAGACTATCCGGCAGAATCTGGTACGAGGAGACGGCAAGCCTCTGCAGCGCGGGCGGCTCGGTGACCTTCGCCCAGCCGGCGTAGGCGAGCACGCCGGCCAGGCCCACCCGGCAGGCCAGCGTGATCCATGGCTGCAGCTTCGGCCAGGCGGTGCCGGCCGCCGGAACCACGGCGTCTTCGGTCGCCATCATCTCCTCGTCTCCGTCGATCGGCCGGGACACACGGGCCTGCGCCCGTGCGCGCCCCGGCGCGACGTACCTTACGCGGCGTCGCATAAGCGCGCTGTCAGAAGCCGGTCACCAATCCTGTCGGGTTCCACCCGCCGATGTCGACGACGTCGCCCCGTTCGCGGACGCGCGGCGGCCGGGCCGCCCGCTCACCGGCCCCGGCGCACTCCCTCGGCCAGCTCGGCGGTGAGTTCGCGTACCGCGTCCAGGCCCGCCTGTTCGGACGAGGCGTCGAGCAGCCTCCTGATGAACGCCGAGCCGACGATCACCCCGTCCGCGAACCCGGCCACCTCGGCGGCCTGATCGCCGTTGCCGACGCCGAGACCCAGCCCGATCGGCAGGGGCTCGGCGCTGGGCAGGCGATCCGACATGATCTTGCGGGTGCGCTCGACCAGACGTGCGGCGCCGGTGTCGACGACGGTACGGGCACCGGTGACGCCCATCAGCGAGGCGGCGTACACGAAGCCGCGGCTCACTCCCGTGATCTTCTCGATGCGTTCGTCGGTGGAGCTCAGCGCGACCAGGAAGATCCTGTCCAGGTCGCGGGCCTCCGCCGCCTCGATCCAGTCCCCGGCCTCCTCGGGAGTGAGATCGGGAGTGATGAGGCCCGCGCCGCCCGCCGACTTCAGATCCCTCGCGAAGGCGTCGACGCCGTACCGGTCGACCGGGTTCCAGTAGGTCATGACCAGCGTCGGCACCCCGGTCGCCGCCACCGCCTCGACCGTACGGAAGACGTCCGAGACATGGACGCCGCCGACGATCGCCCGGTGAACGGCGTCCTGAATGGTCGGGCCGTCCATCAGCGGGTCGGTGTAGGGCAGGCCGACCTCGATGACGTCGCATCCGGCCCGCACCATCTCCGTCGCCGCCCTGATCGCGCCCTCGACAGAGGGGAATCCCGCGGGAAGGTAGCCGACGAGGGCCGCCCGGCCCTCGGCCGCTGCCTTCTCGTACGCCTCGGCGACGCCGCCGGCCGGCGGGTTCTGCACATTGCCGTCGCTCACCGGCCCGCTCCCGCTTCCTCGTCCATGAGCCCGAACCACTGTGCGGCGGTGTCCATGTCCTTGTCCCCGCGTCCGGAGAGGCTGACGACGACGGTCGCGCCCGCGCCCAGGTCACGGCCGACCTTCAGCGCGCCCGCGAGGGCGTGGGCGGACTCGATCGCCGGGATGATGCCCTCGGTGCGGCACAGCAGCGAGAACGCGTCCATGGCCTCGGCGTCGGTGATCTCCTGGTAGACCGCGCGGCCGGTGTCGTGCAGCCAGGAGTGCTCGGGGCCGACCCCGGGATAGTCCAGCCCTGCGGAGATCGAGTGCGTCTCCAGGGTCTGCCCCTCGTCGTCCTGCAGCAGGTAGGTGCGCATGCCGTGGATGACGCCGACGGATCCGCCGACCAGCGTGGCGGCGTGCCGGCCGGTGCCGACCCCGTCGCCGCCCGCCTCGAAGCCGTAGAGCCGCACGTTTTCGTCCGGGACGAAGGCGTGGAAGATGCCGATCGCGTTCGATCCGCCCCCGACACAGGCGACCACCGCGTCGGGCAGCGACCCGGTCAGCTCGATCACCTGCCGGCGGGCCTCGACCCCGATGATCCGCTGGAAGTCGCGGACCATCATCGGGAACGGGTGCGGGCCCATGGTCGAGCCGATGCAGTAGTGGGTGCCGTCCACCGTGGACACCCAGTTGCGGAACGCCTCGTTGCAGGCGTCCTTGAGGGTGCGGCTGCCGGACTTGACGGGGATCACCTCGGCGCCGAGCATGCGCATGCGGGCGACGTTGAGGGCCTGCCGGACGGTGTCCTCCTCGCCCATGTAGACGACGCACTCGAGACCGAGCAGCGCCGCCGCGGTCGCAGTGGCCACGCCGTGCTGGCCGGCGCCCGTCTCGGCGATGATCCGCTTCTTGCCCATGCGGCGGGTCAGCAGCGCCTGCCCGAGCACATTGTTGATCTTGTGAGAGCCGGTGTGGTTGAGGTCCTCGCGCTTGAGCAGTATCCGAGCCCCGCCCGCGTGCTCGGCGAAGCGCGCCGCCTCGGTGAGCAGGCTGGGACGGCCCGCGTAGTTCTCCAGCAGGTCGGTCAGCTCGGCCTGGAAACGTGGATCGCTCTTCGCGGCGGCGTACTCGACGGTGAGTTCTTCCAGCGCGGTCATGAGGGCCTCGGGGGCGAACCGGCCGCCGAACCGGCCGAAATGGCCGCTGTCCGAGGGCGCGGCGGAGTCACGCCGCGCGGCGTCGATGGTCATCGATGTTGTCCTGTCGTGCTTGAAGGGGCCTGTCCGGTCAAGGGTGATACGGAAAGGCACGCCATCGTTCACGCGGCTGCGGCATGGAACAGATCCTACTTGCCCTGCCGGAGCGCCGGGTGCGCACCTGCGGCGACGAGGTCGGCGACGGCCGCGCGCGGGTCCTTCCCGGTGACCAGGCTCTCGCCGACCAGGACGGCGTCGGCGCCGGACGAGGCGTAGGCGAGCAGATCATGCGGACCGCGCACACCCGACTCGGCGATCTTGATGATGTTCTTGGGGATCAGCGGGGCGATCCGGCCGAAGACGCTGCGGTCCACCCTGAGGGTCCTGAGGTCTCGCGCGTTGACCCCGATGACCTTGGCCCCCGCGTCGACGGCTCGGGCGACCTCGTCCTCGGTGTGCACCTCGACCAGGGGGGTCAGCCCGATCGACTCGGCGCGTTCCACCAGCGAGACCAGGGCCGGCTGGTCGAGCGCGGCGACGATGAGGAGCGCGAGGTCGGCGCCATAGGCACGCGCCTCCCAGAGCTGGTAGGAGGTGACGATGAAGTCCTTGCGCAGCAGCGGCACGTCGACGTTGTTGCGCACGTTGGCCAGGTCGTCGAGACCGCCGCCGAACCGGCGCCGCTCGGTGAGCACGCTGATGACTTTGGCTCCGCCGGCCTCGTAGTCGCGGGCCAGCGCGGCCGGGTCGGCGATGGCGGCGAGCGCGCCCTTGGAGGGGCTGCTGCGCTTCACCTCGGCGACGACCGAGACGCCTTCGGACCTGAGCGCGCCGATCGCATCGAGCGGGGAGGGCGCGTGCCGGGCCATCTCCTTGAGGGCGTCGAGCGTGATCGCGCGCTGCCGCTCTTCGAGATCGGCCCGCACGCCTTCCAGGATGTCGTCGAGCACGCTCACACCCCCACCTCACCTAGCGGCTGATTGACGTGCTCGTGGAACTGCGGTGCCAAACTGTTCGCTCCGTTCCTCGCCTGGCGGCTCGTCACGTCGCTCACTGGGTCGGGTCCCCTCGTCAGCGGAAAGCGGTCCTTGCGTGCACCGATCGTATCCGGAAGGCCGACCCGCCTCCGCACCCGGGAGGCCGAAGAGTCCCGGGAGGACCGACCACGCGGCGCTGTGAACGGCGGCCTGCCTGCTAGGGGGCGAGCGCGTGCCCGACCGGAAGATTGCGTACGATCCAGTAAGCGATCAGCAAGACGCCCAGCGCCCAGGCCGCCGCCGGCCGCATGAGCCCGGTCGTCACCGGCCGGCCGCCGACCGCCGCGGCGAGCCATCGGATCCACAGGTAGCCGAGGACCGGGAGCAGCAGGAACGCGAGCGGGTTGCGGCCGAAGGCCTCGCCGACCTCACCGTGGACGAGCGCGTGGATCATGCGCAGGGAGCCGCAGCCGGGGCAGTACAGGCCGGTCGCCCACAGGAACGGGCAGGTGGGATAGTGCCCGGCCTCACTGGGATCGACCGAGGCCACGTACGCGGTCGCGGCGGCGGCCGCGCCGAGCAGCGCGAGCGGCGCGAGCGGCGCCGGCAGTGCGCGCCGCCACCGGCGTCCTGCCGGGACACGAGTCTGAGCCACCCGCCCAGCCTACGGTCCGTGCCCCGCTCCCGCATGCCGGTGCGTCGCCCGCCTGCGGCGGGGTCACAGGTCGGCGGCGTATCCGACTCCTCGGACGGTGCGGATGGGACTCGCCTCGCCGAGCTTCGCTCGCAGCTGCGCGATGTGGACGTCGACCGTGCGGCTTCCCGCGCTGGCCCCCGGCGCCCAGGCGGCGTCGAGCAGCCGCTCGCGGGTGTAGACCCGCCCCGGGTTGGCCATGAAGAAGGCGAGCAGGTCGAACTCGGTGGCGGTCAGTGCCGCCGGGCGGCCCGCGACGGTCACCGACCGGGTCTGCCGGTCGAGCGTGACCGCTCCCATCCGCAGCAGATCGGTGGCGTCGCCGGCGTCACGCCGGCGCAGTGCGTCGGCGACGGCGGTCACCAGCTGCCTCGGGCCGAAGGGCCTGCTCAGGCGGTGTTCGCCGAGGTCACGTGGA
>NZ_JABVEB010000215.1 GCF_014323665.1 Actinomadura sp. HBU206391 | reverse complement strand
GGTCGGTGCGCGGTTCCCTGGCCAGTCCCGAGTCGACGACGACCCGTACGCCAGGCAAGGTGAGGCTGGACTCCGCCACCGAGGTGGCCAGCACGACCCGGCGCCGCTCCCCCGGCCGCAGCACCGCGTCCTGTACGGCGGCGGTCGCCTGGCCGTGCACCTGGAGCACCTCCACGCCGGCCAGCGCGCCCGCGACCTTCGCGATCTCTCCCACACCGGGCAGAAAGCACAGAACGTCGCCGTCCCTCTCGGCGAGCGCCCGCCGGACGGTCGCGGCCACGTGATCGAGCAGCGCCGGGTCGACCCGCATGCCGTGCGGCGGTCGCGGGGTACGCGGCGGCGGGGCCCAGACCAGGTCGACGGGATGCAGCACGCCTTCGGCCGACACGACCGGTGCCGGGCCGGGTGCGGCACCGCCCGGCAGGTTCCCGCCGAGCAGCCCGGCCCACGGCCCGGTGTCGGCGGTCGCCGAGGCGGCCACCAAGCGCAGATCCGGCCGCAGCGCCGCGCGCGCGTCGAGCAGGAAGGCGAGTGCGGTGTCGGCGTCCAGGTGCCGTTCGTGGCACTCGTCGAGCAGCACGACCCCCACGCCGTCCAGCTCGGGCTCGCGCTGGAGCCGCTGGAGCAGCACCCCGGTGGTGACCACCTCGATCAGCGAGCCGGGCCTGCGTTCCCCGCGCACGGCGAAGCCCACCCGGCGGCCGACCGGCTCGTCCAGCAGCCAGGCCATCCGCCGGGCGGCGGCGCGGGCCGCCAGCCGCCGGGGCTCGGCGACGATCACGCGGCGCGGCCGGCCCGGGTCGCCGGTCAGCTCCGGCAGCAGCCCGGCCAGCGCGAGCGGCACCAGCGTCGTCTTCCCGGTGCCCGGCGGCGCGGTGAGCACGGCCGTCCCGGCCTCCGCCAGCGCCGTGTGCAACAGCGGGACCGCGTGGCGAACCGGCAGGCCCATCAGCTCATGACGCACCAGGCCAGTCTGCCGGACGGCGGCCGTGGCCCGGACGCCGAGGACTCCGCCCCCACTCGTCTCCTCGACGGGCTCCCGCCGCCGCGGACCCCACGATCTAGGATCGGCGATGATGACACCGCCCAGCGAATCCGTCCTCGCCGCGCTCGGCCGCGCCGACGTGGGCGAGCTCTCCGCCGGCCTCGACGCGCAGGCCTGCACGCCTGGCGTACTGCGACGTCTCCTGCGCCACGACGCGCCACGGGTGCGGCAGCTCGGCCTGGTGCGGCTCACCGAGCTGGTCACGGTGGCCCGGTCCGGCGGCGGCGCTGGGCCCGCCGAGCTGGCCGAGCTCGCACGGCTGTTGCCGGCCTCGCTGGACGGCCGGCCCGAGGCGGCGCTTTTGCAGGCCCGGCTCCATCTGCGGCTGCGGCGGTATCTGCGGCCGGGCGGCGTCCCGCCGTGGCGGGCGGCAGGGCTGCCCGCCCGGGTGCAGATCGCCTGGCTGTGCGCCGAGATCGCGGACCGGCCTGCGGCCATCCGCGACGAGCCCGCCGGTGAGCTCCTCTACCAGGCCGTTCGCGGCATCGCCGCCGACGACGTGGACGATCCCTCCGTGCTCGTCGTGGAACTGATGAGCGGCGCCGACCCGGTGCTGTGCGCCGAGGCGCTTCGGGTGGTGCGAGAGGCCCTGTACGGTGCGCTGCTGACGCCGGCCCGGGCCCGAGCGCACGTGGCCGACCTCGCCGGCGTCGCCCACGCCGAGGTCGCCGCCGCCGCGCTGCGCGAACTGGCCGAGCCCTGGGCCGCGCTCGATCCGTTTCCGCCGGAACGCCTGCGCCGGTTTCTCCGGGCCGCTGCCGCCGAGCCCGAGGTGGCCGACGCCGTGATCGAGGCCGCGGCCCGCCACGGGCACGCCGATGTGCTCTGGGACCTCGCCGCGATGCCGGACGCACCGCCGCGACTCCGGCGGCGAGCGCTGGAGCTGCTCGGTGAGGTGGCCGGCCGGGATGACATCCGGGAACTCGCGAAGACGGCCGCCGAGGATCCCCTGCTGTTCGGGGCGCCCGCGGTGGCCGGCCTGCGCAGGCTGCACCGGCGGGGCCATTTCCCCGGCGGCGCCGACGCCCCCACGGTCGTCGATCTGGCGCTGGCCGACCACACCATCTCGGCGGCGGAGATCGCGACCGTCCTGTTCACCTGCCGGCACGAGGCACTTCGGGCGCTTACGGCGGCGGCACCGGAAGACCCGTCCTGGCCACGACGGCTGGAGCTGATGGTGGCGCTCGCCGGGCAGGGCGCCGGCGACCTGCCGGTCGGTGCGGCGGTGACGGAGCTGCTGCCCTCAGCACCCGACCCCGCTCCCTTCCTGTACGCGCTACGCGCGCTGCGCCATCAGGCCGCGGAACACGCGGTCATCGCCATGTTGCCGCGCGCCCCCGCTGCGGCGCTCCACGCCCTTCAGGCCGTCGGCGGGCGGCCGACGGTCATCGCGCTGAGAGAAGGGCTCGGGCTGAGCGGACCGTACGGCGGCGGCGCCGAGCCGGCGCCAGTGGCCGTCGCCGCCCACCTGCGGCCGGTACGGCACCGGGCGCTGGAGTTGCTGTGGCAACTGACCGATGATCCCGAGCAGCGGCAGGCGCTGCTAACGCGCCTGACGCCCCGGGACCTGCCCGGCCGGATCGCCGCCGACCTCGGCGCGCCGGACGATCGGGAGCTCGCGGTGCTGAGCTCCGACCTCGACCCCGGCCGGCCGGCGGAGGCCTTGTGCACGCTGGCCCGCAACGGCGGCGCGGGCACGGCGGCGACCATCGCCGATCTCCTGCTGAGGATCGTGTCCGGTCTCGCCGCCTCGTGGGAACCGGGCGGGCCCGCCGGCTCCCGGCCGGCCGACGGAGCCGGGCCGGCCGCCGAACCCGCCGTACCGCACGAGGTCGTGGCCGCCGTTCGCGGTCTCGGCCGCCGGCTGCACGAGCGGGGCCGGATCCGGCCGCACTGCCTGCTCGACGCCGCGGACGGGGAAGCGGCGGGCCACGCGCTCGTCGCGGGCATCGCGCTGGATCTCCTGGACCGGCCCGGGCTGCGGACCGGCGAGCAGGCGATCCTGCTCGATCTGCTGCACCAGGCGCCCTATCCGGGCACCCGGGCCCGCGTGCACAGGCTGCTGCGCCACCGGGACCGGCACGTGCGCAAGCACGCCATCGCGCTGCTCACCCTCGACGCCGAGGGTGCGGACGCGCAGGCCCTGTCGGCGAGCCTGATCGCGCTCACCACCGCCGGTGACGCCCAGACCGTGCGGCAGGCCCTGCTCGCGCTCGGTCACGCCCGGGCCGGCTGGGCGTGCCACGCGATCGCGGCGTGCCTCGACCACCCCGACATGAACGTCAAGAAGACCGCCGCCGGTGTGCTGGCCCGCGCCGGCACGCCGGTCGCGGTGCCGAGGCTGCTGTCCTGGCTCGGCCGCCATGACAACCCGGGCCTGCGCGACGCGCTCACCGGCGCGTTGCGCGCCATCCTGGGCGACGCCTATGCCGCGACCGTGCTCGCCGCGGCCGACCGCGACGGTGACGAACGGACCCGTACGCTGCTGCTCCAAGCCCTGTGCGGCAGGCTCTCGGCCCGCGCGGTCGGCGCGCTCCTGGACCAGGGGTCCCCGGCCGGGCCGGCCCTGCTCATGCTGATCGCGCAGGGACGGCTCCGTCTCGGCGCCGGGACGGCGGAGGAACTGGCGGACCGGTTCGCCGCGCACGGCATCGACGCGGCGGCCGCGGCACCTGCGGTGCGCGGTGACGATCCACCGGACTCCCTCGACGCCGCCGTCCGGCTCCTCGCCGACCGCGGCTGGAACGCCGAGACCGCGCGGCGCCTGGTCGAAGAGCATGAGCGCGACCCCGGGCGGGCGTCCGCGGACCGGCTCTCCGCGGTGCGCCCGATGCTGGGGAACTGGCTGGACCTCGCCGTCGCCGGACCGGCGGGCCGGGGCCCGGTCCTGCGGCTCACGCTGCGGGTGTGTCCCGAGCCATGGACGGCCGCCGAGATCGAGACGTTCACCCGGTCGGCCCGGGTGCTCACCGCCGGGCTCACCGACCTCGCAGGCCCCGGCCGGGACGGGCTGCTGGCCGTACTCGAGAAGGTGGCGCCGAGGATGCCGGCCGCAGAGGCGCTCGACCTCGCGGCCCTGGTACGCGAGCTGCCGGCAGGATCCGGTGGGGGCCGGTCCCCGCTGACTCTGCTGCGGGAATGCGGCGCGACGCTGACCCGCGGCGATGTCGAGAACGCGCTGGCCGGCGTCCGCAACGGCCCCGATCCCTGGCGGGCCGAGGAGGGCGTACTGCGCGAGGCCTTCATGGTCGATGAGCGACCGGGATCGGGATCGCGGCGGGGATCGGCACCGCGACAGGGCGGGCCGGAGCCCGCCGAGACGCGTGAGTGGCGCGCCGCGCTCCGTGCCGCCGCGCGCTCACCCGGGGCACTCGGCGAGTTCCGGCGCGATGGGGAACCCGCGACCCCCGGCTCGCGTGACCGCCTCGACGCGCTGATCGAGGTGTTCCCGTCAGCGGACGCGGTGACGCGCGAGGCGCTGCTGGACTGGATGGTCGCGCTGCAGCCCATCGACGCACCGGCCTGGACGATCGCCGAGAACGCCGGCCGTCCCGCTCCGCCCGTCCGGGCACCGCGCCCCGGCGACCTCGACCAGCCCCGGTCCGCGGCGCTGCGCGACCGCCTGCTCGCCATGCTGGACGCCGCCGACCCGGCCCGGCGCGACGCCGCGGCGCGCGCCCTTCTGGACTGGCCCGAGCCGGAGATCAGGCTCACGCTGCTCTGGGCGTTCCTGCGCGGCCGCGTCGATCTGGCGCTCACCCCCGGCCTCGCCCGTGCCCTGAACGCCGTGGACGTGGCGGAACTCGGTGGGGGCGGCCCCGGCGGCGCACGCGATGACCCCGCACGCGATGAGCCCGTGCGCGATGAGCCCGTGCGCGATGAGCCCGTGCGCGATGACGCCTTGCGCGAACGGGCTGCCCGCGTCGCCGCCCATCTGGACCCGCCGGATGTGGAACGGCTGATCCCCCTGTTGCTGCGTTGGTGGGAGCGGGGCGGGCCGGCCACCCGCGCGTCGGCCGAGCGGGCGCTGCGCAGGGTCGCACCCGATGTGCTCGCCGAGGCTCTGTCCGAGCGGCTCGGCGCGGGCGCGTGGGGCTTCCTCGACCTGATCGCGGGCACGCCGCTGCTGCGCACTCCGGCGCTCGCCGAGGCACGCCGGCGACTGACCGCTGAGGGCCGTGACGACCTGCTGGACCGGCTCGTGCTCGTGGAGGGACCCCTGCGGCACCCCGAAGCGGCCGGGCGGGACGCCGCCACCCTCGCCGCGCTGCGCGACCGGCCTCGTCCGCCCGCGGGGCCGGCCGGCATGGAACCGCCGCGCGAGGAGCTGCTGGAGCTGGCCCGCACCGGCCGGCCCGAGCAGGTGCGCCGCGCGCTCTCCCGGCTCGCCGAGCCCTACGAGGGCCGACCGGCCGGGGACGGGCACGCGCTCCGGGACGTCCGGTTCGAGGAGGTGCTGGCCGAGCTGGCCGATCACCCCGAGGCGAGGGTCCGCCTGCACGCCCACCGCATCGCACGAAAGGTGCTGGACCGGCCGTCCTATCTGCGCCGCACCATTTCGCTGCTCGACGACCCGCAGCCGGACGTGGTCCGCTCGGCCGTCAAGACGCTCTCTCACGCGGCGTACGAACCGGCCGTCCCGGCGGTGGTCGGGCTGCTCACCCACTCCCACCCGAACGTGCGCAGAGCCGCCGTGGACGGGCTCACGCTGATCGGGACGGTGGCCGTCCCGGCCCTCAGGCACGCCGCGGGCCGAGCCCGCCCGGATCGGCGGCGGCTCTACACGGCCGTACTCGAAAAGATCACTATGGCGGCGGAGGGGTGAGGATCGGCGGCACGCTCGTCGCCGGACCGGCGATCCGTGTCGCCCCACCGCGAGCGTTGGACCACCCGCCACAGGACGAGTAATGGGCCGCCGGTCGCGTCACGAGTCGATGATCGCGGAGGCCGACCGGCGCAGCCAGAGGAGTCCCGCGATCGGCAGCACCAGGGGGATGAAGCCGTAACCACGGCCGAAGCCGGACCAGACGGTGGCGTCGGGGAACGCGGCGGAGTCGACGAGGCTGAGGCCGCCGACCGTCAGCACCCCGGCGAGTTCCACGGCGCACGCGACCACGGCGACGCGGCGGGCGTCGCGGGCCAGTGCCACCGTGGCGACCAGGTAGATCACCGCGGCCAGCGCCGACAGCAGGTAGGCCAGTGGCGCCTCGTCGAAGCGGGTGGCGATCTGCACGCCCGACCGGGCGCCGGCCGCGATGGTGAAGACGACGTAGACGAACACGAGCGCCCGTCCCGGTCCAGCCGAGAGGGAGCGCGGCGGCCGGGTGCGCTCAGCCAACGGTGCCCTGCCAGATCTGCTGCATTCTCATGATCACGACGGGGACGACCAGGCAGGCGACTCCCGCCACCACGGAGCCCCATCGGGTGCGCTCGGCGACGCCGAGGAAGCCCCCGATGGGAAGGATGATCAGCGAGCCGACCAGGTAGCCGATGAAGACGGTGAGGTCTTGGGGCTGCTCGCCGCCGGCCAGTTTCACCACCGCGATCACGGCCTGCACCAGCAGCCCCGCCTCGACCACGGCGAGCGCGGCGAGGTGCGACCAGCCGATCGGCCGGTCGCGCCCGGCGGGCACGAGTGTCCACGCCGCCGCGGCCAGCGAGATGACGATGAGCGCCGTCGCCAGTCCGTCGATCACCGGTCCGCCTCTCGCTTCCGCACTTCGTTCTCCACCGGGCCTGGGCCGGCCGCGCCTGGCTCCGGGAGTGCCGCCTCCGGGCAGATTACTACAAGCCGTAGTAGTTCAGTCCGGCGGCGCGACCCACGGGCCGCACCAGGAAGCAAGCCTATCGACGCCCGCTCGTCGCGGATCGTCGCCCCGCCGTCGTCGCCCCGCCGTCGTCGACCGGGGCCGCGGCCCGGGAGAAGTCGCCCGCGGCCCGGGAGAAAGGGACCGGCCGGCCGCGGGGGTCAGCGCGGCCGGCCGGTGGGCGGGGAGAGATTGGTCAGGGTCGGGGCCTCGATCAGGAGGCCGGGGTTACGGTCAGTGGCGCACAGCGCCTTCGGCGTGCGCGCCGGTAAGCGCGCGGACCTCGATCTCGGCGTACTTCGCGGGGTTCGTCTCCTTGCTGAGCACGGTGCCGAGCCAGCCGCAGATGAAGCCGATCGGGATCGACACGAGCCCCGGGTTCTCCAGCGGGAAGTAGGAGAAGTCGACGCTGGTGAACAGGGCCTTCGGCCCGCCCGACACCACCGGCGAGAAGAACACCAGGACCACCGCGGACCCGAGCCCGCCGTAGATGGCCGCGACGGCGCCGGCGGTGTTGAACCTCTTCCAGAACAGGCTGTAGAGGATCGCCGGCAGGTTTCCGGACGCGGCGACCGCGAAGGCCAGCGCGACGAGGAACGCCACGTTGAGCTTCTGCGCGAAGATTCCGAGGATGATGGCGACGGCACCGATGACCAGGGCCGAGATGCGAGCGACCCGCACCTCTTCCTTGTCGGTCACGTTGCCCCTCTTGATGACGTGGGCGTAGATGTCGTGGGCGAAGGAGGAGGACGAGGCCAGGGTCAGGCCCGCCACCACCGCAAGGATCGTGGCGAACGCGACCGCCGCGATCACCGCCAGCAGGATCGTGCCTCCCACGTCACCGAAGATGAGCTCGCCGATCTTCTCGGCCAGCTGTGGCGCCGCGGTATTGCCCGCCGGGTTGGCCGCGGCGATCTCCTTGGTACCGACCAGTGCGGCGGCGCCGAAGCCCAGAACCAGGGTGAGCAGGTAGAACGTGCCGATGATCCCGATGCCCCACAGGACCGACTTGCGGGCGTCGCGCGCGGTCGGGACGGTGTAGAAGCGGATGAGGATGTGCGGCAGGCCGGCCGTGCCGAGCACCAGCGCGAGACCCAGGCTGATCAGGTCGAGCTTGCCGGTGAGGCCCTGTGCCTCGGTCGCGTAGCGCAGCCCCGGCTCGAGGAACGCCTCGCCCTTGCCGCTCTGCTCCGCGGCGTCGCGCAGCAGGGTGGAGATGTTGAAGCCGAACTTGCCGAGCACGAGCACCGTCACGAGCGTCGCGCCGCCCATGAGCAGGACGGCTTTGACGATCTGTACCCAGGTGGTGCCCTTCATCCCGCCGACCACGACGTAGATGATCATCAGTGCGCCGACGAGGACGATGGTGGCGGCCTTGGCGAAGTCGCTGGTGAAGCCGAACAGCAGCGCCACGAGCGCACCCGCGCCGACCATCTGGGCGAGCAGGTAGAAGATCGAGACGGTGATCGTGGAGACGCCGGCCGCCGTCCGCACCGGGCGCGGGCTCATCCGGAAGGCCAGCACGTCGGCCATCGTGAACTTGCCGGAGTTGCGCATCAGTTCGGCGACGAGCAGCAGCGCGATGAGCCAGGCCACCAGGAATCCGATGGAGTAGAGGAAACCGTCGTAGCCGAACAGCGCAATGAGGCCGGCGATGCCGAGGAACGAGGCGGCGGACATGTAGTCGCCGCCGATCGCCATGCCGTTCTGCGCGGCCGAGAAGGACCGGCCGCCGGCGTAGAAGTCCGTGGCGTCCTTGGTGTGCCGGCTGGCCCAGATCGTGATGACGAGAGTTACCGCGACGAACAGCAGGAACAGCGCGATGGCGAGCGCCTCGTGGCTCATTTGGCCTCCCCCTCGACCTGATGGCGGATCTTGTCGGCCAGCGCGTCGAGCTTGGTGTTGGCGCGCCGGGCGTACAGCCAGGCGATCAGGAAAGTGGAGACGAATTGCAGGATGCCGAACACCAGGGCGATGTTGATGTGGCCGATCACCTTGGTGCCCATGAAATCGCGCGCCCAGCCGGAGAGGATGACATAGAGCAGGTACCACGCGAGGAACGCCACCGTCATCGGAAAGGCGAAAGAGCGAAATCGTCGGCGCAACTCTTGGAAGTCTGGGCTCTCCTGGGTCCGTTCGAAGACGGTCCCTTCCTCTTGTGCCGTGCTCACGAAGCCTCCTGACCATGTGATGCGAGTCACCACACCGTAGGGGGCACCGGTTCGGGTGAGGAGGGGCCGGTCGGCAGGCCGCCTCCGTACTGCGGCCATCCGCAATCACGCGCGAC
>NZ_JABVEB010000214.1 GCF_014323665.1 Actinomadura sp. HBU206391 | reverse complement strand
GGGATGCCGACGGCCGAGCGCCCGCCAGTTGGAGACGGCGGGGGCGAGGGTGTCGACAAGGGCGGCTGCCAGATCGGGCCCGCAGTCCGGCAGCAGCCGCGCGGCCTCGAGGTCGCCCCACCGTCGCCGTACGGTGTCGATCAGCCGCTCGGCGAACGTCCGCCGGCCGCCGCGCCTGACGGTCCGGTAGACGGCGGCCCGGACGACGATCGGGGCGTCCTCGAGGAGTGACTCGAACACCTCGTCCGGCAGGCGCAGCCGGTCGGCCGCGGTCACCGCGCGCAGCGCCACCTCGGGGTCCGGGTCGCGCAGCGCTCCGGTCACGAAGGCGGCGTCACCGGCGGCCTCGGCGAGGGCGAGCGCGACGAACCGTTCGTACTGACCGCGCTCCGCCAGCGACGCGAGCACTCCCGCCAGCTCGGGCCGGCCGGCCAGTTCACCGCCGATCAGCGCCAGGTGATGACGCCGGCGCGGATGGGGCAGGGGCTCGATCGCACGCAGCAGGTCGTCGGCGGACGCCGGTGGACCGGGCAGGTGCGGCAGATGCGACATGTTTCCGCATCGTGCCGGAGCGGGCGTGTTCCAGCGAGTCGTTATTCGCATGGCCGCCACGGAACTGCTCTTTCCGCGGGCCTCTCCGCGGGGGATGCGCGTGGGACGCGCGGCGGGCCGGATGCCGGGCACACATGAATGTGCGGGGTGCCCGGTGGATCCGGCACCCCGCACCGCGGCGTCGAGCCGCCCGGTCGCTCACGCTTCCCGGTGGAACACGTAACCGCCGTGGTAGAGCATGTCGCCGTGGAAGACGCCGGACGCCATGTAGCCGGCGTCGTCGACGTACTCGATCTGATCGCCGTCGATGGTGTAGCTCCCCCTGCAGGCGCTCCGGCGGGCACCACGGGCTTCGTCGTACCGTCCGCCGGGCAGCAGGTCCTGGCGGATGCGGCGGTCGGTCGTCACCCATGTGCCGAGGTAGGGGTGCTCCGGACGGTGCACGGCCCTGTCGCCGCGGCGATTGCGGGAGATCATGGTCATGTTCGGCTCTCTCTCAGGTCGCCGGACGCGAGAGCGCTTCTGCGCGTCCCTGGAACGTCTGTCATGACCTAGAGTCTCGCCGTCGGCGGCGGGACCTGCCATTACTCTGATTTTCCTGGGAGCATGACTCCTGGGTGCGTGAGCACCCAGCTTTGGCGGCCGTCCTCAGCCGGTCGGCTCGAGTACGACCAGCGGAATCTCGCGGTCGGTCTTCTTCTGGTACTCGTCGTAGTCCGGCCATGTGGCGGCCATGATCCGCCACAGTTCCGGCTTCTCCTCGGGCGTGGCGGTACGGGCCCGCACCGGAAGCCGGTCGCCCTTCACCTGGATCTCGGCGTCAGGCTGGGCCTGCAGGTTGTGGTACCAGGCCGGGTGCTGGTCGGAACCGCCGTGTGAGGCCACCACGAGATAGTCGTCCCCGTGCCGCTGGTAGATCAGTGGCGTGCTGCGCCGCTCGCCCGTACGCCGCCCGGTCATCGTGAGTATCAGGACGGTCGTACCCTCCCACTCATGGCCTTCCGCACCATCGGTCGCTACGTAACGCCGGACGTGCTCTTGACCGAATAGCATCTCGCTCGCCCCTCTCAAAACTGGCTTGGCGGGCCTACCGTCGCCGGTGGAAATGATGCGGCGCGGTCCCTTTCGGCGTAACCGGCCACACCCGTGACGCATTCCGGGCGACGCATCCCGCTCGGCCCCATGCCCCGGGTGCCGGATGGATCAGCAGAAGGCGATCGCCGCCCCGGTGTCGATCGAGTGCCAGGCGGCCTCGATGAGCTGGAGGCAGGTGAGCGACGCGATGCCATGCCGCTGCCATTCGACGGTCGGCTCCACCCGGCCGTCGAGCAGGTCCCGGATCTCGTCGGAGTCGGGATCGAGGTCGATGGGCAGGTCGAGCGCCTCGGCCACCCGCAGGCACTCCTCCAGCAGGCGCTGCGAGGACCCCACGTAGCCGCCGAGTACGTCATCGCTGATCAGCACCGGGGCGAAGTCGACGGGAACGTAGTAGCCCTCGCAGTCGGAGTGCTGGATCAGGTGATCGAACGTGGGCTCCGCCGCCGCGGCCCCACGGCGGTCGACGAACTCGCCCTTGACCGTCCAGGCGTGCGCCGGACCGCCCGCATAGGCCGCCTTCAGCACCGGATCGTCGGCCGGGTTCTCCTCCACGGGCGCCGGAACCGTGCCGGAGGCCGCGAGATGGGCGGCCACGCGCCGCAGGTGGTGCAGCCCCGAGTAGCCGAGCATGTCCTGCAGGACGACGTCGTCCTCGTCGAGGCGCGGCTCCTGCCAGCTCGGCAGCCCCGCAGCCGAGAGCTCCCTGCGCACCACGGCGAAGTCCTCCGCGAACTCCGCGCACTCGTCCTCGTCGAACTCGCCGAAGACACCGACCACCACATCGAGACCCATGCCGCGAATCCTCGCAGAAGCCGCCGACATCAGCGATCTACACGAAACGGCAGGACCGGATCTCCTTCGTCGACGTCTCCCCCTCTACGCCTTGGCCAAGGCGTCAGCGGCCACGGCCGCGGGCCGCACGGCCCACCGAACCGAACCCCATCCCGCGGGAGATGGCACGGGCGGCGGCGGTCACGGCCGGGATGAGCGCCTTGGGCTCGGCGCCGTCCGCGAGCACCACGATCGACAGCGCCGCCATCACCTCGCCCGAAGGCCCGCGGATCGGCGCGGCCACAGACAGTGCGTCGAGTGTCATCTGACGGTCGCTGACGGCGACGCCCGTGCGCCGTACCTCCGCGAGTACGCGGCGCAGCTCGTCCTGATCGACGATGGTCTTCTCGGTGTAGGGCTTCAGCGTCGATCCGAGCGCGAGCTCCTGCACCTCGGGGTCGGCGTACGCGAGCAGGACCAGGCCGACCCCGGTGGAATGCAACGGCCAGCGGCCGCCGACCCGCGTGTACACCCCCACGGCCTGCCGGCCGGCGATCCGCTCGACGTAGACCACGTCGAGCTCATCCCGTACGGCCAGCTGGACGTTCTCGTGGGTCACCTCGTACAGGTCCTCCATGAACGGCAGCGCGGTCTCGCGCAGCCCGAGCCAGGGCGGTGACAGCGAGGCGACCTCGAGCAGCCGCAGACCGATCCGGTAGCGCCCGCGCTCGTCACGCTCGAGCGCCCCCCAGTCCGTCAGCTCCCCGACGAGACGGTGGGTCGTGGTGAGAGGCATGCCCGTACGGCGGCTGATCTCCGACAGGGTGAGGTGCGGATGGTCGGCCGAGAACGCACCGAGAATGCCGAGAAGCCGGCCGGCGGCCGTCCGGGCTCGGCCCATGGCTCCTCACCCCTCCGTCCGGCCGGCCACGGCCCCGCGGGTCTAGAGATCGAGTACGAGACGTGGCGTGCGCGACCGGGACACGCAGATCATCATGACATCGCCCGCCGCCCGCTCGGACTCGCTCAGCACGGAGTCGCGGTGATCCGGCTCTCCCTCGATGACCTCAGTCTCGCAGGTGCCGCAGGTGCCCTCCTGGCACGAGGACAGAACCATGATGCCCGCATCCTCGGCGGTATGGAGGATCGAGCGGCCCGGCGCGACGTCCAGGGTCAGACCCGAGCGCTCGCACACCACCTCGAAGCCCTCGGCCCGCACCGGCTCGGTGACCGGCCGCGCCGTGAACCGCTCGACGTGCAGGGCGCCCTCGGGCCAGGACCCGCACCGCCGTTCCACCTCGGCCAGCAGCGGCTCCGGCCCGCAGCAGTAGACGAGCGTGTCGGCGCGTGGCTCGCCGAGCTCGTCGTCCAGCGGCAGGAGCCCGGCCTCGTCCTGCGGCCAGATCACGACCTTGTCCCCGTAGCCCGCGAGCTCGGCGTGAAAGGCCATCGACGCGCGCCGGCGGCCTCCGTACACCAGCCGCCACGACGCGCCGGCCGCCTCGGCCGCCGCCACCATGGGCAGGATCGGAGTCACGCCGATGCCGCCGGCGATGAACAGGTAGCCGGGCGCCTCGGCGAGGGCGAAGTTGTTGCGCGGGCCGCGCACCCGGACCCGCGCCCCGGCGACCAGCTCGTCGTGGACCAGAAGCGAGCCGCCCCGGCCCTCAGGCTCGCGGAGCACGGCGATGCGCCAGGCGGTCCGGTCGGCCGGGTCGCCGCACAGGGAGTACTGCCGTTCGAACCCGGGCCGCGGCGACAGATCGATGTGCGCCCCGGGAGACCACACCGGCAGATCCCGTCCGCCCGGGTCGCGTAGGGTCAGCGCGACGACGCCGTCGGCGACGGTCTCGTAGCCGGTGACCCGCAGCTCGGCCTCGAAGTCGGCGGCGGGCCCGAACCGCTCCCCCGGCCCGCGGTGTGCGGTCATGGTCTGGTCTCCCTCCGCGGTGTCGTCACACGCCCACGGGCGCGGGGCGTTCCGATCGCAGGCCGGCCGCCGGCGCCTCCGTACGGACGGAGACGGCGCGGCCCCCGCCGTGGCCGTCCGGATGCGCGAGAAGCCAGGCCCACACCTCGATGGGATCCTCGGCCTCGCGCTCGGCGCCGCAGTGGCACTCGCCCCGGAGCCGGTCGGTCCCCGGGACCCACACCACCCGGTAGACGTTCGTGTTCTCGCAGCGGTCGTCAGCCGTGTCCATGGCTCACCTCAGCGTGCCCGTACGGTCCGGCGCGTCCGCCTCGACCATGCGCTTCAGCAGCCTGCGGGCCGCCAGGCCGCCCGTGTCGATGTTGATGCTCAGCTCCTGATAGCCCTCCGCCTCGTCGGCGATGACCCCCTCGAGGACCGCCAGCGCGGCGACGTCCTGAAGCACGACGGTCCGGTTGCTCTCCCACAGGAAGTCGGAGACGCCCTGGTCGTCGAGGGCGAAGTCACGCGCGACCGCCCAGAAGTCGAAGGTCGAGGTCTCGGTCTCGGGCGTGATCGCGTAAACCACCTCGACATGGAAGGCGCCCGAGTCGTCGCCGTCGGCTCCCGGCGCGACACCGGTCGGCGCGACCCTGCTGTGCAGGAGGTAGAGGCACGGCGGGTGGTACTCGATGTCCTGCCAGCGGTCGATGCGGCCCTCGATGCCGGTGGACCGGGCATAGAAGGGCGGGCACTCCACGTCGCTCATGCGCCGGCTGACGTGGACCACCGACGCGTCGTCGTCCACCTCGGTGGTGATGGGAGTCTCGGCCACCTCGGGGGTGCCGATGTAGCCGGCGTGCAGATAGGTCTCATGGGACAGGTCGAGCAGGTTGTCGACCAGCAGGCCGTACCGGGCGGGCAGGTACTCCATGCCGTCGATCGCCGTCCAGCCCTCCTGGTCCAGCCAGGGCGCTCGGGGGATCTCGGTGGCGTCGGCCCGGTCGGCCTCACCGATCCACACCCAGACGAACGAGTCCTGTTCCACGACGGGATACGACGGCACCCGCGCCGTACGGGGAATGCGCTTCTGCCCGGGCACCGACACGCAGGTGCCACCGGTGTCATAGGTGAACCCGTGATAGCCGCACACGATCCTGTCGCCGTCGAGGTTGCTCTTGGACAGCGGGAAGCGGCGGTGCACGCAGCGATCGGCCAGGGCGACCGGCCGCCCGTCCTCAGTGCGGTAGAACACAATCGGTTCGCCGCAGATCGTGCGCGCCAGCAGCTCACGCCCCACCTCGCGCCCATAGGCGGCCACGTACCACTGGTTCCTGGCGAATTTCTCGGTGAACGAGGCCATCGATCCGGGTCCTCCTCCCGCGCCTGCCGTGTCACGATCGCGGCGCGTCTCGTGGACCCGACTATGCGCGCGCCACGGGCGGCCGGGCTGCCCGCCTTCCGCCAGACGGAAGACTCATCACGGAAGGTCTGCCGAGACGCTCGGCTTTCGCGGTGTCTTGCCGCCCGTTCGTTCTTCACGCGCGGGTCGGCGGGGTGCCGGGCGCCATCCGGCGTGGTGCGGCTGGACCGCAGAGCGGCTCCGGCCGATCCGCTGCCGGGCGATGTGGGAGGGCACGGCGGTCGGCGGGTCGTCGGCGGGCGGACGCCGCGGCCTGTAATTGATCTCGGACGACTACGCCGACACGACCCGGGCCACCTGCGTCTACGCCCTCGGCGTCGGGCCGCCACCCTCGCCTGGTCACCGATAAACGGTGCGAGGGACCCCATCGCCTGCGCTAAGGTAGAGACGCCTGCGAGGGCAGGTACCGGGACGTGGCTCAGCTTGGTAGAGCACTTGACTGGGGGTCAAGGGGTCGTGGGTTCAAATCCCGCCGTCCCGACAGGTCAAAGGGCACTTCTGATCATCGGAAGTGCCCTTTTTTGCTTGCTGAGTGTCTAAGTGAGTGACTACTCCTCCAAGTCGGCGCCAGGGAAGATTCGGTCCAGGGCGGCCCGCTCCGTCCTCTGGTCTCCGACGCTGCGCAGACGATCTGTACATCCATCAAGGCAGCCCGCAGACCGGGCCGCACGCGCCGCCGACTCAGCGTCTGCCCTCGACACCGCTGGCGCTAGCTCGGGACGGGCCAACAGCTGGTCGTCGGTCACGAGAATGGCGGCCCCGCCGCCGGCCTGCTACCCGAAGGGTGGGTCGACGGCAGACGGATGGTCAGGCGTGGGGCTACGGCTGTTCCAAGATCATGATGTGAGGGCGGGTGTCGGGTCTGCTTGGGAACGTGTGCGGGCCCGGAGGAACCAATGCGCGGCGACCAATGGGATGACGCCGACGGGGTACCAGGCAACATCAATGAGGTCGAACTGGGCGCCTAGCAGCTGGCGCGCGAGCCAGCTGCGTTGGGAGAGTGCCGCGGGTATGGGGGTGAGCTGTGCAAACTCGATGAACCAGCAGTATGCGATCGCGGCGCTGCCGGCGGGCAGTGGGGAGATCGGCGGCCAGATGAAGATCACTATCGTGTAGACGATGGCCGCGGACAAGGCGGCGCCTGAGTATTGTTCGATGGGCCCGTCCATCGTGGCGCGGATTGCGAAGGCCGCGCCTGTAAAGCCGGCTGCCGATACCACCATCAGCAGCCGAGTCCAGCGCACTGCGAGCGACATCGCGCAATCATAAGTGGCAGCGCAGCTAAGGTGGCAGTTGGGCTGCTGAGCTTGGACGGGCCGCAGCTGCACCGCTGCCAAGGGCGGGACAGCGACCCGATGGGTCTCTCACTCGGCGCGAACGTCGCCAAGCAGCGCTTCCAGGCCGGCTGCTCGATGCTCAGCATCGAATCGCTGGGGACCACTTGGGGACCACACGCTCTGCACACGACGCACAGGGCCAGCACAAGCGAACACCAAGCCGCCCTCACTGACACCCCACTCCTGGACGGGGCCTAACAAACCAGCGCCAGGGCCGCCAGTGTTTAGCGGGCGGTCGCCCGAATGACGACCCCGCGCGCCAAAGGACAGGGAGACAGCGCACGCGAAGGGTGGGACCTTCGTGATGCCGAAACCCGGACGCCATCCCGGCTCAGTCGACACTACTAGTCCTAGCAATAAAAGCGTCCAGTAGCGAACTCGGGGACAGGGCAGCGAACTGCAAGAGCCTACGCAGGTAAGAGATAGCATCGCGCCGAGCGAATTTATCGGTAGTACTTCTATCTCTCCTTGGAGACTCGTGATTCCCTCTATATAGGTGGGGTGGCTTCTTGCGGGAGTGTGACCTCCATACAACGACCTATAGTCGTCTTGGCGCGATTGCGGGTGCCGAAAACCCTATCCATGCAGGTCACGCGGCATGCCGATACTCGTTGAAGGTCCCCCGAGGCGTTGATGTCTTCGTATGTTCACACGCCCGATCGGGTCGAGTTCGGTGATCGGCGGGGGAAGCGGAACGCACAGGCGGGCGTTCGCGACACCCCGGTGGGGGCGGTGCCCGTTGTAAAAGGCTTCGAACTCGCGCAGTGCGTGGAGCAGGTGGCGCTGGTTCCAGATCAAGGTCCGGTCAAGCAGTTCACGGCGGCAGGTCTGCACCCACCGTTCCATGATCGCGTTCATTCGCGGCATCCGCACACCGGTGAGCACGATCTTGATGCCCGCATCGGCCAGAACGGTGTCGAACAGTCCGGGGAACTTGCCGTCCCGGTCCCGGATCAGGAACCGCGCAGTGCACCCGGCCTCTTCCAGGTCCATGACCAGATTCCTGGCGGCCTGCGTTACCCCATGAGGCGGTCGGGTGCGCGGTCGCGCCCAGGATGCGGACCCGGCGGGTTCGGTGCTCGATCACCGCCAGTATGTACATGCGCGTTCCGGTCAGGGTGACGGTTTCCAGGAAGTCGCAGGCCAAACAGGGCGTGGGAGCGCAAGAAGTCGGTCCACGTGCTGCCGACACGTTCGGGGGCCGGGTCGATCCCGGCGTCCTTCAGGATCTCCCACACGGCGGAGGCGGCGACCTTCACGCCCAGCACCAGTAGTTCGCCGTGCACGCGCCTGTATCCCCAGCTCGGGTTTTCGCGGACCAGGCGCAGTACCCGCACGCGGATGGAACGCACCGTCGGTGGCCGGCCAGGCCGCTTCGGCCTGGAGCGGGCAGCGCGCGCGATCAGGTCACGGTGCCAGCGCAACACCGTGTCCGGACGCATCAGCAGCCGCATCCGGCGCAGCGCCGCAGGCGTCAGGCGGTACAGCAGCGCTGCCAGGAACGCCCGGTCGGTCGGGGTGAACCGCACCTTCTGCCCGCCCAGCTGACGTTCCTGCACGCGAGTTGATGACGCAGCACGAGGTGAGTAGCCGGGGGGATTTTCACCCCCCGGCTCTCGCAGAACCGGACGTGAGCCTCTCGGCTCATCCGGCTCCCATTGCCCAGCCAGCAGGGCGTGCGCCGAAGCGCCAGTGCGCGAACAGGCCGGGTGCGCGTCGAGCGATCTCGGCCAGCCATGCCATGGCACGTCGTTTTCGTCTGCGCAGCCGTTTGTACTTCCGGCAAGCCCACCAGGCCAGATGCCGGTTGAGCCGCCGGAGGAGGTGAACCAACTCGGACTTGTAGAAGCGTCCGTAGTAGTTGATCCACCCTTGCAGGACGCTGTTGAACATCCTGGCAAGGTCGTCGAGGGACTTGTCACTGCGCTTGCTGATGTGCCAGGAACGGATCTCCCGGCTCATCGAGGTGACCGCGTCCTTGCTGACCGCGGGCAGGAACGACACAAAGTGCTTTCCGTGCCTGCTCTCAGCCAGCCGCGGACGGAACGTATACCCCAGGAACGTGAACT
>NZ_JABVEB010000213.1 GCF_014323665.1 Actinomadura sp. HBU206391 | reverse complement strand
TACGGACCTCATGGAGGCCCTCATGACCGGCATGACGCCGGCGAGTGCGCGCCGGCGTCGCATCGCGGCGGTCGGTGTCGTGGTGACGCTGCTAGTCGCGGTCGTGGCCGCGCAATTGGCCCGACCGGCGACAGATGGGCGGTCGAAGCAGCACAATCAGGTGCTCAAAGACGGCATGAACGGGCCGTACGGGCATTCCCTCCGCCGGTGGTCGCCGACCCTCCGCCGCGCTCGGCAGGGGAATCGGTAAGGCAGGTGGCCACCGTACGACGGAGCGATATCGATATGCTCCACGGAGGCCCTCTGGTATTCAAGGGCGTGTACCTGCTGTACAAGGGCTCCGACGTACGGGCCACCGGCATTCGTACCGGCAAGACGTACTGGTGGTATCACCGACGCGGCAAATTCCTGGCGGGCATCGAACTCGATCGCGAGGGCGGTGATGTTTACCTCACTTGGCGAGGCCCTTGGTCGCCGCCCGTCGAGCGTGGTTTTGAAGGCACCGAAGGCGATGTGGAGAGCATCGACCGAGTCGATATCGCCACGGGCAAGATCCTCTGGCGCCAAGACCTGGCGGGCGCGGTCGCCCGGAGCGCGGCAGGGCAGTACGAAGGGCCTGTCGTGGGCGGGAGCCGTGCTGACGCGGACACCGTTGTCCTCCTCACTCGCCGCCTTGTGATCGGCCTGGCCCATGGCGACGGGAGGCGGCGCTGGGTCTTCCGCCATCCGAAGAACTGTACGATGCCGCTCAGGCGCGAGAAGACGGTGGCCGTTGCCGGCACGTTGGTGGTGCCGCAGGAGTGCACTGAGGACGGTAAGGGCAGGATTCATCTCGCTGGTATCGACACGGGCACCGGTAGCCCACGGTGGAGGCTGGGCCCCGCCGAATTGCGCACCGGCGGGTTCGACTCGCCCGTATGGGTCGGGAAGAACATCCTGAAGCGAGACATGGGCGGCCGGTTGGTACTTGTCGTCGGCTCTGCCGGCTCAACGCGTGTGATGGACCCTGCCGACGGCCGGGTGGTGTCCCGAGCGCACGGCTTTGATCCAACGTTCTCAGAGCTGAGTGGTGACCTGCTGGTCCAAGGTGACTGCCTCGATGAGAAGGGCCGACGACGCGCTTGCCAAGATCGTCACCGTTCAGGACGGCATCATCGTCGTACGTAGTAGGCACTACTACCGTCTCTATGCCGAACCGAACGGCTGATGTGGGGAACGGTGTACAGCAGGCGCGGCGAGGCCCGTGTACGAAGCCGGCCGCCCCGTGGCCGGACGAGGATCTGCGGGCGGCGACGCGCAGACCGCATGGGCATGTCGAAAGGGATCGGGTGGGGGCGAGTGTCGGGATGAGCGGGCAGACCGATCTGGGGCGGCTGCTGGCCGGGCTGGATCCGCAGTTGCACGAGGGTGAGTATGTTTTCGTCACATTGCCGGACGCGGCATCGGCGCCGCCAGGGCTCGATCCCGTGCTCTCCTTCCAGGAGGACGAGGGCCGGACGCTGATCCTGCCGCGTGGCCAGGCCGACGATGCGGGGCTGGCGGGCTTGTTCCCGAGTGCTTGGATCACCTTGCGGATCCACTCGTCGCTGGAAGCCGTCGGCATGATGGCAGCCGTCGCCACCGCTCTGGCCCGAGCGGGAATCAGCTGCAACGCCGTCGCCGCGTACTATCACGACCACGTTTTCGTCCAGCATGACCGGGCCCGAGAGGCCGTCGGGCTGCTTCGCGACCTGTCCGGACGGTGAAGTCAGGGCTCCGCCGGCGTCGAGACCGCCACCAGACCCGGAGCACGATGCCGCGTGCTCGGAAGAAGGCCCATGTCGAATATCACCACGGATTTCGTGCGGATCCACGCGTGGGCCGGGCACTCCATCGACCGGGACGAGGCGGAGTGGATCACCGAGCGGCTGCTGTCCGATCGAGGATCGTACTGGGTGCCGGTCAACATTCACCTCGCCTCGGATCGAAGCCACGTCGACATCCAATACGGCGGTGGTAAGAGCATCGGCATGGTCGATTTCTGGGACGACTATGGCGACCAGTACGACGCGGTGTGGACAAGACGGTCCGACCCGGCTCATCGTTGGGACATCATCTGGCGTGGGGGCCCGAACACCGGGTACCGGAAGGCCCGGTTCTGCCGATACGTCTTCGACGAGGTGAGGGTCACCGGACCAGCCAGTGAGCTTCCCCCGATCCACGCCGTCGACTTCGACGCGATTCGCGGCAGAATGCGAGGTCGTCGTGCCTTCGCCGGGGCTTGGCGGCCGCATGCGGATGGCATCTGGAGGCTGAAAGTGCGTGGTACCTACCTCACGTGCAACAGTCGCGTCGACATGAGCACCGGTCCCAAGATCAGGGGCGTGGACTGGAACACCCCTCGAGCGAACACACGATCAGGCGGTCTCGCCACCCCGACCACCCCCTGTTACGACGACGGGGGTGTCAAGGTGCTGGAACCTACGGAGTTGACCGTCATCAGCACAGATGGCGGGCACTGGCGCTCGACCACACCGGCGATACAACGGCTGGAGTTCTTCTGGCGGGGCCGGCTGGTCCACCGGGCTCAAGAGGACTACGACGACTTTCTCGAAAAGCAGGTGTGGCGGCATCTCAGTGCCGACGGCTGGGACAACTGCGCCGACCCGGAGTTCCTCCGATCCTGAGGGAAGGGGAACCTACTGGATGGTCCTGCACGCGAAGGCTGCGCCTGATCGTGCACGGCCTGCGGGTGCTGCATCCAGGGCACGCCGGCGACTACGTCGCGTGGCTCGTGCTCGGGGTGGCGGCGCTCGGCCTGATGCTCGGCCTGCCCGAAGTGATCGACTGACCGGGCCGATCTCAGTTCGTCAGTTCGGGAAGAATCTGCTCGGCGTAGAAGGCGAAGAATTCGTCCTGGTCAGGGCCGATCTGGTTGACGTACACCTCGTCGTAGCCCGCGTCGACGAAGGCGTTGATCGCCTCGAGATGGCTTTCCGGGTCGGGGCCGCAGGGCATGTTCCGGCCGAGCATCTCCTCGGTGACCAGCTCGGAGAGCTGGGCGAAGTGCCTGGGCAGCGGAAGTAGCTGAGCGGCCTCGCCGGGGAGTCCCTCATTGGGCCACAGCCGGTGCGCGGTCTTGCGCCCTGCCGCGGCGTCCGGGGCCCAGCACACCTTCAGGCCGCCCTTTCCATCCCGCGATCGGCCAGGCCGCGGTACACGTGCTGGAGGCGGCCGGGTTCCGGGTCGAGATGCCACCGGTCCCGCTGTGCTGCGGCCTGACCTGGATCTCCACCGGACAGCTCGCCACCGCGGAACGGGTGCTGCGCCGCACCGTCCGCGCGCTCTCGCCGCGGTTGCGCGCCGGGGTCCCGGTGATCGGGCTTGAACCGAGCTGCACCGCGGTGTTCCGCGCTGACGCTCCTGAGCTGCTGCCGCGCGACCGGGACGTCGAGCGACTGGCGGAGCAGACCCGTTCGCTGGCCGAGTTCCTGCTCGACCGGGCGCCACAGGCGATCACGGCGCCGCCGCCGGGAACGAGTCGTACGGTCATCGCCCAGCCGCACTTCCACCAGCACGCGATCTGGGGGTTCGAGGCCGACGAAGACGTGTTCCGGCGCGCTGGCGTCCAGGTCGAGGTGCTCGACGCGGGCTGCTGCGGTCTCGCGGGCAACTTCGGCTTCGAGCGCGGCCACTACGAGGTCTCGATCGGCGCCGCGGAACTCGGGCTGTGGCCGGCGGTGCGTGACGCCCACCCCGGCACGACCGTGCTGGCCGACGGCTTCTCGTGCCGCACCCAGATCGAGGCCGGCACCGAGGTACGGGCCCGGCATCTCGCTGAACTGCTCGCGGAGCTGCTGTGATTCGGCTCGTCGCCTCCGCGTACACGATCCCCACGGACGCCCCCGAGGCCGACGGCACGCTCGAATGGACCTCGACCACTCTGGTCCTCGTCGAGGCGAGTTCCGAGGAGTCCGTGGGCATCGGCTGGACGTACGGGCCGGCGGTCATCGCCGGGACGGTCACCGCGCTGCTCGAACCCGAAGTACGCGACGTTGACGTGATGGACCCGCCCGCCGCACACGAGCGCATGTGTCGCGCGATCCGAAACGCCGGCCGCCCCGGCATCTGCTCCATGGCCGTCTCGGCCGTCGACTGCGCACTGTGGGACCTTAAGGTGCGCCAACTCGACCTGCCGCTGCACCGCCTGTTCGGAGCCGTCCAGGACAGGGTGCCCGTGTACGGCTCCGGCGGATTCACCACCTACGACACCGTCCGGATGCGCGAACAATTCGGCCACTGGACCGGCGACCAGGGCATTCCCCGCGTCAAGATCAAGATCGGCGAGGCCTGGGGGAGCCGGGAGAGTCGGGACCTTGAGCGGCTGCGACTGGCCCGGGACGTCACCGGCGCCGATGCGGAACTGTACGCCGACGCCAACGGCGGCTACAGCGCCAAGCAGGCCATCCGGGTCGCCGCGGCAGCCGCCGACCTGGACATTCGCTGGCTGGAAGAGCCGGTCTCCTCCGACGACCTGCCCGGTCTCCTGACCGTACGCAACGCGGTCCGCTGTGAGGTCGCCGCCGGGGAGTACGGCTATGACCTGCCCTCCGGCTCGACGGCGCTCTGCTGCTGCCCTCGATCCGCGCGGAAACCTCCCGCAGGCCTTCGTCCACGCGCTCCTGCTCGAATGCGCGCCGAAGGCCATCACGGAACCCTCGACATCGAGGACTCTCCACGAGGTGCCCGCTTCGTACTTCGGCTGCCGCTGCTGCAGGACCAGGCTCTCATCCGCGTCCGAGAGACGTGAACGAGGTTCTCGGCACGGACGGCTGATTCCGTCGACCCGCGCGGCTACCCGGCGAAACGGTCGACGAAGAATCCGACGCCCCGGTACCTCGGCAGGCCCGGCACAGGCCGAACGAGGTTTTCGCGTATGGCCAGCGCGGCGACCTCCGACCTTCCGGCCGTTCCGGTCTTTTGGAGGATGCGCGCCACATGGGAGTGGACCGTCCGCGGGGACAGGAACAGCCCTTCCGCGATCGCCCGGTTCGACAGGCCCATCGCCATGCGGGTCAAGACGTCGAGCTCCCGCGAGCTAAGGCCGTAGGGGATCTTGGCCGGTGCGGCGTGGACGAGAACGGCACCATCGGCGTCGACAGCGCGGTGGACGGTAACGCGGTTCCAGTCACGGCCGGCCGGCCACAGGAATCGCAGGCGGTGGCCGCCTGTCCGGTCGAACTCCTCGACGAGGTGCCCGAAGGTCGGGTCCGCCAGTACCGCGGGAACTTCACGTTCGGGCAGCTCGACGATTTGCTTCGCGCTGACCAGGGCCGCCGACCCGGTTTCGGGGACCTCTGGCTGGCCGGCGATCCGCCCGAGCGCATCGGCCATGACCGCGAAGGCCGGCAGCACCGAAGCGAGTAGCCGTCTCGCCTCTTTGTCGTATGTGTCGTGACGCGTGCTGGACAGGTGCACCATGCCGATGTAGCGGCTGTTGCGACGTAGCGCCCCGGTCATTCCGTCGTGGAAGCCGGCGGGCCGGAGGTGTTGTTCGTAGAAGTATCCCTTACGGAAGGTCTGCCCTGGTTCGGTCGATATGGACGGGGGCAGGCTCTCGTTCTGCATGATCCCGAACCACGGCGTCCGGGGGAATTCCACCGCGAGGCAGTGCGCGACATCCGGCGAGTATTCGATCTGCGTGATCTGGCGATGGTCTCTCTTCACCGGATCGACGCCCACCAGGGAGGCGGCGTCGCTGCGCAGCAGGTCGGCCAGCAGGGTGAGGGCACGTGCCGAAGCGGCGGCCACGGCCGGGTCGCCGGCGAGCATCCCGATCTCCGCGGCCACGGCGACCTGACGGTGCGTCGGCATGCGCGACTCCCGGGGATGGAACAGATCTGAATTGGGCAAACCGTATGTCTTGCTGCGTCGCAGCCACAACCCCTGCCCGGAGCTTCGTAACCGGCGAAGTTCAGCATTCCTACTGATGCCCCGGCCCGTGCCGCCCGTCTTGCATTGACCCCAACGTTCGGAGGTCGGTGGACCTCCGGCTTGGAAGGAGAAATATGACGACGGGATACGTTTACCACGAGCTGTTCGGGTGGCATGACACGGGAACCAGCGTGGGCCTGCTCCCGGCGAACCCCGCCGCAGGACTGCAGCCGTTCATCCATTTCGAGAACGCGGAGACAAAGCGGCGGCTGCACGAACTCATCGTCGTCTCCGGCCTGATCGACAAGCTCGAGCGCATCCGCCCCGTTCACGCTACGGAGGAACAGATCCTACGGGTGCACACCGAAGACCACCTCGAACGGATCAAGGCGGAGAGCCTGCTCCCGAAGGGCGGCGACGCAGGGGACGGCGTCTCGCCTTTCGGCCATGGCGGGTACGACATCGCGGCCCTCGCCGCGGGCGGTGTCATCGCCGCCGTCGAGGCCATGCTGAACGGCCGCGTCGACAATGCCTATGCCCTTGTACGGCCGCCGGGACACCACGCGGTCCCCGCATCGGGAATGGGCTTCTGCGTCTTCAACAACCTGGCGATCGCCGCGCGGCACGCACGTGAGGTGTTCGGTGTCGGGCGCATCGGCGTCGTGGACTGGGACGTCCATCACGGCAACGGCACACAGACGGCCTTCTACGACGACCCGGACGTCCTGACGATCTCGTTGCACCAGAACAACGTCTTCCCGCCGAACAGCGGAGCCGTGGAGGAACGGGGCGAAGGCGCCGGTCTCGGATACGCCGTCAACGTCCCGCTTCCCGGCGGAACCGGCGACGGCGGATACCTCGCGGCGATGGACGAGGTGGTGGTGCCCGCATTGAAGCGGTTCAACCCGGAGCTCATCCTGGTCGCCTCCGGCTTCGACGCGAGCGCGATGGATCCGCTGGCCCGGCAGATGCTCACCACCGATGGCTATCGGGCTCTGACGCTTCGGCTCATGGAGGTCGCCGAGGAGGTGTGCGATGGCCGGATCGCCATGTCCCACGAGGGCGGATACAGCCCCGTCTACGTGCCCTTCTGCGGACTCGCGGTGATGGAGGCCCTGGCAGGCGAGGAGCCGTTCACCGACCCGTTCCTGCCGGTGGTGTCGGGATTCGCTGGACATGAGCTGCAACCGCACCAGAAGGAGGTCATCGAGCGCGTGGCCGGTCTCGTCGCCGAGATCGCCCCTGCCCCCGGCGGCCGCCCTTCGCCCGTCTCCGGCTGAAATCGTCTCCGCCACTCCCCGGCGCTGCGGGACCCGCCGGCGGCGGGCCGCTCGTACGAGGATTCACGGCCCCGGCCCGCGCGCGAATGCGCGGGGCGGGGTCCTGCGCATTCGCGGCCCGCCCCCGCCTGCCGGCCGCGTCACCGGCCTGCGAGGAGATCTTTTAGCTTGATCAATACGCCTGGTAAATGATCGCTGGAGTGGAAGGATCGGTGTATCGCATATGGAGCCGTGAATCCATGGACCGATATTCCGACGTACGTAACAGGAGGTACCCCATGACAGACGAGTCGCCCGACCTCCAGCCATCCTCCCAGATCGACACCACGGTGCCGCATTCGGCGCGGGTCTGGAACTATTTTCTCGGCGGCAAGGACAACTACCCCGTCGACCGGGAGGCCGGTGAGCAGTATCGCCGGGTCTTCCCGGAAATCATTGACATCGCCCGCACCGACCGGGCGTTCCTGGGCCGTGCGGTCTGGTACCTGACCGGCGAGGCGGGGGTACGTCAATTCCTGGACATCGGCACCGGTCTGCCCACCATGGACAACACCCATGAGGTCGCCCAGCGGGCCGCGCCTGAATCACGGATCGTCTATGTCGACAACGACCCCCTCGTGCTGGTACATGCCAGGGCTCTGCTCACCAGCAGCCGGTCTGGCGTCACCGACTACATCGAGGCCGACCTGCGTGAACCCGGCAAGATCCTGGAGGTTGCCGCAAAGACACTGGACTTCACGCAACCGGTCGCGATCATATTGCTGGGCATCCTGCACTTCATCGACTACGACGAAGCGCTCCCAATCGTGGCCCGGCTGTTGGATGCCGTCCCCTCCGGCAGTTACCTGGCCCTCACCCACGCCACCTTGGATCTCTCGGACGCCGACGCGAACGCACAAGCCCAAGCGGAGTTCAACGAGAAGGCCGCGGTCCCGATCACCCCCCGCACCCGTGAGGAGATCATGCGGTTCTTCGATGGACTGGAGCTGGTCGAGCCCGGCCTGGTATCGATGTCGCGATGGCGCCCCGAAGCCACCCCCTTCGCTGAACCCGCTGAGGTCGCAGGGTTCTGTGGCCTCGGCAGGAAACCGTAGAGCCTTGCATGTTCTGTGAGCGCAGAGAAGGTCCCCACCGTCGTGTCGGGGCGCACCAAGGCCCTCGTCGCCGGCTTGATGCGCACGCTGCCCAGGAGGCTCGTGCTCGTTTTAACAGCACGCCAGGCCCCCAAGCCCTCTGCTGCCGCGCTGTGAGTCTCGCCTTCGGTCCGGATCAGGCAGCGCATGAGCACGGCGCTGCCGGCACCGAACTGAACGGATGCCGAAGCGGAGTGAATTGGTGTGACCCGCGTGAGCCTACGTGAGGTGGCCGCCGGCCGGTCTTCGCGTCTGGTCTCACGTGCCCGGTCCCGCACTTGTCGGGAGGATGGGTGGGCGCCCGGCACCACTCGTCGAAGTGGCCGGCCTGCTGCTCGTGATCCTGCTCTTTTCACGACTTCATGCCGCCGCCGGGAAGGACGTCGCAGCCGCCACCGCCAACGCCATGACCCTGCAATCCATAGAGCGGGCCCTCCACCTGGACATCGCGCTGAGGGCGAACCAGTGGCTGACCGAGCATCCAGCCCTCACCCAGCCGGCGGTGTACTACTACCGCTTGTACTACCTCGCGATCATCGGTGTGCTGGTGTGGGTCTTCGTCCGGCACGCCGATGTCTACGTCAAGGTCCGCCGGACCCTCGTCGCGATGGCCGTCCTCGTGCTGCCCGTTTTCTGGGCGCTGCCCATGTCGCCCCCACGGTTCGCCCTACCGGGTGTCGTCGACATCATTGCCGAGCACGACATCCTGGGCGGCCATGCCTCACGAGAGACCGAGAACGGCCAGAACCTGTATTCGGCTATGCCCAGCATGCACGTGGGGTGGTCGTTGTGGTGTGCGTATGCCGTGTGGTATGCGCTGCGGACCTCCCATCCGCGATCGGCGTCGC
>NZ_JABVEB010000212.1 GCF_014323665.1 Actinomadura sp. HBU206391 | reverse complement strand
GCGTGAGTTCTTCGGCACCCAATCACGCGCTGGAGTTTCCGGGCGGCTACACGCGCTCGGTCGGGCCCGTGATCGGCCGCTTCCTGACCGAGCTCCGCGACGGCCGGCTAGTCGGCGTCCGCACCGCGGCCGGCCGGGTGCTCGTCCCGCCCACGGAGTACGACACCGCTGACGGATCGGCGGTCACCGGCGATTTCGTCGAGGTCGGCCCGGACTGCACCGTGGAGTCGTGGTCGTGGGTGTCGCGTCCGCGCCGCGGCCATCCCTTCCAGCGTCCCTTCGCCTGGGCGCTGATCAAGCCGGACGGCGCCGACACGGCCCTGCTGCACGCCCTCGACCTCGGCGTCTTCGACGAGGGCGCCAAACCGCCCCGCGACCTCAGAACCGGCATGCGGGTACGGCCCAAGTGGCGCGCAGAGCGCTCCGGCGGGATCGGCGACATCGAGTGCTTCCGGCCGGACGTCACGATGATCAACGATGCCCGCCGCACGGAGTATCGCCTGCCGCCGGGCCGCGCGCTGGAGCGGTTCCTGGAGGGCGTCTCCGAAGGCAGATTCCTCGGCCACCGGTGCGGCGTGTGCGGCAAGGTCTACGTGCCGCTCAAGGGGCTGTGCCCGGTCGACGGCGTGCCGACCACCGAGGAGGTGGAGGTGCGCGACACCGGGACCGTCACCACGTTCGCGGTGAACAACATCCCCGACCCGCGCGCCCCCGAGGTGCCGTTCGTCTCGGCCTACATCCTGCTCGACGGCTCCGACCTCGCGATGCTCGCCCTGGTCGCGGGGGTACCGGCGGATCAGGTGCGGATGGGCATGCGGGTCAGGGCGGAGTGGCGGCCACGGGAGGAATGGGGCAAGACGATGGCCAACATCAAGTGGTTCGCCCCGCTCGACGAGCCCGACGTCCCCTTCGACGCCATCAGGGACTACCTGTGAGAACTCCCAGTGAAGCCGGTGCGTCGAGGCGGCTGCGAGCCGTGAGCGGAGCGAGCAGATGAACACAGCGATCGCTGTCGTGGCGTTCGTGCAGTCGCGGCATACCCGTGAGGACACCGGGCTGTCTGAAACCGAGCTGCTCGCCCCGGTCATCGCCGAGGTGAAGGAGAAGAGCGGCGTCTCCCGGTTCGGTTTCACATGCTCGGGGTCGTGCGACTACCTGGCCGGCGCGCCGTTCTCGTTCGTCGCGGCGCTCGACGCGGTGGGCGCGTGGCCGCCCATCTCGGAGAGCCATGTCGAGATGGACGCCGCCTGGGCGCTGTACGAGGCGTGGGTGCGGCTCCGGCACGGCGACATCGACACCGCGCTGGTTTACGGCTTCGGCAAGTCGTCGCAGGGCGACCTGCGCGAGATCATGACCTTGCAGCTCGACCCGTACTACCTCGCCCCGCTGGGCCCCGACCAGGTGTCGCTCGCCGCGCTGCAGGCTCAGGCCTACCTGGAGGGCTCGGGCGCCAAGGAGAACGACCTGCTGGCCGTGGCGGCCCGGTCGCGCGCCGCCGGACGCGCCAACCCGTACGCCCTGGACCTGCCCGAGCCGGACCCCGAGGCCGGCTACGAGGTGGCGCCGCTGAGGCCGTACGACGTCGCGCCGGTCACCGACGGGGCGGCGGCGATCGTTCTCGCGGCGGGCGACAGGGCTCGTGAGCTGTGCGAGCGCCCGGCGTGGATCCGCGGCATCGACCATCGCAGCGACGTGCACTCCCTCGGGGCCCGGGACCTGACCCGTTCGGAGTCCGCCGCGCTCGCGGCGGAGCGGGCGGGCGCCCGCGACGCCGAGGTCGAGGTCGCTGAGCTGCACGCGCAGTTCAGCCACGAGGAGCTGATCCTGCGCGCCGCCCTCGGGCTGTCCGACAGCGTCGTGGTGAACCCCTCGGGCGGCCCGCTGGCCGCCAACCCGGTGATGGCGACCGGTCTGATCCGGATCGGCGAGGCGGCGGCGCGGATCCACGACGGTTCGGCGGCGCGCACGCTGGCCCACGCGACGTCCGGCCCCTGCCTGCAACAGAACCTCGTCTGCGTGATGGAGGCGGAGTGATGGCGAACCCTTGCGCGGTCATCGGGGTCGGGCAGACCCATTACCGGACCAAGCGTCTCGACGTGTCGATCGCCGGCCTGGTGCGCGAGGCGGCGCTGCGCGCGCTCGAGGACGCGGGGCTCACGTTCGCGGACATCGACGCCGTCGTCATCGGCAAGGCACCGGACCTCTTCGAGGGCGTGATGATGCCGGAGGCCTATCTCGCCGACGCCCTCGGCGCCCGGGGCAAGCCGATGATGCGGGTGCACACGGCCGGCTCCGTCGGCGGCTCGACCGCGCTGGTGGCGGCCGGGCTGATCCAGGGCGGTGTGCACGACCGGGTGCTCGTCGTGGCATACGAGAAGCAGTCGGAGTCCAACGCGACGTGGGCGCTGTCGACGCACCCGCCCATGACCGCGTCGCTGGTGGTCGGCGCCGGGGGATACTTCGCGCCGCACATCCGGGCCTACATCCGCCGTTCCGGCGCCCCCGACCACATCGGCACGCTGGTCGCGGTGAAGGACCGGGTCAACGCGCTGCGCAACCCGTACGCCCATCTCAAGATCGAGGGCATCAGCCGCGAGATGGTCGAGATGACGCCGATGCTGTGGGAACCGCTGCGCTATCTCGAGACCTGCCCGTCGTCGGACGGGGCCGCGGCGATGGTGCTCGCGAGCGAGAGCGCGGCGCGCCTGGCGCCGAACCGGCCCGCCTGGGTGCACGGTGCGGCGATGCGGTCCGAGCCGATCTTCTTCGCCGGGCGGGACACCGTGAACCCGCAGGCGGGCAAGGACTGCGTGGCCGACGTCTACCGGCAGGCCGGCATCACCGATCCGCGGCGCGAGCTCGACTGTGCCGAGGTCTATGTCCCCTTCTCCTGGTACGAGCCGATGTGGCTGGAGAACCTCGGCTTCTGTGGTGAGGGGGAGGGGTGGAAGCTCACCGAGGACGGCGCCACCGCGTTCGAGGGCGACATCCCGTGGAACCCGTCCGGAGGAGTGCTGTCGTCGAACCCGATCGGCGCGTCGGGGCTCATCCGTTTCGCCGAGGCGGCCCAGCAGGTCCGCGGCCTGGCCGGCGACTGTCAGGTCGAGGGAGCGCGACGTGCCCTCGGCCACGCCTACGGCGGTGGCGCGCAGTTCTACGCCATGTGGGTCGTCGGCACCGAGAAACCCTAACCCCCCGCGGCCTCCGGAGGTCGTTCGATGGAGTTCAACCACGCTGATCTGTTCGAAGGACTGGCCGACGCGATCGGAGACCGGGTCGCCGTCGTGTGCGGCGCGCCGCCCGCAGGGGACGGCGAGCCGGCCACCTACCGTCGCATGACGTACGCCGAACTCGACGCGCACGCCAACCGGCTCGCCCACCACCTGGAGTCGGCCGGTGTCGAGGCCGGTCAGCACGTGGGCATCCAGCTCTACAACGGCATCGAGTACATCGCGTCGGTGCTGGCCGCGCTCAAGATCCGTGCTGTGCCGGTCAACGTCAACTACCGCTATGTCGAGTCCGAGCTGCTGTATCTCTACCGCGACTCCGACATCGTGGCCCTCGTCCATGACGTCGAGTTCGCCGACCGGGTGGCGGCCGCCGCCCCGAATGCGCCGGCGCTGCGACATCTGATCTCGGTTGGCGGCGCCTCGGCGATCCCCGGCGCCGTGCCGTACGAGGAGGCGCTGGCGGCGCAACCCGACACCCGCGGCTTCCCGGAGCGCAGCGGCGACGACGTCTACATCATTTACACCGGCGGCACGACCGGCATGCCCAAGGGCGTGATGTGGCGCAACGAGGACCTGTTCATGGGCTTCGGCGGCGGGAACCCGTACGGCGAGCCGCGCGAGACGCCACAGCACGTGATCGAGCACGCGAAGAACGCCGGCCCGATGGTGATGATGGCGGCGCCTCCGCTCATGCACGGGGCGGCGCAGATGGCCACCTTCATCGCGTGGTGGATGGGTTCGACGATCGTGTACACCCGCAGGTTCGACGCCGCACTGGTGCTGCGCGCGATCGAGCACGAGAAGGTCCTCACGGTCAACATCACCGGCGACGCGATGGCGATCCCGCTCGCCGACGAACTGGCGTCCGGCGACTACGACGTGTCGTCGCTGGCGGTCGTCAGCTCCACCGGCGCGATCCTCAGCGGCTCGGTGCGAGAGCGGCTGCAGGGGCTGCTGCCGAACACGATGATCCTCGACAACTTCGGCTCGAGCGAGTCCGGCTACACCGCCTCGGGGGTCGAGGGCAGCACGCCCGAGTCGGGGCTGAGGTACCGGCCCAACAACGATCGCCTGGCCGTGCTCGATGAGTCGCTCAAGCCGGTCGAGCCAGGCTCCGGGGCCATCGGGCAGGTCGCCAAGCGCGGGCACATCGCGTTCGGCTACTACAACGACGCCGACAAGACGGCCCGTACGTTCCGGGTGGTCGACGGGGTCCGATGGCTGCTCACCGGCGACATCGCGACCGTCGAGGCGGACGGCACGATCGCCATCTTCGGCCGCGGCTCCCAGTGCATCAACACCGGGGGCGAAAAGGTCTTCCCCGAAGAGATCGAGGCGGTCCTGAAGGGCCATCCCGAGGTGTTCGACGTGGTGGTCACGGGCATCCCCGACGACCGTTACGGCAGCCGCGTCGCCGCGGTGATCCAGCCGTACGGGGACGCGCCGGCGGCCGAGGAGCTCGACCGGCACTGCCGTGCCAGGCTCTCCGGCTACAAGGTGCCCCGTACGTACGCCTTCGTCGACCAGGTCATGCGGTCGCCCGCCGGCAAGGCCGACTACCGCTGGGCGCGGGAGGTCGCCGAGCGCTCCACCGGGACCTGAGCACCGTTCCGCCCTCGCGCCCGGTATCCGGGTCGATACTGTGGGTATCCCTCCGATGTCATGGCCAAGGAGTGCGAAGGGATGAGGGCCGCGTGGTCACCACCTCCAGAAAGCCGCACAGCGTCCGTGAAGCCTCCGGTGACCGGCCACGGTCGCCTGCGGAGACGGCCGAGCCACCGCCACCACCGATTCCGGCCGTCGCGGAGAATCTCCGCGACCTCTACGACCGACTGCTTCCGTACATGGGGGGTTGGCGGGTCGATCATCAAGGCGTTTCTTCCAGTGGCGGACGAACGCGGGTGGGACCTCTGGGCGGGGACCGTGGACACGTGCCTCCCGGGTTCACGCCAGAGCGCCCGTGAGCTGTTCACTGATGGGCTGGTGATGGTCGGCGAGGTCGTGTCGCCCGGCTGTGAGCGGGAGGACCGCGAGAAGAAGCCGGTCATCTTCGCGGGCGGACGCGTGCCGATCATGATCCTCATCGATCCGCAATGCGACCCCGCGCAGGTCACCGTGTTCAGTGAGCCGGAGAACGGCCACTACACCAAGAACACGCAGGTGGACATGGGCAAACCGCTCCACGTTCCGGAGCCGGTCGACTTCGAGCTCGACACTGCGATCTTTCTCGAACGCCCGCGGTGAGCCGGCCTGGCCGCGGTCGCTGGGCCGGAAAACTACGATCACGACGGTGAGACGAGGGGTGGCCGGTTCTGGCCATTCGCTTGCGTTGCCGGATAGGCTCACTTCAGAGAGTTGCTCAGAACCAGAGCCTCTCGTATGCAGAGGAATCTAAGGGTGATCCGCGTGTCGAGCCAGGAGCGGGCGAAGCTCATCTGGGACCTGCAGCGGGCCATGCAGCGCAACACCATGTGGACGGTTCTGCTGCACAGCACCACCGCGAGCAAGGCCGGGATGAACGTCACCGATGCCCAGTGCGTGAACCTCCTGGTGCTGGACGGTCCGATGACGCCGGGCCGGCTGGCGCAGGCCATGGGCATCACCACGGGCGGAGCCATCACCGCGGTCATCGACCGGTTGGAGCACGCGGGCTACGTCAAGCGCACCCGCGACCCCGACGACCGCCGCAGGGTCATCGTCGAGCCCGTGCCCGAGGCGGTCGAGAGGTTCGCGCGGTACTTCGAGCCGATCGCGCGGGCGTCGGGGGAGAAGTTCGCCGACTTCAGCGACGAACAGTTGCGCCTGCTGCTGGACTTCGCCCACACGACCAGCGACGTCATGCCCGGCGTGATCAAGGAGATACAGGAACTGCCGTAGCGCCCGGGGTGCCGGCCGACGCTGCCACGACGAGCGCGTCGAGGAGCGCGGCAGTGGCGGGCGGGTCCGGCGGCTCACCATAGGTCGCGGCCAGCACGTACCGGACCGAGCCGGGCAGCCGGACGGCGCGCACGCCGGGGTTGCGGGCGGCCGACAGTGCCAGGTGCGGCAGCGTGGTGACCCCGAGCCCCGCCGCGACCAGGGCCTGTACGGCGACGTAGTCGTCGGTCGTGTAGGAAACGTGCGGCTGGAAGCCGGCCTCCGCGCAGATGTCGAGCAGGTGCGCTCGGCATCGGTCACAGCCCGCGATCCATTCGCTGTCGCGGTGGGCGGCGAGGCCCGGGCGGCCGTCGACGGCCGCGGCGCGCGCATGCGGAGGCGGGTCGGCGGGCGTGACCAGATACGTGGACTCCTCCAGGAGCGGGCGGGTGCGGATCCCGTCCTCCATCTCGACGTCGTGCTGCCGGCCGCCGTCGCCGTCGTACCGGAAGATCACCGCGGCGTCGACCGTGCCGTCGCGCAGCATCCGCACCGCCTGCGGCGTCTCGGTCTCGACCAGCCGCAGGTCCAGACCCGGGTGATCGGCGGCCAGGCGGGCGGCCGCGGCGGGCACGAAGGTGCCGAGGGCGGAGGGGAAGGCGGCCAGCCGCACCCGGCCCTGCCGCAGACCGACGTGGGCGGCGAGTTCGCTCGACGCGGCGTCGAGCCGCCCGAGGATTTCGGCGCCGCGGTCGGCGAGCAGCCGCCCCGCCTCGGTGAGCCGGATCCCGCGCCCCACCCGCTGGACGAGGCCGGCCCCGGTCTCGGCTTCGAGCCGGGCCAGGTGATGGCTGACCGACGGCTGGGAATAGTGCAGCTCTCGGGCGGCGCCGGTGACCGATCCCGTACGGGCGACGGCGACCAGCACGCGGAGCCGGGTGACGTCCAGCATGAGGCGAATATATCGATGTCGTCTATGGGATTGAGAGATCTTTGGCATTGGACCTATAGGTCGAGGAGGGTGCAGGCTGAAGACATGAGCCTCAACGGATCCGTCATGACGCGACCAGGGCTGGCGCACCTCGTCGAGGGCCTGCGCGCCGCCGTCGACCGGCACGCCGACTGGGAACGGACCGCCGCGCTCGTGACCGACGTGCTCCGGGACCGGCTTCCCGGACCGGATCTCCTGACCGCCGAGGAGCAGGCGGGTGACCCCGGGGGTTACCAGAGCCACCTGCTCCACGTGGAGCAGGACGGCGGTTTCTCGGTCGTCGCCGTCGTGTGGCGGACCGGCCAGGTGACCACGATCCACGACCATGTGAGCTGGTGCGTGGTGGGCGTGCTGCGCGGCGTCGAGCACGAAGAGCTGTTCGCGTGCCCCACCGGCGACCATCTCGTGCGGGTGGGTGAGAGCGCCAACGCGGAGGGCTCGGTGAGCGGCTTCGCGCCGCCCGGTGACATCCACCGGGTGCACAACCCGGCCGAGCAGACGACGATCTCGCTGCACGTCTACGGGACGGACGTCTCCCGGATCGGCTCGAGCGTCCGCCGCGAGTACCACCTCCCCATCAGGCCGGTCGAGGACTGAACGGCGACAGCACGTCGTCGAGCGTCTCGGCCAGTAGTTCGGGCAGTTCGCCGTCGCCCGTCAGGGCCCATACGATCAGCGCGCCGTTGTAGGTCACCTGGATCGTGCGGGCGAGCCGCCCGGTGTCGCCGCGCTCGTCGAGCTCTCCCGCCCGTACGGCCTCGGCCAGCAGGTCGGCGATCTCCTGCCGCACGGCCAGCGTGTGCGTCAGCGCGTGCCCGTGGAACTCCGGATCGGTGAGGTCGAGCCGCAGGAAGGTCAGATGGTTGGCCAGTTCCTCGCGGTCGCGTACCTGCGAGGCCATCGCCGCCAGCGCAGAGCGCAGAGCGGCGAGGGGCGAGCCGTGCGCCTCGCGTGCGGTCTGGAACGGCCGTCGCGCGCCGGGTTCGGCCTGTTCGGCGAAGGCGAGCAGCAGGCCGCGCTTGGATCCGAACCGCTGGACCAGCGTCGCCGGCGCCAGCCCCGTCTCCTTCGCGATCATGGCCAGGCTGAGCCCGGGCAGTCCGTGCCGGGCGATCGCCCGGCCGGTCGCGGCGAGGATCGCCGTATCGCTGATCGTGCGCGGACGCGCCACTGCCCCTCCCGGAGTTACTGAATAACCGTTCGTTAACGATAGGCGATCGCCCCGGCTTGCGGGAGGAGGTCCAGGCCCGACGTGGTTTATAAATGAATGCACGTTTATAAACTACGAAGGAGGCCGCGTGCGCGAGACCACATCCGACCTGGCCTGGCTCCAGCAGGTGCTGGACGACAGCTACGCGCGGGCGGGAGAACACCTGCGCCGCATCATCACCGAGGAGCGCCGGCTGGACGCGGTGCGGTTGGCGGATCGGCTCAGCGGAGTGCAGGTGCTCCACCTCGCGACGGTCACCGCGAAGGGCGAACCCCGGGTCGGGCCCGTCGACGGTCTGTTCTTCCGTGGCCGCTTCTGGTTCGGCTCCGCGCCCGACTCGGTCCGGTTCCGGCACCTGCGGGCCCGTCCACAGGTCAGCGCCACGGTGACGAGGGGTGAGGAGTTCCAGGTCACCGTGCACGGCCGTGCGGTGGAGGTGGACATGGCCGCGGCCGACATCGGGCCGTTCCGCGACCTGCTGATCGAGACGTACGGCGAGACCTGGGAGAGCTGGGCCGGCGACGCGCCGTACGCCCGCATCGACCCCGGTGCCATGTACACCTACGGCTCGGAGGGCCGTTCCGGTGAGTGAGGCGCCGTCGCCCCGCCGATCCGGGCCGCTCCTCGTCGCCCTGTGCCTGGCACAGATCATGCTGGTGCTCGACGTGGTGGTGGTCGTCGTCGCACTGCCCTCGATGCGGGCCGACCTCGGCATCGACGCCGCCGACCTGCAGTGGATGATCACGGCGTACGGGCTGGCGTACGGCGGGTTCATGATCACAGCGGGTCGGCTCGGCGATCTGTTCGGCCACCGCAGGGTGCTGCTCTGCGGGCTCGTGGTCTTCACCACCGCTTCGCTGGCCTGCGGACTGGCGCCGGGAGCCGGGACGGTGTTCGCGGCCCGCGCGA
>NZ_JABVEB010000211.1 GCF_014323665.1 Actinomadura sp. HBU206391 | reverse complement strand
GCTCCGCCGGGGCCGGGCGGAGCGGCTCGTGGCCCTGGTCTCCGTGGCCGTCGCCGTCACGGCCACTCCCCTGCTGCCGCCCGGCGTACCGGTGATGCTCGCCGCGGTCGTGGCCGTGGCCGCGGTCCTCCGCCGCCCTCGGCCGGCCGAGGGCGGAACGCGATGACGGCGGTCTGGCTGGCCGTGGCCGCCACGGGACTCGGGTGTTACGCGCTGAAGCTGGCCGGGCTGGTGATCCCGGAACGCGTGATCGACGATCCCCGGGTGCGGCGTTTCACCGAGCTGGTCCCGGTGGCGCTGCTCACCGCGCTGGTCGCCGTGCAGACGGTCGCCCACGGCAGGGCGCTCGAGGCCGACGGGCCCCGGCTCGCGGGCGTGGCCGCCGCGGTGGTCGCGCTGCTGCTGCGCGCGCCCTTCCTCGCCGTCCTGGTCATCGCCGCCGGAGTCGCCGCCGGCCTGCGGTTCGCCGGTCTCGGCTGACGGCGCGCCGGACCGTCATTCGCCGCTGACGATCTCGAGAGCGTGGGCCAGCTGGTCCGGGTAGGGGCTCTCGAACTCCACCCGATGGCCCTCGGTCGGGTGCTCGAAGCCGAGCCTGACCGCGTGCAGCCACTGCCGGGTGACGCCGAGCCTGGCCGCGAGGGTCGGGTCGGCGCCGTACGCGAGATCACCCACGCACGGGTGCCGGATGGCGGACATGTGCACGCGGATCTGGTGCGTGCGGCCGGTCTCCAGGTTGATGTCGAGCAGGCTCGCGGCCCGGAACGCCTCGATGGTGTCGTAGTGCGTCACCGAGGGCTTGCCGCCGGTGACCACCGCGAACCGGCCGTCGCCCGAAGGGTGCCGGTCGATGGGCGCGTCGACCGTGCCGCGGAGCGGATCGGGATGACCCTGAACGAGCGCGTGATAGCGCTTGTCCACCGTGCGTTCCTTGAAGGCGCGCTTCAGCCGCGAGTAGGCCACCTCGCTCTTGGCGACCACCATTGCCCCGGTGGTGTTGGCGTCGAGGCGGTGCACGATGCCCTGGCGTTCGGCGGCGCCGCTGGTGGCGACGGTGTGCCCGGCGCCGAGCAGCCCGCCGATCACCGTGGGGCCGGTCCAGCCCGTCGTCGGGTGCGCCGCCACCCCGATCGGCTTGTCGACCACGATGATGTCGGCGTCCTCGTACAGGATCCCCATTCCCGGCACGGGCTCGGCGACGGGCCTCGGCGGCGCGGGCGGGGGTGGGAGCGTCACCTCCAGCCAGGCTCCGGCGTGCACGCGGTCGGATTTGGCCACCGCCTTGCCGTCGACGAGGACATCGCCGGTGGCGACGACGTCGGCGGCGCGGCTGCGTGACAGCCCGAAGAGGCGGGCGAGCGCGGCGTCGACCCGTTCCCCCTCGAGGCCGTCCGGGATGGGCAGGCTTCGGACGTCGGCCATCAGGTCAGGACGTCCCCTCGGCACGGTGGCCCGGCGCCGGATCGGCGCCGCCGCCGGCACCGGTGTCCCGGCCCGTGTCCCGGCTCGTTCCGGCGCCTTCGGAGCCCGTCTCGGAGCGCGGCTCAGAGCCGTCCTCGGGCGCGGGCTCGGAGCCGTTGCCGGAGGGGCTCTCGGAGGGCTTCTCCGAGCCGGTCACCCGGGTGCCGTCCAGCTGCAGGCCCCGGGACGCCAGCAGGACGGCCAGCACGCCGCCGCAGACGATCGCCGAGTCGGCCAGATTGAACACCGGCCAGTTCGGCAGCTCGATCCAGTCGACGACGTGCCCCTTCAGCGGCGCCGGAGAGCGCAACAGCCGGTCGACGAGGTTGCCCGTGGCCCCGCCCAGCAGCAGGCCCAGCGACACCGCCCATGGCAGGCTGCGCAGCCGCCTGGCGGTCCGCAGGATCGCGATGACCACACCGATGGCGATCAGGGTGAGCACCACGGTCAGCCCGGTGGCGATGGAGAACGCCGCCCCGCTGTTGCGGGTCACCCGCAGCGTCAGCAGGCCGCCGAACAGCTCGATCGGCTCACGGCCGGCCAAGCGCGCGACCACGATGATCTTTGATACGACGTCCAGGACGAGCGCCAGCACGGCGACGCTCACGAGCACGCCGACGCGCCGCGGCGCGCTCTCCTTGTCGGGGAGCCCGCCCGAAGACGTGGCGCCGGTCTCGTCGTGCTTCTTTGCGTCGGTCAGCGACGCTCCTCGCGTTGTTTGCATGTCACACATAGGGTCGCACGAGGGAAGGCCTGCAAGCGCGCCTTACCGATCGGCTTCCCGCATGACTCGCAGATTCCATAGGTGCCGGAGTCGATCCGCGCGATCGCCCGCTCGTTCTGCGCCAGCAGGTCACGCGCGTTGTAGGTGAGCGCCATCTCGTGCTCGCGCTCATAGGTCTTCGCCCCCGCGTCCGCCTGGTCGTCGCCGGCGCCCTCGCTGCTGTCGCCCATCCGCTCGGCGATCTCCGATTCGGCCCGTGCGATCTCGGCGTCGAACTTGCCGATCTCCTCTTCGAGCCGGCCGCGGACGGCCGCGAGCTCGTCGGCGGTCCACCGCTCCTCACCGGCCCGGACCGGCAGCTGTCCCGCAGCCTCGTCCGTGGTGGTCGAACCGGTCGCCTGCTTCCCCGGGCCTCGCGGCTTCGGCTCACCCAAGGGCGCACGCGTGCGCCGGGTCGTCTTCTCGGACGGCGTCTTGTCCCTCCCCGCGCTGGCCATGTCGGGCCCCCTCGCGCTGATCTTGTCGACAGGCAGTGCGGGAAGCATAGGTCTCCTTCCGCGGGACGGCAAACAAGCCGGTCGCTTGGTCGCGGGCCCATCCGCAGAGCTCCGACCTGCGAAGAGTCGCAGAACGGAGGTTCCATGAACAAGCTCCAAGGTCTGTCACAAGCCGCATATGCCCAGTTACCCGATGTCAGGAACCCAAGAGCCGGTCGATCTCACGAGTGAGCTGTGCCACATCGCCGTCCACCTCGACGATCTTGTCGCGGCTCGTCGCGCCGCTGACGAGGCGCACGTCACGGCGCCGTACGCCCAAGGCCTCCGCCACGGCGCGCAGGGCGGCCTCGGTCGCCCGGCCCTCGACGGCCCGCGCCGCGACCTTGACCACGAGCGCGTCGCCGTACGCACCACCGACGCCGGCCTTCACCGCACCCGGCCGCACCCGGATCACCACCCGCATCCCCATCCGACCTCCCTACCCGGTGCCGGCCGACGCCGCCCGGGCACCGCTCGACGGCGCCACGCAAAGATCACCGCCGTGTCCCGCGAAAATCTGTCCGGCCCGAGCGCCCAGTACACGTACAATCGGTGCAGTCGGCAAGGCGTTGATGAGGACACCTGCCGCCGTGCGCAGCGATGAGCGACCCGGGGACGGTGCGAGCCCGGGGGCCTGCCCGGCGGTCTGATCACCCCGGAGCCGCCGGAAGAACCGCCCGCGCAGACTCGTCCGCGAGAGCTCAGTAGACCCGGCCGCCGAGCCTCCAACGAAGCGGGCCATGCGTGCGTGGCCAAGGAGGGTGGTACCGCGGGGCCGCCGGCCTCGTCCCTCCGGGTCCATGATCGCACTATCGTGGAGGTCCGCCCATCGTGAACGACGCCGTGCCGGACAGGCGGGGCCCGGAAGCAGGCCGACGAGCACTGCGTCCCCTGCCAGCACAGATCGACCTGCCCGCCCTCGAGCGCGAGATGCTCCGCCGATGGCAGGAGAACGAGGTCTTCGAACGGTCGCTGCGGCGCACCGAGTCCGGGCCGCCCTGGGTGTTCTATGAGGGCCCCCCGACCGCCAACGGAATGCCAGGCGTCCACCACGTCGAGGCCCGCGTCTTCAAGGACCTCTTCCCCCGCTTCCGCACCATGAAGGGCTACAGCGTCACTCGCAAGGCCGGCTGGGACTGCCACGGCCTGCCCGTCGAGGTGGCCGTGGAGAAGGAGCTCGGGCTCTCCGGCAAGAAGGACATCGAGGCCTACGGCGTCGCCGAGTTCAACGCCCGGTGCCGAGAGTCGGTCCTGCGGCACGTCGGCGCCTTCGAGGAGATGACCGAGCGGATGGGCTACTGGGTCGACATGTCCCAGGCCTACCGCACCATGGACCCCGAGTACGTCGAGTCCGTCTGGTGGTCCCTCAAGGTCATCTTCGACAAGGGACTGCTCGTCCGCGACCACCGCATCAGCCCGTACTGCCCGCGGTGCGGCACGCCGCTGTCCGACCACGAACTCGGCCAGCCCGGCGGCTACGAGACCCTGGCCGACCCGTCGGTGACCGTACGGTTCCCGATCACCTCCGGCCCGCTGGCCGGGCGCGCCGCACTGCTGGTCTGGACGACCACCCCGTGGACCCTGGTGTCCAACACCGCCGTGGCGGTGCATCCCGGCGTGACCTACGTCGTGGCACGGGACGGCGGCGCCGGTGAGCAGGTCGTCGTCGCCGAGCCCCTGGCCGAGAGCGTCCTCGGCGAGGGTTGGGAGGTCGTGGACCGGCTCCCGGGCACCGCGCTCGAGGGCGTGACCTACCAGCGCCCGTTCGACCTGGTGGACTTCCCCGAGGCCGACGACCCCGAGCGGCCCGCGCACCGGGTCCTGCTCGCCGACTTCGTCACCACCGAGGACGGCACCGGCCTGGTGCACCTGTCCCCGGCGTTCGGCGCCGACGACTTCACCGCCTGCCGGGCGGCCGGCCTGCCGGTGGTCAACCCGATCCGGGCGGACGGCCGGTTCGAGGACTCGGTGCCGCTCGTCGGCGGAGTGTTCTTCAAGGACGCCGACCAGACCCTGCTCAAGGATCTCGAGGCGCGCGGTGTGCTGTTCCGTTCCGAGACCTACGAGCACAGCTACCCGCACTGCTGGCGCTGCCACACCCCGTTGCTCTACTACGCCCTGCCCGCCTGGTACATCAGGACCACCCAGATCAAGTCGCGGCTGCTGGAGGAGAACGAGCGCACCGGCTGGTACCCCGACTCCATCAAGTGGGGCCGGTACGGCGAGTGGCTGCGGGGCAACATCGACTGGTCGCTGTCGCGCAGCCGTTACTGGGGCACGCCGCTGCCGCTGTGGGTGTGCGACGACGACCACGTGACGTGCGTCGGATCGCTGAGCGAGCTGTCCACGCACGCCGGCCGGGACCTCACGGCGCTCGACCCGCACCGCCCCTACGTCGACGACATCACCTTCGACTGCCCGGAGTGCGGCGGGACCGCGCGGCGGGTCCCCGACGTCATCGACGCCTGGTACGACTCCGGCTCGATGCCGTTCGCGCAGTGGGGCGCACCGCACCGCAACGCGGAGGTGTTCGAGAAGGCCTACCCGGCGCAGTTCATCTCGGAGGCCATCGACCAGACCCGGGGCTGGTTCTACTCGCTGATGGCCGTCGGCACCCTGGTGTTCGACCGGTCGTCGTACGAGAACGTCGTCTGCCTCGGCCACATCCTCGCCGAGGACGGCCGCAAGATGAGCAAGCACCTCGGCAACGTCCTCGAGCCGATCCCGCTGATGGACAAGCACGGCGCGGACGCGCTGCGGTGGTACATGGCGGCGAGCGGGTCACCGTGGTCGGCCCGCCGCGTCGGCGACGGCCCGCTGCAGGAGATCGTCCGGAAGGTGCTCCTGACCTACTGGAACACCGCGTCCTTCTTCGTGCTGTACGCCAACGCGTGCGGCGAAGGAGGCTCCGCGGGCCCGGGCCCCTGGACCCCGGACCGGGTGACCGAGGCGCCCGCCCCCGCCGACCGGCCGCTGCTGGACCGGTGGGTGCTCGCCGAGCTGCACCGGACCGTCCGTGAGGTCGACACCGCCCTCGAGGGCTTCGACACCGCCCGCGCGGGCCGCAGGCTCGCCGAGTTCATCGACGACCTGTCCAACTGGTACGTCCGCAGGTCGCGGCGGCGGTTCTGGGAGGGCCCCGAGACCCGGGACGGCGCCTCGGCGTTCACCACGCTGTACGAGTGCCTGGAGACGCTCACCCGGCTCCTGGCCCCGATCGTGCCCTTCCTCACCGACTACGTCTGGGACGTCATCCGGCCGGGCGACGAAGCGGAGTCGGTGCACCTCGCCTCGTGGCCGGCGGTGTCCGAGGAGTTGCTCGACGAGACCCTGGGCGAGCAGATGTCCCTGGTCCGGCGGCTGGTCGAGCTGGGGCGGGCGGCTCGCGCGGCATCCGCCGTACGCACCCGCCAGCCCCTCGGCCGGGCCCTCGTGGGGGCACCGGGCTGGGCCTCGCTGCCGGCGGAGCTGCGCGCCCAGATCTCCGAGGAGCTGAACGTCACCGACCTCGAGGACCTGTCCACGGCGCTCGCGGGTGGCGACGACCTCGTCGACTACGAGGTGAAGCCGAACTTCCGCGAGCTCGGCAAGCGCTACGGCAAGGACACGCCGCGGGTCGCCAAGGCCGTGACGGGCGCGGACCCGGCCGAGCTGGTCCATGCCCTGCGCGGCAGCGGCACCGTGTCGTTCAGCGTGCCCGAGGTCGGCGATGTCGAGCTCGGCCCCGACGACGTGATCGTCACCGAGCGGCCCCGGACCGGCTGGGCGGTGGAGAGCGCGGCAGGTGAGACGATCGCGCTGGATCTGGTCGTCACACCGGAGCTGCGCCGTGCCGGCCTGGCCCGGGAGGCCATCAGGCTGGTGCAGGAGACCCGAAAGGCCAGCGGCCTCGAGGTGACCGATCGCATCGAGCTCTGGTGGGAGACCGTCGACCCCGACGTCGAGTCCGCGCTGCGCGAGCACGGCGGCGAGGTCGCGGGAGAGGTGCTGGCCGTGGCGATGCACCAGCGGAGTCCGGAGGAGGACCTCCCCGCGCATCACGGCGACGACCTCGCGCTCACGCTCTGGCTCCGCAGATCCGACGCCGGCTGACGGCACCGCCGGGATCTCGCTGTCGCCCACGCCTTCCACGGCCGGGTGACGGCGAGATCTCGGCGGAGAGTCGGGCTTGGTCGAGACACATCTTGTACGGAATGATGCGGATGTGGACCTTCCAGACCAGTCCCCGCGGACCGGCCCGTCCGAGCCGTCCCAGATGCGGGCGTCGGACGCGGACCGGGACCGGGTCGCAGACCAGCTGCGAGAGGCCCTCGCCGAGGGCCGCCTCACGCCCGAGGAGCACGCGGAGCGCATCGACCGGGTGTACTCCGCCAAGACCTACGCCGAGCTCGCCCCGGTCATCGAAGACCTTCCGGTCGAAGGGGATTCCTCCGCCGCTCCGCCGCTGCCGGGTGTCCGACTCCACAAGGACGCGAACCTTCCCGCTCCGAGCCGCCACTCCGCCAGCATCGTCGCGATCTTCGGCGGGGCGGAGCGCAAGGGCCGCTGGCTGGTGGAGTCGCAGACCACCGTGCTCGCCGTGTTCGGCGGGGTGGAGCTCGACTTCCGGCAGGCCGTGCTGTCGCAGCGCGAGGTGACCGTCAACATCGTCTGCGTCTTCGGCGGAGTGGAGGTCAAGGTTCCCGAGGGCGTACGGGTCATCAGCTCCGGGGTGGCCATCTTCGGCGGGAACACGGTGCCGTCCGACGACCCGCTCGACCCGCACGCCCCGGTCATCCGGCTGACCGGGGTGACCCTGTTCGGCGGCGTCGACGTCAAGAGGGTGCGGGACACCTCCGACCTCGACCGGCAGGAGCTGCGCCGCCGGGAACGCGAGCTTCGCCAGGCCCGACGGGAGTTCAGGCGGCAGAGCCGCGAGCGCCGCCGGGACCACGACGAGAGCTGACCCGGCCGGCGCGGTGCCGCCGAGACCGCCGGCCTGGCGACACGGCCGGCCGGCCGCATGACGCCGCATGCCGGCCGCGCGAGCCGACGCGTCCGCTCAGTCGCGCGCGTGCTCCTTGTCGGGCTCGCACACCAGGCACGGTGTGCATCCCCGGGCCGTCGCCTCCGCACGCGGCAGCGCCTCGATGTCGTCGGCGTCGTCGCCGATGTCCACGATCAGCGCGCAGTCGGCACGGTGGTAGCGCTTGGTGCCGCTCAGGATCCGGACCTGTGGCCCGTCGTCGCCTGCGTCCGGGCGGGCGTCGGACGCCGCACCCCGGGGCTCCGTCCCCTCCTCGGCGGACCGGTCAGCGGTCTCCACGGCGCTCTCCGCGGCCTGATCTCCGGTGTGCCCGGCGACATCGGCGGCGGGCGTGGCCGCGTCGGGGGAGGTCTCGTTGGGGGAGGTCGCCTCGGGGGAGGTCGCGTCGGCGGAGGTCTGGCGAGCCGTCCCGGCGTCGCGCGCGTCGGCGGGCGCGTTCCTCCCGCGGTCCGGCGCCCCGTGGGACGCCGCGGCGGGCGGGTCCACGGCCTCGAACTCCGCGGTGGCGGCGGAATCCGCCTGCGCTCGCGGCGGTGCCTGCGGGCCCGTCGACACCTCGTCCGCGTCCTCGGCCGGGGTCACCGCCTGGTCTTCGGCGGGACGGCCCGAACGGCGCGGCGCCGGGGCACCGGCCGCCGGTGGCAGCCAGATCGAGGCTCGTTCGACCGCCGCCCTGTCGGTGGCGGGTCGCTCAGCGGCGGTCTCGACCGCCTCGTCACGCTTGCGGCTGTGCCGCCCTCCCGCGGTCGCTTCGCGCCCGTGCCGTCCTTCGACACCGGCGTCTTCGCCGAGCCCGGGTCCCGCGTAGGGCGCCCTGGGCGGGAGCGGGCCGCGCGGCCCGCCGCCACCGGCGGTGGAGGCCATGCGGTCACGGTCGTCCGCGGGCTTGTCGAGAGACGGCCCGCCGACCCCCATGGAGGAACCGGCTGCCTTGGACGCACCACTGGACGCGGCCGGCGCGGTCTTGTCACGCCGCCTCTTGGCCGATCCGGCGGCATCGCCCCGGCCTGTCGTGGCGCCGGCCCGTTCCGGTGTCCCGGTCGTGCCCGGGCCCTTGTCCGCGGACACCGCGGCGCGCGCCGCCAGTGCGGTGTCGGGCATGCAGGCCGTGCAGGGGCTGAAGCCCTCCTCCTGCGCCTCGGCGTAGGTGAGTTCCTCCTTCTGCCGCCCCATGAGCTGACGGCAGTTGTCCAGGTGATACCGCTTGCGGCCGCGCACGACGTAGACCAGCGCGTCGCCGGGCACCTCGACCGGCTGGGCCGGAATCGTCAGCGTGTCGTCGGCGATGGTGTCGCCCCCCGCCGGACTCGAGTCGGCGGCGGCCTTGCCGGCCCCCTTGCGCGTCTTCTTGTGCCCCTTCGGCGCCTTGCCGGAGGAGGACGTCGACGCGCCGAACAGCTCTCTGCGGCGCAGGAATACCCCGATGGCCAGGCAGAGAGCGGAGACGATGCTGACCGCGATCGAAACGTAGATCAGCGCC
>NZ_JABVEB010000210.1 GCF_014323665.1 Actinomadura sp. HBU206391 | reverse complement strand
CGGCATCCTCGAGAAGGCCGCGCCGATGATCACGAGCTTCTTCGCCAACACCTCGACGCCCGTGGCCAGCGGCGCCGCCGCAGGGTTCGTCGCCCTGCTCTCCTTGTGCAACATGCTCGGTCGGATCACCTGGTCGTCCACCTCGGACCTGATCGGCCGAAAGAACATCTACCGCGTCTACCTCGGCGTCGGTGCGCTGCTCTACCTGACCATCGCGCTGAGCAAGGACGCCTCTAAGCCGCTGTTCATCGCGTGCGCGATGTTGATCCTGTCCTTCTACGGCGGTGGCTTCGCCACGATTCCCGCGTACCTGAAGGACCTCTTCGGCAACTTCCAGGTCGGCGCGATCCACGGGCGCCTGCTGACCGCATGGTCCTTGGCGGGAGTGCTCGGGCCGCTGATCATCAACGGCGTGGCCGACGCGCAGGAGGAGGCCGGGAAGACCGGTCCCGCGCTGTTCACCACATCGATGTACATCATGATCTGTCTGCTGGCGATCGGCTTCATCGCCAACGAGCTCGTACGTCCGGTGAACTCCAAGTACCACGAACCGCCGGAGTCGGTACAAGCACAGGAAGCGGTGGTGCCGGCGGCGCCCGCCGCCGGGAAGGGAGACGGGCAGTGACCGCGGAACAGCAGCAGGAGCGACGCGTTCCCCTGATGGTGCTCGCCTGGGCGTGGGTCGCGCTGCCCTTCGCCTACGGCGTCTACGAACTCATCCGCAAGGTGACGCAGTTGTTCACGGGCTGACGCGCGCGGCCCTGCTCAGATCGGCTTGAGCGCCGATCTGAGCAGCGGTCCGGCGATGGAGTCGGGAGATGAGGGTCAGCCGAGGTCGACGTCGGCGCACGAGTAGAAGGCGTTGGGAGTGTCGGCGATGTCCCAGACGGCGAGCACCAGATGCCTGCCGGTCTTGCCGGCGGGGATCGTGCCCTGGTGTGTCACAGTGGCCGGCGGTCGCTGCCCTCCGTAGTCCTGCCGAAGGAAGGGCGCCGACTCCAGGGCCGCCCTGGTGAGCGGTCGCGTCCGGTTCCAGCCGTTCCTGGTGATGAAGTAGCGGAACGAGGTCGTCGCGTGCACGGCGGTGAGGCGCCAGTTGAAGCCGGTCGCCTGTCCGCTTGTCAGGCGCGCGGCCGGCCACTGGCCGCCCCTGGGGTCGTCGAGCGGAGCCCAGCGGCTGTCGCCGGCGGCGCAGATGGTGCCGTCCCGTGGGCCGCTCGCGGGGAAGCCCTTGGGCCCCTCGACGCTCTGCGGCTCCCACTGAATCGGTCCGCAGTTCGTCACCTGCCCGGAGGCGCAGCGGGAACTGCGGCTCGGCGGTGACGTGGTATATCCGTGGGCGAGGGCCGGAGTGGCCGACACCACGGGGAGCATGAGTGCCGTGCATCCGGCGATGGCGAGACCGAGCTTTCTTGGCATACGTGGTTCTCCTTGGTGGCGGGGTGGTCTGCCTGCTGCAGACGCGGAGAAACATGGATTCCGTAGCCGGTGTCGGAGGTCTCCTCGGGGGGCTCACCTGCCTCTCGCGAGTGAACTCGCTCTCGGGGACCATCTCTTAGGAAAGCTTCCTATGAATTAGACGTTAACAAGCGAGACGGCCCCGGGCAACCGCCGGTCAGCTTCGCTGTCAGACGGCTCCGTCGTCGAGATCGGGAACGCCGAGCCGCCGCTCGAGCGTCGAGAGGGCGGCGGCCAGTGTCAGCGGGATCGCGATCAGCGCCGAGAGCGCGAGCACCGCGATCCCGGAATCGTTGACGGCGAAGCCGATGATCGCGGTGATCAGGACCGCCAGGAGGCCCGCGCGCAGGCCGGGCGCCTCCTGGAACAGCGATGACAGCCGCCCGTCGGCGCGCAACGCGACGAACGCGAGGATGAGGAGGGGGAGCGGCACGAGCAGCGTGAGCCAGACGCTGCCGAGTGAGTGCAGCATCGAGTCGGCCTTCCGGGCGACGACCGCGAGGGCCTGGCCGTCCAGGAGCTGCTGGCCGAAGTCGCCGAAATGGGTCCGCTGGTCGGCGGGCCGCCGATAGTCGACGTAGGCCAGCGCCGAGACGATCAGAGCTCCGGCCGCCCCGGCCACCGCCATCCTCTGGGGTGACACGCGCACGCCCGTGATCCACATGGCGAGCAGTACGACGCCCGGCGTGAGGGCGAGCACCCCACCGAAGTCGCTTCCCCACCCCGGCCAGCCGTCGATCACGATGGCGGCGGCGCCGATGAGGAGCACCGGCAGCAGCGCGCGACGACGATGTCCGGCGGCGAGCGCGGGGCCGGCGAGTCCCGCGGCACAGATCAGCGAGGCCGTGGCGAACAGCGCGAAAGTGAGGTTGCCGAACCCGTAGAACCGTCCGGCGACCAGCGAGAAGTTGCCGTTCAGGCTGTCGGCCTGCAGATGTGATCCGGCGATCGCGTCCGCGGCCAGCGAGAGGGCGGTCACCGCGGCCACCACCGTCACGGGCCCCAGCGGGTGACGCCGCCACGGACCGCTCATCGCGACCGCGAGTACGGCGAGATCCGCCGCGATCACCCCGGCGATCAATCCGCCGGACGGATGCTGGACCGACCACCACGGAACCAGGTTGGCGAGATAGGTCGCGGCGGGCGCAGTCGCGGCGGCGAGCGCGACATAGCGGGTCACCGCGAGCACCGTACGCCGCCTGGCCCGGCGGCGCTGCCAGGCGAGTGCTGCGAGGACGTACGCGATGAGCTGGCCGCCGACGAGCGCGACGTTGAACGGCGCCACCAGAGCCCGGGTGATGCGGGCGGCAAGGTCACGGTCCTGCAGCGCCTTGACCGCTGCCGACTGTCGCGCGGGCCGTGCCGCGCCCCTTTCCCATGGCGAGCCGGACAGCTCCGTCGGGACCGGCGCCCCGGCCAGTCGCAGCACCGTCGGCGTGACGTCGGTCAGGGTGACGAGGCCCGGTCTGCGCGTGGACGGTGCGGTGAGATAGATGGCCTTACGTCTGGTCTCGTCACCCCGCCACGCGGTGACCGCCACCCGCAGGCCCGGGTCTTGGAGGTCCGCGACGCCCACCAGGACGATCGTGGTGTCCACCGGGACCTGGGAGAGCACCTTGTCTACCTGGTCGTCCACTCGTGCCAGCGCCGCCGTGCGCTCGCCGGGCGTACGCGCGATGTCGTCGACGTCCACGACGGTGAGCGGGCAGCGCGTCCAGCCGCGATGGGGCATCTTCGCGACGGAGGACCGGTAGTAGTCGACATGACCGGAGGAGTCGGCCGCCGCCAGCGCGCCGCCACGCCCGACCGCGGCCGTGCATCCGCCGATCCCGTTGAGCACGTCTCCGAGCAGCCCGACGCGGGCGGCGTACGTGGTGCCGGCGTTGTGCGCCCGCAGCTCGCCGAAGTCAGGAACGAACGCGCCGGATCCGTCCCGTCGCGGCGCCGGCAGGAGTGCGCAGTCGCCGTCGATCGGCTGGGCGCGGCTGCCGGCGGAGATCGTCAACCATCCGTCCGCCGGGCAGCTGAGCGGTGCGACTCCGCGTACGGCGATGTTCGCGATCGCGCCTTCACCCGCCAGCCGCCACATGACGGGAGTGGCCTTCGGCTTGACGTCGCCCCAGCGCAGCCCGGGCACCCCGATCAGCACGACCCGGTCGCTCGGCTCACCTGCCGCGTGAGCGGGCGTCCCGATCGTCAGCGTCCCGGCGAGCATTCCCAGCAGTACGAGAGCGATCGCTGTCATCCGGGAGCACATGAGACGGATTGTCGTTATCACCGGCAGTGGAAGCAAGCATCCCGATCCGAGCAGGGCGCCAGACGCGCCGAAAGGCCACCACAGGGGCGATACCGGGCGCAAATCGCCTGTTCCGCGTGACCGCGCCGGCCGTCACCGCCCGCCTGGTGGACGCCGACGACGAGCCTAGCTGACGGGCACCGTGCCCCGAGTGCGGGTGCGCATGTCCTCCATCTCCTCATGCTCTGGCTCCTCACCCCACTGCTCTTCGAGTCGCATGGCCGTACCGAGCGCGAAGAACGTCGGAGCCCATTCGCCGATGAATATCCCCCACCGGTCGGCGCGATCGACGCCCGCGTCCTCCAGCCGCTGGGACATCATCCATGCGGCCATCGACGCGGCGATGGATCCGAAGCCGGCCATGTAGAGCATCGACGAGGACACACCGAGCTTGCGCATTGTCCTGAGCATGGCATCCTCCAGCTGACCAGTGATTATGTCGGTACGAGTGCGACTACCCGACCCTCGTAACGGCTAAGCCGCCATGTCGTTCAAGTCGCCGCAAACTCCGCTGGCACGGGCCTTCTCGCGCCGGCCCGGGGGCCGCGACTCGCGGCGTTCCGGCCACCGGTGGCGGTTCACGCCGACGGGGGCGGGTAGGTGGCCGCAATGGTCGATACGGTGATTTTCGATGTCGACGGCACGCTCGTCGACACCAACTACATCCACGTGGTGACGTGGTGGGAGGCGTTCCGCCAGTACGAGCACGACGTACCGATGGCCCGGGTGCACCGGGCGATCGGCATGGGCTCGGACAAACTGCTCGACCATGCGCTCCCGGAGGACCGCGACCGCACCGCCGACGACGAGATCCGGGCCGCCCACCGTCATCTGTACGGGGAGTTCTGGACGCGGCTTCGCGCCTTCGACGGTGCGGCCGAGCTTCTGCGGGCCTGCGCGGGCCGCGGCCTCAAGGTGGTGCTCGCGAGTTCCGCCTCGGAGCGCGAGATGAGGGCGCTGAGAGCGGCGCTGGACGCCGAGGACGCGATCACGGTCGCCACCTCGTCCGACGACGCCGAGGAGAGCAAGCCCGCGCCCGACATCGTCCAGGTCGCCCTGACGCGTGCCGGTACGCGCCCCGAACGGGCCGTGTTCGTCGGCGACACCGTCTGGGACGTGCAGGCTTGCGCGAAGGCCGGCGTGCCGTGCGTCGCCGTGCTGACCGGGGGGATCTCCCGTCACGAACTCGCCGAGGCCGGAGCCGTCGCCCTCTACGAGAGCGTCGCGGACCTGCTGCGCCGGTTCGACGACAGCCCCCTCACGGGGCACTGATCCGGTCGGTCAGCGCCCCGGGCCGCCGGCGGTGACGTCCAGCCAGCCGGCGTGCAGGCGGGCGTAGACCCCGCCCTTCGCGACCAGACGACGGTGCGGTCCCCTTTCGACCAGCCGGCCGTGGTCAAGGACCAGGATCTCGTCGGCTCGCTCGGCCGTCGCCAGCCGGTGGGCGATGGTGACCGAGGTCCGGCCCTCGGAGAGTGCCTGGAGGGCATGGGAGAGCCGGGTCTCCGTGGCCGGATCCACCGACGACGTCGCCTCGTCGAGGATGAGGCAGACCGGGTCGGCGACGTGGGCCCGGACCAGGGCGACGAGCTGGCGCTCGCCCACCGAGAGGTTCTCCCCGCGCTGCCCGACCAGGGTGTCCAGGCCGTGGGGGAGACCGTCGACCCAGGCATCGAGGCCCAGGTCGGTGAAGGCGCGCCGGATCTCGTCGTCGGTGGCGGACGGGCGGCCGAGGGCGACGTTGTCCTTCACCGTGGTGTCGAACAAGAAGCCGTCCTGGGGGACCATGACGAGCCGGGAGCGCAGCGACTCGGTCGCGACGTCACGAAGGTCGATCCCGTTGACCAGGACCCGGCCCTCGGCAGGGTCGGCCAGCCGGGTGAGCAGTTTGGCCAGGGTGGTCTTCCCCGAGCCGGTGGCGCCCACCAACGCGATCCGGGCGCCGGCCTCGACGGTGAAGCTGACGTCCTTCAGTGCGGGGGGCTGCCCGGACCGGTAGGCATAGGCGAGCCTCTCCACCGCGAGCGTGGGAGGCGAGGTCGCGAGCGGAGTGCCCGGATCGGGATCGGCGACCTCGATGGGGATGTCGAGCAGGTCGAGAACCTTCCGCCAGCCGGCGATCGCGCTCTGCGTGTGATCGATGATCTCGGTGAACTCGGTGACCGGCTCGAGGAAGAGGTGCACCAACAGGATGAACGCGATCAGCTGCCCGGCCGTGAGACCGGACGCGGGTCCGAGGGCCATCCCGGTGACGATCACGCCGCCGACCGCCAGGACCGAGAACAGCTCTCCCGAGGTGAACAGGAAGGCCCCGATGACTCCGGCGCGGATCCTGGCCTCGCGCCAGCGGGCGATGGCCCGCAGGACGCGCCGGTCGGTGCGGTGCGCTATGCCGTAAGCACGTACCACGGCGGCGCCCTGCGCCGTCTCGGACACCACGGTCAGCAGTTCGCCGACCCTGGAGCGTACGAGGTCGTGCGCGTCACCCAGTCGGCGCTGGAGCAGCCGCAGGACGAGGACGAGCGGCACGATCACACCGACCAGCACGGCGGTGATGCGCAGGTCGTACGCGGCCATGGCGACGAGAGTGGCGAGCATGATGGCGCCGTTGACGATCCATGCGATGCCGCCCCACTTCAGGAAGACGCTCAGCGTCTCCACGTCCGAGGTGACCCGCGACACCAGCCTCCCCCGGTACTCGGCGGACTGGTGCGCGATGCTCAGCCGGTGGACGTGCGCGAAGGCCTTGACGCGCAGCGTGCAGAGCGCATCCTCGCTGGCCGCCACCAGGCGCTTCTGCGTCACCCGGGTGACGACGGCCGTCCCGACCACCGCGACGGCGGCCACGATGGCGAGCGCCTGGACCGTTCCGAGGTCGGCCCTGCCACCGGCGAGCCCGCGGTCGAGTACCTGCTGCACGAGGACCGGGATGGCCACCCGCCCGGCCCCGCCGAGGCAGGCCAGGGCGATGGTCCACCAGATGCCGCGCCGGAGTTCGGGGCTCGCGCGCACACCCCGTCGTAGTACGGCGAGGGCGCCGGCGGCGGCCGGCGCGTCACGACCGGTGGGGGTGGGCGGAGAGCTCGCCGTCGCGGATCCGCCTCGACCGCCGCCGGCCTGCGCATGGCCGGCTGCCGCGGTCTCCTCGCGTGCCGGCTCGGGCAGGACCTTCTCGGGGGCGCTCATGAGCCGGTCCGATCGAGCTCGTACGCCCGTACCAGCCGTTCGTATCCGGGTGCGCGAGCCAGCAGCTCCCGGTGCCCGCCCATGCCGGCGACCCGGCCATTTTCGAGGTAGAGCACCGTGTCGGCGAGCGCGAGGGTGGCGGGCCGGGTGGCGACGACGACCTTGGTGGTGTCGGGCCGCTCGGCGGCGAGTCCGCGCAGGATACGGGCCTCGGTGGTGGGGTCGACGGCCGACGTGGCGTCATCGAGCAGCAGCAGACGCGGCCGCCGGATCAGTGCCCGGGCGAGGGCAATGCGCTGGCGCTGGCCGCCGGAGAGGGAGACGCCGCGCTCCCCGACGACAGTGGCGGGTCCGGCGGGCAGTGCTGCGACGAACTGGTCGATCCCGGCCAGGCGGAGCGCCTCGGCCATCTCGGCGGCCATCTCGGCGGCGGGGATCCGGTGGCCCAGCAGGATGTTCTCCTCCAGAGTGGCGGCGAACAGGAACGGTTCCTGGAACACCGTGGCGCAGGCGCCGGCCAGCGCGCCGGGCTCCAGTTCGGCCGTGTCGAGGCCCCCCAGCCGGATCGTGCCCGGACGGGGACGGAGCAACCGGGCCAGGAGCAGGACGAGAGTGGACTTCCCGGAGCCGGTGGAGCCGACCACGGCCATGGTCGCTCCGGCGGGCACGTGGAATTCCACGCCGGTGAGGATCGCCGGGCCCGCTGCGTAGGAGAAGCCCAGTCCCGACACATCGAGGTCGAGCGGGCCGGCCGGAAGCCGAGCGGCGCCGTTCGACGGCTTCGGCGGGGTCTGGTCGAGAACGCCCCGTACCCGCTCGTATCCCGCCACTGAGCGAGGGACCTCGCCGAAGGCGTAGCCGAACGTCCGCAGCGGAAAGGTCAGCAGGGCGAACAGGTTGATGAAGCCGACCAGTGTGCCGGTCGTGATGGCCCCGCTGTCGACCCGCCAGGCGCCGGCCACCACGAGGCCGATGATGGCAAGCGCGGGGATCGTCTCGACGAGCACGTCGTAGGTGGCGTTCCTGGTGTGGACCTCGACCTTGGCGTCGCGCAGCCGTTCGGCCACCCCCTGGAAGCGAGCACGCTCCGCCGCGTCGCGGCCGAGCGCCTTGACGACGAGGGCGCCGTCGAAACTCTCGTGCGCGACGGCGGACACCTCGCCGAGTCGGGTCTGGGCCAGTGTCGCGGGCAGTTCGACCTGCCGCTGGTAAAGGGCATTGACGCCCGCGAAGGCGGGAAGGATCAACAGCCCGATGGCGGCCAGGAGCGGGTCGGTGGCGAAGCACCAGACGCCGGCGACGGCGAACAGCACCACCACACCGAACACGTGTGTCAGCTGGGACGGCATCTCGGCGGCCGCCTCGGGATCGGCGCTGGCGTTGGCGAGGAGTTCCCCGGTCCGGTGTCTCTGGTGGTCCTCGAAGGACAGGGCCTGAACGCGGCGCACGACCTTCTCTCGCAGACTCGCGTCGAAACGCACCTTGGCGACGATGGCCATCCACCGGCGCAGGACGGTGGCCGAGGCCTTGACGACGCCGATCGTCACAAGTGCGACGGCGGCGAGTGCCATGGCCTCGGTCGCGACCCGGCCTCCTTCGAAACGAGGGCTCACCACATGGTCGACGACCTTTCCGAGCGCAATCGAGGATGCGACGACCGATATGCCATAGAGAACCGCGCCGAGAACCGCGAGGAGGAATGGTCTTGGCTGGAGCCGGACCATCGCTCCCACCAAAGCCGCGCCCCGCCGCATGAGGCGCCCGGAGGGCACGGTTTCCGTTGATGTCATCGCCTGAGTCGCCGAGGTGCCATTCACCATCACCGTTCTACCACGCATAGGGCGGAAAAGAATCTGTGTGACGCCGGGTTCTCGGTTGCGTACTCCTTCAATCGACATTCGCAGTTCTCACCTGTGCCCATTACCCTTTGCGATCGATACATCACAAAGTAGGCGTTGACCTTCTCGCTCTGTTCACCTTAAATCAACCTTGTCCGTCCACCGGCGGCGGTGATGTGCTCTGCGGTGATTGGAGAGTTGTGGCGCTCGGGCGTTCGATCCTACGTTGCCAAGGAAATACCAAGGCGGCCTTCGAAAGCGCTGGCCCGGCTGTTACGGGTACCGGGACGGCGGTCCTCGCGCAGGCTAGGTAAGCCGACAAGGCATAGCACCGCATCAGCTCGGCCGGTCCGTTCGACCGGCCGTTGTGATGCCACAGGCGGCCCTTCAGATTTGTCAGCCAAGCTGTCAGGAATTGCGGATCGGCCGTAATCTCCGGATTCCTTGGAACGATACAAGGCCATCCGA
>NZ_JABVEB010000021.1 GCF_014323665.1 Actinomadura sp. HBU206391 | reverse complement strand
TGGGCAGCGGGCCGGCGTGCTCCAGCCAGGCCGCGCGGTGGGTCGGAGGTGGGTGGAGCCGGTCTGAGGACATCGCGGTCGCGGTGCCGTACCGGGTGGTTGGGGTGGTCGTGGTGTGGTGCGGGTCGGGCCAGGTGGCGGGGTTGCCCAGCGCGAACTCGCCGCCGTGCTTGGGCGGCCGGCCGATGAAGCGGGGATCGCCTGGTGGTGCGGGCAGCCGCAGCACCCGGTCGGAGCGGATCCGGCCCAGCAGTTCCACCGGCAGGTCGGCGAGCAGGAACGCCAGTCGGGTGACGTCGTATCCGGCGTCGGGGGCGATCAAGATGTCGGGGTCTGCCGGTGTGTGCTGCCCGGCCTGCAGGAGGCGTTCGATGACCTGGCGGAGCTGGGCGGCGGTGAGGGCGGTGGCGTCGTCGGCCGGGCCGAGCCGGCCAAGCCAACCGAGGGCGCAGGGTTAAAGAACAAGCTTAGTTTAGTAGTACTCCAGTTGTAGATCGTGATCTTGTTGGTGGGGTGGGTGCGGGCAGGGCTGCGGACGTCGTTGATCACACGCCGCGTCCGCACGCCGCAGTGGCGGCGTGGGTGTCCCAATCTGCGGCATATCGAGTGGTTCAACGACCATGTCCGGATCGAGTCGATGTTCCTCGACGGCGTCATGGATCCGACGGGTGACACGGTGCGGCCGGGCGAAGGGATGGGGCACGGCCTGGAGTTCTGCTCGGAGGACATAGAGCAATATCGGATCGCGTGAGGCGGTCTCGGGCTGGCACGCTGCCTCCATGGATCATGCGGAGGTACTGCTTATCGGAGGGCGCGCCGGTGTGGGCAAGTCGACGGTGGGATGGGAGGTTTCGGCGCGGCTGCGCGCCGCGGCGGTTTCTCACGCGATCATCGAGGGTGACTTCATGGGGCAGCTGCATCCGGCACCGGAGGGAGATCCTGACCGCTCGAAGATCGTCGAGCGCAATCTGACGGCCGTGTGGGCAAACTTCGCCGAGCTCGGCTACCGCCGCTTGATCTATACGAACACCCTGAGTGTGCTGCCTGGGACGACGGGCATGTTCGAGCGCGCCATGGGGGCAGATGTACGGGTCGTACGGGTCCTGCTCACCGCCTCCGATGCCACCGTGGGCGAGCGGTTGGCGGGCCGGGAGCTCGGCTCGGAACTGGAGCAGGGGCTGAAGGCGAGCGCCTACAAGGCGCGGCTGCTGGACGCGCAGGTGTCTGCGGACACCGTGCGGGTGGTGACCGACGGGCGGCCTGTCGTGGACATCGCGTGTGAGGTAGCGGCCGCCACCGGCTGGGGCGGGTAGCGCTCCACCCGTGGATGGTGCTCTTGCTGGTGAGGGCCGGTCCGGGGACCGGGTGCGACCACCGGTGATCATCGGCGTGTGAAGACAGGAGATCAGACGGTGGCCGCGGGCCACAGCATAGATCCTGCCTGCTGGCAGGACATGTTCGAGGTCCTGATGGACCGTATCGCGGGGCGGTTCGCCCGGGTGGAACCGCGGCGCCGGGCACGGGAGTTCGTCCTCGGCCTGTTGTCGGACCTGCCTCGCAAGAACTGCTGGACGCTCGCCGAGTACGCCGGGGACGCGACCCCGTATGGCTTGCAGCACCTGCTGTCGAGGGCCAAGTGGGACGCCGACGCGGTCCGCGACGACCTCCGCGGCTTCGTCGTTGAGCAGCTGCACGACCAGGACGCGGTGCCGGTCGTCGATGAGACCGGCGACCTGAAGAAGGGCACCGCCACCGTGGGCGTGCAGCGCCAGTACACCGGAACTGCCGGGCGGATCGAGAACAGTCAGGTGGCCGTCTAGCTCGCCTACTCCAGCCCGCGTGGGCACGCGGCGATCGATCGGGAACTGAACGTCCCGCGCTCCTGGACCGACGACGCGGCCCGCTGCCAGGCGGCCGGGGTACCTGACACCGTCGGCTTCGCCGGGAAACCCGCGCTCGCCGCCCGCATGATCGGCCGCGCACTGGACGCCGGCGTCCCCGCGTCCTGGGTGGCTGGCGACGAGGTCTACGGAGGCAACCCACATCTGCGGACCGCGCTGGAAGGGCGCGAGGTCGGCTACGTCCTCGCCGTCGCCTGCGACCACCCAGATCACCACCCGCGCGGGCAAGTTCCGCGCCGATGCCCTCGTCAAGAAGCTACCGAAGCGGGCCTGGCAGAAGCTCTCCGCCGGCGCCGGGGCCAAGCGGCATCGCTTCAACGACTGGGCCTTGGCCGCCATCGCCGATCACCGGCCAGGCCATCGCCATCTGCTCGTCCGCCGCAACCGGCGCACCGGCGAACTCGCCTTCTACCGCTGCTACGCGGCAAAGCCGGTACCGCTGACCACGCTGGTGAAGGTGGCCGGACGCAGGTGGACGGTCGAGGAGACCTTCCAGTCCGGCAAGGGTCTGACCGGACTGGACGAACACCAGATCAGGCGCTGGACGTCCTGGCACCGCTGGGTCACCCTCTCGATGCTCGCACACGCCTTCCTGGCCGCGGCCACCGCACACGAGCGCGCCCGCCGACCGACCCAGACGAACTGATCCCGTTGACCTGCAACGAGATCCAGCCGGCGGCAGGGTACTGGGGCCCAAGATGGGCCCTGTCTCTCCGCTGTTCGGATCAGGGTGCGGTGGGCCGAAGGGAGCGCTGCCGGGCGGCCGAGAGCGACCGATGTCAACAGGCCGGTCTGGCGACAGCACGGTCGGCCCGCGCTGTCGCCAGACCGGCCGGTGGTCACGAGCATTTCCACAGCCACGCGCATTTCCAGCTGCGCTTAGGAGCACTCTGAGCGGCGTCCCATTCTTGCCCGAGACTCATGCTCCTGTTGCTTTCCTTTATCGCGTTGAAGACCGCCTGGCGTCCGCCGGCTCGAGCGGCTTCATCGTTGACGAGCCAGCCGGGTACGGCTCCATAGCCAGCGAGGTAGGCCTCCCAGTAGAGCGGCTGTACCTTCGCGGGATCGAGTGCCGGTCCGCCTGCGTAGCTCTTCAAGGACTGCTCGATGCCGAAGACGGCCTGTGCGCTGTAGAAGTCGGTCAGGCGATCCAGGTGCTGCTGTATGTACTGGTCGCGCGACACCTTGGTGGCATCAGGTCCGCCCTTTGGGGGCTCCAGGCTGAAATCCCAAAGAGTTCTGATGCGGAAATCGTCCTGTTCGGCGCCCGTTGTGGTCGTGTCAAGGTAGAAGATTCTATTGTCTTTATCGTAGACGTTGCCGCCGCCCGCCCGAGAAACGACCTCAATGCCCAGCTGCTGCTGCAATTCCCGAGCCGACTGCATCTCCGGCTCGTCCCATCGAGACTTGTCGGACTGCCCGGGCGAAAACAGTCTGTCCAGCGCGTCTTGAATCTGGTTCTCTATCTGGTTCCCTGGATTCGCAGGGGGCGATGTGCTGGGAGGGGGCTGGAGGGCTTGAGGTGCGAATTGCTTTCCCCCTCGGGGAATACCGGGCCTGCGGAACGTCGGTGTCGGTGTCGGCGTGGGGGCTGCGACCGGCTTACTCCTGGCGGGCGGGCACTCGCCGCCTCCTACCCTGCAGACTGCCTTTTCGATACCTGACACTACGGTGCCACCCAGACCGGTGGACGCGACGGCGGCGGTGATGGCCGCGATAAGGAGAACCCCTACCACATATGATACGGGGCCTTCGCCCCTGTCGCCACGATTTGCGCGTTCAATCGTTGCTCGGAGTGGTACAAACTGCCGCATTCGGAAACCGTACGGATCCGAACAGGGCAAGTGGCAGGGTCCTGGGGCCCAAGCCCGGGCCTCATCTGGCGGACGTTCGCTTTCGGGTCGTGGGTAGGACTTATGGGACCAAGGCGCCACGCATTATGTCCCGGGAGAGACGACGTACGACGGATCGCGCTCACGTTGCTCGCGGTGACGGAACGGTCGTCGCGCGATGGTGTACCCGAATGGCGAGTGAAGGACAAAGTGTACGTGTGGTGAGGTCGGCTCTTTTCAGGATCGCGTCGCCGAAGTCGACGAGTCCATGCCGACGACCATCTGCTCGAAACCGCGCGCTCTGCTACCGGCGCCGTGACCTGCGCGAGCAAAGGTCACGCTCTGGTCAGGCCGGCCGTTCAACACCTGGGGCGCCGGCCCGCCGCCGACGGCGCGCCTGCCCGCAACCCACCTGGCCGGCTGCGTCCGGCCGGGCGACTCTCCTTGACAGCGGATCTAGTTAGGATCATATTGTGCTAGATACCTAGATTAATGGGGACCCTGGTGATCGAGTTCCACCTGGACGCGCGCTCGGGTGTTTCGCCGTATCTGCAGTTGGTGCGTCAGGTTCGGCAGGCGCTGCGGTTGGGGTTGCTGGCGGAGGGGGATCAGCTTCCGACGGTCAAGGAGGTGGTGGCGGGGTTGGCGATCAACCCGAACACGGTGCTCAAGGCCTATCGGGAGCTTGAGCACGACGGTCTGGTGGCGGCCCGGCCGGGGAGGGGGACGTTCGTGACGGCGACGCTGGCCGATGCCTCGCTGGCCGCGCACGGGCCGCTGCGTCAGGACCTGCGGCGCTGGCTGGCCAAGGCCCGCCGGGCGGGTCTGGACGAGGAGAGCATCGAGGCGCTGTTCATGACCACCTTTCGGGCCGCCGCTCAGGAGGAAATAGCATGACCGCCGTCTTGCAGGCCCAGGGGCTGGGCAAAAGGTACGGGCGGCGCTGGGCGCTGACCGACTGCACCCTGGACATCCCGGCCGGGCACGTGGTGGGACTGGTCGGCCCCAACGGAGCGGGAAAGACCACGCTGCTGAACCTGGCCGTGGGCCAGTTGCCACCGACATCTGGTGACATCGAGGTGCTCGGCGGCAGCCCCGCCGACGGCCCGGCACAGCTGGCCAAGGTCGGGTACGTCGCCCAGGACACCCCCACCTACGCCGGGTTGAGCGTCGCCGACCATCTACGGCTCGGCGCCCGGCTCAACCCCGGATGGGACGACGCGCTGGCACACGAGCGGATCGCAGGGCTCGGCCTCGATCCCGCTCGCCGGGCGGCGAAGTTGTCGGGTGGTCAACGTGCTCAGCTCGCCCTCACCCTGGGCGTCGCCAAACGACCAGAGCTGCTGATCCTGGACGAGCCGGTCGCCGCGCTCGACCCGCTCGCCCGCCGCGAGTTCCTGCAAAGCCTGATGGAGGCCGTCGCAGAACACGAGTTCAGTGTGGTGCTGTCCTCGCACCTGGTGGCCGACCTCGAAAGGGTCTGCGACTACCTCGTGGTCCTGGTCGACTCGCGCATCCAGGTGGCCGGAGAGGTCGAGGAACTGCTGGCCACCCACCACCGGCTCACCGGCCCCCGCCGCGACCCCAAGACGCTCCCCGCAGGTCAGCAGGTCATCTCCGCCGGTCACACCGACCGCCAGACCACCCTCCTGGTCCGCACCGACGACCCGATACACGACCCCGCCTGGACCGTCGGCCAGGTCAGCCTGGAAGACCTCGTCCTGGCCTACATGAGCCGGCAGGCCGAAACCGACCGCGGCGACAGGCCCGCACTGGAGGTACAACGATGATCTGGCTGACCTGGCGCCAGTTCCGCGCTTCGGCCGCGATGATGTTCGCCGCCCTGGCTTTGCTGGCCGTCATTCTGGGCCTGACCGGCCCGGGCCTGGCCGACGACTACTCCACCGGGATCGCCGCGTGTACCACCGAGAGCGGCGGCTGCACGAACTTCCTCGGCCGATTCTTCCAGGAAAGGCAGGATGCCTTCCTCGCCGTCACCGCCATCGTGCTGGTGCTGCCCGCCCTCATCGGGCTGTTCTGGGGAGCGCCGCTGATCACCCGTGAGCTGGAGGCCGGCACACACCGGCTGGTGTGGAACCAGAGCATCACCCGCACCCGCTGGCTGACCGTCAAACTCGCCCTCACCGGCCTGGCCGCCATGACCGCCGCCGGACTGGGCAGCCTCGCGGTGACCTGGTGGGCCGGCCCCATCGACAAGAGCGCCACCGATGGCTACCCGCGGCTGGGGCCCCTGCTGTTCGGCGCCCGCGGCATCGTCCCGATCGGGTACGCGGCCTTCGCCTTCGCCCTCGGCGTCACCATCGGCATGCTCGTCCGCCGCACCCTCCCCGCCATGGCCATCACCCTCGTCGCGTTCGTCGCCCTCCAGATCGCCATGCCCCTGCTGGCCCGGCCTCACTTCGTGTCCCCGATCCGTTCGACCGGTGAAATCACCCCATCGAGGCTCGATGGCCTGGCTTGGTCGCGCGGCGGCGGCCCGTTGTATCTGAGGGTGAAGAACCAGGTGCCCGGCCGCACGGGTGCCTGGGTCCTGTCCAGCCACATCGTCGACGCATCCGGACGCAAAGTCGACGGGACCATGCCCGTGTCCACGACCTCAGGACCCTGCAAACCACCCGAGGCACCCGGGCAGGGCGCTTCGTCGTGCCTCCCAGAGATAAAGCGGCTCGGCTACCGGCATCAGGTGACCTACCAGCCGTCCAGCCGCTACTGGACCTTCCAGTGGTACGAGACCGCGATCTACGCCGCCCTCGCCCTCGGGCTCGCGGGGTTCAGCTTCTGGTGGATCCGCCGACGCGTGTCCTAAGCCGATTCCGCACCCGCAGGATCGCCGGCTCGGCCGGTTGCTCTACAGATCGAGTTCTCCGGAGCGGATGCGGGTGAGGAGCCCGCCGAAGGCGGCCGCTGAGACGGTGAGGTGGCCGGCTTCGGGGTTCTGGCCGTCTTTGAGACCGACGGCACCGGGGAGCCGGGCGGCCTCGACGCAGGAGTTACCGGAGGCGTCGCTGTGGGTGCTCTTGCGCCATGTGGGGGTGCTCATGTCATGCCCTCCATCACCTGCTCGATGAGATCTCTCGTCGAGTCCCGGGACAGTGCGTCCGCCCCGATGCGGTCAAAACGTATGCCGTATCTCCGGATCTCCGCCTTGTCCAACGAGAGTCTGCCACCTCCCACGGCCTCCATATAGGCCACGTCTCCCTCGGCCACGGTGGTGACTGCGAAGGATCCCTCCAGTCCGATGTGGGCGCCGAGCGACCTCGGCACGACGCGGATGACGATGTGGGGAAGGCGGCTGGCTTCGAGCAGCCGTGCGAGCTGCGCCCTCATCACCTTGGGCCCGCCCAAGGGCTGGTCCAGGACGCTCTGGTTCAGCAATACCCACAGCTGGGGCGGCTCTTCTCTCGTGAGGATCTTACCTGTGTACGGGGAAAGAGGTCGAAGAGACGATCGAAGAGACGGTCGGGGGGTGATGGCAATGGATGCGATAACGGTTGAAATAGGAAAAAGTCGCCTGGAATTGACCTTGTTCCCGGTACCCCAGTCTGTGGCGATCGCGCGGATGTTCGTGCGCCACCAGCTCATCAGCCTGAGGTACGCCGACCTGATCCACGACGCGAACCAGATCGTCTCCGAACTGGTCACCAACGCGATCGCGGTCACGGTGTCCGAGGGCCGCGAGAAGCCGGGGCGCATCAGGCTCTACCTCGGCCCGAATCAGGGCCGGCCGCTTTTGGAGGTGTGGGACCCGTCTCCGACCTTGCCCCGGGTGAGAGAGCCCGACTTCGTCAGCGAGTCCGGCCGGGGCCTGCACATCGTCATGTCACTCGCCGCCGAGTTCGGGTGGACCGAAGGGGAGGGAGGGAAGACGGTATGGGCGTTGCTCGGATGAGAGGTGTCTCCTGGCTGAGCCGGTGACCTGACCACCGGACCTGACCACGACCTGATCAGCGGGACCTGGCCACCGGGACCTGACCACCGGGACCTGACCACCGGGACCTGACCACCGGGACCTGTCATCGGGCGGACACCGCACTGTGACCCCCTGTGATCAGGGCGATACAGGGCATAGTGTCGCGATTTGGGGGCATTTCCCTCGCCGTCACAACTGGACCGGATGGGGAGCGTCACGCTGAACGCGCATCGGACATATCCATGTAACACAGTGAATCTAGTGTCGCGTGATGGCTGATCGTCCAGAGCTGATGGCCGTCGGTGTCGAGGAGGAGTTCCACACCGTCGACCTCGAGACGCATCGATTGCTCCCGCGCGCCGACAGTCTGCTGGAGCAACTGCCCGCGCAACGGTTCGGAGCCGAGCTTCAGCGCTCGGTGGTCGAGACCAACAGCCGGCCCTTCGTGCGCCTGATCGACCTGGCCGAGGACCTCGCGGCGCTGCGCCGCGGCGTCGTCGCGGCCGCGGAGCCGCTCGGGCTCGGCATCGTGGCGGCCGGAACGGTGCCGGTGGTGGACCTCGACGCGCTCAAGGTCACGCCCGATCCGCGGTACGAGAACATGCTGGAGGAATATCAGGCGCTCGCCCGCGAGCAGCTCATCTGCGGCGCGCAGGTGCACGTCGACGTCGGCGACCGCGATCTCGCGGTGGCGGTGGCGCACCGGGTCGGGCCCTGGCTGCCCGCGCTGCTTGCCGTCTCGGCGAGCTCTCCGTACTGGCTCGGCTCCGACACCGGCTACGCCAGCTACCGGACGCTGCTGTGGAGCCGCTGGCCGACCACCGGGCCCGTAGGGCCGTTCGAGTCGGCGCGCGAGTACGACCGGCTGCTGGACGACCTCGTCAAAACCGGCGTGATCAGCGACCAGGGCATGATCTATTTCGACGTACGCCCGTCGGCGCACCTGCCCACGGTGGAGCTGCGCATCTGCGACGCCTGCCCGCGGGTCGAGGACGTCGTCCTGCTCGCCGGGCTCTTCCGCGCATTGGTGATCCGCGAGCTGGACGCCATCGCGTCCGGAGCGCCGGCCCGGCCGGTGCGCACCGAGCTCGTACGGGCGGCGGCATGGCGCGCGGCCAGATCGGGGCTGGAGGGAGAGCTGGTCGACCCGGTCAGCGGAGGGCCGATGCCCGCGGGCGCCTATCTCCGCGGGCTGCTTTCGGACCTGCGGCCGACGCTTGAGCGCACCGACGACTGGGAGCTCGTCGCGGAGCTGACCGAGGCGGCGCTGGCCGGGGGCGGTTCGGCCGCCCGGCAACGAGCGGCGTTCGCCGGCGGCGGCCTGGGCGACGTGGTGGAACTGCTGCTCGCGGAGACCCGCGCCAACACCGAGTGGATGCCCGGCGCGGGACCGGCCCGCCAAGAGGTGACCACGATGCTCGCGGGCTACCGCGCCGAGGCCGACGAGGCCGTGCTGTTCGACGGCAGCGCGCGCGGACCGTACGGCATGATCATGACCGCGCTCGACCGCATCGGCATCGACGGGCTGCGCGAGCGCGAGCGGCAGCGCGACGAGGTGCAGCGGCAGCTCGGCATGACGTTCCACGTCGACGGCGAGCAGCAGGACCGGCTCTTCCCGTTCGACGTCATCCCGAGGGTGATCGCCGCCGAGGACTGGACGCCGCTGCAGGCCGGCCTGTCGCAGCGGGTGCGGGCCCTGGAGGCCTTCCTGCACGACGCGTACGGCGAGCGCGCGGCGGTCAAGGACGGGGTGCTCCCGGACTGGATCATCAAGGAGTCGCCGGGGCTGCGACCGGACGGCCGGTTCGTGCCCCGGTCGGCGGTGCGGTGCGCCGTGGCGGGCATCGATCTCGTACGGGACGGGGCGGGGCGATGGGCCGTGCTCGAGGACAACCTGCGGGTGCCCTCGGGTCTCGGTTACGCCCTCGCCAACCGCTGGCTCGCGGCACGCGTGCTGCCCGAGCTGGTGCGCGCCTCGCACACGCCCGCCCCGGCGCGGGCGTTGAGCGTGCTGCGCACCGCGCTCACCGGCGCCTCGCCCGCGCTGGCGCTGGTCACGCTGGGGGAGGAGGACTCGGCGTTCTACGAGCACCGGCTGCTGGCCCGCGAGATGAGCATTCCGCTGGCCACGCCCGATCGGCTGCTCGTCACCGCCGAAGGCCTGCGGATCGACGACGACGAACGCACGCCGGTGGAGGTGCTCTACCGGCGGATCGACGAGGACGAGCTCTTCGACGCCATCGGCGCCGACGGCCGGCCGCTCGGCCCGGGGTTGCTCGCCGCGGTCGAGCAGGGCACGCTGACGCTCGCGAACGCGCCGGGCAACGGGGTCGGCGACGACAAGGCGCTCTACGCGTACGTCCCGCAGCTGATCGAGTACTACCTGGGGGAGCGCCCGCTGCTGGACATCGTCCCCACGTACCTCTGCCGCGACGCCGAGCAGCGCGCGCAGGTGCTCGACCGGCTGGACGAGCTGGTGGTCAAGCCGGTGGACGGGTACGGCGGCAACGGTGTGGTCATCGGCCCGGACGCCTCGGCCGCCGAGCTGGACGAGGTCCGCGAGCGGATCCTCGCCGAGCCCGCCCGCTGGATCGCGCAGGAGACCGTACGGCTGTCGACCCACCCGACCTTCACGGGCGACCGGTTCGAACCGCGCGCCGTCGACCTGCGCGCTTTCGTCGTACGCGGCCGCGTCGACGCCGAGCCGGCCGTCGTGCCGGTCGCGCTGACCCGGGTGGCCCCGGCCGGGAGCAAGATCGTCAACTCCTCGCAGGGAGGTGGCTCCAAGGACACCTGGCTGATGCAGTAGCCCGAGGTTCGCGTAGAAAGGATCCCCCCTCATGACCTTCTGGAGCCGCCCATGTGCGGGCTGAGCGGTGAACTGCGGCTCGACGGCGGGCTCGCCGACGTCGCCGCGGTGGCCCGGATGACCGCCGCGATGGAGCCGCGCGGGCCGGACGGCTCAGGCGTGTGGTCGAACGGCCCGGTCGCGCTCGGCCACCGCCGCCTGAAGATCATCGATCTGTCGGACAGGGCCGCCCAGCCCATGGTGGACAGCGAACTCGGCCTGACCGGGGTCTTCAACGGCTGTCTCTACAACTACAAGCAGTTGCGCGAGGAACTGCGCGAAGAGGGCTACCGGTTCTTCTCCACCTCCGACACCGAGGTGCTGCTGAAGGCCTACCACCGGTGGGGACGCGACTGCGTCGACCACTTCAAGGGCATGTTCGCCTTCGTCGTCGCGCTGCGCGACTCCGGGACGCTGGTGCTCGGCCGTGACCGGCTGGGCATCAAGCCGCTGTACGTCACCCGCGACACCGCCCGGCTGCGCTTCGCCTCGACGCTTCCCGCGCTGCTGGCGGGCGGCGGAGTCGACACCGAACTCGACCTGGTGGCGCTGCACCACTACATGAGCTTCCACTCGGTCGTGCCGCCGCCCCGCACGATCTTCGCGGGTGTCGAGAAGCTCCCGCCCGCGACCGTACGGACGATCCGGGCGGACGGAACGGTCGAGGACCACCGCTACTGGGCGCCCGATTTCACCCACGTGCCGGAGACCAGCCCGGCCGACCGGAGCCCCGCCGACCGGAGCGCTGCTGATTGGAGCACGGCGGTCCTGGAGGGGCTGCGCACCGCCGTGGACCGGCGCATGGTCGCCGACGTGCCCGTCGGGGTGCTGCTGTCGGGCGGCCTGGACTCGAGCTTCATCGTCGCGCTGCTCGCCGAGGCCGGCCAGCGGGATCTGACGACCTTCAGCATCGGCTTCGAGGCGGCCGGCGGCGAGTCGGGCGACGAGTTCGTCTACTCCGACCTGGTCGCCGAGCATTTCGGCACCGACCACCACCGGATCCGCATCGACGACTCGCGGCTGCTGCCCGCCCTCGCCGGCGCCATCGGCGCCATGAGCGAACCGATGGTCAGCCACGACGCGGTGGCCTTCTACCTGCTGTCGCAGGAGGTGTCGCGCCATGTCAAGGTCGTGCAGTCGGGGCAGGGCGCCGACGAGGTCTTCGCCGGGTACGACTGGTATCCGCCGCTGGCCGACGTGCCGCGCGCCGACGCGGCGGAGTCGTACGCGCGGGTGTTCTTCGACCGCAGGCACGACGCGCTCGTCGGAATCCTGAACCCGGTGTACCTGCTCGACGACGACGCGGCGTTCGACTTCGTCCGACGGCATTTCGACCAGCCCGGTGCCGAGACCTCGGTGGACGCCGCGCTGCGGCTCGACACCACGGTGATGCTGGTGGACGACCCGGTGAAACGCGTCGACAACATGACGATGGCCTGGGGGCTCGAGGCGCGCACGCCGTTCCTCGACCACGACCTCGTCGAACTCGCCGCCGCCTGCCCACCGGAGCTGAAACTCGCCGAGGACGGCAAGGGCGTGCTCAAGCGGGCCGCGCGCGGGCTCGTACCCGACGAGGTGATAGATCGAACCAAGGGGTACTTCCCGGTGCCGGCGATCCGGCATCTGTCCGGGCCGTACCTGGAGATGGTGCGTGAGGCGCTGGCCGCGCCCGCGGCGAAGTCGCGTGCGCTGTTCCGCCCGGAGTACGTGGAGCGCCTGCTCGCCGCGCCGAGCACGCACCGTACGACGCTCGGCGCCAGCCAACTGTGGCAGGTGGCCCTGTTGGAGTTGTGGCTACAGAACCACGGGGTGTAAGAGGAAGGAATGACCACCGCGTCATCGCGGTGGCGTGTGTCCGCAAGCGAGGGGAGATCTCACGTCGATGTGCCGTCATTTCACCTGGGTCGGAACACCCAAGACGCTGCATGAGCTCTTTTTCGCGCCGAGCTATGGCCTGCCCCATCAGGCCAGGCTTCCGCGCTGGCAGCAGATCGGCCTGGTCAACAAGGACGGCTTCGGCGCCGGCTGGTATCTCACGGACGGTTCGTATCGCGAGAACGGTTCACATCCCGAGAACGGTTCGTATCACCAGAACGGTTCGCCGTCGGTCTACCGCACGGTGGTGCCGATCTGGGACGACGCCGGGTTCCCGGCCTTCGCCCCTGACATCTCCGCGTCGTGCGTACTCGGCGCGGCCCGGGCGGCCAGTCCTGGGATGCCGATCGAGGAGACCGCCAACGCGCCCTTCACCGACGGGCGGCATCTGCTGAGCCTCAACGGCAACCTCAGCGTCGAGAAGACCGCCTCGCTGCTGGAGCCCGGCCGCGAGCCCGAGTCGGCCTGCGACTCGGCGTTCCTCGCCGCTCTGCTGTGGCAGCGCCTGGCGATGGGCCAGACGCTCGTCGACGCGGTCGAGAGCCTGCTCTACGCCGTCGTCGACCTGGACCCGAGCGCCTGCCTGAACATGCTGGCCACCGACGGCACCCGGGTGGTGGCCACGACGTGGGCCGAGACCCTCTGTTACCGGAAGACCGGCGAGGGCGTGCTGGTCGCCAGCGAACCCCATGACGACGGCGAAGGCTGGGTCACCGTGCCCGACCGTTCGCTGGTCGTCGCCGACGCGCTGCGAGCCGAGGTGCGGCCGCTCCGCCCCGTTCTCGACGCCGTGCCCACCGCCGTTCCGGGTGAGGTGGTGCGAGGCGGCCGCCTCGGCGTCGCCCACTAGTGCCTGCCCCGTGGATCATGTGACGGGGCGCGGAGTCCGCGCGGCTCGTCACCGCTTTGTGAAGTGCTCGAACAGGCGTGAGTAGTCGTCGTCGGCATGGCCCCGGTCGACGGCCTTGGCCACCAGAGCGAGGGTGTAGCCGGGAAATTCGTCATCGACGCCCCGCGCCCGGCTCTCCTGGACCAGGTCCTCGACCGAGGGCAGATGATGCTTGAGCGCCCCGTGCTCCACCGCGTGCTCGCCACGGTCGGCCCGATCGGCGATCGACGGCAGGAACGACAGCAACGCCGAGACCGAGGCGCCTGCGTGGTCCAAGAACCGCCCCGCATCGATGCCCTCGCTCGACAGCAGCGCGGCCGCGTGCAGGAAACCGTTCAGCGTTCCCCACATGGTGTCGTGCACGGCCATTCCGTACAGGACCGGAACGCCGGCATCGCCCGCGACCAGGCTCCCCCGGCCGCCCACCAGCCGCAGGGCCCGGCGATGGCGGTCGTACACGGCCTTCGCGCCACCGTAGAACACCACCGCCTCCGGATGCCCCACCCCTGGGGCGATCGTCATGATCTGCCCGTGCAGGTACTGCGCTCCTTGGCCGGCGACCCACTCGGCCACGGCCTTGACCTCCGCGGACGTCCCATCGGTCAGGTTGACCACGGCGCGGCCGGCCAATGCGTCGCCCGCCGATTCCAACAGCTCACGAGCGACCGTGTTGCCCTTCACGCTGACGACCACCAGCGCACTGTCAGCGACGGCCGCACGAACCGTCGCGGCCCATCGTGCTCCCTTGGCCACCAGGGCATCGGCCTTGTCCGGCGTCCGATTCCATACCGTGGTAGGGAGCCCGCCGTCCAGGAAGGCGCCCGCCAGCGCGGAGCCCATCTCCCCCAGACCGATCACGGTCACGGCCGGTCGGCCGTCGGTGCCTTCCTCCGTCGTAGCCATAGATGCTGCCCTCTCCCCAGGAGCGGGTGGCTCGGTCCAGCCCGGCCACCGCGGCTCGTCGATCACGGGCCACGCTAGAAACTCAACCGGGCTTGAGGTCAAGGGGAAGATCTGAGGCGGGAACTCTGGAGACGCGTGGCCAGGTCATCCGGAACGGCGCAGGGGGCGCAGCACGAGGTAGAGGCCGGCGGAGATGAGGAATCCCGCCTCGAAGGTGATGTCGCCGACCGAGCCGAACCTGTCCGGTATCGGGCCGACGTACTTCTCCTGGTTGGAGAAGAGCCACACGGACAGGACCACGCCGGCGGCCATCGCGGTCGGCCCGGCCCGGTTGCGGTGCAGCGGGTCGAACAACAGGTGGTCGATCGGCTTACCGCGGCGCAGGTAAAGGTCGACCAGGACGACGCCCAGCCACGGGCCGATCCAGTAGGCGATGATCAGCAGGAAGGTCTCGTAGTCGTGGCCCGCGTCATCGAGCCCGAAGTAGGCGACCACCAGCCCGACGGCCCCGAAGACCAGCGCGACCATCGCCCGCTGCACCTTGGACGGCAGCGGCAGTTTGATGCCGAGTGTGACGAACGACATCGACCCCGAGTAGATGTTGATGGCGTTGGCGCCCACGGCGCCGAGCGTGATCGCCAGCAGAGTGAGATCGGCGATGAGGGCGGGCAGGTGTCCGGTGAAGGTGCCGGTGGGGTCCCCCAGGGCGTCACCGCCGATGGTCACCGAGGCCGCCCCGACGATCTGCAGGACGACACAGCCCAGGAAGACGCCGAGCCCGGCGAACAGGCCCACCGCACGCCGGTCGGCCTCGACCGGAAGGTAGCGGGTGTAGTCGGCCGCGTACGGGTTCCATCCGGCGGCGTAGCCGAACGAGGCGGCCATCGCGATCAGGAAGCCGCCCACGCCTCCGCCGTCCGCGGCTCCCGGCGCGCCGAAATCCGCCTTCGACAGGATGATCACTGTGACGACGCCGAAGACCACTGCCAGCACCGGGAACGCGTAGCGCTCGAAGGCGTGCACGAGGTTGTGGCCGAAGAACGCGATCGCCGCCTGGGCACCGACCACGACGGTCAGGCACAGGGGCTTCGGCAGGCCGGTCAGGGTGTTGAGGGCGAGCGTCGCGCTGACGCTGTTGACGGCGAACCAGCCGATGCCGCCCGCGACGGTGTTGAGCGAGGCGGGCAGGATGTTTCCGCGGAACCCAAACGGCACCCGTCCGAGCACCATCTGCGCGACCCCGTGGCCCGGGCCGCGGGCCGACAGCACGCCGTGGGCCACCGCGCCGAGGCCGGTGCCGAGCACGATCGCGGCGACCGCCTGCCAGAAGCTCAGCCCGAAGGCGGCGACGGCGAGCACGCCGAGGAAGACCGTCGCGAACTCCAGGTTCGGCGACGTCCAGGTCCACAGCAGGTTGAGGGGGCGGCCGTGCCGCTCGGTGAGCGGGATGAAGCCCACACCGCCGGGTTCGACGGTGGCGATCTTCTTCCCGTACTCACCCTCCCGTACGACGACCTCGGACGGCGTGGGACTGTTCTCGAGCGTGGTCATGCGGGGGAGTCCTCTGTCAGCCGATGGTGATGGCGTCGAGCTTTTCGAGCAGGTAGTCGTGCGCGCGTACGGGACCGTAGGAGATCCGGCCGAGCGGCGGGCCGAGCGACTCGACGAGGGCGTCCGGGTCGCATTCGTAGAAGAAGACGAGCGACACCAGTTCCTCGTCGGGCGCGCTCGGGTCGGGTGGCAGCACGCGATGCCGGTTGGACTTCCACCGGCCGCCGGTCCAGCGGGCGAGGAGGTCGCCGATGTTGATGGTGAACGAGTCCTCGATGTACGGCGCGTTCGCCCACCCGCCATCCGGCAGGTAGACCTGCAGGCCTCCGACGCCGTCCTGGCGGTCGAGGATCGTGACGGTGCCGAAGTCGGTGTGCGGGCCGATCCGGAACTGGCCCGGCTCGGGCTCGCCGAGCTGCGACAGCGGCGGATACCGGTTGACGTTCAGGGTGTACGAGGGATGACCCGCGCGGGAGGTGAAGAAGTCCGGCGCCAGGTCCAGCGCCGTGGCGCAGAGCACGAGGAGCTCGTCCGCGAGCGCGCGCATCTCGGTCAGATGGCCGGTCAGCAGCCCTTCCAGCTCGGGAACCTCGTCCGGCCACACGTTGGGCAGGAACCACTCGTCGTCGATCTCCGCGTCGCCGATCGGCTCGTCGGCCCCGACCGCGAAGGTCTCCTTGAGATCGGGTGGGGTCTCGGTGCCCTCGGCGTAGCCGTTGGCCTCGACGCCGGGCGGAAGCCAGCCGCGTTCGCCGACCGTCACCGCGTACCGCTCCTTGATCTCCGCCGGCAAGGTGAAGAACCGCTTGGCGGCGGTACGGATCTCATCGCGCGGCGCCGCGGGAACCCCGTGGCCGGTGATCACCATGAAACCGACCTCGCGCAGCGCCGCGTCGACGCGCGCCGCCACTGCTCGCCTGCCCGCCTCGCCGCCCTCGAACCACGGGGTGAGATCGATGATCGGGACAGTGCTGCTCATTCGTCCGCTCCGATGTCCTCGTTCCACAGGTCGGGGCGCTCCTTGATGAAGGTGGTCATCAGCTCGACGCACTCGGGATCGTCGACCACGATCACCTCGACGCCGTGCTCGGCCAGCCAGGCGTGCCTGCCCTCGAACGTCCGGTCCTCGCCGACGACCACGCGCGGGATGCCGAACTGAAGGATCAGCCCGCTGCAGTACCAGCACGGCGACAGCGTGGTCACCATGGTGGTGCCGCGGTAGCTCCGCTGGCGCCCGGCGTCGCGGAACGCCGCGGTCTCGCCGTGCACCGACGGGTCGTCGTCCTGTACGCGCCGGTTGCGCCCTCGCCCGAGGAGCCCGCCGTCCGGGCCGAACAGTGCCGCTCCGATGGGCACACCCCCCTCGGCGTACCCGGCACGGGCCTCCGCCAGGGCGACGCGCAGCATCGCGGTCGGATCGGCCGGATGCGGATCATTCGCAGGCGGATCAGTGGAAACGCTGCTCACATGTCCACTATCCATTGCGGGCGGCAGCTCGGATAGAGGAAGAAACACGGCCGAAACGGGGCGATCCAGATTTAATCGCCCTGGAACATGCCGGGCCGGGCTCTCGTCAGCTGCGGCGCCGCGCCAGCGCGATGGCGGTCATCACGGTGAGCGCGAACATGAGGAAGACGACGATCTCGACCCAGCCATGGGTCTGGACCTTCTTGCCGGAGAAGAACAGGTCGTTGACGAGCCCGAGGAGCTCGGCGAGGGAGAAGAGCGTCACACCGGCCAGGACGAACTCGATGAAGCGTTGATAGCGGCGCGTGGAACGCTCTTGCAGTACGTCGAGGTGGGTGGTGAGGCGTCCGTAAAGCGCGTCGAGTTCGGCCATGTGGACGTCGAGCTCGGACTCCAGGCGGGCGATGTCGGCGGCCGAGAAAAGGTTGTCCATGAACCGGCGGGCCACGGCCGACGCGACCAGCTGATCGGAACGGAGCTTGGCGCGTCGCTCGCTGACCTCGGCCATGAAATCGCCCAGCGACAGGCGGAGGTCGGCGAGCGCCGGCTCGTTGCCGGTGCTCGCGCCCTGCGGAGTGGCGGAGTGCCGCTTGACCTCGGCGTGCACCTGCTCGAACTCCCGGTCGATCTGATGCCGCCACAGCCGGAAGAGCGCGGACACCGAGGCCGCGAACTCGACGACCTCTTCGTACTCGATCCACGACCAGTTCGGCGCCCCCGGCAGGAACAGCGTGGTCGTGTTGTTGGTCCGCACTCCGAGGGAGTCGGTGAAGGCGCAGCCCTCCAGCACGTCCTCTGGAGAGCGCGGATGGGGGTAGCGCACCCATTCCTCCAGGGACGTCGCCAGCGACTGCACCGACTGAGAGATCAGCGGCCCGGCGGCCTGGAGAATGTCCTCGCGGGTGGCCGCTCGTTTCCCGCCGGCGTCCGCGGTGGCGGCGGCGGCGCGGATCTCGAGAAGGACATGGCCGTCACCGTCCACGTCCTTGACGACGTGGTCGGCGTCGCCGCCGACCGCCAGCGTGAGATCGTTGATGAGTTCGTCGGCGTAGTCGCGCAACCTCGCCCACGTGCCGCCGCGTTCGCCGTGGATCACCTCTTCGCCCATGTAGCGCGAGCCGCGGCGAAAGCCCTGGTTGGTCTGGTGCAGGTTCAGGGCCGCTCGGCGGCTCTCGATGCGGACGTAGTGATTGCCCAGGTCATTGAGGCGGATCTCGGCCCGGTAGTCCTCGATCAGCTCACCGGCGGTCGTGGTGATGGACAGAGCCGGCAGCACGATGGTCACGCCGCCGTAGGACGGGCGGTCACGGTGTCCCCAGTACCAGATGTCGCTCAACTCGCTCGGCCGGGCGTAATAGGGGACCTGGCCCGCGAGCCCGGCGGTTCCGTGGCCGTCTCCCCACATGCGGGTCGCGGCCTCGCCGGCCTGCTCTGGGGAGACCCCGTCGAACGCGAAGGGAAAGACATAGATGAATCCCGCCTCGGTGAGTTCGAGACGGGGGATCGCCGGGTCGAGGACATATCCGCGCATGGCCATGAGCCCATGCCGGTAGGAGCGCAGTTCGCTCTCCCGGGCATCGCCCAGTATCGCGGGGTCGGACTCATGGCGCTGAAGCGTCCCGATCGCCTGGTCGAGGGTGTCCAACGCGTCGGGCTCGTCCCCCAGCACGGCGAGCACACTGCCGGCCACGTCGACCAAGCCGGAATAGGTGATCTCGTCGGCGCGCAGGATGTCATGCACGATCTCGATGCAGTCGGCGTCGCCATCCGGGTTCAGGGCACGCAGGTCATCGCCGAGCCGCTCGGAGCGGCTCGCGACCGCTTCGGCGTGGCGGGCCAGCGCGACGGGACACGAGCACTGGCAGGCGTTCTCGACGGCCATGCAGTCCTTCAGCGCCACCGACTGCTCCAGCAGCGTGCCGACCAGCGGTTCCGCCGCCCGTTCCTGGCGCCCTCCCGCTCCCGGGCGACGTACGGACTGCCAGGCCGCGTACATCTCGTCGATCGTGCGGGCGATGAGCGGTACGTGCTCGATGGAGAGTTCCCAGGATCGCTGGCACCGTGCGTACACGTAGAGGGCCAGCAGCAGGTGCGCGTCGGACTCGGCCGCGGTGTGCCAGAGCGACCGCAGTTCCGTCTTGAGGGCGTCATCTATCGGACGGCCGTTCAGAGCCGATTCGAAGGCCTTGACGTTGAGCCCCGTGTCCTCGATCGCCTTCGTGATCTCGACGGTCTCGCGCCTGCGGAATTCCTCGGCGATCCGGCGCCAGTCGGGGTCCACGGCCGCTCCCTGAGTACGAACTGCTGCTCGGCATGCGCTCCCCCGAGACGCTGCTGGATCGTATCTCACAAAGATCCACTCCGACGGCGCCCGCACTGCGTCCAATGGCTGAGCCAGCTGTCGACGGCCACGGCGCCGTCCAAGGATCTCTGAGCCGCCCGCCTCCCGGCTCTACTCTTCGGTGCGTGCCTGCTGCGCAGGCTAGCGGTCGGCAGTTGCCGAGCGTCAGCGCACGTAGTCGTCGAGCTGCGCCGAGATCCGGTGTTCGTTCGACGGCCACGAGGGGATTGCCAACGCGTCGATGTGGCCGGCTCCGCCGCGGGGGCGGGACACGATGGAGATCGGGCGGTCGGGCCGTCCGCGCGCGGGGATGTACAGGTCCACCCCGCTGATGAAGGGCTGCGCGAAGAACTGCGGGATCGGTGCGCTCAGGTCGGTGACGCCGTCTCTCTTGGCGTCGTAGGCGAAGATCCCGATCGTCCGCTTGGTCCGTGGGGTGTTGGCCGCGTTCAGCACCTCGCGGCCGTTGACCCGCAGGGAGTCGCCGGCCGCGCCCTGGTCGCCCCACCACTCCTTCTGCCGGTTGAGGACGAGGGCGGAGTGGCGCTCGCCGACCTCGATGAGGGCCGCGAGGCCTTCACCCGGCCGGCTCGTCAGCAGGCGGACCAGGGCGTCGGTGCGGCGGAAGGGCTGGAAGTACAGATGGTGGACGGCCGTCCGGCTCCACACCACGGCGAACTCGTAGTGGGCGTCACCACGGGCCTTGAACGGGCCCCATGATCCGTCGTCCCCGATGCGGTAGGCGGCGGCGGGCCGGCGGGTCTTGCGCGCGCCCGTGCGCGGGTCGACCTGGTAGATCTCCAGGCGAGCGCCCGCGGCGCCGACATTGGTCGGGAACAGCACGGCGCGGCCGGACAGGCGTACGTGGTGCTCTGGGATGACCGCGGTGGTACGCGGCGCCCGGCCGGTGAGGAACGGGTAGAACTGGGCGAAGGTCTCGGGCGAGGTGACGACCTGGGTGTGGGACTGCCCGGAGAAGTAGACGTTGGTGGCGCCGCCGATCCGGCGTTCGGTGGAGCCCTCGCCCCACACCGCGAGGGTCGGTACGCCGCCCGGGAGGTCGGCCGAGGACGCGCCGTCGAGGTTGACGTAGTGCGCGACGGTCGCCGCCCGTGCGGGAGAGCTCCGCAGATAGGTCTGCATGAGGCTGGTGCCGAGCGAGTGCGCGAGCAGGTCGACCTGGTCGGCCTCGGCCTTCTTCCGCAGCCGGGCGATCCGCTGGTCGAGGGCGGCGAACACCTGCTCCTGGGTGTTCACGGTGAACAGCGAGTCGTACTCGTGGGCCTCGATGTAGTCGGCCGGATATCCGTTGCCGGCCAGCCGCCGCGCCTGGGTCTCGAATTGCCCTCCCGAGCCGCTGAATCCGTGTACGAAGATCACCGGGCGCGGCCGGTGGCCGCCGGCGTGCGCGGGCGGCACGACCATGACAGGCACCAGGAGCAATGCGGACAACAGAGTGACAAACCTTCGCAGCACGGCGTCAGCCCTCTCTTGTCAGGACGCGCCACAGGCGGATCGCATGGCGCCGTCCCAGGAATCCGCGCGCCGGCCGTGGCGGGTCACACCCACGGCACCGCCGACCCGGAGACCGGATGTCAGCATCTGATCGATAAGGGTCGTGGTCAAGATATTCCCGGCGATCCGGCTCTCCGTTTGTGATGAGGCCCAACGAAGGGTCGGCGCCGCGTTCACCGCTCACAGCCGTCGGGTCAGGAGCGGTCCGCCGGCTCATCGATGAGGGCGACGACGTCGGCGTACCCGGGTAGGTCCGCGCTGACCGGCCGGCCTTCGGCGACCGCCTTCGCGGTGGCGACCGTCGCGTGGAGAGCGGCGCGGTACAGCAGTGAGCCGAGGCTGATCCGCCGGACTCCGAGCGATGCCAGGTCGGCGACCGTGTGACGGCCGGGCAGGAACAGGACGTTCACCGGGGACGGGGTTTCGGCGATGAGCGCCGAGATGTCATCGCCGGTCGCGATGCCCGGGACGAACACGCCGTCCGCGCCCGCGTGCGCGAAGGCAGACGATCGGGACAGCGCCTCGTTCAGGGGATCGGCGACGCCCAGCCAGAACGCGTCGGTGCGGGCGTTGACGAAGAGCTCCGGGACCCTGGACTTGATCGCGCCGATGGCCTCGACCTGTGCGGTCAGGTCGGTCAGCGACCCGTCCGGTCTGCCGTCCTCGAGATTGATGCCGGCGACGCCCATGCCGGCCAGCCGTTCGGCCAGGACGGCGATGTCGGTGGGGCCGCCGCCGAACCCTCCTTCGAGATCGACGGTGACCGGGCAGGGAAGTCGGGCGACCGAACCCGCCAGCCGGAGAGTCTCCTCAAGGGTGGCGCCATGACCGTCGGGTTTTCCGGCCACCGCGGCCACACCCAGGCTGGTGGTGCCGATCGCGGCGAAGCCGGCGGCGGCGAGCGCCGCGGCCGACGTGTAGTCCCAGGCGTTCGGCAGCAGCAACGGTTCCGCCGCATGGTGCAGAGAGCGGAACTCGGCGAAACGGTTCGAGGTCATACTCAACGTTAGGGCCGCGATACTTCGGCCGGCGGCGAAGTATCGGCCGGCGAAGCCATCTGGCCTGGCCGACCACCTGACAGCGATCGCTTTACAAGCAGCGCCACCCAGCGCCATCCTTGGATCATCATGACGGATTCGCGGGATTCGCCGTCGCGCTCGGGCTCGCCATCGTCCTCCGATCCGCCATCGCCGTCGGACCCGGCGTCCTCCTCGGACCTGCCGTCCCCGTCGGACCCGCAGCCCGCTCACGTGGACGTCGTCTTCCTGCTGGCCCGGCGGGACGAGCTGGGGCAGTTCCTTCGCCACCTCAACACCGAGGTGCAGCCGATCCCGGATCCGGAATCGGGCGGCACCGTCTACTGGTTCTCGCTGACCGGCTCGAGGCACCGAGCCGCCACCGGGGCAGAGAAGTCATGCTGTGCGCTGCTGATGGACGACACCGATCCCATGGGCTCGGCCGTCCATACCGCGCGGCAACTGGCGGTCCACCGGCCGCGTCTGCTGGTGACGCTCGGCCTCGCCGATTCGCTGAGCCCGGACGTACGTCTCGGCGACGTCATCGTGGCCACTCGCTTGTACGGGCACGGGTTCGCCGACGACGCGGGCGGTGGCGAGCCGGTCGTGTACCCGTGCAGCCCCCGGCCGGTGAACTGGGCGAGGAACTTCGAGTTCACCCATCCCGAGCGTTACCGGGCCTGGCAGCTGGAGTTCGAGGCCCTGACGGGCGGGCAGCCGGGCGCGGACCGTGAGCAGTTCGCCGGCCGTCCGGCCCGGCTGCACGACGGCCCGATCGGGTCGCGGCCGACGGCCGTACCGGCGACCGGGACGGCCGTCGGTGCGGCCGCGCCGGAACCCGGGCCGCTGGCCGTCGAGACGGCGAGTGCCAAGGTCCTCTCGGCGGTGATGCGAACCGGTCACGCGGCGGAGGTCATGGTCGTGCGGGGCGTCTCCGGCCACGCGGGTGGGGACGCAGCGGACATCCGCACTGACGGCTTCGCCGGGAGCGGCGACCTCGGGCCGGCGTCGGCCACGATTCTGGTGCGGACGATGCTGGAGGAGATCACCTTGGAGTCCGCCGCGGGCTCGCGGCTTCCATCGCCCTCCCTCCCCGGAACGAGCCCTCCGATCGGCAATGCCTTCGTGGGGCGCACGAGGGACCTGCAGACCTTGGAACGGCTTTTCACCGAGGACGACGCCCATCTGGTGACGGTGACCGGCGAGGGAGGGATCGGGAAGACGCGCCTCGCCCGTGAGTTCCTCCAGGCCGCGAAGAGCCGTTTCCCCGAAGGGATCTACTGGGCCGACCTCGGCTCCAACTTCGAACTCAGGAGCGTGGAAGAGGCCATCGCCCGGGCGGTCGGCGTCGAAGGCGTGCCGGCGAGCCAGGACAGCCTGGTCGCCGCTCTTCGCATCCGCCGCGGTGTGCTCGTGCTCGACAACTTCGAGAGCGTGGCGGCACAGGCGCCGCTGATCAACCGGATCATCGAGGCGTGCCCGTTCCTCCGGATCCTCGTCACCTCCCGCCAGCGGCTTCAGATCCCGAGCGAACGAGTGCACCGGCTCCAGCCGCTCGACCATACGGGCGACGTGGCGGATTCGGAGGCCGTGGCGCTGTTCGTCGCGAGGGTGGCGGAGTCGACGGCCAGAAGGACGTGGTCGCAGGAGGAACTGGCCACGATCGACAAGATCTGCCAGGCGGTCGAAGGCGTACCGCTCGCCCTGGAATTGGTCGCCTCGCAGGCCGGGCATGTCGGAGTCGCCGACATGCTCACCCTGGTGTCGGCCGGCGATGCGCCGGGAGACCCCGGGGGATGGCGGTCCGATCCGGCGTCCGCGGTGCACGTCGGTCTCGATCGCAGTTTCGCTTCGAGCCTGAACGCCTTGAGCGAGGACCAGTTCACCCTGCTCAAGGGCGTCGCATGCTTCGGGGGGAGCGCCTCGATGGAGGCACTGATCGCGATGCGGGGCTTCTTCGGCGACCGGCTGATCGAGGACCTCGGTGCCCTGGCTAACCGCAGCCTGCTGCGCACCGCGTTCGACCAGTCCGGATCTGCGCGCTATTCCATCCTGGCGCCGCTGCGGGAAGACGTCCGGCGCCGGCCGTGGCCTTCGCAGGCACGCACGGGCGTGGAGCGGGCACACGCCGACTACTTCGTCGATCTCGCCTGGACGGCGAAAGACCATCTGATCGGCCCGACCCAGGTGACCTGGCTCGACTCCGTCGAAGCCGACGTATGGAACTTCAGCCTCGCGCATGATTTCGTGACCCGCCACGGCGACATCGGCGACGCGATGAAACTCCAGGGTGGTCTCACCCGGTTCTGGTTCGCGCGCGACTTCCTGGTGATGGGCGAGGCCCTCGCCGAGAACACCGCGGCGCTCGACGCGCGCACGGAACAGGACGTGCCCTGGGCGGAGTGGTCGCTCTCCAGGGGTCTGATCGCGTGGCTCCGAGGGCGACCCGCGGTCGCCGAGGACATCTTCTCCCAGGTGACGCAGTTCGGCTCGCGGTCGGGGGCGGCTTTCTACGAGGCCAACGGGCTCGGCAACCGCGGTCTCGTCGCCGCTGACCAGGGGCGTCTGGACGAGGCCGCCCGTGACTACGCCGACGGTGAGGCCCGGGCCGCGTGGGCCGGTGACGACTGGAACCGCGCCATCTGCATCTCCGGGCTCGCGGGCGTGGAACAACGTCGGGGTGCTCTCGACGTGGCCTTCACCTCCTACGTCCAGAGCCTGGACCTGTTCCGTGCCACCGGCGACACCTGGAGCCTCGCCCGGATTCTGCGCCGGATGCTGTCGCTCGCGGTCGAGCTCGGTGATGACGACCTGATCCAGGCGACCGCCGAGGAGGCGCACGCGATGGGCCGCGTGGTCAAGGACGCCCATTCGGATGCCGAGCTCGACTGGTTGCTCGGCCAGCGCGACGAACGGCACCAGCGATATCGGGACGCGCTCCAGGGCTACTGCAGGGCGGCCGGCCGCTACGCGGATCTCGGCCGCGAGTCCATGGCCGTGCTGATTCTGCAGAGGGTCAACGCGCTCCTGCTCAGCCAGGACGAGAGCGAACTGGCCGGACGTGCTGCCGGAATCGCCGGCCAGCTCCTCGAGCGGAACGTTCGGCAGGATGCCGTACAGATGGATCCGCCGGATGCCGTGGCGGATCGGCTCGCGTACACGCGGGGGTTCAACTCCGGGGTGGGCGACAACGCGCTCACCGGGCTCGAAGTCCTCGCCGAGGCCGTGCGGTGCCTGGACTGAGTGGGGCCGGTCAGGGGGCGGTCGGTCAGGGTGACGCGCGCCGCCGGGCGGCGGCGAAGAGGTGCTCGACCGGCCGCGGCCGTCATGGTGGGATTGACGGTGTGCTGCAGATCTTCCCGCCTCTCGCGGAAGGCGGCTCTCGCACGGTGCGAGGTGAGGACCTGTCAGCGACCTGCGACTACCCCGGCGGGGCCGCGCGCGCCTACGTCCGCGTTCATCTGATCACCTCGGCGGACGGTGTCGTGATGGCGGACGGACCCGGCGGTGGCCGGGCTTCGCATGATGGCACGCTCATGGCCCGTACGCTCCGAGAGCTCGCCGACGTGATCCTGGTCGGGGCGGGCGCCGGTCCAAGCTCAGGCGACTCCGGCGCGACGCTGTCCGACGAGCCTGAGGAGGCCCGATCCGAAGGGTGCCGGCGACGCCGGCGAGAACGCGGACAGGCCGACGTCGCGGCCGTCGCGGTGGTCGCCGAGCACGCGGATCTCGATCCCCGGGGAGCGCTCTTCCGCGATGCTCTGGTGCGGCCCATCGTCTTCACGGTCGCCGCGGCCCCCCGCGATCGGGTGGCGGCTCTGGCCGGCGCCGGGGCGCAGGTGATCACTGTGGGGGACGATCGCGTCGAGGTCCCGTTGATCCTCGACGCGCTGACCGAGGCCGGCCTCACCCGAGTGCTCTGCGAGGGAGATCCGCTCCTCTACGGCCGGCTCCTCGGAGCGGACGCGGTGGACGAACTGTGCCGCACGCTCACGCCATGCCTCATCGGAGACGGCCTCGACCGCCACCCATGGCCGGGGCCCGTGTCGCTGCCGCTCCGACTGGTGTCGGTGCTGGCGGGCGACGGTGTGCTGTTCATGCGGTATGAGCGTGATCGCAGCGAATCGCAGGATCCGTGATGGCATCAGCGCCATCGTTTCCCGCCCTGCGTGAGCGCTACCACCGGCTGCTGGCGGACCGGTTCGCCGACCGGGCGCAGCGTCCTGGCTGGAGCGGCGCCCAGCTCGCGGCGCACCAGCGGACGGCGCTCCGACGGCTCCTCTCCCATGCCCGGGAGCACTCACCCTTCTACGCTCGCCGGCTCGCGGCGATCGATCCGGATCGTTTCGAGGTCGAGGATCTCGCGCGCATACCGGTGCTGACCAAGCCCGACATGATGCGCGAACTGGACGATGTCTTCACCGACCGGAGATTGAACCGGGCACTGGTCGAGGAGGCGCTGACCACCGCGGGTCCGGAACCCGCAGCGATGCACGGCCGCTACCTGGCTCAGGTCAGCGGGGGCAGCATGTTCGGGCGAGGGCTCTTCGTCCTCGATCTGGACACCGCCGTCGACAGCGCGCTGTGCGTGCTGCGGGCCAACGCCTCGGTCGGCACGAGGATCGCCATGGTCGCCGCGGGGTCCTGCGTGCACGGTACGGGTCTCGTGTCGGCGATGAATCCGCCCGGCGCCGGCCCCACGACCATCGTCTCGGTTCCCGCGACCCTGCCGCTGGAGGAGATCGCGGAGCGGGTCGAGCACCTCGACCCGCACGTGCTGGGCGGTTACCCGACCGTACTGGCCCGGCTGGCCCGGCTGCGGTCGGCCGGTCGGCTCCGTGTCGCGCCCCAACGCGTCCAGAGCACCGGTGAACAGCTCACGCCCGTGCTCCGCCGGATCATCAGGGAAGGCTTCGGGGCTCCGATCGTCGACGTCTTCGGCTGCTCGGAGAGCTTCATGGGGGTGACCGAACCCGACGGAGCGGTGTTCACGTTCAACTCCGACATGGTCATCGCCGAGCTCGTCGACGACCAGGATCGCCCCGTGCGCCCCGGCGTCAGATCGTCGGCGGTCCTGCTGACCAGTCTGAACAATCTCACCCAGCCGCTCATCCGGTACCGGCTCCCCGACCGGTTGCGCCAGGTTCCCACCGGCCGGTCCCCGCTGCTCCAGGCGACCGCCGAGGGACGTGACGTCGACCTGTTCCGGTACGGCGACGCAACGGTGCATCCGTTCACGGTCTCAGCTGTCCTCCTGGAGCTGGCCGGGGTGGTGGACCACCAGATCCTGCAGACACCCGAAGGCGTCGAAGTGCTCCTGGTCGCGGACCCCGATATCGACCTCACCGGCCTCCGGCATGTTCTCGTCACGGCACTCGGCTCCGCGGGCCTGCGCGACGCCGACGTGACCTTGACACCGGTCGCCGGGCTCGCCCGCTACCGGCACAGCGCCAAACTCAGCCGCTATGTCCCGCTTGACGAGAGTTCGCCGGAGCAGGGGATCGGTGACACGGACGGCGTGGTGTGATCGAGCCGTGACCTGGCGTGAGACGCTGCAGGTCCGGCCGCACATGAACCGCGCGGTGCGGTGTGGCGGGTCGCCGGTGAGCGGCGAAGCGGCCTTCTTCCTCCGCCGCCGGCCGGCGTACGGCGTGGAGGCGGGGCAGAGTGATCGCGATGGTGCTGGCGGTGTTCGCCGCCGTGAGCAACGCGCTGTCATCGGTCCTGCAGCGGCGCGCGGTGCAGTCGGCCCCGGCGACTCACGGGCTCCCGGTAGGGCTGATGTGGTACCTGATCCGCCGGCCGGCCTGGCTTGCGGGCATCGGGGCGCTCATCGCGGGCTTCCTCTTCCAGGCCGCCGCACTGAGCGGGGCCGGGCTCGCTCTCGTACAGCCCATTCTCGTGACCGAACTGCCGTTCACGATGATCTTTGTCGCATGGCTGTTCCGGATCCGGCTCGCCGCCAAGGCCTGGCTCGCCATCACCGCCCTCACCGTGGGCCTCGCCGTTCTTCTCGTCGCAGCGGGCCCGGTCGAGAGCCGCCGCCTGCCGGACCGGACCGGCTGGACGATCGCCACCATCGTGACCGTCGGGGTGGTCGCGGGATTGGTGGCGGTGGCGAGAGTCCTCAGGGGGGAGCGCCGGGCCACCGTCCTCGGGGTCGCGTCCGGCCTGGGCTTCGCCTTCACCGCCGCGCTGATGAAGCAGGCCACAGAGGTCCTCGCCGAGGATCCGCGGGCCCTGCTGACCTCGTGGCCGGTCTATGCCATGGTGGCGGCCGGTCTGTGCAGCCTGTTACTGCTGCAGCTCGCGCTGCAGGCCGGAACGCTGGTCACCATACAGCCGGCGCTGAACGTCACGGACCCGGTGGCGAGCATCGCGTACGGCGTCGGCCTGTTCGGTGAGCAGATCCGGCTGGGAGCCTGGGTGGTGCCGGAGGTGATGGGCATCGGCTTGATCCTCTACGGAAGCGTCGGGTTGGCCCAGTCGGCCCCGATCCGCCGGCACGAGCACGTCACACCGCTCGACGGCTGACCGGCAGCCTGCGCCCGCCAGAAGGAGACGTGCCGGCCGACCGTTCAGCCTCACGATCACCGGCCCTCTCGGTTCAGTCGGGCAGGTTCAGTCGGGCAGGAGCGGCACCGAGATTCCCTGGTCGCGGCCGAGCAGCACGGCACGGGTGACGGCGGTCGATCCGAACCGGTCGCGCATGTCGTCGAGCGCGGTGTCGAGCGCGCCGTTCGCGGCGTGGTCGAACGGCAACGCGAGTTGAACGGTGCGGTCGTCATGCAGCTCGCCGAGGGTGATCCCGATCAGCGTGATGCCCCGGCTCTCGATCAGCGGCAGTGCCGTCGCGAGCAGCCGTCTCGCGGTGTCGAGGATCGGCGGCGTCTCGGCGGTGGCCTGGGGCAACGTACGCGACCGCGTCGCCCGCGAGAAATCGTCGAAGCGCAGCCGCAGCGTGACAGTGCGGCAGAGCCGCCCGGCCGCCCGCAGCCTGCGGCCGAGGCGGTCGACCAGCCCGACCACGATGGCGGCCAGGTCCTCGGGCGATCTGCCGCGGCGGCCGAGCGCCCGCTGTGCCCCCATCGAGCGCCGCCGCACTCCGGTGCGCACCGGGCGGGGGTCGCGGTTGTGCGCCAGGGCATGCAGGTGCCGGCCCGACGCCTGGCCGAGCATCGAGATCAGCGTGCTCTCGGGCAGCCGCGCCACCTCGCCGACCGTGGTGATCCCACGGTTCCTGAGCCTGTCGGCGGTGACCGGACCGACGCCCCACAGCCGCCGGACGGGGAGCGGGTGCAGAAACTCCAGTTCGCCGTCCGGTGGCACGACCAGCAGCCCGTCGGGCTTGGCGACGCCACTGGCCACCTTGGCCAGGAACTTGGTGCGCGCCACTCCGACGGTGATGGGCAGCCCGATCTCGGTGAGGACCTCGCGCCGTAACCGGGTGGCGATGTCGATGGGCGACCCCGAGATCCTGCGCAGCCCGCCCACATCGAGAAACGCCTCGTCGATCGAGAGCCCTTCGACCAGCGGTGTCGTGTCCTTGAACACGGTGAACACGGCCTTGCTCGCCTCGGCATAGGCCGACATCCGGGGCTCGACCACGATCACGTGCGGGCACAACCGCCGGGCCTGGCCGCCGCTCATCGCGGTGCGGACTCCGTACGCCCTGGCCTCGTAGCTGGCCGCGAGCACCACCCCAGACCCGACGATCACAGGCCGGGCCCGCAACCGGGGGTCGTCACGTTGCTCGACCGATGCGTAGAACGCGTCCAGGTCGGCGTGCAGGATCGTGGCCTCGTTCGACACGAACATATGTTCGCATGGGCCGCCCAGGACGCGCGAGACCCACAGAGCACCTCGCCGTGTGTTTGATCAGTATTTGTCGGGGCATCTTGGGGCAAGAAATCAGGGAGGTTACTCGAATGAGAATCGGATCGGTCGTCGTTGCGCTGTGGCTGATCATCGGCTTGGTGGCAGCCGGCCAGCGCGATTATTTGAACGGCAAGGTCGAGGACTGCAACGCGCTCGCGACCATCACGGTGACCATCTTGGCCGGTCCCCTCAACTACGTCGGGATGAACCCGAAGATCTCCTGCGAGGCGCCCGAACCCAGCAAGTGACGACTCGCCACGGCCGGGTCGATTGCGCGGTGGTGACATCGCCACGACTCCACCCGCAGCGTAATTCCAGGAGTTGATCAATAGAATGATCAACTCCTGGAATAGGTGCCAAATGAGAGAACCGTACGGGGCGCCCACCTCTTTTTCGCGGCCGAAATTGTCGATGTGACAGGTACCGTGTCAGGCGCGCCGCATCGGTATGTTCGTATCCACCAGTTCCCTCATCCCTGGACTCCGTGGCCAGACGGTCCAAGGCGTCGAGCGGGCGGGCCTGCCCGCTGAGCGAAGGCATCCGGGCGTGCGGCATGTCGCCGCCCATTGTGCGGGGCCCGGGGAGTCGCCATCATGCCGGATGAACCCTTGTCCTTGGCCACGGAGCCCCACATGACCTCTCCTCCTCCCGTACGCCGACCGCCCCTCCCGGCCGCGCGCGCAGGTGATCCTCAGCGCGGTGTGATGGGCCTGCTGCTGGTGGCGCCCGCAGTCATCGCCGCACTCGTCTCGCTGGCCGTCCCCAGCCTGCAGACGATCTGGACGAGCCTCCGGCAGGCCAGCCCCCTGCGCGGCTCGGAGAGGTTCGTGGGCCTGGAGAACTACGGTGACGTGCTGGGTTCAGGCGGGTTCTGGCGGGCGCTCGGGTTCTCGTTCTCGCTGGCGGTCATCCCGCTGTTCGTGGCCGTCGCGGTCGCCCCGGTGCTCGCCGTGGCCCTCGACGGCGCCGGACCGTGGCCGCGCCGCGTCGGGCGGGTTCTGCTGTCGGTTCCCCTTGTGGTCTTCTCACCGGTCGCGATCGCCGTCGCCTGGATGCGCGCGCAGAGACCCGGCAGCCCCGGGAGCGGTGTCGCCGGCCTGGTGGGAACGATCACCGATCCGGACGAGGCGCGGCTGGCCGTCCCGCTGATGATCGGGGCGGCCACGTTCGGAGCGGTGCTCGGGCTCGCCCTGATCGTGTTTCTGGCCGCACTGCGTGGACGCGCGGAGGGACGATCCGTCGCTCCGGCCATGCTCGCGGTCGGGGCGATCACTGTGCTGGCGGCACTTGCGGTGAGCCTGCAGGCCTTCTCGTTCTCGACGCTCATCAGGACGCGCAACTCGTCGACGGTCAGCAGCCTCTGGTACCAAGATGCCTTTCTGGCCTTCCGGTTCGGGCCCGCCGCGGCGACCCAGACGATCGTCGGACTGATCCTCGGGCTCCTCGGCGTCACCGCCACGGTCATCGTGATCAAGGCTCGTCTGCGCATCCGGCTCATGCCGTCCGCGCAGGCACCGAAGGCATGGCCCGCGCCGCAGCAGGGTCCGCCCGCGCCGCAGCAGGGTCCGCCCGCAGCGCAAGCCTCCCCACCGGGGCGGTTCCCACCACAGGCGGGAGGTCTCGGCGCGAAGGAACGTGCGGCCACGCCCGGCGGCATGGTCGTCGGCGTCCTGGCGCTGCTGGTCGTGGTGACCATTGCCGTGGTCGGCATGTGGCCGTGGCTCTCGGCCGTATTCGCATCGACGCCCGAAGGGTCGGGCCCCAGGCTGTTGCTCCCGACGCCGACCTGGCGGATCCATCTGAACACCTGGTTGCCGCCTGTCCTGGGTGCCGCGGTCTCGGTGGGCATCGCGTTTCTCGCGGCGCTCGGGATCGGTGGGCTCCGCCCTATGGGCCGCCGCAGTGAATGGCTGCTGCTGCCTTTCGCACCCTGGCTCTTCGTCGGTGTGGGACCGCTGGCGGTCGCCGACTACGTGAACGCCAGGGACCTCGGCCTGGTCGGCGACTTCGCCGCGCTCTTCCCACCGATCCTCATCAGCGTTCCGGCTCTGGTCATCCTCACGCTCTTCTGCCGGGGTCACTCGGCGAAGTGGCGGGCACTCTCGGCGAGCGGCGCGCCACCGGCCCTGTCATTCCTGCGCGTGGTCGTGGTGCCCGCGCTTCCGCTGGCCGGTCTTCTCGCGGGCGCGGTGGCGCTCGTCGGCGCACAGGGCCTCCTGTGGCCGCTCCTGATGGGCTCCGAATCCGAGCAGTGGACCGCGCCCGTCGCTCTGGTGAGTCGGGCGGCCGTCTATGCCGCGATGGGTCCTTCGGTCGGCTCCACCACGCCGCTCGTCGCGGTGATCCTGGCGTTGATCGTGCTGGCCGTACTGCAGATTCTGTATCTCGACCGGCTGGCCATCCTCGCCGGCCGACCCGACGAGATCGAGGAAGACCCGCACAAGGTCGCGCCGCCGCAGCACTGGGCTCCCATGCCGCCGCATGGACCGGTCGCCGGACCAATGGCGGGACCTTCCGGACCAGGCCCTTGGCCACCACCGCCCGGCGGAGTCGCCGGGCCATCCGGACCACCGCCCGGACCACCGCCCTGGCAGCGGGGGCCGGTTCCAGGGCCACCCGAAGCCGCACCTCGGGGAGCGCCGGGCCCGCAGCCGGGGCCGGGCCGGCAGGACGCGGACCCACCCCTCGAACCCGATGGTGACGACGATAGGCCGTGATGCGGGCGAGCGACGTAATCGTCCGGTCACAGACCTGGTCTCGTGTCCTGGCCGGGCGCGGCGGATACTGGGGCAATGGACGATCACGCGCCGGTGAACTGCCCGTACGGCCATGAACTCGGGCCCGAGTGGACGCTGGTGGGGTGGTCGCCATGCCAGTGCCCGCCGGCGCTGACCAACCATCGCGGGCACCGGACCTATCAATGCCTGAGGTGCCGTGAGTCGGACCGCACCAGCGTGTGTTACCGGCCTTATCACGTTCCCGAGCCGGGCGCGGTGATCCGCTGGCCCTGACGGGGGTCGCGAGGCGGTTCGAGAATGCCCGGTTGCTCCTGGGCATGCCGCTCTCCGAACGAACACGCCCGGCAGGTGCTCACCTGACTGCTGGACGATCCCATTCGCTAGCGCACACGGCACAGCCACCTAGATTGCATTCCTATCTAGTATGTGATCTCATCTAGGTATGGCGACAGACAGGCGGGCCAGCTGGCTCAAGGGAGTGCTCGATCTGCTGGTGCTCTCCTGCCTGACCGAGGGCGAGAGCTACGGATACGAGATCGCAAAGCGGCTCGACAGTGCGGGCCTGGGCCTGATCAAAGGCGGCACGCTCTACCCGGTGCTCAACAGGCTGGAGGAAGCGGGCCTGGTCGAGGCGGAGTTCCGGGCGGCCGAGCGCGGTCCGGGACGGCGCTACTACCGGCTCACGACCGACGGTCGGCGTGACCTCGGCGAGCAGGGCGGGGCATGGCTGGACTTCCATCACACGGTGAAAGAGCTGCTGGGCACGAGGGAGGGCAAGACATGACGAACGCCGACGCGTACTTCGAAGAGCTCACCGCGCTGCTGCGGGAGCAGCGGATGCCGCACGAGCGGATCGAGACGCTGGTACGGGAACTGAAGGCGTACGCCGAAGAGGCCGGGAGCGAGGCGCACGAGGAGTTCGGCCCGCCCGAGGTGCTGGCGGCGCAGCTCACCGAGCGGGATCGCGCGGGCTCGGCCGGTGCTCTGGAGGAGCCCGGGAGCGAGGCCGAGACCTGGGTGTGGACGGCGGACGCCCTCAAGGAGGAGCGGCTGCTCAACCATTTCGGCGACCAGGGCTGGGAGGTCGAACGGCTCGACCGGGCCGGCCGCTTCGTGTGCCGCCGTGACGCGCGGCAGCCGATGCGATGGGAGTACCGCCGCGAGAGGGTCGGCCGAGGTGATCGCGCACGGCTCTCCGAGCGGCTCGCGCCTGAGGGGTGGGAGCCGTGCGGCGTGTGGGTGTGGTTCGCCTACTACAAGCGCCCCGAGGCGGTCGGCGCGGGGCCGGCGGCCCGGCTGGCCGAGCCGCCCGCGGCTCCGCGCGAACGGGTCTACATCGCGAAGTGGGTGTACGCGTGGATCGCGGCCTGGCCGGTCGTCGCTTCGGTCCTGATCTGGCAGGGGTTGCGCGGCCTGGACAGCCTGTCAGGCGTGGCCGGGGCACTCGTCGGGTTGCTGCTCTGCGTGCTCGCGGGAGCGGGCCTGTCGCTGTGGTGGAGGCGGTCTGGCGGAGCGGCCTCGAAGGAGTCTCCTCGGCGGTGATCGCCCTTGGCCGGTGGCCGGTCGCCTCTCATGGTTCGCAAAAGCTCGTACAGATGGCGCAAGAATCTGAGGTAGTGCCGCAGTAGACCGGCAAGAATGCGAAATTCTCTGCCGAGAACATCTTGTCGAGCGGGTGCGGGGGCCTTACTGTCACCTCACCCGCACGTGTCCGCTCGCCTCGAGCGTCTGAGATGTCCCCGAGAGAAACGAGCATTCGATGTCACGGAGCATCACAGGAGCCGAAGCGAGACGGTCCGGCAGGTCGGCGCGCTGGGGCCGCGGTGGCGGTCTCGGCGGTCACGGCGGCGGCACGGCCATGGCCGACGTGAGAGCGCACGGCGGACCGGCACCTGTGGTGACGCGTGCCGCTCTCGATCCCTCGCTCGTCGCGGGCCGGGGCGCCGATGTCGACTTCGCGGAGCAAGAGGCGGAGAACGTCCCGACGAACGGCACGGTCATCGGCCCGGATCGCACCGCGTACACGTTGCCGGCGGAGGCGTCCGGCCGTAAGGCGGTCAAACTGACGCCGGGACAGCATGTCGAGTTCACGCTGCCGAGCGCGGCCAATGCGATCACCGTGCGCTACAGCATCCCGGACGCTCCGAACGGCGGCGGCATCACCGCGCCGCTCGACGTCACGGTGAACGGCGGGCACCGGACCACCATGAAGCTCACATCGCAGTACGCGTGGCTGTACAACCAGTATCCGTTCACGAACGACCCGAACGCCGGTCTGCTGCACCCCGACTGGTGGATCACCGAGTGCTCCTGCGTGCCCAACGCGACGACACCGCCCCCGACGATCAGCAAGCCGTTCCGGCCGAACCACTTCTACGACGAACAGCGCCTGCTGCTCGGCCGCAAGTACCGCGCGGGTGACAGGGTGCGGCTGACGGTTCCCGCCGGGAGCAACGCGGCGTGGACGGTCGTCGATCTGCTCGACTCGGAACTCGTCGGCGCGCCGCACGTCAGGCTCGTCGCGGCGAACGTGCTGGTGTTCGGCGCCGACCCGACCGGCCGGCGCGAGTCCGCCGGCGCGTTCGACAAGGCGATCGCCTACGCCAAGCGCAAGCACCTCAAGGTCTACATCCCGCCGGGTGTCTACCAGGTGAACCGACACATCATCGTCGACGACGTGACGATCGAGGGCGCCGGAAACTGGTACACGATCATCAAGGGCCGCGAGGTCGCCCTCAGCCCGCCAGCGCCCGACGGCTCGGTCGTGTCGAACAACTTCGTACGCAACACCGGTGACGACGGCCTAGCCATGTGGTCGGAGAAGACCGCCAACGCCGGCAACACGTTCCACCACAACACCGTGCAGACGCCGACCCTCGCGAACGGCATCGCCATCTACGGCGGCACGGACAACACCGTCTCGAACAACCTCATCGCCGACCCGATCCGGGAGGGCAGCGGCCTCCACGTCGGGGCCCGTTTCGGCGCCGAGGCGTTCACCGGTCATCTGTGGATCAAGAACAACACCACGGTCCGGGCCGGCACGTACGAGCTGAACTGGAACATCGGTCTGGGAGGCATCTGGTTCTACGCGCTCGACAAGAACATCGACGCGGACATCCAGGTGGTGGGGGATCACTACCTCGACAACACCTACAACGCGATCATGCTGGTCAGCGACTGGCCGGTGAAGGACCTGTACTCGATCACCAACGTCCACTTCAAGGACATCAGGGTCGACGGCACGGGCACCTCGGTGGTCAGCGCTCGCGTGGCCGGGGCAGCGTCCTTCGAGAACGTCGATGCTCGCAACGTCGGCGCGGTCGGCGTCAACAACTGCGGGTCGTTCGACTTCCCGTCCACCGGCTCGGAGTTCTCGCTCACGGATCTCGGCGGCAACGACGGAGGCGGCACGACCGGGCCCTGGCTCGCCGCCTGGGAGCTGCCGAACACCATCACCTGCGACGACCGCCCACCGGTCGTCGCACCTTCGGCACCGTCCCCGTGGTGGTGGACCCGTGGTGATGGACCCGTGGTGATGGACCCCGTGGTGACGGCCGCCCCCAGGCGCTCGCCGACTATCGTGCGGGCGTGTGATCAGCGATGAGCCGGCTCGTAACGTCGTGGGCGTTTGGGGCGACGACGGCGTCCGATGGCTCGCGGACCTGCCGTCCATCCTGCGGGACCTGGTCCGCGATTGGGATCTCACGGTCGGTGCGCCCTACGAACTGCCCTGGCGCTGGTCGAGGCGTTCGACGACTACGTGACCGTCCACGGGGAGGCCGGGCCGCTGCCGCTCGACCTCGTCGTTCGCGCCGGCGGGTTGATGCGCGAGCTGTGCGCGTCGGCCACCGAACGGGTCGTCCTGCACGGCGACCTGCACCACGACAACATCCTGCGCGCGACGCGCGAGCCGTGGCTGGCCATCGATCCGCACGGCATCGTCGGCGATCCCGGCTACGAGGTCGGCGCGCTGCTGTTCAATCCGGATCCAGACGACCGCGACGAGTCGTTGACCGCGTTGGTCCCGCAGCGGGTCGAGCAGCTCGCGGACGGGCTGGCGATGCCGGTCGACCGCGTCGTGGCATGGGGATTCGTCAAGGCGGTCACGTCCGATGTGTGGTCGGCCGAGGGCTGGTCGCCCGTCGCGGACCGGTCTCCGATCAGCCGCGCCCTCGATGTCGCCCGCTTGTTGCTTCCGCGGCTGCCGTAGCCGTAATCCCGCTCCCGCACGCCCACGAACTCCGCTTTACGGTGACCGGTAAATCTCCGATTTTCGAGTGCGAGGCCGATACCGATAGCATCCGGCAGACCTTTTCGGCGAGGTGTGTTCGTTCTCTGAACCATTCCTGGGAGACCGTACTGATGAAGCGCATGCTGCTGCTCGTCTCGGCTGTGACCACACCTCTGCTGGTCGGCGGATGTTCTGGCGCGGACACGCCCGCTGCGAAGGCGACCACCGGGAAACCGAATGTGGAGGGGTCCGCATCACCATCGGCCTTCGCAGGGCGGCAACTCGCAACGAACGACCTGGTCGTGACGGTGCCGGCCGGTTGGAAGAAGGTCGATCCCACCACCGATTCCTCGGACGTCGTGGCCCAGGCGTACGGGACCAAGGAGGGCCCGGCCGCCGACCTGTCAAAAGAACTGCTGAAGATGCTGAAGGGAAAGGGCGCGGTCTGGGCGATCGATCCGACCAGCGCTTCTGGGGCGTTCGCCACCCATTTGACGGGTGCCTGCGATTCCGGCGGGATGATGGGCAGCTCACTCGAGGCCTTGCGGAGAACGGCGCAGGCCTTGCACAAGGGGGCACAGATCGCCGACATCACGGTCAGCGGGAAGCCCGCGCTCCGGATCGCCTACACCGAGACCGCTACGCTCACCGGCCGGACCAGCGAGACGATCGAAGTCCGGGTGCCGGTGTCGGACGACAAGTATTGCTATGTGAACCTCAACGCCAAGCCGGGTCGGCTTGCCGGGGTCGCCGACCCGATCATCAAATCGTTCGCGCTGCGTTAGCGCCGTGGCGGCCTCGAGCCGGGGCGCCATGCCGAAGCCTCGCGGTCACGCTCGTGATGGTCGGCGCCCGACGCAACCCGCCTGACCGTCCGGACCCATGGATCCGAGGTCGCCACGTCGTTTCGTACGGCCCGTAGGCGCCGGGTGGCGAGGGCGTGGAAATGCGTTATATATGCCCAATTTACGCTCTTATTGGGACCGGAGAATTGGATCTCCGGCACTGAGAATGGCATTTTTCTCGGCTACTTCCGCTTACATTTGGGCCGTCATTCGATACCATGTTCGAAGACTTGCTTATCCTTGCCTATCGAGGAATGCGCGGAGGGAGGTGTCCCCGGATGCCAGGTGCCAAGGTCGAGGAGTTGCCGGATCTTTCGGGGATGCTTCCTGGTCCGCGGCTGGCAGGTGAGCTGGCTGAGTTGCCGGTGGGTGGGTTGGATGAGCATGGTGTGGTCGAGGTGATGCGGGCGGCTCGGCGGTTGGCCTCGTGGGCGGAGTCGTTGGAGCTGTCGGCGATTGCGGAGTTGGATCGGCGTCGGTCGGTGCAGGCCGACCGGTGTGGGGCGTGGACGGTGGAGATGAGCCGGGCGCTGTGTGATGAGGTCTCTGCGGCGTTGACGTTGTCGGGCACCGCCGCCGCAATCCAGCTGGGAATGGCCGCCATGCTGGAAGGGCCGCTGCTGGAGACCGGCCGGGCGCTGGTGGAAGGCCGCATCGACGGTGACAAGGCGCGGGTGATCTGCGACGGGATCCTTGGGATCGGCCACGACATCGGTCGTAGAGTCGAGAGTCTCGTGCTGCCCGACGCGCCCCGGCTGACCGCTCGGCAACTGGCAGTGCGGGTCCGTAAGGCGGTCATCGAGGCCGACCCGGAAGGTTATGAGCGGCGTCGTAAGGCGGCTGAGAAGGGCCGCCGGGTGGAGTCCTACAGCAATCCCGACGGCACCGTGGATCTGGCCGCCCGTGATCTGCCCGCCGAGGACGCCGAGGCCGCCTACAACTACCTCAACGCGCTGGCGAGCTCGATCAAGGCCGACGGGGACGAACGGCCCATGGACGCCATCCGTGCCGACCTGGTCTTAGAACTCCTGCGCGGCAAACACCCCGCAGACCTGTTCCCCCCACCCACCCACCCCCAACAGCACCCGCCATCACCCGCAGCACCCACCCCCACACCCGAGGACTCCGCGGCTGGGGCCCGCGCTTCCCGGCGTGGCACCGGCCGGTCTGGCGGCACGCGACGTACCGATCCCCGAAGGTCAACCGACGGCGGCACCGGAGACGAAGAGGCCGCCGCGATCACCCAGACGGCCCGCGATCGGCTGACCGCGCTACTCGACCAGATCGGTGACCGAGGCGGCCCCGCTGAAAGACGGCTGCTGGTCACCGAAGCGGGCCGCCGGATGACAGAGGCGCTCTCACCGCTCAAGGTCCGCTGGTGCGCTCTGGCGGTCGACACCGGGGGCCACCCCGTCCACGGACATCACGGCTACCGGCCACCTGCCGGAATGCGCCGCCTCATCCAGGCCAGAGACCGCACCTGCGCCTTCCCCACCTGCAACCGCCGCGCCACCGAATGCGACCTGGACCATACGATTCCGCATCACAAAGGCGGGCCGACGTGCCCATGTAACCTCGCCGCATTGTGCCGCGGCCACCACTTACTGAAACAGCACCCCGACTGGACCCTGATCCAAATATGGCCCGGCGCACTGCTGTGGATCACACCCACCGGACACTGGTACCTCATCGGCCCCGAGCCCTGACCGGTAGACGAGGGGGCGAGGGCTCATAGCCGTGGATCGAGCTCTTGGCGGCTCGGATACCGGTCGTGCGAGGGACGGGCGACGACCGTCGAGGCGACGGCGACGCCGAGGCGCAGTGCGTCGTTCATGTGCCCGCTCTCGGCGAGCGCGGTGATCAGCCCGGCGGCGAAGCTGTCCCCGGCGCCAGTGGTGTCGAGCGGCGTGGTCGCCGGTGCGGAGACGGCGAGTAGGCCGCCGCCCGGCAGGTGGGCGATGGCCCCTCGCTCACCGAGCTTGACGATGACGCGGCCTCCGCTCATCTCCGCCAGGGCCGCGGCCGCTGCGGCGGCGTCGGGCTCGCCGGTGAGCGCGAGGGCCTCGGGTTCGTTCGGCAGGAACAGGTCGACCAGCGGGAGCAGGTCGTGGATCTCCCGCACCCCCGAGGTACGCCAGTCATCGGGGTCCCACCCGGTGTCGAGCAGCGTCGTGGCTCCGTTGCCCCGTGCCCGCACGAGCAGATCGCGGGTGCCGTCGCCGCGCATCCCCGGCAGCGAGAAGTAGCCGGTGAGCAGCACGAAATCGGCTTCGGTCGCGTCCGCGGGCAGCGCGTCGGCGCTCCACGAATCGAGTACGCCATGGGCGGTGAGGAACGCGCGCTCCTGTCGCGGCGCCTCCAGCGCGATGGAGATCCCGGTCGCGGTGCCGGGCACGATCCGGACGCCGGAGTCCAGGCCGAGCCTCCGCAGCTCCCGCAGGACCCAACGCCCGGCGTAGTCGTCTCCGAGAGAGCCGAACAACCGGTGCGGGGTCGCCAGGGCGGCCAGGGCGAGGGAGACGTTCCCGGCGGCCCCGGCGGGGCGGACGTCGATGCGATCGATGATCGTGTCGCCGCCGGCGGGCGGCAGCGCCGTGACGGGGGCGGCGAGGACGTCGAGCTGGATGTTGCCGATGACGTGTATCGATGGCACGCGGCCCTGGGCCGTCGTCTCGTCGGTCATGGGCGCTACGCCGACTCGAGTTTGGTGTCGTGCTGGCGATGCCGGAAGCCGTCCACGCGCAGCCCGCGGCGGGAGGCCACCGACCAGCCGAGCAGCTGGATCGGCAGGATCTCGAGCACCGCCCGTGCCAGCGGAGACCGTACGCGGGGGAGGCGCACGACGGTGAGGCCAGCGGTGTCCCGTACGTCCTCACGAGTCGTGATCAGGATCGTCGGGCATCCGAGCGCGCGGACGTCCTGCGCCAGCTTGACCTCGCGGCCGCCTCCGATGATGAGACAGGCCGTCTGGGCGTCGAGGGGTTCCATCGGCCCGTGCAGATAGTTGCGGGTCTCGTGCGCGGCGGTGTGCAGGTGCGCGGACTCGCGCAGCAGCAGTGCGCCCTCTCCCGCGGCGGCGTTGCCGCTGCCCGAGGCGACCACGTCGACGATGCGCGCCGCATCGAGGACGGAGGCCGGCGCGTCCACGACCGCGCCGAAGTCGTCGAGCACCCGCTGGGCGAGATCGGGCAGCGCGGACCAGTCGCCGTCGCCGCCGTGGCCGCTCCAACGCTCGCCGATGAGGCCCAGCGCCTGCAGGGTGGCGGTGTACCCGGTGGTGTAGACGGCACTGTCCGGGCCGCTGCCGAGGTGGACGGACCCGTCGGTGACCTCGGTGAGCGGGGAGCCGGGCTCGTTGGTGAGGGCCACCGTGGTCCGGCCCGACACCGCTTCCATGGCCTTGACCGTCTCGGCGCTGCGGCCGGATTCGCTGATGGCCACGTACACGTCGGCGCTGAGGTCGGCGGCGGCGAGCATCTCGGACGCCGGCAGCGGGAACGCGCGCAGCCCGGCAGCGCGCCAGGCGGGTGCCGCCCCATGGGCGGCGTACTCGCTGGCGCCGATCCCGACCAGGGCGATGACCTGCCCGGGCCGGGGCACTGCGAGCCGGTCGAGCGCGGCGGTCACGGTCTCGCGGCTGCGCGCGAGGACGTCGGGCTGGGCGGCGATCCCGTCGGGGAAATGCAAAGCGTCAACCTTTCACGGAGCCGGCGGTCAGCCCGCCGACGAGGAAGCGCTGGAAGGCGAGGGCCAGCAGCACCGGGGGCAGCGCGGCGAGTACGCCGCCGGCGGCGACGAGGCCGAAGTCGGAGGAGAACTTGCCGGTGAACTCGGCGATGGCCACGGGGATGGTCTTGGAGTTGGTCGTGGAGGTGAAGATCAGCGAGTAGAGGAACTCGTCCCAGGCGAGCAGGAATCCGAAGATCGCGGTGGCGAAGATCCCGGGCCGGGCCAAGGGCAGCACGACCCGTACGAGCGCGCCGAGGCGCGAGCAGCCGTCGACGCGGGCGGCCTCCTCGAGCTCGGCCGGCAGGGACAGGAAGAAGTTGCTCATCGTCCACAGGCAGAACGGCGTGACGATCGAGCAGTACGTGATGATGAGGCCGATCTTGGTGTCGAGCAGGCCGAGGTTGGACAGGGCGAGATAGAGAGGGATCACCAGCGCGATCGGCGGGAGCATGTAGATCGCGAGAAACGACATCAGGGTGGTGCGCCGGAACGGGAACCGCAGCCGGGCGAAGGCGTACCCGCCGAGACAGCCGAGCACCAGAGAGATGATCGTCGTCGAGCCGGCGACGATGAGGCTGTTGAGCATCGCGACGCGGAAGTTGCCGGCGACGTTGTCGCCTCCGGACGCGGACGTGAAGATCTCCCGGTAGCGCTCCAGCGTGGGTCGCTCCGGAAGCCAGTGCACATGGGAGCCGATCAGCTCGGTCGGCGAGGAGACGCTGGAGATGACCAGCCAGGCGAACGGGGCCAGGATGACCACGGCCATGAGGACGGCCATCGCGTACATGAAGGCGAGGTAGCGTCTGCCGGGCGTCATTTCACACCTGCCATGGCGCCTTGGCGCAGGATGCGCAGGTACATCATCGCCAGCGCGAACACCGCCAGGGCGATCAGGTACGCCAGCGCGGAGCCGTAACCGAACAGTTGGTTCGAGAACGCCTGCTGGTAGGTGTAGAAGGCGACCGTCTGGGTGCCCGAGGCGGGCCCGCCGCCGGTCATGACGTAGATGATGTCGAACACCTTGAAGGCCTCGATCGTGCGCAGGATGAGCACGACGGCGATGCTCGGCCGCAGCAGCGGCAGGGTGACCCGCAGGAACGACCGGACGGGTCCGGCGCCGTCCATGCGCGCCGCCTCGTAGAGGTCGTGCGGGATGGTCTGCAGGCCGGCGAGGACGAAGAAGGCGACGACGGAGGTGTTCTTCCACACGTCAGCGATGATCACCATGTTCAGAGCGAGGAACGGCGAGCCCAGCCACTGGTGGTTGGCGTCGGTGATGTGCAGGGCCGACAGCAGCCCGTTGAGCGCGCCGTACTGACCGTTGTAGATCCACCGCCACAGCGCGCCGTCGACGATCGTCGGCAGGGCCCACGGCAGCACGACCAGGCTGCGCCACAGCCAGCGGGCCTTGAGCGGAGCGTTGAGCACCATCGCGACCCCGATGCCCAGGGTCAGTTCCAGCGCGGTCGACACGAGCGTGAAGTAGGCGGTGTGCCACAGCACGGTGTAGAACGACGGGTCGCCGAAGACCTTCGTGTAGTTGCGCAGGCCGACGAACGGATAGCTCCCGGGCATGGCACTGGTCACGTCGAACAACGACACGACGAGCGTGCGCACGGCGGGATAGAGCACGACGCCGAACACCACGAGCGCGGCCGGCAGGAGGAGCGCGACCGCGAAGCGGACCTCGCCGCGTCCGGCCCTGCTCGGCGTCGGACGGCGGAATCGCGGCCGGGTCTTCGTCGTGGTGGTGGCCATGGCTAGGGGAGGCCGCCGGCCCTGCCGGCGGCGTCGTCGAGCGCCTTCTGGGGCGTCTTCTGGCCGAGCAGTGCCTTCTGGATCTCCGCCTGCAGCACCTGCGAGACGGCGTTGTAGTTCTTCACCTGAGGGCGGGCGATGAGCTCCTTGAGCTGCTTCTTGGCCTGTGGCACGACGTCGGGGCTGGCCTCGACGACCTGCGGCTCGTCGTAGGAGGCCGACCATACGGGCAGAGAGCTCCGTGCGAATCGGTCCTGCACCGGCTGACTGGTCAGGTAGGAGATGTACTTCCACGCGGCGGCCTGCTGCTTGCTGCCCGCGCCGACGGCCAGCGCCATGCTGCCGTTCACGCCCGGGCGGCCGCCGCCAGGGCCAGAGGGCGTCTGCAGCACCTTCACCTGGCCGGCGACCTTGCTCTGCTTCGGGTCGTCGGCCTGCGCGTCCATGTACGTCCAGTTCAGCGCGAGGCTGGCCTGGCCGGCCGAGAAGATCCGCCGGACGTCCTCTTCGAGCGACTGGGTCGACACGGGGTTGGACAGCCCGTCCACGATCGACTTGCGCATGAACTCCAGTGCCTGCACGCCTCCGCCGGTGTTGAACGCGAAGTGCCCCGACGCGTCGAGGAACCTGCCGCCGAAGGCGCCGAGCAGCTGGGCGTAGTCGCAGACCAGCGCCTCGGCCTGCTGCCACGACCAGACGAGCGGGTACTTCGTCACCCGGGCATCCTTGATCGCCTTGGCGGCGCGCAGCACACCGTCCCAGGTGTCGAGTTCGCCCGCCTCGACCTTCGCCCGCCGCGTGTGCTGCTCGTTGTAGAAGAGGTACTTCGTGTCGAGGATCCAGGGCACACCGTAGAAGTGGGAGCCGTACTGGGGGACAGCCACCGCACCGCCGACCATCTGCTGCTTCCACGCCGCGGGCCAGCGGGCGGTGACGTCGGCGATGATGCGCTTCGAGCTGAACTCCGCCGGCCAGATCACGTCGATGAGGACGACGTCGTAGGTGCCGGCCGGCGCCGCGGCGACGATCTTGTCATGCAGCGCCTCGTACGACACGAACTCGGTCTTCACGGTGACGCCGGGGTTGGCCGACTGGAAGCCCGAGGTCATCTTCGTGATGTCGTCCTCGGAGTAGCCGGCCTGCTTCATGAACAGGGCCCGGATCGTTCCCTTGCCGCTGCCCTGCGCGCCGGTCGATCCGCTGCCGCCCCCACCGACGCCGCATGCGGCCAGGAACGTGGACAGCCCCACGCCGCTCGCCGCGCCGAGGAAGGCTCGACGCGGTAGCCCTGTGGCGTTCGATGAGGTGTCTCGCTCCATCTGCTGGCTCCCGTTAATTAAGCAGATTGCTTTATTATTTGTAGTAGGTTACCGCCTGTTGGTGGTCGAGACGCCGCAGGAGGTTCGTTGAGCAGGGCGTTTGCCGGGATGTCCGGTGTTTCCGTGGTCTTGCGGCATCTGCTGGCAGCCTCGACACCCCAGAGCCGTCCGGAGGTTGCCGCGGCCTGCAATGTGTCGCGCCCCACCGTGTTCAGTGCGATCGCACGGCTCGAGGATCTTGGTTTTGTCGCTCGTACCGGTCAGCGCAGCGGCGTTCCAGGGCGCTCCGCGGCTCTGTACGAGGTGCCGGCCGGCGCCGGCCGGGTCGCCGGGATCGACATCGGCGGGGTCAACCTCCGGGTGGAGGTCTGCGACGTGCGCGGCGAGCGGCTGGCCGGGGCGCGACGCCTCACCGTACCCGAGGGCGGGGCGAGCGTGGTGCGCCAGGCCGGCGACCTGCTGGCCGAGACCCTCGCCGAGGCCGACACCCGCACCGCCGCCGCTGCCACTGTCACCGACGCGGACGCGGACACGGAGATCGACGCCGGCTCGTCACCCCTGCTCGCCGTCGGTGTCTCGGTGCCGGGCATCGTCGACACCGCCAGCGGCCTCGTGGAGTTCGCGTGGAATGTCGGACAGGGCGAGCCCTATGACTTCCAGTCGGGCCTGGCATCGGCCATCAACGCTCCGGTCCTGCTGGAGAACAATGTGAACCTCGCCGCGATCGGCGAGCAGTGGCGGGGCGCCGCGCAGGCACTGAACACCTTCGTCGTCATCGCGGTCGGCGCGGGTGTGGGCGCCGGCATCGTCCACAACGGGGCGCTGCTGCGCGGTGCGCACGGAGCCGCGGGCGAGGTCGCGTTCTTCCCCTTCGACGGCGTACGGCGCCGAGGGTCGTCGGCACCCGACCATGCCGGAGCCGTGGCCCTGCTGCGGCAGGCCCAGGCGCGCTCCGGCTGGCGCGGCGGGCCACCAGATGACGTCGCCGAACTCTTCGACCGGGCGGCCGAGGGCGAGGAGCCGGCCCTCGCCGTCGTCGAGGACGAGTGCCGCCGCGTCGGCCACATCATCGCGGCCGTGTGCGTCGTCATCGACCCCGAGGCGGTGATCCTCACCGGCGGCGTCGGCGGCAACGACCTGCTGATCGAACGTGCGTCGGACTTCGCCGCCCAGGTGGCTCCGGTGCCGCCGCCCGTCGTGCGATCCCGCTTCGGAGAACGCGCGAGCCTGGTCGGCGCCGTCGCCATGGCCGTACGGCACGCGCAGGACGGGCTCCTCACCCGGCTCGAGACGCTCGAGGCGCAGGCGTAGTCAGGCCCCGCTTCAGTCGACGGAGTCGGCCTGGACCTGGGCGAGCAGGTCGCGCAGGCGCAGTCGATCGTCGCCCGGCAGATTGAAGAGCTCGATCGCCGTCGCGTGGCTGCGGGAGCGCAGCGCCGCCCGCTTGCGCTCACCGGCCTCGGTGAGCACCAGATGCTTGACCCGCCGATCGGTCGGGTCGGGTTGACGGGTGACCAGGCCGCGGCGCTCGAGTCCGTCGACGATGCCGGTCACGTTCGAAGCGTCGCAGGCCAGCCACTCCGCAAGCTCGCGCATCGGGGCCGGTGAGCGCAGATTGGCCAGTGCCAGGGCCTGGGCGGGCGGCAGGTCCAGCTCGGCCGCCGTCGCGTTGAACCCCGCTCGCAGCCGCCCCGCCACCTGGAAGACCAGGTCGGTCAGATCGGCCACGACCGGATCGGCCTCCGCGCTCATGCCTCAGATCATACGCGGCCCCTTCATCACCTCGAATGTTGAGGACCTCAAGCAGAATGTTGAGAACCTCAATCATCTATGGTTATGCTGCCAGAGAAGTTGAGTATCTCAATAGTGAAGCGACTCAAGGAGTAGACATGGCGACTCAGACGGAGAGCGTTCGGGGCCTGCCTGCCGGGGTCCGCCGGCGCGACCGCGCGATCGGGACCGCCGGGGCGTTGGCGGCGGCCGTGGCGGTCTGGGCGGTGGGGGAGCCCGTGCTCGGGTACGACCTGGTCGTCGAGCAGCCCGGTCAGAAGCCCAATGATCTCGGCATGGGCGCGATCGCGTTCGTCACCCTGGCCGCCTCGCTCCTGGGGTGGGCGCTGCTCGCGGGACTGGAGCGGGTGACCGCCCGTGCCGGCCAGGTCTGGACGGTCATCGCGCTCGTCGTCCTGGTGGCCTCGTTCGTCCCGTTGATCGGAGTGGAGGCGAGCGGCGGCACCAAGGCCGTGCTCGCGCTCACACACGTCGCCGTCGGCGTGGTCCTCATCCCGGTGTTCCGGCGGACGACGGCGGCGGGCCCGACTCGCTGATCGTCAAAGCCGCGACAGTCGGCACAGGGGCATTCCGAGCCCCCTGCCGGCCCGGACCCGCGGCCGGTTCAGTCGCCGACGGGCACGGTCGCGTCGCGTACGTTGCGGCCGGTGATGCTGACGACGGGCGGTGCCCCGCGCAGGTCCGAGGCCCGGTAGCGGGCCGTCAGCGTCTGGCTCTGACCGGGCCAGAGGGTGACGTTGTTGTCGGTCCAGACGATCGGCAGCACCTGGTCGTCGCCTCCGCGGCGACGGCCGTCGGCGGTGCCACGGCGTACGTCCGCCCTGGTGAAGACCGCGGGCACGCCCCGGCCGCCGGTTTCGCGGGCGGCATTGCGGATCGTCACCGTGGTGACGGCTTCGTCCCCCTCACGCCGCGTCGAGGCGGACACCCGTACGGCCGCGGGGGCCAGGTTCCGCAGGCCGGTCAGGTCGGCGTAGCCCCCAGGTGCGAACACCGCACCACTGCCCTTGCCCAGCGTCTCGGACCAGTCGACGGCGTCCGGCTTCGTGGACAGCCAGTAGACGTTCCGGCTGACCGTCTTGTCGTCGCGGGTCAGCGTCAGCTCAAGGAAGTACGTGCGGGAGATCCCGGCCGGGACCGCAGGGGTCAGGACGGTGCGCACGTCCTGGCTCGCCAGGTCGGGTACGCGCGAACGGTCGGTCCTCTTCACCGTCCCGTTCAGATCGATGAAGCGCGCCGAGGCGGTCAGGCCCTTCTGGCTCTCGCCGGTCAGGTTGGCCACCTTGATCGAGCCGCCCGCGTAGTCGTACATGATGTGCACGGGTTCGCCGGCCTTGAGTGCGCCGAAGTAGACGCCCGGCTGATCGAAGTCGTAGTTGTACAGATTCCAGTGCAACGACGGCCATGCCTTGTTCGCCATCCAGTAGATGACGCCGGTGCTCGGGTTCGCCGGGTCCTTGGAGTGGCCGATGTACGCCTCGAACTGCGCACGAGTGGTCTCGTAGCCGCTCATCTGGGCGATCTTCTGGTACGAGGCCATGTCGGACCAGCCGCCGTAGCGGTTCCACATCGGGGTGTTGTACTGCCCCATCCGTGCCGTCTTCGTGTAGCTGTTGTAGGTGGGATAGACGTGGAAGAGGTCCGGTCCGCTGTCGGGCCCCTTGGCGGTGCTCGGGTCCCAGATCTTCCGCTGTTCGGCCGGGGGCAGGAACCGGTCGAGGGAGTCCTGCGTCGGCACCGTGTTCCCCGCGCTGGTCTCGGTGCCGTAGCCCCATGCGCTGCCGGCGTTGGTGAAGGTCTCGTCAGTGCCCGCGGTCTCGGGGCCGTTCGCCCACCAGTAGCCGGGCGGCACATAGTTGTACGGGCCCTCCTTCGCACCGGAGATTCCCAGTCGCGGCGAGGACTTGTACTCCGCCGCGGCGACCTGGGGCGTCTGCCAGTCCGCCGCGTCGAACGCGGACAGGTAGATCGGTTCCTTCGCGGCATCGGGTGCCTCGTCGCTGCCGTGGAAGAACGTGAAGACGCTGGGATGGTTGCGCAACCACTGAGCGACCCGCGAGGCCTGGTTGCCGGCGTTGGTCTTCAGCGCCTCGGACCAGGTGCTAGAGGGGGTCTCCCACTTGTCGCAGCACTGCCAGCCGGCCATCGCCAGGATTCCCGCGCGGTCCATCTCGGCGAACATGTCGTCCGGCGGAAGGTTGCCCTCGAAGCGCAGGGTGTTCAGGCCGAGGTTCTTGACGTACGAGAGCTGGTCGCGGATGTTCCGCGGCGAGTAGCGCATGAACATGTCAGGCGACCAGCCGCCGCCGCGGATGACCAGCGGCACGCCGTTGATGAAGAACTGGCGGTTGCCGTGCGGGGTATGGGTCTTTCCAGGGACGACCGGGGTCAGGCGTGAGGTGACCGTGCGGATTCCGAAGTCCTGCGTGAAGCGGTCGGAGACCTCGCCGCCGACCCGGACGTTCGCGTCGAGGTGGTAGAGCGGCTGCCCGCCGAGCTGGTACGGCCACCAGACCGCCGGGCGGACGAGTCGCAGCTGCGGATGGTCGGCGGGCGTCAGGGTCACCCTACGGGTCGACTTCGCGGGGACCGTCACCGCCGTCGTCAGGGCGATGCGCGTGGGTCCACGAGTGATCGTCTGGGTGAGCTCGGCGCGCTGTGCGGAGGCCGTGTCGTTGCGCAGGTCGGCTTTGAGCGTGAGGTCGGAGGTCCCGAGGTCCTTGGCGTTGCGCTGGTTGACGTGCACGTTCCGCAGGGAGACCTGCCCGGCCTGGGCCAGCTGCGGCGGGAATCGCAGACCGGTGTTGTGGTCGGGTGCCGGCGGGTTCCAGTCCAGCTGGCTGTCGGTCAGTTGCGTCTTCGGGTCGTTCTTGGCGACGTCGAGCGCGATGGCGTTCGCGCCGTCGCGTACGTACGGGGTGATGTCGTACTCGAGCCGCGAGTAGGCGCCCTGGAGCTGAGCGCGATCGGCGACCTTGGTGCCGTTGACCCAGAGGTCCGCGGTGCCCAGCACCCCGTTCATGATCAGGAAAGTGCGGCCCTCTTTACGCGGATTCACATCCAGTTGCAGGCGATACCACCAGTTGACGGCGAACTGTTCGGTCGGCACCGTCTTGAGGTGGTCGGAGTAGAAGATATTGGGGTAGCGCCCGTTCTCGAGCAGACCCGCCATCACCGTTTCCGGCTGCTTGATCGACAGCCAGCCCGTGGGCGAGTAGTCCGGCCGGGAGATCCGGGCTCCGGACGTGCCGGCCACGGCGGAGGACTGGATCTTCCAGCCGGTGGTCAGCTCCGAGAGCCCTGTGCCCGGCGCCGTGGCGGTTGCCGACGCGGCGCCTGCCGGCGATGTCCGGGGCATGCTGCACGACGTGACCGCAGCGGCGAGCACCACGCCGACCACGAGCGAGACTAACGGTGACCTGGTCATACGTCACCGTAACAAGACGTGACGGGTGCTGAAGAGAGCCGGGCCGGAGGGCGAAGCCCACGGACCGGCAGGGGTAGGGAATTCGCTGCCGTCACGATCACGCTCACCCGCCGCGGTACCGGTTCCTTGGCCTACTCGTACAGAGGCGGCGTCGGCCACGGAACCTGAGCAAGTCCCACTTTGGGCCTGAGTTTGGGTCCACGGTCCGTGGTCTCCCGCATTCGGCGCGGATATGCTCCCGCGTTCAGGTGAGGTCCGCTTTTTGGGCCAGTGGGCGTGGCACACCCCATCGGTCGAGCACAGGGGGAAGCGACGACGTGTTGACGACCGAAGCGGCGGTTCACACAGACGGTGCGGTGGCGGGGCGTCCACGCTGGCCGGTGCTCCTCGGAATCGGTCTCTACACCGTGACCAGCCTCGTCGGAGCGGGCCTGCTGTTCGCGGTCGAGCCGATGGTGGCCAAGATGCTGCTGCCCGCGTACGGCGGCTCGCCCATGGTCTGGAACACCGCCGTTCTGTTCTTCCAAGGCGCACTGCTCGCCGGTTACGCCTATGCCCACTGGTCGCAACGGCGACTGGGAGCCCGCCGGCAGCCGCTCGTCCACATCGCCCTGGTCCTGCTGCCGCTCATCGTGCTGCCGATCTCACTACCGAGCTGGTCGGTCGCCCCCGAGTCGACACCGACCGCACTCTGGCTGCTCCTGGTGCTCGTGGTGATGGTCGGGGCCCCTTTCGCCGTCCTCGCCACGACCGGACCGCTCGTGCAACGCTGGTATTCATGGTCCGGTCTGCCTCGCGCCGGTGATCCTTACTTCCTGTACGCCGCGGGCAACGTGGGCAGCTTCGTCGCTCTCCTCGCGTATCCGTTCCTGATTGAGCCGGCGGCGGACGTCGGCACCCAGGCGCGCTGGTGGACCGTCTGCTACGTCGCCTTCGCCGGTTTCATGATCACGTGCGCGATCCTCGTCCGGTGGCAGGCCAGGGGCGCACAGGACGACCCGCCCAGCGCGGCGCCGCTCGCCCTCGATGCGGAATCGGCGGCGACCGTCGAGGCGGCCGAAGAGATCGAGGCGGTTGAGACGGCCGAAGAGGTCGCCGCGATCGAGGCGGTGGAGGAGAAGGTGGGGTGGCGGCGCCGCGCGCGGTGGCTCGGTCTGGCCTTCGTCCCCTCGTCGCTCTTTCTCGGCATCACCACCCATATCTCCACCGACATCGCAGCGGTACCGCTCATGTGGGTGGTGCCACTCGCGCTCTACCTGGCCACGTTCATCATCGCTTTCAGCGCCACCAGGCACCGCTGGCTGACGACGACCGTCCGGCCGGCCGCTCTCTCGGCGCCGTTCCTGCCGTGGGTGCTGGTGGCGTTCGGGCCGCATTGGGGAGTGCTGCTACTACCGCTGGATCTCGCCCTGGTGCTCACCGCCGGCCTCGCGTGCCATGGCCTGCTCGCCAATGACCGGCCGAGCCCGCGGCGACTCACCGAGTTCTTCTTGTACGTCTCCATGGGCGGCGCTCTCGGCGGCGCGTTCAACGCTCTCCTCGCCCCGATCGTCTTCAACTGGGGAGCCGAACTCCCCATCGTGATCGCGGCCCTCGCGCTGCTCCCCGTGGCCAAGGGCAGCGCTTCAAACGCAGTACGCCGCTTCACCTTTCCCGGCAGCTGGGTCTTGTCCACGATATTTCTGCTCATAGCCCCGACGGTCGCGATCCTCTGCTACATCGTGACCGACCTGGTCTGGGCGATCATCCTCAGTGTGGCCATCACGGTGATCTGGGGCTGCTGGATCGTGCGGCGACCACAGGCACTGGTGTTCTCGGCGATCTGCACGGTCGCCATGCTCTTCCTGATCCAGGTGAAGGCCGCACCGGTCCAAGAACGCACATTCTTCGGTAGCTACCGGGTCAACGTCAGCGATGGGCGGCGCGTCTTCTCCCACGGGTCCACGTTGCACGGCTTCCAGTCGCTCAAAGCGACCGAACGCAGGACGCCCACGGCCTACTACTCGAGGAACGGACCACTGGGCGACGTCTTCGCCGGCTACGGCGATCGGCCCACCGGTGATCGTGTCGCCGTGATCGGCCTGGGCACCGGAACGGTCGCCGCCTACGGCCGGGCCGGGCAGCGCATGGACTTCTACGAGATCGACCCGGCAGTGGTCCGGATCGCACGCTCACACTTCACGTATCTTCGCGACTGCGACTGTGAGGCCCGCACCATCGTCGGCGACGGCCGGCTGGAGATAGAACGGATGGCGGACGGCACGTACGGCACCATCGTCTTGGACGCGTTCAGCTCCGACGCCATACCTGCGCACCTGCTCACCCGCGAGGCGATCCAGATCTACGCGCGCAAGCTCGCTCCTGGCGGGGTGCTCGCATTCAACGTCAGCAATCGCAACCTCGATCTCGCTCCGATGCTCGCCTCCACGGCCCGCGCGAACGGCCTGTCGGTGCTCGCCGCAGACGACCCGCATCCATCGAATCCACTGGCATTCGCCTCTGTCTGGGTGGCCATCGGGCGGACCGACGCTGACCTTCGTCCGCTGACCACCCGAGATCCCCGCTGGCAGCCGGTCCCGAACGGCCCGGTATGGACCGACGGCTACTCCTCCATCTTCGGCATCCTGCGGCTCCGCCTCTGAAACACACCCGTCGAAGACATCCGCCTGACCACGTGACCGAGTGCGTAAGAGTGAAGCGCAGGTCACGCCAGGATCTGTACCGGATTCTCGAGCAGTGCGAGGAAGACCCTCATCCATTCGGCGGCGACCGCGCCGTCGATCGGCCGGTGGTCCACCGAAAGCGTCACCCGCATCACCGTTCCGGCCTTCAGCCTGCCGTTCTTGACGACCGGCTCCTGGCGCACGGCACCGACGGCGAGGATCGCCGACTGCGGGGGGTTGATGATCGCGGCGAAGTCCTCGGTGCCGAACATGCCCAGGTTGGTCACGCTGAAGGCGCCGCCTTCGAGCTCGCTCTGCCGTAGCCGGCCGGCCTTGGCGCGTTCGACGAAGTCCTTCACGGTGGTGGCCACCGACGAGACGGTCATCTGCTCGGCGGACCTGAGCACCGGTGTCACGAGGCCTCGCCCGGTCGCGATCGCCACCGACACGTCGACCGAGGAGAAGGACCGCACCGCGTCCGGGGTCCAGATCACGTTCATCGCGGGAACGAGCAGGTGGGCTCGGGCGGCGGCCTTGAGCACCAGGTCGTTGACGGAGATCTTCACCGGGCCGCCATCGTTCAGCCGCTGCCGCAGCTTGAGCAGTTTGCCGACGTGCGCCGTGCCACGCAGGTAGAAGTGCGGTGTCGTCTGCTTGCTCTCGGTCAGCCGAGCGGCGACGGCCGCGCGGATGCGCGAGTGAGGTATGTCGGTGAACGTCTGCGACGCCGCCGTGGCCGCTGGGACCTTCACCGGCCTGGTCACCGGGTCGGTCGCCGGGGCGGGCCCGGCGGGTGCCGCGGTGGGCTGCGACGAGGTGCCGGTGCTCCTGATCGCCGCTTCGACGTCCCTTCGGATGATCCGGCCGTTCGGGCCGGTCCCGGGGATCTTCTCGACGGGGATCCCCGCCTCTCTGGCCAGCCGGCGGGCCAGGGGACTGGAGAAGACGCGCCCACCCGAACCGTTGCTCGATGCGGCGGATGCATTGGAGGCGGTCGAGGCGTCGACGACGGCGCTCTCGGCCGGCCCCGGTCGTAGGTCGAGCCGCTCCGCGGCCGCCACGGGGCCGACGGGGGCGAGGCCTAGCTCGGCGAGCAGCGCGTCGAGGTTCTCCGGCTGCTCGCCCGGCTCGCCGACGAGGGCGATCGGCGCGCCCACCTGCACCTCGGCGCCCTCGGGCACCAGGGTCTTCAGGATGACACCGTCGCTCTCGGCCTCGACGTCGACGACGGCCTTCTCGGTCTCGACGGTGGCGATCGCGTCGCCGGTGGCGTACGGGGCGTTCTCCGCGATCGGCCAGCTCTGCAGGACGGCCTCGATCGCGTTCGCGGCCACTTCGGGCATGCGCAGGATGCCGGCCATGTCAGTACCCGCTCATCTCGTCGAGCTTGGCGGACGCCTCCTCGGTACGGGCGATGGCCGCGCGTTCGAGGACCTTGCTGATGCTGGGCGACGCCTCGCCGCCGGTCACGCGCTGCACCGGCTGGTCCAGCCAGTCGAAGAAGCGGCGCTGGATCTCGTCGGACAACCAGCCGCCGTACGACGTGCCGAGCGCCCCCTGCTCGGCGATGAGCACGTTGCCCGTCTTCTTGATGCTCTCGCCGATCGTGTCCCAGTCGATGCTCGCCCGGTCGAGCCAGCGCAGGTCGATCACCTCGGCGTCGACGGTGCCGAGCGACTCGACCGCCTCGAGGACGTAGCCGGTCATCGCGAGGTAGGAGATGACGGTGAGCTGCGAGCCGGCCCGGCGGACGGCGGCCTTGCCGACGGGTATGCAGTAGTCGAGGTCGTCCACCGGTCCTTGCCCGACCGATGTGTAGAGATCGACGTGCTCGAGGACGACGACCGGATCGTCGCACCGCAGCGCGCTGTTCATCAGCCCCACGTAGTCGAAGGGCGTCGTCGGGGCGACGATGCGCCAGCCAGCCGAGGTGGCGAAGATGCCGGCCGGGTCCATCGAATGCTGCGAGCCGTACCCGGTGCCCATCGCGACCTTGCTGCGGAGTACGAACGGCACGGCGCCGTCGCCGCCGTACATGTGCCGGGCCTTGGCGATCTGGTTGAACAGCTGATCGGCCGCGACCCACATGAAGTCGGCGTACATGAACTCGACCACGGGCCGGTAGCGGCCGTCGAGCGCGATGCCCCCGCCGAGGCCGGTGAACGCGTTCTCGCTGATCGGCGTGCCGAGGACGCGGTCGGGGTGCGCCTCCTTGAGCCCGCGGGTCGCGCCGTTGGTGCCGCCGCTCAGCCGGTGCACGTCCTCGCCCATCACGACGACGGTGCCGTCGGTCGCCATCCGCCGGCCCATCACGCCGGCCACGGCGTCGATGAACTTCTGCTCGGCGAGCTCGCCGGTGAACGTGTCGTGGTCGGCGAAGCGGGCGTCGGCGAACTCGCTGAGGTCCCCTCGCACTCCCACGTCGGCGAAGGCCGGGTCGGGCCATTCCGCCGGCCTGATCCGGCGCTGGCCGGGCTTGCCGCCGGGCAGCGGTTCCAGTAGTACGTCGCCGATCTCGGCCATCAGCTTGGTCGCACGTTCGATCGTCGCGTCGATCTCGGTCTGGGCGAGGATGCCGCGCCGCGTGAGGTGCCCGGAGAGCTGCTTGATCGGGTCACGGTCGCGCCACTGCTTCTCCTCTTCCTTGGTGCGGTAGCCGAACGCGCTGCCGGGGAACGGGCCGTTCTGGTGGAAGTAGCGGTAGACGTCCGCCTCGATCACTGCGGGGCCCTTGCCGTCGCGCATGTGCGCCAGGGCCTCGTTCATCGTGAGGTGGACGGCGAGGGGGTTCATGCCGTCGACCTTCCAGCTCGCGATCCCGAAGCCCGGCCCGCGCGCCGACAGGCGGGGCTCTCCGGTGGCCTCGGTGACGTTGGTCGAGACGGCGTACCGGTTGTTCTCGATGAAGAAGCAGAGCGGCAGGCGCCACGCGGACGCCAGGTTCAGGGTCTCGAGCGTCGAGCCGATGTTGGTCGCGCCATCGCCGAAGTAGGTCACCGAGACCGCGTCGGTGCCGGACTGCCGGTGCGCCCACGCCGAGCCGGCCGCGAGCGGGACCCCGCCGCCGACGATGGCGTTCGTGCCGATGGCGCCGGCCTCCTTCCACTGCAGGTGCATGGATCCGCCGCGCCCATGACTGAAGCCGCGGTCGAGGCCGCAGATCTCGGCCAGGCTCCTGAGCAGCACCGCGCGCACGTCCGGGGAGAACTCCTGCCGGGGATCGATTCCCTTGGGCTCGACGTGCGCGAGCACCTTGGCGAGGAACTGGTGGTGGCCCCGGTGGGATCCGTTGACGGTGTCCTTGCTCGTCAGGGGCAGGATCGAGCCGACGGCGCCGGCCTCCTGCCCGATGCTCGAGTGCGCCGGCCCGTGGACCAGCCCGGCCTTCGCGAGCTCGAGGACGTACTCCTCGAAGGTCCTGATGAGGACGAGCTGGCTGAGCATGCTCGTGAGCAGGGCCGGATCGGCCGCGTCCCAGTCGGCGTCGGTGGTGACGACCTCGACCCAGGGCACCGCGGGGTCGAGCCGGTGGTGCTGAGGCATGCACACGCTCCCGTGCGATCGATCCTGATGTCAGCGCAGCCTGCCACATATTGGATCCAAATATCTAGGGAGATGTCCGATAGACCGTTGTCACCTCAGCGCGTTACGATGGTTTGGATCCAATGTGGCTTGGATTCAATCTGGCTCGATCGCAAAGTGGAAGATCACAGAGTGGAAGAGGGCAGGATGAGCACCGGACTCCCCGGACTGACCCGCGTGGACCACATCGGCTTCACGGTGCCCGATCTCGAGGAGGCGCGGGCGTTCCTGGTGGATGTGCTGGGATGCGAGTACATGTACACGCTGGGCCCCTACCGCCATGACGACGACTGGATGACCGAGCACCTGGGCGTCCATCCGCGTGCCGTGATGCGCGAGCTGCACTTCTTCCGCTGCGGCGGCCAGGCGATCTTCGAGGTGTTCGAGTACTCCGCGCCGGAGCAGGACATGACGGTGCCGAGGAACAGCGACGTCGGCGGCCACCACATCGCCCTGTACGTCGACGACATGGACACCGCGGTCGCGTACCTGAAGAGCCAGGGCGTCACGGTCATGGGCGACCCGACCGCCAGCAGCGGGCCGAGCCAAGGGCAGCGCTGGGTGTACTTCCTCGCCCCCTGGGGCATGCAGTTCGAGCTCGTGTCCTACCCGCACGGCAAGGCCTTCGACCGGCAGAGCCCGGCCGGGTAGGGGATCCGCTCATGCCAGGACAGGTGATCGGGACGACGACCGGGAACAGCGGGAACAACGGCGACGCGGCGAGCCAGCGGGTGGCCGACTACCTGCGCGAGGCGATCCTGAGCGGGCAGATAGCGCCGGGTGAGCGGATCCGGCAGGAGGGCATCGCCGAGCGCTTCGGCGCCAGCCGGCTGCCGGTGCGCGAGGCCCTGCGCATTCTCGAGGCCGAAGGGCTCACCGAGCACCACAGGCACCGAGGCGCCCGCGTACCCAAGCTGGACATGCACGAAGTGGACGTCATCTACCAGATGCGCGAGCGGATCGAGCCGCTCGCGCTCACCGAGAGCATCCCGCATCTGACGGAGGACGACTTCCGGCGGCTCCAGGAGATCCAGCGGAGGATCGAGAGCAACACCGACATCGGTGAGTTCCTCGCGCTCGACCGCGAGCTCCATCTGCTGACCTACAGCGGGTGCGGCATCGACCAGTTGTCCTCGATGGTCGTAAGACTCTGGAACTCCACCCAGCACTACCGGCGCGCGTACATGCACCTGAGCGGACCGGCCCGGCGATGGGTGGTGAACGCCGAGCACCGGCTGCTCCTCGACGCCATCGAACGCAGGGACGCCGTCGACGCCGAACGGTACCTCAGCGGGCACATCCGGCGGACCCGCATTGAACTCTCCCAGCACCCCGAGGTCTTCGCGGAGGCACTTGCATGAAGCAGGCGTACGAGCTGACCGTCAACGGGCGGAGCGTCCGTGTCGAGACGGATCCGGACACCTCGCTCCTGCACGTCCTGCGCAACGAGCTGGACCTGAAGGGGACCCGGTTCGGTTGCGGGGTGGGTCTCTGCGGCGCGTGCTTCGTCCAGCTGGACGGCAACGTCGTCGCGTCCTGCGACACTCCCATGTGGTCCGCGGAGGGCCGGACCGTGGTCACCGTCGAAGGCCTGGCGCCCGGTGACGGCCTGCACCGGCTGCAGCGGGCGTTCGTCGAAGAGCAGGCGGCCCAGTGCGGCTACTGCATCTCCGGAATCCTCGTCAGCGCGGGCGCCCTCCTCGACGCCAATCCGGAGCCGGACGAGCAGGACGTCATCGAGGCGCTCGAACGGAACCTGTGCCGCTGCGGCGTTCAGCGTCGCGTCGTGCGCGCCGTCCTGAAAGCCGCGTCCTCAGAGGAGACCGCATGACGGCCGGACACGAGACCGTGCGGATCAACCAGCTGCCCAAGGACCTGGAGGCGAACCCGATCCTGTCGCGCTGGGTCACCGTCAACGCCGATGACACCATCGGCGTGCGGGTGGGCAAGGTGGAGTTCGGCCAGGGAATCCTCACCGCGCTCGCGCAGATCGCCGCCGATGAGCTCGGCGTCGGCCTGGATCAGGTGCGGATGCTGCCGCCCAACACCAGGTACGGCCCCGATCAGGGCCTGACGTCCGGGAGCATGTCGATCGTCCACTCCGGTCCCTCCCTGCGCGCGGCATGCGCTCAGGTGCGGGTCAGGTTCGTGGCCGAGGCGGCGCGGCGTTGGGACGTCGGCGTCCAGGAGGTCACCGTACGGCAGGGCCGGATCAGCGGGGGCGAACGGACCACGTCGTACGGCGCGCTGGCCGCCGCCGTCGATCTCGACGTGCCCGCCGATCCCGAGGCGCCCCTCACGCAGGGCGATCGGCCGGTGTTCGCCGGTACGAGCTCACCTCGCGTGGACCTGCCCGACAAGATCGCCGGTCGGCCGAGGTACATCCACGACCTGCGCCTGCCCGGGCAGTTGTACGGGCGGGTGCTTCGCCCGCCCTCTCCCGGCGCGATCCTGCGGCAGGTCGACACGTCCCGGCTCGACGGCATGGACGTCGAGGTGGTCAGGGACGGCTCGTTCACCGGTGTCATCGGTGCGGACGAGGCCGAGACGATGCGCGCCGTGGCGGCACTGAGAGACGCCACCACCTGGGAGGAGCACGACGGGCTGCCCGACGAGGACGATCTGCGCACCTTCCTGCGGTCCGGCCCGCACGAGACCATCAAGGTGCTGGCCGACGAGCAGCCGCCGTCGGAGGGGTCCTCTCCGGAGGTGCGGACACTGCGGGCCGCCTACAGCCGACCGTTCCTGGCGCACGCGTCGATGGCGCCGAGCTGCGGGGTGGCGCGCTGGAACGACGATGGCACCCTGTCGGTCTGGAGCCACAGTCAGGGCATCCACAACCTACGAGCCGCCATCGCGTTCGCCCTCGACCTGGACGCGCAGAACATCGAGGTCGAGCACGCGGAGAGCGCCGGTTGCTACGGGCACAACGCGGCCGACGACGCGGCCTTCGACGCGGTGCTGCTCGCCCGCCGCGTACCCGGCCGCCCGGTGCACGTGCAGTGGAGCCGGAGCGACGAGCTCACCTGGTCGCCCTTCGGATCGGCCATGTCCGCCGACGTCGAAGCGATCGTCGACGACTCCGGCGTGGTGCGCTCCTGGCGGTACGACGTGTGGAGCCAGGGGCACACGAGCCGTCCCGGCTACCGCGGGGTGCCCGGCCTGCTCGCCGGCGCCTACCTGGAGCGGCCCCTGAACCAACCCGCGGCCGCCGACCCTCCGCTCGCCAACGGCGGCGGGACGATCCGCAACGCGGTGCCGATCTATGACTTCCCGGCCCGCCGGGTCACGGGCCACCGGTTGCTGGAGACACCGATCCGTTCGTCGGCGATCCGTTCACTGGGCGCCTTCATGAACGTGTTCGCGATCGAGTCGTTCATGGACGAGCTCGCCCTGGCCGCCGGCGTCGACCCGCTGGCGTACCGCCTGACGCATCTCGGCGACGCTCGCGGGCGGAAGGTCCTCGAGACGGCGGCCAAGGCGGCGGGCTGGGGCACACCGGTGCCGGACGACAGAGGGCGCGGGATCGGGTTCGCCCGGTACAAGGGCAAGGGGGCCTACTGCGCGGTGGTCGCGGAGGTGGAGGCGGAGCAAGAGGTCCGGGTCCGCCGCCTGACCATCGCGGTCGACGTCGGCCAGGTCGTGAACCCCGACGGGGTGCGCAACCAGATCGAGGGCGGAGCCGTCCAGGCGGCGAGCTGGACGCTCAAGGAGCGGGTGCGGTTCGACCGGCGCAGGATCACCAGCGACACCTGGGAGAGCTATCCGATCCTGCGCTTCAGTGAGACGCCGGAGATCTCCGTGGAGCTGGTCGAGGAGCCGGGCACACCCCCCATGGGTGCGGGCGAAGCGGCTCAGGGACCGACGGCGGCGGCCATCGCGAACGCGATCGCGGCCGCCATCGGGGTCAGGGCCAGGGACCTGCCACTCACCAGCGCGGCGATCGTCGCCGCCATCGAAGCCTCCGCCTCATGACCCCATCCGCATGCACCGTCCCACCGCCGAACCCTCCGCCTCCTGACCCCATCCGCATGCACCGTCCCACCGCCGTGATCATGGACTTGTGCGCGTCGTTTGCTTACAGCAGGACGTTGTGGCGGCGAACAACTGCATGATCACCGCCGGGTCGGCGCCCTCCAAGGGTCGCGCGCAGAACCTGCACTCCCGTGATCATGCACTTGTGCGCGCCCCACGGTCCCGTCAGACGTGGTCGCGCGAACAACTGCATGATCACGGGGGAGGTCGTTCCACGTCGTGATCATGCACTTGTTCGCGCCCGTAGTCGCGGCGGGCGTGGTCGTGCGAATAAGTGCATGATCACGGCAGCAGGAGACACCTACTCTCACCCTGCCGGGGGGCTTTCAGGCGCGCCCTGCCGGGGGGCCTCCGGTCGCAATCCTGCCGAGGGGCCTCTGGCCATGCCCTGCCAGGCGAGTCTCCCGACGAGTGATGGAGTGGATCAAGGATCACGGCACCTCCAGGCACCCCGATCCTTGATCGACCCCCGCGGACCTCATCCGTGATCATGCAGTTGTTCTCGCCGTCTGGTTGCGGCGGGGGGTGCGGCGGCGACTAACTGCATGATCACCACTGTGGGTGCCCTGATCCTGCGGGGGCCCGCGCGATCGCAGAGCCTTCTATGTCGTGATCATGCACTTGTTCGGGTCAGGTCGGTGCCCTGGTCACGCTGGTCGCGTCGGTTCGGTGGTCTGGTCGCTCTGGTTGGGGTCCGTCGCGGTTCCGTTGCGTTCTTGGGGAAGGGCGGCTATTCGGAGGGCTCGGTATGGGCTGGGCCCATTGGGATCGGACGGTGCTTCAGTGCCTCGTCGACGATCTGCTCGGCGGAGGCGTCC
>NZ_JABVEB010000209.1 GCF_014323665.1 Actinomadura sp. HBU206391 | reverse complement strand
CGAGCGCACCTGGCGCTTCACCGGTTCGAGGCCGATCATCCCCTCGAGCTCGTCGAGCGCCTCGCCCACGGAGATCACCGGGTTCTCGTCCGCGGGCTCCTGCCGCTCCCGCCGCTCCGGCTGGTCCGGCCCGGCCGCGCGTTCCTCGTACGCCGCCTGCGTGGCCGCGGGCACACCATGGGTGTACGCGCCGCTCGCCGGCGGGACGCCCTCGCGATCCGGCTGTTCCTGCACCCACCCGGTGTCGTAGGCCTCGGCGGGCACGGCGCGGCGGGCCTGGTCCCAGCGGTACGCCAGCAGGACGGCGGCGGCGAGCCAGGCGGGCGCCACGTGCAGCCTCGGCAGCGGGTGAGCGGTGGCCGCCGCGGCGATCCCGGCGAAGGCCAGCACCATCAGGGTCGTTCGCCACGGCGCGAAGCCGCGCAGCCGGAACGCAACGAACGCGACCGGCAGGGCCAGCAGCGCCAGGAAGACGGCCTGGTGCTCCGGGGCCGGGTACAGCCGGCCGAGCGGCACCGTCACGGCGAGCCAGCAGACGATGATGGCGACGACCGCCATGCCGACCGGCGAGCGCATCGTGAGGTCGACCGCGACCAGCAGGATCGCGGCGAAGACCGCGACGTTCAGCACCGGCAGGTGCGCCACGACTGCGATCGCCACGGCCAGCACGAGAAAGGCCACGCCGGCCAGCGGGCGGACGCCCGGTTGAACCTGGAAATAGCGCCAGCGGACGCGCTCGAACAGATCGCGCGCGGCGGTGCCCATCACGGCGCGAGAGCCAGATCTGCCAAAGTGTCGCATCATTGTCGTGTATAGCGCAGAACACCGTACGCGCGGCAGGACCAAATCCAACAAGGACATTTGTCCTTCCGCAGACGGGATCGGCGGCTCTGCCACCGCTCCCTCCCGATGCCTAGCGTCGTGGACATGACGGAAGACGCGGTGACCTTCACCGACGCGACGAAGACCTACGGCCCGATCCGTGCGGTGGACGGCGTGAGCCTGACCATTCCGCGCGGTCAGGTGGTGGCGCTGCTCGGCCCGAACGGCGCCGGCAAATCAACGACGATCAACATGCTGCTCGGGCTCACCCCACCCGACGAGGGAACGGTCGAGGTCTTCGGCGGCCCGCCGGACCGCGCCGTGAGGGCCGGGCTGATCGGCGCCATGCCGCAGGAGGCCAGGCTGATCCCCCGGGTCAGGGTGCGGGAGCTGATCGGCTTCATCCGGCGGACCTACCCGGCGCCGGAGCCGGTGACCGAGATCCTCGCCACCGCGCGGATCGCCGACCTCGCGGACCGATGGGTGGACCGGCTGTCCGGCGGCCAGGCGCAGCGCGTGCGCTTCGCGATGGCACTCGCCGGCGGACCGGATCTGATCGTGCTCGACGAGCCGACCGCGGCCCTCGACGTCGAGTCGCGTCGCGAACTGTGGGCGAGCATGCACGCGTACGCGGAACGCGGGAAGACCGTTCTGTTCTCCACCCACTACCTGGAGGAGGCCGACGACAACGCCGACCGGGTCGTGGTGATCGACCACGGACGCGTCGTCGCCGACGGCACCAGCGCCGAGATCAAACGGCGGGTCGGCGGCCGCGTCGTCAGCTTCGGTCTCGGAGAGGTCCCGGTCGCCGGCCTGGACCGGCTGCCCGGGGTCGTGGCGGTGGAGATCGGCGGTGGCCGGGCACGGCTGCGCAGCAACGACTCCGACGCCACCGTGAGGGCGCTCGCCCGCGATCACCTCATCCGCGACCTGGAGGTCACCGGCGCCGGGCTCGAGGCGGCGTTCCTCGCGCTGACCGCGGAAGGAGCGTCCTGATGCTCGCCTACGTGCGCCTGGAGATGATGCGGCTCTTCCGCGACGGCGGTTACCTGTTCATGACCCTGATCACGCCCGTGGCGATGTACCTCGTCTTCACCAACCTGAAGATGGGCGCCACGGACGGGCACGACTCCGCTCGGTACTCGATGGTCGGCATGGCCGGATTCGGCGCCGTCGGCGCCGCGCTCACCAACGGCATCGGCGTCGCCGAGGACAAAACGCTCGGCTGGATCCGGCAGCTGCGGCTGCTGCCGCTGTCGCCCCCGCGGGTGGTGCTGGGCCGCACGATGTGCGCCATGGTCGTGGCGGTCCCGCCGATCGTCGCGGTCTGCCTGGCCGGCGCCGTGGTCAACGGCGTCTCGCTCTCCATCGGCCGGTGGGCCGCCGTGATCGGGCTGCTCTGGCTGGGGATCGCCCCCGTCGCCCTGCTCGGCATGGGCATCGGCTACCGGCTCGGCGCGCAGAACGCACAGGCCGCCGGCGCCTTCTGTTACTTCGGCCTGTCACTGGTCGGCGGCCTGTGGTTCCCGGTCACGCTGTTCCCGCACTGGCTCTCGTCGGTCTCCGAGCTGACCCCGATCAACCGGTACGGCGAGCTGTCCTGGCGGGTCGTGGACGGCCACGCCCCGTCACTCACCGGCGCGGCGGTGCTGGCGGCCTGGGCCGCCGGCTTCACGGCCTTCGCGGTGCTGGCCTACCGCCACTCCGCCAGGGCGACGTGAGGCTCACCGCACCGGACCCGTGGCCCGTCCTCGCGCCGGATCGCCGCCAGAGCGGGCCGCCGGCGACATACCGTGTGCTGACCGAAGAGGGAGATTCCACGTGAGCGGTGAGAGGCGGGCCCCCGTCGTCGATCTGGGGCGGATAACGGGAGACGGGCCGACCCCGGCCGCGCTGTGCTTCTGGTTGTGCATCACCTTCTGGCCGGTCCGGGACCTCCTCGGCTACCGGGACGCGCGGCTGCTCACGGCGGTGTGCGTGCTGCTCGTCGTCGTCGCGCTCTACGTCGCGACGGTCCTGTCCGCGTTCAGCGCCCGGGTGAGCATGCGGGTACCCGTCGCACTGCTGACCGTCCTGGCGGTGGCCGTCTCGGCGGCCGCCCTCGGATTCGGGGGGCGGTGGTACCCGCTGTTCCCGATGCTCGGCATCGCCTGCGCCGCCGTCCTCGGCCACCACGTGACCCGGCGCAGCGAGACGCTCATGGTCGCGGGGGTGGGCGCGGTGACAGGGCTGGCCGTGCTGGTCACCTGGCTCGGCGGCGAGGACGGCGGCGCGATCCTCGGTTTCGGGTACGGAACCGCGACGGCCTCGATGGTGACAGCCATGATCTTGAGACTCTCCGCGGTCATCACGGTCCTGCGGGAGACCCGCGAGGAACTGGCGCGCACGGCCGTCGCCGAGGAGCGGCTTCGCTTTTCCAGGGATCTGCACGATCTGCTCGGGCATACGCTCTCGCTGATGGTCGTGAAGGCGCAGGCCGTACGGCGGATCATGGAACGTGACCCGGCGGTGGCGGCCGAGCAGGCCGCCGACATCGAGACCGTCGGGCGACGCGCGCTCGCCGAGGTCCGCCAGGCGGTGACCGGCTACCGGGGCCGTGGCCTGTCCGCCGAACTGAACGCAGCCCGTACCGCGCTCGGCGACGCGGCCATCGAGGCGGTCGTGCGGCAGGAGGGACCGCCGCCGCCTCCGCACGCCGACGCACTGCTCGGATGGGCGGTGCGGGAGGGCGTCACCAACGTCATCCGGCACAGCGGCGCGAGGCGGTGCGAGATCGACGTACGGCATGACGGAGACGTCACCAGCGTGGAGATACGTGACGACGGGACGGCCGAGCCACCGGGAGCGGTCGGGCACGGGTTGAGCGGCCTCACCGAGCGGATGGCCACCGCGGGAGGGACGCTGACCGCCGGGCGGCGCGCGGACGGCGGTTTCCGGCTCGCCGTCACCCTGCCGGCCGGTGCTCCCGCGTGACGCCCCGCCCTCCCCTCTCGTGATGGCGCGGTCGCTGCCGCGATAATGCCGCGAGCGACCGCGACATCACCGGAGCCGGCACGGCCGGGAAGGACCACCACATGATCAGGGTGCTGCTGGCCGAGGACCAGGGCATGATGCGCGGCGCGCTCGCCCTGCTGCTCGGCCTCGAGGACGACATCGAGGTCGTCGCCCAGGTGGGCTCGGGCGATCTCGTCGTGGCCGAGGCAACTGCGTGCCGTCCCGACATCGCCCTGCTCGACATCGAGATGCCCGGGCGCTCCGGTCTGGATGTGGCCGGCGAACTCCGGGCGGCGCTGCCGTCCTGCCAGGTCATGATCCTCACGACGTTCGGGCGGCCGGGCTACCTGCGCCGCGCGATGGAGGCGGGGGCGGGCGGGTTCCTGGTGAAGGACGGCCCGGTCGAGGACCTCGCCGCCGCGATCCGCAGGGTGCTCGCCGGCGAGCGCGTCGTCGACCCGGCGCTGGCCACCGCGGCGCTGTCGGTCGGCCCGAATCCGCTCACCGGACGCGAGCGCGAGGTACTCGCCGCCGCCGCGGACGGGTCGACGGTGGCCGACATCTCCGTTCGCCTGCGCCTGTCGGAGAGCACTGTGCGGAACTACCTGTCCGCGGCGATCGGCAAGATGGCGTCACGCAATCGCATCGAGGCCGTTCAGGCGGCCCGCCGCAACGGCTGGCTCTGACGCGCCGCGACCGTCCTGCCGAGCACGCCCCGAGGCACCGGCGGGCCAAGGCACGGGCCGGCGGAAGAACCGGTCAGCCGAAGAACGAGAGCTGCCCCGTCCCGGCGAGCGGGTCACGGTGCTTCTTCAGATGCCGCCACTCCGGCAGGTCGTCGAGGTAGGACCACGACATCCGGTGGTGCGGCGTCGGGCCGAACTCCCTGAGCGCCTCCTGGTGCACCGGCGACGGATAGCCGGCGCTCGCCGCGAAACCGTACGCGGGGAACTCGGCGTCGAGGCCCGCCATCAGCCGGTCGCGGTGCACCTTGGCCAGCACCGAGGCGGCGGCGACGGTCACCGAGCGCTGGTCGGCCTTGATCTCGCATCGCACCCGCCAGGGCGCTCCGAGGAAGTCGTGCTTGCCGTCGAGGATGACCACGTCGGGTGGTGCGGGCAGTGCCTCCAGAGCGCGTACGGCGGCGCGGCGCAGCGCCTCGGTCATGCCCGCCTCGTCGATCTCCTCGGGGCTCGCCGATCCGAGGGCGTGGGCGCTCAGCCAGCCGGGCAGGATCTCGGCGAAGGCCTCCCGCTGAGCCGCCGTCAGCAGCTTGGAGTCGGTCAGCCGCACGAGCCGCGTGCCCCGGCCCGGCAGGGCCGGGGCCGGGCTGAGGTCGGTGACGGCAGCGCACACCACGACCGGCCCCGCCCAGGCTCCCCGGCCCACTTCGTCGACCCCGGCGATCCGCACCGGTCCCGGGCGGCCCGGCGAGATCCCGCCGAGCGATCGCTCGATCTCGTAGTGCGCGCGGCCGCCGTCACCCGCTGCGGCGGACGCCCGCGTCTCCTCCAGGCCGGGCAGTGCGCCGGTCATGCGGTGCTCCGGACGAACGCGGCGATCTCGCGGCCGAGCCGCTCCCCCGCGTCTTCCTGCAGGAAGTGCCCGGCGCCCTCGATCGTGGGGTGGGCGCGGCCGTTCGCCCCTGGGACGAGCTGGGCGAAGAGCGGTGCCATCGGGCCGGTGATCGGGTCCTGGTCGCTGAACGCCGCGAGAAACGGCCGGTCCCACCGCCTCAGGACGTCCCAGGCGGCGCGGTTCGCCGGCGCCTCCGGATCATCGGCCTCGGCCGGCACGAGGCCGGGCATGGCCCTCGGCCCGGCCTTGTGGGCCTCGTCCGGGAACGGCGCCTCGTAGGCGGCGCGGACGGCGCCGGGCAGCGTCGTCCGGCAGCCCGACTGCACCGAGCGGGCGATGTCGAAGGACGGCGCGGTGCGCACGGACTCGCGGAACCGCAGCCAGGTCTCCGGCATCGGAAAGTCCCCGGTCGGCAGGCCGGTGTTGGCGGCGACCGCACGGGCGAACCGATCCGGCTGCGCGGCGAGGAGCCGCAGGCCGATCAGCCCGCCCCAGTCCTGCCCGACCAGCGTGAGGTCCTGGAGGACCAGTACGTCGATCAGCGCCCGCACCCAGGCGATGTGCCGGGCGTACGTGTGATCGGCGATCTCGGCGGGCTTGTCCGAGCGGCCGAAGCCCACCAGGTCCGGCGCGACGACCCGCAGACCGTCGCCGGCCAGCACCCGCATGACGTCGCGGTAGAGGAACGACCAGCTCGGCTCCCCGTGCAGGCACAACACGACCGGCCCGTCGGCGGGACCCGCCTCGACATAGGCCATCCGCAGGGTCCCGCCGTCCTGGTCGGGGACGTCGGCGTACCTGGGCTCGTACGGAAAACCGGGGAGATCGGCGAAGCGGTCGTCCGGGGTTCGCAGAATCCGCATCGGGTCATGATGGCAGTGCCCGGCGGTGATCGGCGCCGATTGGTGCCCGCATCGCGGGGTAGGGCCGAACCCAGAGGAGGTGGGCGCGATGGACGCTCTCATGCGACATCTACTGCGGGAAGGCGGTACGACCTACGCGCGGGAGTCGGATATCACCCTGAAGGACCAGCCCGCGCCGCTCTTCCAGCTACTGGTCCTCGCCAATCTGCTCAGCGCCAGAATGAGCGCCGACATCGGCATCGCGGCCGCGCGTGAGCTGTTCGCCGCGGGCGGCACCACGCCGCGCGGCATGCTGAGGCTCAGCTGGCAGGACCGCGTGGACGCGCTCGGCCGCGGCCACTACGTGCGCTACGACGAGAGCACCGCGACCCGGCTCGGCGAGATGAGCGAGCTGGCCCTCGAGAAGTACGCGGGCGACCTGCGCCGGCTCGCCCGCGACTCGGAACGCGACCGCGGCCGGGCCCTGGAGCTGCTCCAGGAGTTCCCCGGCATCGGCCCGACCGGCGCCGACATCTTCTGCCGTGAGGCCCAGGCGGTGTGGCCATGGCTGCGGCCCTATCTCGACGACCAGACCGTCAAGGGGGCGGAGCGGCTCGGCCTGCCCAAGGACCCCAAGAGGCTCGCCGATCTGGTGCCCGAAAGCGATCTCGCCCGTTTCGCCGCCGCGCTCGTACGGGTCGCCCGCGACAAGAAGCTCGCCGACGCGATCCGGCGGTGACGTCGGCGCGGGCCGGCCCGCGCCGGACGACCCGCGCGACGAAGACGTGCGACACCTGCCTGACCAGCGCGTTCCGGCAGGTCGGTCGGTCGGCGCGCGCCGGAAGTCACGTGCCGTTCATGTGCTGGGCTGGTCGCCATTCACGTACCCGTCCTAGCCTGGCCTGCTGAATCGAGCGACGCATGTGACTGCGGAGGCAAGCGGGATCGGTGAACCGCGGTCTCGGCGACGCCGCTCGCATGCCGTTCCCGCCGTGCCGCCGCTTGCGAATGAGGATTGCCTGAATTGACCGCCCCCGCACGCCCTCTCGGCGAACAGCCACCACTCGACGCGCGACCACGGGGCGAATCCCGCCCCGCCGACACGGGCTCCGCCGGCACAGGCTCTGCCGGCACGGGCTCCGGCCGACCGCGCGCCGGGCACCGGCCGGAGATCCAGGGGCTGCGGGCCGTGGCCATCATGCTGGTGGCGTCCTACCACATCTGGCTGGGCCGGGTCTCGGGCGGCGTGGACGTGTTCCTCATGCTCACGGGGTTCCTGATCACCGGGTCGCTGCTGCGGACGGTGGAGCGCACCGGGCGAGTGCAGTTCCCCGCCTTCATCGCCCGGCTGGCCCGCCGGCTGTTCCCCTCCGCCGCCATCGTGCTGACCGGGGTGCTGGTCGGCACCTTGCTGCTGCTGCCACGGACCCACTGGCGCGACACCCTGGGCGAGGTGCTGGCCTCGGCGCTGTACTTCGAGAACTGGCGGCTGGCGCTGAACGCCGTCGACTACCTGGCGGGGGGCGCCGACGCGAGCCCCGTGCAGCACTTCTGGTCGCTGGGGATCCAGGGGCAGTTCTACCTGATCTGGCCGGCCCTGCTGGCGGTGGCGATCCTGGTGGCCAGGGTGGCGTCGTGGACGCCGCGCGCCGTGTTCCTCGGCGTGCTGGGGCTCGTGCTCGCCGTGTCGCTGGCCTACTCGGTGTGGCGGACGGCCACCGACCAGCCCTGGGCCTACTTCGACACGGGTGCGCGGCTCTGGGAGCTGGCGCTGGGCGGCATCGCGGCGATCGTCCTGCCGTGGATCAAGGTGCCCCGCGCGGTGCGGGTGGCGCTGGGCTGGTTCGGGCTGGCCGCGCTGATCTCGTGCGGGCTGCTGCTCCACGTGTCGACCATGTTCCCGGGCTACGTGGCACTGTGGCCGACCGGTGCGGCGCTGCTGATCCTGGTCGCCGGTACGACGGGCAGCCCGATCGGGGCCGACCGGCTGCTCTCCAGCAGGGCGCTGAAGTACATCGGGGACATCTCCTACCCGCTGTACCTCTGGCACTGGCCGCTGCTGATCTTTTTCCGGGTACGGATCGACGGCGACGTGGGGTTGCTGGGCGGCGGTGCGATCCTGGCGGTCTCGTTCGTCCTCGCCGCCGGTACCACCTGGGTGGCCGACCACGCCGCCGGCTGGGCGGGCCGGGCCCGCGCCACCCGCACGTGGTCGCTCGCGCTGGGGCTGGCGTGCCTGCTGCCGGTCGTCCTCGTCACCGTCGGCTGGTCGGCGCAACTGGAGCAGCAGTCCCACGACCGAGTACCGCACACCGACGACCCCGTCAGATACCCGGGGGCCGCGGTGCTCATGCGACGACCGGTCACCGAGCCGCCGCGCCTGCCGGTGCGCCCGGCACCCGACATCGCGACCCAGGACCTCCCGTCGGTCTACGAGAACGACTGCATGCAGGGCACCCGCAAGAGCGAACTGGTGCAGTGCTCCTATGGCGCCAAACAGCCGAATCACACCATCGCGCTGATCGGGAACTCCCATGCCGCCCAGTGGCTCCCGGCCCTGGAGAAGATGGCCGAGCCGAACGGCTGGCGCGTCGTCGTCATGACCAAGGGCTCCTGCATGCTCGCCGACGAGGAGCAGATCTACAAGGGCAAGCCCCAGCCCACCTGCACGGCCTGGCAGGACAACGTGATGGCGGAACTGAAACGGCGCCCACCGGACCTGGTCATCACGACGGGCACGCACTCCAGCGGTGGCTCGGACGGGGAGACGCTGACGCCCGGCATGATCTCGCGGTGGAGGGAGCTCGGCGCGATGGGCGTGCGCGTGCTGGCGCTTCGCGACACTCCGCGGTTCCGTTTCAAGGCCCCGGAGTGCGTCGAGGCCAAGGGGCGTGACGCGTGCACGGAGGCCGAGTCCTACAGCCTGGCGAAGGCCTCGCCCATCCTCGCTCTGCGCGACGCGCCCCTGAACGTCAAGTTCTCCGACTTCACGCCGTACCTGTGCCCCGGCGACCGGTGCCCCTCGGTCATCGGCAACGTGATGGTGTACTGGGACTCCTTCGGGCACTTCACCGCGACGTTCACCCGCACACTGACGCCCCTGCTGGAGCGGCAGGTCAGGCAGGCGC
>NZ_JABVEB010000208.1 GCF_014323665.1 Actinomadura sp. HBU206391 | reverse complement strand
CCATGAGGTGGCCGAAGGTGCGCTGGTCGACGAAGCGGAGATCGAGACCTCCGTCGACGAACGTCATCCGTACCCGCAGGTGCTTCTCTAGCGGGCTGTCGGGGTCGACCACGAGCAGTTGCCCGCTCATGCCGAGGTGCGCCAGCAACGCCTCGGCCGCGTCCTCGGGCCGGGGAGTCTCACCGGGCTGCACGGGATCGGCGACGGGGAGCCACAGGTACTTTCCCCGGCGCTCGGCGCCGAGCACCGTCCGGCCGGTCAACCGGGCGGCGAAGTCGGCGGGGCCGGCCTCGTGCCGCCGGACGGCGCGCGAGTGCAGGACCGTGACCGACGCGATCGTCCGGCCGGACACCCAGCTCTCCACGCCACGGCGTACGACCTCGACCTCGGGTAGCTCAGGCACCGGCGGTCCCCGGCAGCACGAGTGCCTGGGCCACGATCACCCGTTCCCCGTTGTAGGTCAGGGCCGGCGAGCCGTACAGCTCATACCCGTCATCCAGGAGCGCGCTGACGCGCTCGCAGAACTCGGCGTCGTCCGGCCCCGTGATCAGCCGGTAGCTCAGGGGGTCCTGTTCGTTCATACGTGCAGCGTAGTGAGGATCAGGCCCCGCCCGCGGCCCCGTCGGGCTCACGTGCGGTGGCCAGGGCCCGGATCTCGGTCCAGGCCGCCTCGGCCGCGTGCTGCTCGGCCTCTTTCTTGCTGTGGCCCTCGCCGTTGCCGTACACCTTGCCGCCCACCCGCACCGACGCGCGGAACGTCTTCTGGTGGTCGGGGCCGCTCTCGACGACGTGATACTCGGGAACCCCGAGTTCCTCCACTGCGGTGAGCTCCTGTAGCGAGGTCTTCCAGTCCAGCCCGGCGCCCAGGCTCGCTGACCGGTCGATCAGCGCGTCGAAGAGCCGGTGCACGAGGTCGGAGGCCTCGACGAGGCCCCGGTCGAGGTAGACGGCGCCGATGAGCGCCTCGAGGGTGTCGGCCAGGATCGATGACTTGTCCCGGCCGCCGGTGCCCTCCTCGCCCCGGCCGAGCCGGATGTGAGCGCCCACCCCCAGCCCGCGGGCCACGCCGGCGAGCGCCCGCATGTTGACCACTGCGGCGCGCAGCTTGGCCAGCTGTCCTTCGGGAAGGTCGGGGTGGCCGCGGAACAGGGTGTCGGTGACCACCAGGCCGAGCACGGAGTCGCCGAGGAACTCCAGCCGCTCGTTGGTGGGCAGGCCGCCGTTCTCGTAGGCGTACGAACGGTGCGTCAGCGCCCGCTCGAGAAGCGCGTCGTCCATTTTGACGCCGAGGGCGCGCTCCAGCTCGGCGCGATCCGGTGCAGGGTCAGGAGTCTTCAGACTCACACGTCCTCCTCGTAGCTCCACACGTCATCGTGCGTCCGTCGCTACGGCGAGTGACATGCCCGGTGACGGAACGCGTCACACGGACCGGAATTCCTCGAAGACGAGGTGTGCGCCGGTGAGTCGATCCCCCGGCGTACACCACGGCCTCGGGCGTTCCCGAGCCACCCACCCGACGTCCGCACTCGAGCCGGGTTCGAGCCCGCTGGAGGCGGACCCACCCAGCCGAAAAGGAAAGGATTGCATGATCACGCGGCGTACCGAGCGCGAGCAGCGCTCCGCGATACGTGATCATGCAATCCCGCCCCCGCCCCAGGCATGATCGGCTGATCGCCGCCGACGGTTGCCCCGGGCCGGGAATCAAGCCGGCGTGATGACTTGACGCCGGTCGTAGGTACCGCAGGTCGGGCATGCGGTGTGCGGCAGCTTCGGGTCGCGGCACTGCGGGCACTCGACAAGGGTCGGCGCCGCGGTCTTCCACTGCGAACGCCGGTGCCGCGTGTTGCTGCGCGACTTCTTCCGCTTCGGGACGGCCACCTCAGCCCTCCTGGCTTTCTTCTCGTTGGTCCTGTAGGTCTTTCAGCGCCGCCCACCGGGGGTCGACGGCGTCATGGTGGTGACCGGGCTCGGCGTCCGCCAGCCGGACACCGCACTCGGTGCACAGGCCGGGACAGTCGTCCCGGCACAACGGGGACAACGGCAGCGCAAGCACCACCGCGTCCCGCAGCGCCGGCTCGAGATCGATGAAATCTCCCTCGAGTCGAAGCTCATCCTCTCCGGCAGCGTGTCGCATGCTGCCGATGCGGATGTCGGGATAGACGAAGAGCTCCTGGAACTCCACCTCGAAGGTCGAGGCGAGCGGATCCAGGCAGCGCGAGCACTCCCCGACGAGAGGCACCCGCGTCGTGCCCGTGACGAGCACACCCTCCATGACCGCCTCGAGCCGGAGGTCCAGCTCGAGTTCTGCGTCCTTCGGCACGCCGACCATCTCGACGCCGAGACTCTCCGGAGCCGGCACGGTCAGGCTCTCTTCGCGCATCGACCCCGGTCGGCGACCCAGAGCTCGGGTGTCGAGCACCAGCGGGGCGCGGGGATCAAGGCGAGACAGAGGTCTCCTGCTTTCGTGGGGCATGGCGAATCGGTGGCCGACGGACATGGCCGAAGCCCCAGGATAGCGAACAGATCCGAGGGACCCAACTCAGGCTTCGGAAAGGCGCCTCACCAGGCGTTCGTGGATGATCTCCGGGACGAGCCCGGAGATGTCCCCGCCGTACTTCGCGATCTCCTTCATCAGGCTGGAGGAGAGGAAGGAGTACAGCGGGTTGGTGGCCATGAACATCGTCTCGACCCCGGCCATGCGATGGTTCATCTGCGCCATCTGGAGCTCGTAGTCGAAGTCGCTGACGGCGCGCAGTCCCTTGATGATCACCGGGATGTCGTGCTGCCGGCAGTAGTCCACGAGCAGCCCGTGGAACTTGTCCACCCGGACGTTCCCGTATTCCTGGGTCACATCGCGGAGCATGTCGATACGCTCGTCGACGGTGAAGAGGCCCTGCTTCGAGTAGTTGATCAACACGGCCACGACGACCTCGTCGTACAGACGGGACGCCCGGCTGATGATGTCGAGGTGGCCGTTGGTCACTGGGTCGAACGAACCCGGACAGACGACACTGCGCACGAAGTAAAACCTCCGGTCAGAGGCGGAGACCTGTGGCGCGACCGTACCAAACCGGCCACGGTGGCGACGCGCCCGCCTCACCCCTTGCGGGCTACATCACCCGGCCGTACCACAGCATCGCCTCGCCGTACCGTCGCTCGCGCTCCGCGGCGTAGCCGGGCGGCCAGGTCAGGGCGCCGCTGCGGGCGGCCCGTTCCACGACCACCAAGGTGTCCGGTGCCGTCCAGCCGTTGTCGCGCAGCGAGCCGAGCAGGTCGGTGATCGCGTCATCGCCCAGGGCGTACGGGGGGTCGACGAAGATCAGGTCGTAGGGTGTGTCGCAACCGCGCCGGACGACCCGTTCGACCCGGTCCGCCACGAGTTCGGCCCCGGGCAGCCCGAGCCCGGCGATGTTGTCGCGGATGACCCGGGCCGCACGGGCGTGCGACTCGACGAGCAGAGCGTGCTCGGCGCCCCGGGACAGCGCCTCCAGCCCCACGGCGCCGGACCCCGCGTACAGGTCCGCGACCCGGCAGCCGTCGAGCGGGCCGAGCAGCGCCAGTACGGTCGAGAACAGCCCCTCCCGGGCGCGGTCGCTGGTCGGGCGGGTGTCACGCCCCGTCGGTACGGCTATCCGCCGCCCTCCGGCGATTCCTGCGATGACTCGGGTCACCCACTCAGTGTGCCCGGCCGGACGAGCGGCGGGCGACGGAGACGTCCGGCCGACCGCACGGGAGAAACTGCGGGAATCGTTCCGCAGAACAATACGATTCCTTTCGGAACGCTACGTTACGTGACACGATGGGTGCCAACCGTGGGGCGGCAGTGGCTGGTGAAGCGCCGGTGCCGCCCGATCCCTCCACATCACGGCAGGAGATTCGACCATGCGCCTGGTTACCAGAGCGGTGACGACGGCCGGCGTGACGGTCCTGGGCATCACCGTCATGGGCGGCATGGCTCAGGCCGACACGACCACTGGTGATTCACCGCTCCTCTCCGGCCTCACCGACACCGTGACCGGCACCACGAAGCTCGTCGACGGGCTCGTGGGCTCGGTCACTCAGCCCGGTGAGCAGCGCCGCGGCTCCAAGCGGAAGGGCGCCCGGCCGCCCGTCGTCGATGTCGGCGCCAAGATCGAGACCCCGGCCGTCGTGCCCCTCCGGGCCTCGGTGGGCGCCTCGGTGAAGGCGGGTACGCAGAGCGGCCTGTCCGTGCGGGCGGCGGCCGACGTCTGCCTCGGCGCCACCGCGGCGTGCGGGAACGGCGGCGCTCCCCCAGGACCGCCCAGGCCGCCGACGGAGCCGGGTCCGCCGCCCGGACCCTCCCGGCCACCGGCGCCCTCGGCGCCGCCGGCGAATCCCCCCGCGGCGGCGGGAGAGACCGGAGCGTCGCCCAACGCGCTGTCGTCCCAGAGCGGCACCCTGCCGTTCACGGGAGGGCGCGTCGACACTCTCACCGGCCTGGCGGGCGTGCTGGTGCTCACGGGAGCGGCCTCGATCGCCGTCACCCGCAGGCGTGCGGAGAGCGACTCCTGACGCACCCCTCCGGCCGGCCCTGACGTACGCTCCAGCCGGTCCTGACGTGCGCCTCCAGCCGGTCTCCTGACGTAACCCTCAGGGCGGTCCCGGACGTACGCCTCCATATAGGGAAAGTCGGCTCAGGCCTTTTCGAGGTACTGCGCGCGCTCGTCGTCGAGCAGCGCGGCCAGTTCGGCGGCGAGACCGGGGCTTCCCGCGAGTTCCGGGTCGGCCTCGACGACGGCGGCCGCCTCCTGGCGGGCTTTGAGGATCACGTCCTCGTCGCGCAGCAGGGTGAGCAGTTTGAGGCTGGAGGCCCGGCCGGCCTGGGCCGCTCCGAGCACGTCGCCCTCGCGGCGCTGCTCGAGGTCCAGCCGGGACAGCTCGAAGCCGTCGGTGGTCGAGGCGACCGCCGCAAGCCGTTCCCTGATCTTGGTGCCGTCGGGGGCCTCGGTGACGAGCAGGCAGAGCCCGGGAAGGCTGCCCCGGCCGACCCGGCCGCGTAGCTGATGCAGCTGTGAGACGCCGAACCTGTCGGCATCCATGATCATCATCACCGTCGCATTGGGGACGTCGACCCCGACCTCGATCACCGTGGTGGCGAGCAGGACGTCGAGCTCGCGGGCCGCGAACCTCTGCATGACGGCTTCTTTCTCATCCGCGTGCAGCTTGCCGTGCAGCACACCGATGCGGAGCCCGGACAGGTGCTCCTCTTCGAGGCTGGGCAGCAGGTCGAGGACGGCCAGTGGCGGACGCCGCTCGCCCTCGTCGTCCTTGGGCTCCACGTCGCCCTCATCGCCCTCCTGCTCACCGATCCGCGGGCAGACGATGTAGGTCTGCCGGCCCTGTGCCGCCTCTTCCCTGATCCGCTCCCAGGCCCGCTGGAGGAAGGCGGGCTTCTCCGGCGGTACGACGTGTGTCTTGATCTCCGCTCGGCCGGCCGGCAGCTGGCTGAGGACCGAGGTGTCGAGGTCGCCGAACACCGTCATCGCGACCGTTCGGGGGATCGGCGTCGCCGTCATGACGAGCACGTGCGGGCGGCCGCCGGACACCTTCTCCCGCAGCGCGTCCCGCTGCTCGACCCCGAAGCGGTGCTGCTCGTCGACGACGACCAGCCCGAGGTCGGCGAACTGCACGTGCTCCTGCAGCAGGGCGTGCGTCCCGACCACGATCCCCGCGGCGCCGGAGGCGGCGTCGAGCAGGGCCGTGCGCCGCGCCTTGGCGCCCTGTGAGCCGGTGAGCAGCGCCACCCGCGTCGCCCGGTCGGCCCCGCCCAGCTGGCCCGCCTGGGCGAGCGGGCCGAGCATTCCGACGATCGAACGGTAGTGCTGCTGGGCGAGGACCTCGGTGGGCGCGAGCAGCGCCGCCTGCCCGCCGGCGTCGACGACCTGCAGCATCGCGCGCAGAGCGCACATGGTCTTGCCCGATCCGACGTCGCCCTGGAGCAGGCGGTGCATCGGATGTTCACGGGCCAGTTCGGCGGCGATCTCCTCGCCGACCGAGAGCTGCCCCTCGGTGAGGGTGAACGGCAGTCGCTGGTCGAACTCGCCGAGCAGCCCGTCCTCGGTCCTCGGCCGGGCCTTGGCGGGCAGCGAGCCGGCGGCCCGCCGCCGCCGGGCGAGCGCCAGCTGCAGGAGGAACGCCTCATCCCATTTCAGCCGCTTGCGGGCCCGTGACAGCTCCGCGAAGTCCTTGGGCCGATGGATACCCTCGTACGCCTCGCTCAGCCGGATGAAGCCGTGGTCGTGGAGGATCGGCTCGGGCATTGGATCGACGCCGATGTCCACCGTGTCGAGAATCATCTTCACGCAGTCGGTGATCTTCCAGGACTCCAGGCCCTTGGTCGCCGGATAGACCGGGATCAGCTCCTCGGCGAACTCCCGCGCGACCTCCGACATCCCGCTCCCCGAAGGTCCGGAGGCGGCCACCGGCCGGTAGTCGGGATGGGTGAGCTGTTTCTTCACGCCCTGCCTGGTGCGGTAGAAGGACACTTTGCCGGCGAACAGCGCCCGGGTGCCCGGTGGCAGCTCGCGCTCGGGCTTGAAGGCCGCCTTCTTCCCGAAGAACGTCAGCATCAGCTCGCCGCGCCCGTCGGTGACCGTGACCTCAAGCAGATAGCCGGGCCGCTTCGTGATCGTCCGGCCCTGGACCTTCCGTACCTCGGCCATGACCGTGACGTGCTCGCCCTCGACCAGCTCGGACAGGTCCGTGAGCTCACCGCGCTCGGCGTAGCGCCGGGGGTAATGGCACAGCAGATCTCCGACGGTGTGCAGGTCGAGTCCTTCGGCCATCACCTTGGCCGTACGGTCACCGAGCGCTTTGCGCAGCGGCTCGTCGAGTTTCGCCACAGTGCTACCCACAGGCCTATTACAGACCATCCACGACGGCGCGCGTGCGCGAAGGCGGTCTGTCGCCCGAGCCTCACTCGACGCCGATGAGCAGCGGCCGGCGCTCCTGGCCGCCCTCGTACACGACGAACTCGACGTCGGGCCGCTCGGCGCGCAGGCGGCCCTCCACCACGGCGGCCACCCCCGGCGGCGCCGCCAGTCCCGTGATCAGCGTGACGAGCTCGCCGCCGCCGGCGAGCATGCGGCCGAGAATGTGCAGGCCCACCTCGGTCAGGTCGGTGCCGATCACGCACACGTCGCCCTCGATCAGCCCGAGAACGTCGCCGGGCTGGCAGATGCCGGCACTGGTCACGGCCTCCTGCCCGGCGATCTCCACATGCCCGAACCGGGTCGCTCCCGCCGCCCGCGTCATGGCGATCACGTCGTCGTCGAAGCGGCGCAGCGCGTCGTGCACCGCCAGGGCGGCCAGCCCCTGCACCGACGCCTCCGTGGGCAGCACGGCGATGCGCACCCCGCTGTCACCGGCCCGCTCCGCAGCGGCCTCGGCGACCGTCAGCACGTCGGGATCGCCCGGCAGTACGACCACCTCGTCGCCGGCCGCCAAGATCGCCTCAACCAGCACCGTGACCGGCGGGACGGCGCCCGGCTCACGGCGGACGACCCGGGCGCCGCAGCTCTCGAACAGCGACGCCAGGCCACCGGCGGCCGTCACCGCCACGACTCCCCGGCCGGTGCAGGGCGCCTGCGGCCCTCCCGCCCCGTGCGGGGCGGCGTGCAGGCAGGTGACCCTGACGCGGTGCGGCCGCCCGGTGGCGAGCCCCGCCTCGATGGCCGCGCCGGCGTCGTCGACGTGCACATGGACGTTCCAGAGCCCCTCCCCGCCGACGACGACCAGCGAGTCGCCGAGCCCGTCCAGCGCCTGCCGCAGGGCCGGGACGGCATCGTCGGGGGCGTCGAGCAGGTACATCACCTCATAGCCGCGATCGACCGGCTCCGCGGGCCCGGGCAGACGCGTGCCGCCGTCGCCGGGCACCGGGGCGCGGGCGGGCACCGCGTAGCCGTCGGGGAACTCGTCAGTGATCACCGCGGCGAGCGTCTCCAGCACGACGCACAGACCCGCGCCTCCAGCGTCGACCACCCCGTTGCGGGCGAGCACGTCGAGTTGCTCGGGGGTCCGCGACAGCGCCGATCTGGCCGCCTCGGCGGCCGCCCGGGCCACCGCTGCGAGCGTGGGGCCGCCGGTGGCCGGCTCGGCCGCGGTGGCGGCGGCGGCCGAGGTCAGCACGCTCAAGATCGTGCCCTCGACGGGATGGGCCACGGCGGTACGTGCGAGCGCGGCGGCGTATCCGAGCGCCTCATCGAGCACCTGTCCGTCGGCCATGACCCCGGGCTTGCCGAGGACGTCGGCCAGCCCGAGGAAGACCTGGCTGAGGATCACCCCCGAGTTCCCGCGCGCGCCGAGCAGCGCCCCCTGCGCCAGCGCCCTCCAGGTCTCCTCCGCGCCCGCGTCCGGGGGCAGGCCCGCCAGGGCCTCCGCCGCGGCCAGCACGGTGAGGTGGAGGTTGGTGCCGGTGTCGCGGTCGGGCACGGGAAAGACGTTGAGCCCGTCGATCTCACCGCGGATACGGCCCAGCGCCTCGGCCGCGAGGCCGCACCAATGCCGTACACCGGACGCGTCCAGGATCTCTCGCACGCCCACCTCCGTTTTCCGGCGAGATTATCCTCATCGGACAGACCGTCCCGGCGGAACGGTTTCGCAGGCTGATTCGCGTGGTGGTCGGGCCGTCGGCTACTCTTGGTAGGTCGTCCCCGCTGGGGACCTTTTGGCGAGCGACCGATCAGGGCGCTCAAGCATCGATACCACTTGGAGTTTCCCGTGGCTTCCGTCTGCGACGTCTGCGGCAAGGGACCCGGTTTCGGCATGAGTGTCTCCCACTCGCACCGCCGCACCCCGCGCCGCTGGAACCCCAACATCCAGCGTGTTCGTGCCGTCGTCGGCCGCACCACCAAGCGGATCAACGCCTGCACGTCCTGCATCAAGGCTGGCAAGGTCCAGCGGCCCACCGCCTGAGGCGGCCCCGTACGTCCCAGTCGGCTCACCGTACCGCGGTGGGCCGACTTCGTCCTTCGTGAGCGATCACGGACTCGGGTTCGAACCGTTGTCCGCCGGCACGGGAGCGACCGTGGACTCGGTCTCGTCGCGCTGCCGGTCGAGTTCATCCTGATCGATCCCGGGAGCCGAGGGCGGTCGTGGCGCATAGCCGTCTCGCGCCTTGCGGGCGAGATCGGCCTGGCTCTGGCGGTTGCCGCTCCCGTTGTCGGCTCCGCTGTCGGGGGCCTTGCTCGGCGGGCGGGTCGAAGTCCTCGCCCGCGAGGTCGCCGGCGTGGCATCGCGCTTGGTGCCGTTCGCGCAGGAACCGGTCTCGCCGCACGCCGGAGTCGCACTCCGGCTCACCGACACGGGAGTGGGCGGAGGATCCTCCGCCCCGCCGAGCCACCCGGCATCCATGGCGATCACGCC
>NZ_JABVEB010000207.1 GCF_014323665.1 Actinomadura sp. HBU206391 | reverse complement strand
CTCGTCGGCGTGGACGTCGATGGCGTCGGTGGCCGGGCCCACGGTGAATGCGGGGGCCACGCCGGCCGCCTCTGCGTTGTTCTGCTCTGTGTTGGCCTGCTCGGCGTCGGTCTGCTCGCTGTCGCCCTGCCTGGTGTTCGTCTGCTCGGTGTTCTGGTCAGTGACGGCCTGTTCGATGCCATGCCGGGTACGGGGGCGGGTCGCGAGGGGGTCGGCCGCGAGCAGATAGGCGGCGACCGCCGCGGCGTACTCCCACACCACGAGCTGGGCGCCGAGCGGCCCTGACACGGTGGCGTCGTCCTGATGCGGCCGCCCGTCGAGGGTGATCTGGAACAGATCGTCGGCGGGCGCCAGCGGCATTCCGCCGTGCTGTACCACCGGCAGCAGCCCGCCCTGCGTGGCGCCGGCCAGCAGCGATGCGATCCACGAGCCGAGCCCCGCCGCCCGCGCGGGGAAATCGCCGATGATGATCTTGTCGCGGCCGGCGCGAGCGCATCCGCCCAGGATCGCGCCGAGGATCAGCCCCGGGTTGTTCTCCGGTCGCGTGAGCGAGGGCAGCGCCGAGGTGGCCGTGTCGAGTAGCTCCGCCACGTCGACACCGGCGAGGGCGGCCGGCACGAGGGCGGCCGGTGACAGCGCGCCGAAGACCTGCCCGCCGGGGCCGTCGATGACGGTATGGCCGCTCTTCTCGGCGTGTGCGGCGAGCGCGCTGCCGGGTTCGGCCAGGAAGACGAAGCGCTCTGCGATCTCGGCGCGGGACAGTCCTCTGTCGCGCATCGTCTGGGCGAGGATCCGGCGCAGTGCCTCCGTGCCCACGTCCTCGCCGGTGACCACCACGACCGTGCGGAGCAGCCGGTCCTCGTCGAGGCTCACGCGCAACAGAGGGGCCGGATCCAGGCCGTCGAGGACCGTGAGCGGCGTCCGTCGGACATGTGCCGCCGTGGCGGCAGGGCGGCGGAGCCCGCTGCGCGCCAGCAGTTCGGCCGCTCTGGCCTGGGGACCCGATCCCAGCAGGACGATCTCGGTCAACCCCGCGGCCCGGGTGCGGTCCACCAGCGCGCCGATCTCCCCGAGGACGGCGCGGGCCGGTCCCGGCTGGGCGGGCCAGCATGCCTGCGGCGTCGGCTCCCGCAGCAGGGGATCCTCGTGATCGGGCGATCCGGACGCCCACAGCGTCGGGTCCTCGGAGGCGAGGCGGACCGGCACCTCGTCGATCCACAGGCGGCCCAGCACCCGCTCGGCCGCCTCGCGCACCGGTCCCCGTGCCGTGATCCGTACCTCGTCGGCGCTGATCGCGGTGAAACCCGTCATCGGGTCTCCCTGGCGATGTCGATCAGTCTCCCGGCCCCCTCGATGGGGTCGCGCAGGTGCAGGCGTACCACGGGGATGCCGCGGCGGCGCAGCGCTCGCACGTCGGCCAGCGCGCGGGCCAGGTGCAGCTTGCCTAGGGTGTAGGGCCGGCCCGGCACCGCGTGATCGGCCATACCCGCGCCCGTCACGACCAGGAACGCCCCGTTGCGAGGTCCGTCCTTGTGGAAGGACCCGGTGCCGTGCAGGTAGCCCGGCCCCGACCCGTACGTGACCGGGCGGCGGATGCGCCGCGCCAGCGCGGGCGCGAGATAGCGGCCGGAGAAGTCACCGGACAGGTAGGTGAGGATCGACAGGTAGCCGGTAGCGGGCACGCGGCGGAGCAGTGCCTCCACCGCCCCCGCGAGGTTGTAGGAGCCGAAGCCGGCCGAATCGGTGTAGACCTCGATCCCGCCGTCGACGAACGACGCCTGACCGGTCGGCAGCGGTCCGTGACCGGTGCTCCGCAGCATGGTGGCCGCGTCGTCCTCGGTCTCCTGGATCACCTCGTCGGCCGACTCGAACGGGTTGACGCCCATCAGCCAGCCGGCCACCGCGGTGGCGTACTCCCACAGCAGGAACTGGGCGCCGAGCGGGGCCCAGAGCGAGGTGTCGGCGTCGGTCGTGGCAGGGCTCTGCGGGTTGACCGCGATGCCGTGCAGGTCGGGGCAGTCCTCGGTGCCCGGCAGGCCGGTCGGATCGAGCGGGAGGATGCCGCGACCCCGCTTGCCGGTGCCGGTGGCGAGCAGCTGCGAGACCCAGCCGGTCAGCGCCGAGCCTCCGCCGGGCTCGCGCAGGACCAGCTTGTCCCGGACGACGCCGCCCGGTGGCGGCAGGGCGCAGCCGCCGAGCACGGCCCCGAGCAGCAGGCCCGGGTTGTCCTCCTCGCGGGCGAGCGAGTCCGATGCGGCGGCGGCCTGGTCGAGCAGCGGTGCCACGTCGGTGCCGGCGAGCACCGCGGGCACCAGGCCGTATGCCGACAGCGCGCCGAAATGACCGGGCAGGTACGGGTCGGTCAGCCCGACGCGGTAGCCGCGCTCGGTGGCGAAGTCGCTCAGCGGGCTGCCGTGGTCGGTGATGACCACGAACCGTCCGGCGATCTCCTGGTCGGACAGGCCGTGCTCGCGGAACGCCTGAACCAGCACGCGGCGGTAGGCGTCGCCCTCGATGGAGACGCCGGCCTTGCTGGAGAGGACCACCAAGGTGCGGTCCAGCCGCTTGAGCACCACGTCGAGAGCGCCCGCGTCGCCGCCGTCGAGGAGGGTGAGGTCCCCGCGCGGATCCGTCCCGCCTCCGGCGTCGATGATGGCCTGCGCGGCGAGTCCCTCCGAGCCCAGACCGACGAGCACGATGTGGTCGAAGCCCGAGTAGCGGACCTCGGCGACGAGATCCTCGAGCTGGGTGAGCAAGGCCTGTGAGCTCTCCGGCAGGTCGAGCCAGCCCAGTCGGCTGTGATCGACCGCTCGGCGGCCCCACAGCCGGGGGTCCTTGGCCGCGAGGGCCGCGGGAACTCCGCAGGTGATCAGGTATTCGCGCGCCTTGAGCGCGGTATCGAGCACCTCACCGCGGGTGAGTACATCAAACCCAGACAACGTTCCCTCCTCAGTCCCAATCGTTTCAGGAGAGAACGGGCACTCGCGACCCACTCACCGATCTCACGGGATGTCGGGTGACCCACCCTACGCCGCACGAAGCGGTCAGGGGTGGTGCACTCAGGTTCGGGGCACGGCGGGTGAAGACCGGCGCCGTTCAATTCTTCAGGGCGCGGAGCATCTGATCGAGACCCTCGGCCCGGTCACGCAGGTGGACGCGGACCGCCGGGCGGTCACGGGAGCGCAGAGCGCGCAGATCGCCGAAGGCCTGCGCGAGTTGCAGCGCCTTGAGCGTGTAGGGCCGGCCGGGCACCTCGACGTCCTCGGTCACGGCGCCGGTGATCTGCAGGAAGAGCCCGGTCTGGGGGCCGCCCTTGTGGTACTGCCCGGTCGAGTGCAGGAACCGGGGTCCCCAGCCGAAGGTCACGGGCGCGGTGGTCCCGCCCGTCTGCGCCGAGCGCGCCGCGAGGAGCGGGCGCAACTCGGCGGCGGCCGCGTCACCGAGCCGGTCGAGGTAGGCCATGACCGCGAGGTATCCCCGGTTCGGTACCGCGGCCAGAAGCGCGTCGAACGCCGACCCGAGGTCCTTGGCGCCCTTGAGCAGTTCCGGTGGGGCATGGATTTCCACCGCGCCGGTGACGAGCGCCGGTTCCGCATTGACGATCATGGGTGCGGATCCGTCCCCGGCACCGCGCAGTAGCGCGGCCGTGTTGTCCTTGGACTCCTGGACATTGGGCTGGTCGAACGGGTTGACGCCGATGACCCGGCACGCCACGGCCGTGGCGTACTGCCAGAGGAGGAACTGCGCGCCGAGCGGGCCGCACACGCTGACGCCGGCGTCCTCGGCGGGGCCGGCCGCGTGCGGGTGCCCGGCGAGGACGAACCGCAGCGCGTCGTCGGCCGCCTCGAAGCCGGGAGCGTCGACGCCCTCCATCACGACCGGGACGAGGCCCTTGCCGTCCTTGCCGGTCGACTCGGCGATCAGCTGTTCGGCCCAGTCGCCGAAACCGGCCATGCCGGAGCCGTGGTCGGCGAGCACGAGCCTGTCCATGCCGCTGAGCGTCGCCGCGCCGAGCGCCGCCCCGAGGGCGAGGCCGGGGTTGTCGTAGGGCTGGCGGAGCCCTGGCGAGAGCGCCGCCGCCTCGTCCAGCAGGGGAGCGACGTCCACGCCGGCGAGCGCGCTCGGGACCAGCCCGAAGGCCGAGAGGGCGCTGAAGCGTCCCCCCACGTCCGGGTCGGCGAGGACGACCTGGTGGCCGGCGCGGCGGCCGAGCTCCTCCAGCGGCGAGCCGGGGTCGGTGACGACGACGAAGCGGCGGCTGAGCTCCGCGCCCGTGATCCCGGCGTCTCTGAAGGCCTGCTCGAAGATCCGGCGGTGGCTGTCGGTCTCGATGGTGGTGCCGCTCTTGCTCGACACCACGACGAGGGTCCGCTCGAGCCGGTCCCGGACGGCCGCCGCGACCTGATGGGGATCGGTGGTGTCCAGGACGGTGAGCTCGGCCCCCGCGGTACGGGTGATGACCTCGGCCGCGAGCGACGATCCGCCCATCCCCGCCAGCACGACGCGGTCCAGCCCGGCCGCGTCCAGATCGGCGAGCCGGGGGAGCAGCGAGCGGGAGCTCTCGGGGAGGTCGAGCCAGCCGAGCCGCCGGGCGGCGTCGGATGCCGCCTCAGGGCCCCACAGCTGGGCGCTCCTGGCCGCGAGCGCACCCGGGACACCGTCGCTCACGACCCGGTCGAGGACCGTCTGGGCGTCGTCGGTCACGTCGCGGATGGTGACCGAGACCCCGCCGGCGGCCACCACGGACGTCACGCGGGCGCCCCATGGTTCGACGGGTGGGTTGACGGGCGGAGTGACGGGCGCCCGCCGGGCGGCCGGTCCGCCCGTCCGGCCGGGCGTCCGTCCGGCGTCACGCCTTGTCCTCCAGCTCTTTCTGGATGGTGGCGAGGAGCTCGTTCCAGGACGCCTCGAACTTCTCGACACCCTCCTCCTCGAGCACCCGCACCACGTCGTCGTACTCGACGCCCGCCTCCTTGAGGGCCGCCATGTGCTTGCGGGCGTCCTCGTAGAAGGGCCGGATCGTGTCGCCGCGGATCTCGCCGTGATCGGCGACCGCGTCGAGCGTGGCCTCGGGCATGGTGTTGACCACGCCGGGGGCGACGAGCTCCTCGACGTACATCGTGTCCCGCAGCGCCGGGTCCTTCACCCCGGTCGACGCCCACAGCGGCCGCTGGGGGCGCGCTCCCGCCGCCTCGAGGGCCCGCCACCGGTCGGTGTCGCTCTTCTCCTCGAACAGGGCGTAGGCGAGCCGGGCGTTGGCCACGCCGGCCTTGCCCGTCAGCGCCTTCGCCTCCGCGGAACCGGCCTTGTCCAGCCGCTTGTCGATCTCGGTGTCGACCCGGCTGACGAAGAACGACGCCACGGAGGCGATCTTCGACAGGTCGAGGCCGGCCTCTCTGGCCTGCTCCATGCCCTCACAGAAGGCATCGACGACCTGCCCGTACCGCTCCAGCGAGAAGATCAGCGTGACGTTGACGCTGATCCCCTCGGACAGGGCGCGGGTGATGGCGGGCAGCCCTTCGAGGGTGGCCGGGATCTTGATGAACAGGTTCGGCCGGTCGACCAGCCACCACAGCGCGCGCGCCTCGGCGATCGTCTTCTCGGTGTCGCGGGCCAGCCGGGGGTCGACCTCGATCGACACCCTGCCGTCGAGCCCGTCGGTGCGCTCGTAGACGGGTCGCAGGACGTCGCACGCCCACCGGATGTCGTACGTGGTGATCGCGCGCGCTGCCTCGTCGACGCTCACGCCGCGCACCGTGAGGTCGCGCACCTGGTCGTCGTAGGCCGCGCCCTTGCTCAGAGCCTTCGCGAAGATCGTCGGGTTCGATGTCACCCCGACGACGTCCTTCTCCTTGATCAGCTGTTCCAGGTTGCCCGTCCGGAGTCGCTCCCGGCTGATGTCGTCGAGCCAGATGGACACGCCCTCTTCGACGAGCCGCCGTAGGTTCTCGTTGCTCATTTCCTTCGCCTCGCTCCTCGGTGTGTGCGCGCTCCTCCCCACTGGAGAGGCTCGCGGGACGTGAGTCGAAGCGCGCACTGCCGGCTCACTCCCAACGCTCTCTGCGCCTTTCCCGGATCAGGTGCCGGTCGTGTGACCCCTTCCGGCCACTCCCGCCTTGACGAGGCTCGCCCTGGCGGCCGTGACGATCCGCTCCGGCGTGATGCCGAACTGGTCGAACAGCGTCTTGTAGTCGGCCGAGGCGCCGAAGTGCTCCAGCGAGACCGACTCGCCCGCGTCGCCGACGAACTCCCGCCAGCCGAGCGCCACCCCGGCCTCGACCGAGACCCGCGCTCGCACGGACGGCGGCAGTACCGACTGACGGTAGGCGTCGTCCTGGGCCTGGAACCATTCGACGCAAGGCATCGAAACCACCCGGGTGGGGGTGCCGTCGGCCTCGAGGATCTCGCGGGCGGCCATCGCGAGCTGCACCTCGCTGCCCGTGGCGATGAGGACGACCTCGGGCGTCCCGCTCCCGGCGTCCGCGAGGACATAGCCGCCCTTGGCGACGCCCGCCGCGGGGGCCACCTGTGACCGGTCGAAGGTCGGCACCTTCTGCCTGGTCAGGCAGAGGCCGGCGGGCCGGTCGGTGTGCTCCAGGATGGTCCGCCAGGCGACCGCCGTCTCGTTGGCGTCGGCCGGCCGTACGACGTCGAGGCCCGGGATCGCGCGGAGCGCCCACAGGTGCTCCACCGGCTGGTGGGTCGGGCCGTCCTCGCCCAGGCCGATCGAGTCGTGCGTCCAGACGTAGGTGACCGGCAGCCCCATGAGGGCGGCGAGCCGTACGGCGGGACGCATGTAGTCGCTGAAGACCAGGAACGTGCCGCCGTACGGGCGCAGGCCGTCATGCACCGCGATGCCGTTCAGGATCGAGCCCATGCCGTGCTCGCGCACGCCGAAGTGCAGCGTGCGGCCATAGGGGTTGCCGGGGAAGGCCTTGGTCTGGAACTCGTCGGGGATGAAGGACGGCTCGCCCTTCATCGTCGTGTTGTTGCTCTCCGCGAGGTCGGCAGAGCCGCCCCACAACTCCGGCAGCACCGGGGCGATCGCGGTCAGCACCTCGCCCGAGGCCGCCCGGGTGGCGAGATCCTTGCCCGCCTCGAACTCCGGCAGCTTGGTGTGCCAGCCGTCGGGCAGCCGTCGCGCCGAGATCCGGTCGTACTCGGCCGCGCGCTCGGGATTGGCCGCGCGCCAGACCTGGAAGAGCTTCTCCCACTCGGCGTGCAACGCCCGGCCCCGCTCGACGGCCTCGCGGGTGTGGGCGAGCACGTCGCCCGGGACCTGGAAGGTCTTGGCCGGGTCGAGGTCGAGGATCTCCTTGGTGGCGGCGACCTCGTCCGCGCCGAGCGCCGATCCGTGGGCCTTGCCGGTGTTCTGCTTGTTGGGCGCGGGCCAGCCGATGATGGTCCGCAGCGCGATGAAGGACGGCCGCCCGGTCTCGGCCAGGGCGGCCTCGTAGGCCTCGGCGAGGGCCTGGACGTTCTCGTGGTAGTCGCCGCCCTCGGTCCAGTCGACCTTCTGCACGTGCCATCCGTAGGCCTCGTAGCGCTTGGCCACGTCCTCGGAGAAGGCGATGTCGGTGTCGTCCTCGATGGAGATGTGGTTGTCGTCCCACATCATGATCAGGTTGCCGAGCCGCTGGTGAGCCGCCAGCGATGCCGCCTCGTGGCTGATGCCCTCCTCCATGTCACCGTCGGAGGCGAACACCCAGATATTGTGGTCGAAGGGGCTCTGCCCGGGTGCGGCGTCGGGGTCGAACAGGCCCCGCTCCCTGCGGGCGGCCATGGCCATGCCCACCGCGTTGCCGACGCCCTGCCCGAGCGGGCCGGTGGTCGTCTCGACGCCGAGGGTGTGCCCGTGCTCGGGGTGTCCCGGCGTGAGGCTGCCCCACTTGCGCAGCGCCTTCAGATCGTCGAGCGTGAGCGGGTAACCGGACAGGTAGAGCTGGATGTACAGGGTCAGGCTCGAGTGCCCCATGGAGAGGACGAACCTGTCCCGGCCCGGCCAGTTAGGGTCGGCCGGGGCGTGGCGCAGGAAGCGCTGGAAGAGCAGATGGGCGGCGGGTGCGAGGCTCATCGCCGTACCCGGGTGACCCGAGCCGGCCTCCTCGACCGCGTCCATGGCGAGCGCGCGGATCACGTCCGCGGCACGCCGATCCAGGTCGGACCACTCGACCGTGTCGCGGCCCTTCGTGCCGCGGTCGGTCGTGCCGGTGTTCTTCGTGCTGCTGTCCTTACTCACCGAACGTTCAGGGCTCCTCTCGAGCGACATGCACCCATCGTGACGCATAGGCCCGCTGTTCATTTCAAGATCGGTGTCCCGGGGTACCGCTTCGCCGACCCGCCGAGCAGGCGCGCGAGCGGCGACCGAGCGGTGGTCGACGGCCCTGTCAACGGCGATCAGGGCCCATGACCGAGCCTATCCAAGTCGCCGACCCGGCCGTCGGACCGCAGTACCACCCCGCAAACGCGGCAATCCGACCCTTGCCCGATCGTCTTCGCGACTAACCACCCCGGACGGGTGATGTCACGGGGGACCGGCGGCCACGTCGCGGCCTGTGGATCGGCGGGTCCGGCCACCCCCTGCGCGACCTCTGACAGGACGGCACTACAGTGAGTGCGCGGTCGGCGGGACGGCTGCGGGAGATTCGACAGAGCGCGTGGCCCGGCAGTATGTGGCGCTGGGCATCGCATGGCGCGTAGGTGGACCTGGACCCATTGTGACGGTGCTCAGCAACAAGCTCGGAATCGAGCATGCCCAAGAGATGCCGCCGACGGCTCCGGCCGAGGCGGTGACCGAGGCCCCCGGCCGGCGACTCGGCGCGTCGCTGCGCGCCTATGTGGCGCTCACCAAGCCGCGCGTCATCGAGCTTTTGCTGATCACGACGCTACCGGTGATGTTCCTGGCCGCCAAGGGCCTGCCGCCGGTCGGTACCGCGCTCGCCACCCTGATCTTCGGCACCCTCTCGGCGGGCGCCGCCAACGCGATCAACTGCTATATCGACCGGGACATCGACGCGAAGATGCGGCGCACCCGGCGCCGGCCGCTGGCCCGCGCCCAGGTACGCCCGGGAGCGGCGCTGATCTTCGGCATCACGCTCGCCGTGCTGTCGACCGCCGGGTTCGTGGTGACGGTCAACGCGCTCGCCGCCGCGCTGTCGGCGAGCGCCATCCTCTACTACGTCTTCGTCTACTCCCTGCTGCTCAAGCGGCGCACGTCGCAGAACGTCGTCTGGGGCGGGATCGCCGGGTGCATGCCCGTGCTGATCGGCTGGGTCGCGGTCACGGGCTCACTCGCCCTCACCCCGTTCCTGCTGTTCGGCGTGGTGTTCCTGTGGACACCGCCGCACACCTGGACGCTCGCCATGCGCTATCGGGAGGACTACGCGGCGGCGGGCGTGCCGATGCTGCCGGTCGTCGCCGGCGAGCGCCGAGTGATTGTGGAGAGTCTCGTCTACACCTGGGCGACCG
>NZ_JABVEB010000206.1 GCF_014323665.1 Actinomadura sp. HBU206391 | reverse complement strand
CACCGCGATCGCCCCCACCTACCCGACGTTCCAGTGGCGGACGCCGATCATTGCGGCGCTGCGGATCCTGGACGGGCAGCCGGTGCCCAAGGAGTGGAAGCTGCCGCAGCCGACCGTCACCGAGCAGAACCTCGACCAATACTACAAGCCCACCTTGCCACCGCTGCACTATGCGATGTGCGGCTGCGAGAACCTACCCGGCTTCCCGCAGGCTTGGGGCGCCAAGAAGTAGAAAGGAGCGGTTTGAGGTGTTCCCGATCGGCGTCAACACCTGGATCTGGGAGTCCCCCCTCACCGACGACACCCTCGCCGCGCTCGCGCCCAGGATCCGCGGTTTCGGTGCCGACGCCATCGAGTTGCCGGTGGAGGAGCCCGGCGACTGGGACCCGGCGGCCGCACGCAAGGTCCTGGACGACCACGGGCTCGCCCCTGCGGCGGTGATCGCCGTCATCCCGCCGGGCCGGGACCTGGTCGCCGCCGACCTGCCCACGGTGACCCGCGCCCAGGACTACCTGCGCCATTGCGTCGATGTTGCGGCGCAGGTCGGGGCGCCGGTGGTGGCGGGACCGATGTACGCCGGGGTCGGCCGGACCTGGCGGATGGACCCCGGCGAACGGGCCCGGCACTACGCCGAGCTGCGGGCCGGCCTGGCGCCGGTCGCCGAGCACGCCCGCGCAGCCGGAGTGCGGCTCGCCGTCGAGCCGCTCAACCGGTATGAAACCAGCCTGCTCAACACGGTCGCGCAGGCGATGGAGGCGCTCGACGGGCTGCCCGCCGAGTCGGTCGGCCTGGCGCTCGACGTCTACCACATGAACATCGAGGAGCACGATCTCATCGGGCCCGTCGGCGCCGCCGGGTCTCGGATAGCGCACGTCCAGGTCTGCGCCAACGACCGCGGCGCGCCCGGTGCCGACCACCTCGACTGGCCCGGCTTCCTGACCGCCCTGCGCGACGCGAACTACACCGGCCCGCTCTGCATAGAGTCCTTCACCGCGCACAACGCCACGATCGCCGTGGCCGCCTCCATCTGGCGCCCACTGGCCCGCAGCCAGGACGCGATCGCCGCCGACGGCATCGCGTTCCTGCGCCGCATGACCGTCCCCCCCAGCTGAAACCCTGCCCGCGCGAAACAGCCTGTACGCCGACCAGCGGACCCCGATCCACGCCCGAACAACCCGATCCGCTGATCAACCGAGCGGGCAGTCCGCCATGCCCGCGGATCGCTGTGGGGGCCGAAAATTCATCCGCGCCTTGTGACCTGGGCAGTCGCCCCGGACCTTGGTCGGTTCTAAAGGTCAAAATGAACGCGTTCGAGCGTCGAGGCTACCTATCCGAACGTGCTCAGAACGGGCCTTAAGTCTTCGGTGTCAGGAGCAGAGAGGCGCAGGTTATGGTTAAAGACTGCGTTGTCAGCGGCTCCTCACATGTGTGGGAGACAAGCTCGATGGAACCTATTACTTATTCTTTTATGAAGCGATCCGCCACAGTATGGTTGCCGTACAGTCAGCAGTATTCCATTCGCGGAGTCCCGTCCTGCTAAAGGCTGCTCCAGTAACGATGTGGGCCGCTGGACTGGGCCGACCGCGGTGATCGCCGCGCTGCGCGCCGGCTTCCGTCCCGGCTACGCGAGCATCGGCTGGTGACGCCGTACACGCGGCTGGCATAGGAACACTCAAAGCGCCGACAGATCGGCGACCTTGTCATGCCGGTCGGGCGATCAACCGTACGCTTCACACGATCAACCACAACGACGCGGACGCGACGACGCTGAGCTCATGTCAACTACGCAGTCAGCACCGTCGTCTCCTGGCTCTCCGCTGCTCAAGGTTTCGGCGTCGTCCGGGGATCGTAGGAATTGGTCGCCGATCGTCGCGCTCGCGGCCGGGATCGCGGTGCTCGTGGCCGGCGAGTTCCTGCCCGCGAGCGTGCTGCCCACGATGGCGGCCGACCTCGGGATCAGCGAGGGCACCGCGGGACTGGCGGTCGCGGTGACCGCGATCGCAGGCGCGGTCACCGCCCCCAGCATCGCGATGCTGTTGCCACGCAGCGACCGGCGCACGGTGCTCGTCGGGCTGCTGGTCGCCGCGATGGTCGCGAACCTGGCCGTGGCGGTCGCCCCAGGCTTCGCCGTCCTTCTCATCGGCCGGCTCATACTCGGCATAGCCATCGCGGGGTACTGGTCGTTCGCGTTCGGCGCGGGCACCCGTGCCGTGCCAGGACGGGACAACGTGATCTCCACATCCATCGCCTTCGGTGTCACCATCGCGACCATCGCGGGCGTCCCGCTGGCGTCACTGATCGGCGACGCGGTCGGCTGGCGCACCGTGTTCGGCATCGCGGCCGCCCTCAGCGCCACCGCGGCGCTGGCCTTGGTCGCGACGTTGCCGCCGGTGCCTCCACACCCGTCCGCCGGATTCACCATGCTACGGGGGGCGATCGCCAATCGGTGGCTGATGGCCGGGGTGCTGGGCGTGGTGCTCGTAGCATTCGGCAACTTCGCCGCCTACCCCTTCATCAGGGTCGCGATCGAGGAGATCGACGCCGGGAGCACGGCGTGGCTGCTGCTGGCCTGGGGCGTGGGCGGCATGGTCGGCAATCTCGCGGCCGGACGGTTCGCGGGCCGGTTGCGGGTGGTGGTCGCCGCAGCACCATTGCTGCTGGGCGGCAGCCTCCTGATCACTTCGACCGCACCGTCGCTGCCGGTGCTGGCGGCAGGTGTCATGGTGTGGGGTCTGGCCTTCAACATGGTCCCGGTCGCCACCCAGCTGTGGGTGACCCGGGTCGAGCCGGAGCGCGCCGAGTCGGCCCTGTCCTTGCAGGTGACCGCGTTCCAGGTGGCGATCACGCTCGGGTCCGCGTCAGGAGGCGCGCTCCTGGACGGCCACGGCGTGACGGTCTCGTTCCTGTTCGGGGCGGGGTTCGCCGTGGCGGCCGGAGTGGTCTTCGCCGCGCTGCGCGTCCCGCGCGGGTGAGGCGTCGCGCCAGGCCTGCGGCCCGATGCCGTGGTGGGACGAGAAGGCCCGGCTGAAGGCGGCGGTGGATCCGTACCCGACGGCGAACGCGACGTACTCCACCGGACGCGAGAGGTCGTCGAGCAGTCGGCGCGCTTCCCGCATCCGGGCCTCCCGGAGAACCTCCGCGGGGCCGCGACCGAGCGCACGGCGGAATCGCTCGCCAAGGGCGGAACGCGACAGATGCACCAGGCGCGCCATCCGTTCGACGGTCCACGGCTCGCCCGGCCGGGTGGTCACCGCGGCCACCACAGCGGCGACAGCCTCGTCCGGCCGGGGGGCTGCGGTGTCCAGGCCCTGGTCTTCGAGCCAGGCCGCGGTCATTGCCGCGCCGATCAGGTTGCCGTAGCTTGCGGCGAAGAGGGACGGCTTGCATACGCGCTCGAGCGGGCACTTCCCGACGAGCGCCGCAACGCCGTCGTGCCGGGTGCCGAAGCCGCCGACGATCAGCGGGCTCGGCAACCGATGGGTCGGGACGGCCAGACGAAGGTCCCCGACGACCAGGGCGGACTGCTCGAAGTGCCCGGACGCGCTGAGCCGGTGGGCGGTGCGGGCATCGACGAGGACCGCATCGCCCTCAGAGAGAAGGTGGGACTCGGATGCCGCCTCAAGCGTGAGCTCACCCGCCAGAACCAGCGCCCACCGCGGGCCCGGCAACTCGGTGAGCGTCGCGCCGGCCGGCAGCCGGACACGGTGCATGCTCGACATCTCCCATGACAGTGCCGATATGGCGGATATATCCGTCCCGAGTCGTGTCATCTCCACGCCATTGACCACGCGAGTTGCAGCACACGCTGAACCGCCGCGTATTCCTGTGGGTGCCGAATACCTCATCCACCTCGTGTGACCTGCAGTGGTGGGGATCTGTTCGTTGACGGTGGGTGGTTGCGGGTGGTGCTGCATGATGGACGGTCATGTGTCTGCGGTTCGTCTGTCTCCTATCGTCAGCGTGCTCTCGTGGATGCGGTTGGCCTGTCGGCCGGGTGCGTGGAGGGAAGCGGAGGTCCTGCTGTTGCGTCACCAACTCTGCGTACTGCAGCGGCAGCAGGTTCGCAGGCCGAGACTCACATGGGCCGATCGGGCGCTCATCGCTGTGCTGGCCGGTGTGATCCCCAAGGCACGACGGGCTGGATTGCGGCTGCCGGTGACCCCGGACACGGTGCTGCGATGGCATCGTGATCTGCTGCGCCGCCGGTGGGCCGTCCGAATCCCGGGCGGGCCAGACAACGGCCGCCCATTCCACCGGCGGCAGCCCATCCGCCTTACCCAGATTGATGATCTCCATATCCAGAACCTACCTATCCGTTCTCCCCGGCAAGCATCATCCGCAACGAGACTCGCGACCGTGCGTAGGCGCCGGTCGAACTGGCAATGCGCTAACAAATCCGTGTTCGTCACGTCATCGGCAACTGCCTGCCACCTGCGGCAGAAGAGGATGTCCGCTGCCGGGACAGGGAGCACGCTTCTGGGCTGGAACGCGGTCAGCCCCACCGCCACCCGGCCCGTGTGCCTCGGAGCGGTCGAGCACTCCGTCTACGTCCACCCTGACGCCCAAGGCCAAGGTGATGCCGCTTTCCTGAACGCGCTCATCATCTCCGCCGAAGCCACCGGGATCTGGACCATCCGATCCGGGATCTTCCCCGAGAACACCGCCCGCCTCGCCCTCCACCACCGCGCCGGATTCCGCACCATCGGCGTCCGCGTACGCATCGGCCGACACCACGGAGGCTGGCACGGCGTCATCCTCCTCGAACGCCGCAGCAAGACAACGCAGCACCTTGTGGCCAGCACCCGGGATAGGTCATTCGGTCAAAGACCGTAGGTAGGCCATGAGGGCCTTGCCGCGCGGGGAGAGGCGGTAACCGGTCTCCAGGCTTTCGGTGAGGCCGAGGGCTTTGAGACGGCGGACGTCTGCCTTGAAAGGGAGCTTGTCGCGGTCCAGGTGTTCGGCCAGGTCCAGGGCGCGCAGGCCGGGGTGTTCCTCGATGAGGCGGAGGACCTCGCGGGTCCAGGGGGCGCGGCGGCTGCGGGTGTCGATGGTGTCCAGGGCGGCTTTGAGGTCGGCCAATTCCCGGTCGGTCAGGTTTGCGTTCCCGGCCAGCTCCGATCGAGGGTCGGGGCCGCCCAGATGGAGCATGACGCGGTGGTAGCCGCCCTCCTTGGTGCTCTTGAACAGGGCGGTGAGCAGAGCCGCGCGGCCTTCGAAGCCCGAACGCAGGGCGTCCTCCTCGGTGATCTCCTCGGGGGTGACGGCCGTGACCGAGTCGATGACGATGATCCCCGCCCAGGTGCGCTGGGTGCTCCCCGCACGGACCCGGGGCTCGGCCCACACCCGGAACACCCGATCGATCCGCCCGCCCGCGATCCCCTCAAGGACCTCCCGCCTGAACAGCATCGTTCCCTCCCGAGTGATACGCCTGTCCCTCTGCAATCTTCTTAAGTAGCTAACAAAGGCCACAAGGTTTCCCGCCGATCCCCGCTCCGCAGGAGACGCAACGTGCCCGGTTGAGGCCTGAACGTGGCCGCCTCCATGAGCGACACGCCACGATGGTCCTCCGGATCGCGAGGAAATCAGCATGGGCAACCACGACAGGAAAATCGTCTTCTTCGCGGCCACCGTGCTGATGATGATGGCCGTCCTGCCCGTTGGCCTGCCGCAAGCTGGCGCTGTCTGCGGCATGGTCGGGCGATCGCAGTCGCCCTCAGAGCGGCTACTTAGAGACTTCCTGCAGGATCGGTGTCCGGCCAGACCCCGGACATCGGCTCTTCGGACAAGCCACTTCCCGGACCCACCACAGCCCAGCCTAGACCCCTGGTTCCAGCGGTGCCTTGACATAAAGGGGTGCCATGAGAGGGCGTTTCCCGCAAATGGCGAAGTGCTTCTGCGCTCACTACACGAGCATTCGGACGGACGGCCGGGGTTCGGACAGATTCTGAACGATCGGTGCTGTAGTGGCGGGCGATACCGTCAAGTCCGGCAGGTGACGTGGTGAAGTCGCCGTCGGCGATGCCGCGGACGAGCCGGTCCCTGATCGTGTGGAACATGTCGCGCCGTAGGTGGTCTAGGAAGTCCCGTACCCGGCTGTTCTGGACGGCGCCGGTGGGTGTGGCAAGGATCAGCATGCAGCCGTGTGGTGCGTCCGGGCGGGTGTTTCATTGGTGGTGGCGCGCAGCATGGCCACCATCGCCGCGCGCGGTCGGATGCTCGCTCAGCGCCCGCCTGGGCGGTTCCTGACCTGCATATATGCGCATGGAACTATTTCTTGATCCTCGAGAAAGAAATGAGGGTGATCATGGCAGAACCTTGCGGGCTTCATCCGCGCGGATCGGCCATCGGCCGATCGAAGGTCGCCTGGTGGCGCCGTCCGGGGAGCGTGCCGCGGTGAGCACACTTGAGGATTTCGCCCGGCTCGTCCCGGGCGATCATGGCTTGTGTGTGGTGTCGACCCTGCGGTCGGACGGGACGATCCAGTCGTCGGTGGTGAACGCGGGGGCCCTGGTGCACCCGGTCACCGGCGTGCAGGTGGTCGGGCTGGTCGCCGCGGGCGGCACCCGCAAGTTGGCTAATCTGCGGGCACGGCCGCGCGCGAATGTGCTGGTCCGGGCAGGCTGGGAGTGGGCCGCGGCCGAAGGCCCGGTCGATCTCGCCGGGCCTGATGATCCGCTGCCCGGCGTGGACGGCGAGCGGCTCCGGCTGCTCCTGCGCGAGATCTTCACCGCCGCCGGCGGCACTCACGACGACTGGCCGACCTACGACCAGGTGATGGCCAAGGAGCGCCGCACCGCGGTGCTGCTCAGGCCGGAGCGGGTCTCGGCGAATCCCCGCAGCTAGAAGGCAATGCGACGGGCGAGCAGCGCGGCGCGGAAATCGTTCAGCGCGCAGCCCAGCCCGCACCGGCACGCCGACCGGCCCATCGCCGACCGACCGATCACTGCTTGGCGGCCGCCGTACTCCGCCCGCTGGACGCGACCCGCCCGGATGCGCCATGGGGGTGATGATTGCTCGTGAGACAGGCTTACCGTTGCCGGCCGACGGAGCTAGGCAGGGGGCGTGTGATGGTGGGCGGCTCAAGGCGTGACGAGGCGATAGCGGCATGCAGCGGGCCCGGCGCCGGGAGTCGTCAGCCTAAAGTGCGATCCCGACCTCGCGGACGAGCTGCGTGCCCGCTATTCCGCGATCGCACCGGGCTATCACCTCAACAAGCGGCACTGGAACAGCGTGACGCTCGACGGGTCGGTGCCCGACGAGGAACTGCTGGAGCAGATCGATCACTCCTACGAGCTGGTCGTGGCGGGACTGACCAAGGTTGAAAAGAACAAACTGATCTGACGGCCCGATCGAAGCCGAGCGGCACGCGCTGGGACGTTTTCGTCGACCCGGCCAGGTCTGAAGGGACCACACAATGCCGATTTTAGATGTCGTCGCACGCTTCAATCGGATCGCCACCAACCGCGTGACCGGGCCATTCGCGGGCCGTCTTCCGGGTTTCGCCGTCGTCCACCACAAGGGCCGCAGATCGGGCCGCCGGTCCAGCGCCAGCGTGGTTGGCGGGTGGCTGGTCGGCCGCGGGCCAGCGCCGCGTACAGCGCGCCATGCCCGCAGCGATGTTCGGGGTCCCGGTAAGATGTGGCCAGTGGGATGGGAGGCACTCGGGCGGTGGGGTGAGGACGTCGCTCGCATCGAACCGCTCGCCGGCGGAGTCGCCAACGATGTGTGGAGTGTGCGCGTCAATGGGCGCCTCGCGGTCGGTCGTCTCGGTGCCAGGAGCGACGCTGATCTCGCGTGGGAGACTGAGCTCCTCCAATACCTCGACCGTGAAGGCCTGGCCGTGCCGGTGCCGATCCCGACGACGGCTGGCCGGCTGTTCGCCGACGGTCTGGTGGTGATGACCTACGTGGAGGGCGGGGCGCCCGAAACGGAGGCCGACTGGCGTCGTGTGGCCGACACGCTCCGCCAGCTGCATCAGTTGACGCAGGGCTGGCCGCAGCGCCCGGGCTGGCGATCGTCGACCGATCTCCTACACGCCGAGACCGGGACGAAGATCGACCTCGGCGCGATGCCCCCGGAAAGTGTTGCTCGATGCCGAGCAGCGTGGGCGCGGCTCGCCGGACGTCGGACATGCGTTGTCCATGGCGACTCCAACAACCTTGGCAACGTCCGTATGACTGCGGATCGGGTCGCGCTGATCGATTGGGATGAGGCGCATGTCGACGTCCCCGACCTCGACCTGGTGCTGCCCGACAACGCCGCCGGCCTCGACGACGGCGCGCACGACATCGCCGCGCAAGCGTCGGCCGCGTGGGAAGCCGCCGTCTGCTGGGACGACGAGTACGCAGTCAAGCGGCTCGCCGAAGTCCGAGCGGTCTGAACAGGAAGAGACTGGTTGATGCTGGTCATACCAACGAGTCTTGGGGAGCGCGTGATTCTGGAGGGTGAAGACCTCGCTTGGGGCGCCCTGGGCGGTGGCCTCGGCCGAGATCCGCCTCCCCCTCCGCATGCGGTTGGGGGTAACCGCATGCCGGACCCGGCGGCCTGCCGCCCAGGGCGCAAGTTATGAACGCTTGACTCGATTTCTACGGTCAAGCTGACCCGCCGGCCAGCCACGGTGGTCCGGGCGGAGCGAGCTCCAGCTCTGAGACTCTCAGCCCATCACGACCGAAGTCCTGTCAGATGTTCACCTTGTTCATCGGGTCCGCCGTCGGCGGGTTCCATACAGTGATCCGGATCCCTGGGTCATCTGTCCTGTTCGACCTGGCTGCTGCATCGACCCGAATACGATCACGGGCGGCGACAAGATCGCGACACGCGAGCTAACATCGAGCAAACACGGGTCACGAACCACCCCAAAACGCCGACCGGGGCTCCTCGTGATCTTCGAGAAAGCCCAGGTCAGAGGGTGCGCGCCCGGAGGGATTCGAACCCCCGACCGTCGGATTAGAAGTCCGATGCTCACGTATCGGATCGGTACTTCTGTCAACTCCCACTGTCGGTCTATGCCGGTTCGTACGCGACTCCACCGTTTCCGATGCCGGGTCGTGTCGCGTCGTGCTGGACCGTTCCGTGACATACGAGCAACCACCGAGCAACCACGGGCGTCAGCCGGCACCGGCGCTACGTCGTCTACGTTCGCTGTGATGCTGCGCAGGTTCGCGTCCTGGGTGGAGGCCGGACAGATGAGAACGGGCACGGCCAGTGCATTCGATGGAGGTCAGCTAATGGTCGGCAGGGGTGTGCCGATCGGATGCCTATGAAGGGTTCAGGTCCACTCCTGACCCTGCAGGTCAGGCTGAACCCGATAATCGAGCGGCACACGGAGCAACCGGCCGCCTTGACCCAGTAGCCGCGCAGTAGCAGGGATGGGCACCTGCGGAGCAGTTGAGTTGCCCCTGGTCAGGGAGCGGTGAATTGCAGGGTGACCCCTCGAGGAGGTCCTTGACTGCGCGCGGTTTCCGCCTTCGGGAGCACCAG
>NZ_JABVEB010000205.1 GCF_014323665.1 Actinomadura sp. HBU206391 | reverse complement strand
GCTTTGTCATGCTGGAGCGGGTGACGGGAATCGAACCCGCGCTATTAGCTTGGGAAGCAGACCGATTCGGCCTGTCATGGCTACTGACCTGCTCGTATGAGCGGGCCTCGCTGATCGTGACGAGCAACAAACCCTTCGGACGCTGGGGCGAGGTCTTCGGCGACGACGTCGTCGCCGCAGCCATGATCGACCGCCTCGTCCACCACGCCGAAGTCATCAGCATGAAGGGAGACAGCTACCGCCTCAAGAACCGAGACCTCGGCCGCGTCCCCGCAGCCACAACCAACCGCGAACAGTAACGACCAAACACATCAGGGGGTCAAAGTTCGTTCGGCGCGAGGGGGTCAGGATTCGCTCGGCATTGACAGCGCCGGCGGTTGTACCTGATGGCCGCTGTTGCTGTCACCGTTGCTGTCAACTGAGGACGCTTCATTCGAGGTCACTGAATCGCAAGCGGGGCATGGTCCGGGGTGCTCTCCCGCGCGAATGACGGATGGTGTGACAGACGGTCTCGCGCGCTCCGGCTCGCGGGGGTCTGGGGGCGTCAGATGTCCGTGGCCGTGTAAATGTGGGCCAGATCCCAGATGAAGCCGTCCTAGCCAGGCGTTAGCAGGATGAGATCCGTCCGCCAGCTCCGGCACTGCCTGCGTCGTGCCCATTCCCCTGAGTCGTCATCCTCGTACTTCGCCTCCGCGACGTCGGCGTTTAACATGATCTGCGGAATCCATTGTGACCAGGCGCCTCTCGGGTTTTTGCGCCCACCCACCGGGGGCCACCGACCCCCTGTCATCGACGTCAGAGTAATTCGGTCAAGAGTTCCGACATATTTCGGTCAGGAGACTCTTGATCTCGGATGGTGGATCAGTCAGATTGAAGTCGCATCAGAGATCGCCATCCGAAGTCCGCCGGATGCGCTATGTGCGCTCCTGCAACCCGGAGGAGACGAAACTTGTTTAAGAAGGCACTGGCTGCTGCGGCATGCCTGGCTGTGAGCCTGGTCTTGGCATTTTCCTCGATCCAGACAGCAGCAGCAGCAGGCAAGACGACCTCACCAAGTCCACCACCAGACCCCAATTCTCATGTGAGCCAAGCTCCAAGACCGGCCAAGGATACGCGCGGTCTGACCAGACAGTCTAGAACCTGTAGCGAGATGCTCAAAGAGCTCAAAACGCCATCCAAAGGCAATCTGCGCGCTTGCGTCGAGGAGCGTCCTATCGTCTCGAATTCTGCACCGGGTGTGCAGCAACTCAGGAAGAAATCCGCCATTGCAGCAGCGACGCCGCCGCCCGACTGGTGCTGGGATCACAGGAACGACGGGATGTGGCACAATCGGTACGAGGCGTGCTATTACAATGACGGCACCTTCACAGTAACCGACCAAACGGGAAAAGTGGTCGGTGGAATGACCTACATCGTCCTTCACTACGTTTACGTCTCTGAGTTTTTCCCGACATATGAGCAGAACATACTGATCAGTCCCACGTCCAACGCATGGGGAGCGGCCGTTGGCACCACCGTCAACGGGGCTCTTACCTGCACCGGCGGAACATGCACGGGCCTGCAGAACGACTTCCCAATGCAGCCACTCAACGTTACGTCACACTTCGCCGATGGACAAGGAGTCTTTGGCACCACCGTATCCACCGTCGGAAGTACCGGATTTCCGACGCACCGACTCGACTACTGGTTCCACGGTCCCCAATTTGGACAATCAATAAACGGATGGTCATCTTGGCAAAGAGTACGGTGCGACAACGCGGTACCGGGAGTAAATAACGTCCGCTGCATCAACTACCGCTATACGCCGACGATGACATACAGTCTGACGGGCCCATATCCCGAGTTGGCCAGACACATCCAAGACGCGCTCAACAGCGGCCTGCCAGGCGCGGTAGGTGGCACTCCACTCAAGCGGGAAACCGACTCCGCGAAGGTTGACGCCAACGGACGCCGCGCCTGTCCGAGCCCTGGCTACACCCGCCCGCAGGGAAAGAGTTGCGACGAGTACCCATTCCGCTCCACCCAGCAGGGTGCGAGTACGGCCAATCCACAAGGACCAGCCCGAACATTCACCTGGTGTTCGATTCCCGAGCCGACCGGCGTGACCGGCCCAATCGGCTACAGCGTCTGCATGATCGATTCAACGCAGAACAGCACGGGCGGAAGCATACTTAACTCCCAGTTCTACCTGCCCTATCGGGTGATCCAGAACGACCCGTTCACGGTCTCGATCACGCCTTGACCGGTAAACACCGAGTAGCCGGTATACCATAACTTTTATGGATAAGCCTGTGGAGACCGCGCAGAGCAACGTGCACGTGACCTATCACCAGCTGTACGTCGCCGACGCCGACACGCTGCCCGATCCGAAATATCTCCTTGTCTTCGACAACGGCCTCGTCGCAATACAACCCGGTATCGCCGTGGTCTCTACAGGCATTCATACCGGCAACGTCGCCGTGACCGTACAGATCTGGGATCAAGCTGCGCCGGCCCCCACGTCCGCCCACCAGGAAGAATGGGATGAGATAGCCGAGGTTACGCTTGAGGCACACGACGCCGGTGAGGTAGGTGTGGTCGGACTGATGTCCGACCTGCCAGGTCTGCCGGAACTCACTCCAGGCGGACCTGGCCGCTACCGGCTAAGGATCTACGCACGCGGCCGCGACACCCTCGTCGATGGAGTGGCCACCGAGCCGGTGGAGGACTACCTGATCATGACCTGGCCCACGCAACTCGACGACCAGGAGATCATCTACCGACAGACCGACGACTACGGGGCGACCCTCCGGGCGTCTGCTCAGCACGCCCGCGCTACGCGACGGTGGGGTGGTGAGCAGTAGGCGCCGCAACCACCGGCGCTTACCGGCCAAGCACAGGAGTACCGACCGTTGATCCGCGGATCCGCTCGGATGCCGAGAGTAAAGGAGGGCAGAGCACGCCGCGAGTGTCGGTAGTGCTTGCGCGGACTCAGCTGCACGGCGTAGCCCTCGCGTGTCACGGAAACACCCTAACGGCGGTCTATGAGACCTCGACGATCAAGGGAAAAGCCGGCCTGGAGCCCCGGGCCGGAAACCCAGAACAATCGTCACAGCGTCACGGCGTCACAGCGCACGGACCCCTCAGCTTCCGGAAACGGTTTAGGAATCCAGCGATGCTTCTTACCGGATTGGCCCCTTGACCTGGGCCGACTCATCGCAAGAGGGTTATCTCCAAGGTGGTCATCCCGTGGATATCCCGCGCTGGCCGGTCCGGGTGTCTGGGGTCAATCCTGCTCGTGGAGTGGGTGCTCCTGGGGCAGTGGGTCCCGGACGTGCGGGAGGTCGCGTTCGCGGTTGGCTCCGAATGCGGCGAAGTTTTGCCGCGCCTGGGTGAGGCTGAGGTTTCCGTTGGGGCCGCCGCGGACCAGGTCGGCGTCATGGTCGTCCTGGCCGTCGTCCTCCCAGAAGCAGACGGAACAGATCTCGAAGTTGCCCCGTTCGTCCAGCGTCAGGTACCCGCAGCAGGGACACGGGTAAGGCCGATCGCGTTCCGGCAAATGGATGCTGTCGTTTTCCAGCCGGTCGGTGTACTGCTCGAACCATCGGATGCGCCGGGCGAGCTCCTCCGCGCCAGGTTGGTCTGCCATGTCCGCATTCTCTCCGATCGCGCCGGCTGCTGTGCCGCAGACCGAGTGCTCTCCCTGCTTTCCAGCAGCAGCACCGCCTGACACAGGACCGAGGTAGTTCGAGGGCAACCCTGACCCGTACCGCAGGGCCGGCCACGGCCCGAGAAGCGGAAGCGGGGGCGGCAGCGAGAGCCCCCAAGCCCGGACGGTGCCCAGCCACCCACGGCGAGCGACCTGAACATTAGCTTGGGAAGTCACTTCCAGTGCTCGCCTCTCACCTGCGATGTGGCTGACCTGCGCCGAAGTGACGGTGTCCCCGTGAGTGACCGTACGTGTCCCCGATTGCTCGCTCTAACGGGCACGCAACGGGCACAGCCGACGGTTTACAGAGGATCGTGGATCTTGCCGTCCCTCTCCCGCTGACCTCGGGCGAGCTGAGTTAAGCGTGCACGCGAACCTGATCATCACGTGAATATCCCGCACTTTGGTTCTGGAGTTGCTGCGGCGCGTTCGCGGTCCCCAGTGGAGGGAGGCGCGCTGGTTTTCCTGGGCCTTCATCGACTTCGGGTGGAGCACCCGCCAGGATGCTCGATGGTGCCATGACCTCCGATGCGGACCGTGACCAGGTCAACGAGGCCCCAGGTGAGCGCCTGGTAGATGTGCGCATTCCTGTCGTCCGGGGAACGTATGCCATCCGGCCCGGCGGCTTCCGCGCAGGCGTCGGCAGCCGCGCCTGTGACCTCTTTGAAAGCGTGGTCGAAGGCATCGTCGATCACCTCTTCGCTTGCCTGCAACTGGCGGGACAAGGCATCCAGGCGGTCGGCCAGATCGTGTCTGCCGAGATGTGTCATGCGCGTTCGGGCAGCCGCCAGTACCTTGCCGAGATCAGCCAGCGAACGCTCTACCGCGACGGGGTCCCTGACCAGTTCCGACAGGCGGTATCCATTCACCTCGAAGGTCACCTTCACAAGGCTCACATGTCCGGACAGGACAAGCAAGGTCGGCCGGAGCAGCCTGCCGCCCGATCGGGACGGGCCAGAGGGTCCGGCGCTCACGCCGCACGCCCGTAGCGACGGTGTCGGGCGCCGAGGACGGCGGCGCTTCATGACGGCAGGCGGCCGAGCGCTCGCGGCCTGGCCGGACTGGGAGGACAACGGCCTTGTCTTCTTTCCCTCGCTGCGCGGCACTCCGATGGAGCCCGACAATCTGCGCCGGAGTTAGGGTCGTGTCCGGGCGGCGGCCGGCCTGGATGACATCCGATTCCACCATGCGCCACATGTGCGTCTCGCTGCTCCTGGCGGTCGGCATCCCGCCGCACATCGTCCGGGAGATCGTCGGCCATAACGACATCGGGGTCACGATGACGATCTACGCGCATGCGGCGCTCGACGGCAAACGCGCAGCGCTCAGGAAGCTGGGGGATGCTCTCGGCTGAGGACGTTGCCGTCAAAAACGCCCCGAGCGATAATCGCTCGGGGCGTCCTGGCTGTTCAGAGGCAGTGGGCAGGGGCGGGGTCGAACCGCCGACCTTCCGCTTTATCGACGGGGGCGAGGCGAGTGCCTCGTCTGATTCAACTTGACCTCGAGCGCGCTCCAGGTGCTTGGCTGCTGCTCATGGAATACGTACAACTAGGTCGTACTGGGCTCAAGGTGAGCCGGCTGGTGCTCGGCACCATGAACTTCGGCGAGCATACCGACGAGCCGCATGGTCACGAGATCATGGACGCGGCGCTCGACGCGGGGATCAATTTTTTCGACACTGCCAATGTCTATGGCGGGAGGGAGAGCAAGGGTCGTACCGAGGAGATCATCGGCACCTGGTTCGCCAAGGGCGGCGGCCGCCGGGACAAGACGGTCCTGGCCACCAAGGTGTGGGCGAACATGGGTCCGGACGGCGATGTCTGGCCGAACCACGACAAGCTGTCCGCGCTCAACATCCGCCGCGCCGTTGACGCCTCCCTGCGGCGGCTCGACACGGATTACATCGACGTCTACCAGTTCCACCACATCGACCGGGCGACACCGTGGGAGGAGATCTGGCAGGCGATGGACGTCCTGGTCCAGCAGGGCAAGATCCTTTATGTCGGGTCCTCCAACTTCCCCGGCTGGGACATCGCCCGCGCCAACGAGACGGCCGCCCGGCGCGGCTCGCTCGGGCTGGTCAGCGAGCAGTGCCTGTACAACCTGTTCGAGCGGCGCGCCGAGATGGAGGTCATCCCAGCCGCACAGGTGTACGGCCTCGGGGTGATCCCGTGGTCGCCGCTGCATGGTGGGCTGCTCGGCGGAGTGTTGCGTAAGGAGCGCGAAGGCGGAGCCGTGCGTTCGACGAGCGGGCAGCGCAGCGCGCAGATTCTGGCCGATGCGGCTCAGCGAGGGCGCATTCAGGCGTACGAGGATCTCTGCGACAAGCACGGCATGGAGCCGGGCGACGTGGGCCTGGCCTGGCTGCTCACCCGGCCTGGGGTGACCGGCCCGATCGTCGGACCGCGTACGCAGGCGCAGCTCGACTCGGCCCTGCGCGCCGTCGAGTCGGAGCTGTCTGAGGAATTCCTCACGGGCCTAGAGGAGATCTTCCCGGGTCCCGGGCCGTCGCCAGAGGCATTCGCGTGGTGAGAACCGGTTGATCCCCGAGTCCACGACGGCCACAACGTCCTGCGTCGACTCGGGGATCGTGCAGTGCGTCGTCACAGTTCACAGGTGTCGACCCTCGCCGACCTGGAACGCGTGAAGGCCCAGGCGGAGATCATGTCTCTGGCCTGGGCCTTCGTCCGATATGCCCCCAACGGGATTCGAACCCGTGCTACCGCCTTGAAAGGGCGGGCATGATCTTGGTCGCTGACCTGGGGGCCGCCAGGAATAGACCTCGACTTCTGACCTCGCTCGTGATGGTCGCCGCGGTGAGTTTGTTCGGACTCCGTTGACCACCACAGCACTGACCCTATTCACGTCGGGCGGCGCGTCCGGCGGCGAGGCTTGGGGGTGGAGTCCTTTTGCGGGGGCTTCTTACGGGTGGGTGGTTGTTGGGGGGTACGGCCACGGGAGCTGTTGGGGGTGCGGCCGCGGACGATGCCGATCAAGTCCTCCATGAGGTCGGTCGTCTCGGCCTCGAGCCAGGCCAGGCCGATCTGGGACTGAGGGGCGTCGGTCACGGTGCGGTAGGTGAGGTCTTTGCGGTGGTGGAGACGGGCCAGAGACTGAGGGAGCAGTAGTACTCCAGCCCCTGACGCCACCAGCTCGATCGCGTCCGCCGTGCTCTCGGGACGGGTGAAGGCGGGCTGCCCGGGCCGGTCGACCCAGGCCAAGTCCTCGTCGAGCGGCTCGAGCACATGCTCGTCGGCGAGGTCGGCAAGCTCCACCTCCTCGACTGCGGCCACTGCGTGATCCTTCGGCACCACCATCACGGTCGTCTCCAAGTACAGCGGGATCACGTGGAGAGCTTCGCGGTCGACGGGCAGGCGCACAAACGCCGCGTCCACGCCCCCGTTCCGCAGCAGGAGGACAGCCTCGGCGGCGGGCATCTGGATCAGCCGAAGCGGCACCTCCCGTACCCGCTCGGCCCATACCCGGGCCCATTTCCCGGGCGTCATTCCCGGCGCGTAGGCCAGCCGGAACTCACTCTTGGTCACCTTCTCAGCCTAACCGCGTCCAGACGACTCCCTCCTGCTGGCTACTCTTGAGCTCATGAGCACGTCCAAGGCGAAGGCCCCGCAGACCATGAAGCCCGCGACCGCGGCCAAGAAGCTGGGGATCCTGTTGTCGGCAGCGCCCGCCGAATTCCAGGAGGGCGTCGTCTCCCGGGACGAGCTGAACGCGCTCCAGGCCGACCCGCCCTCTTGGCTCGCCGACTTGCGCCGCGAGGGCCCCCACCCCCGCCAGGTCGTCGCCGCCAAGCTCCGCGTCTCCGCCTCGGGCCTGGCCCGCGCCGACATCACAGGCCCTCTTACCACCGCCGAGATCGAGACCTTGAAGGCCGAAAGACCCGACTGGCTAGAACGCGAGCAGACCATCCAAACCCGGGTCCGCCAAGATGAGCTCCACCTCAAGCAGCAGCGTGCCAAGGCTTGACCCACCGGAACGAGGTTGGTCTCTGCCGGGGTCTGTCCAGCGTTCGGCTCTGTCGCTCTCTCGGTGGTAACTGAGGGCTGCAGGACGGGTACCGCGGGGTCTTCGGCCCGGCGTTTAGCAGGTGATCGCGGTAGCGGGTCGACGAGGGCGGGACGATATTGCGGCGCCCGCCGGATCCGCTCAGGCTTGTCGATTCGCGCGTAGCGTTTGACGGTGTCCAGGGCGAGGTTCAGCCGCCGGGCGCACTCGCCGAGGCCGACGCCCGCGTCGAGTAGGTCGTGGACTTGGTGCCATCGGGCAAGGGTGGTGGTCGTTCCGCCGTCGATTTGCGCACGCGGAAGGCGCCGGCCCAGCAGCCGCTGTGAACGGGACGGATCAGTAAAGCGGCCGGCCTCGACAATTTCCGCTTTCACGACATCCGGCACACGTGCGTGTCGCTGCTGCTCGACCTCGGCGTCCCGCCGCACATCGTGAGAGACATCGTCGGCCACAGTGACATCGAGGTCACCATGACGATCTACGCTCATGCGGCACTGGATGAGAAACGGGCGGCGCTGCGGAAGCTGGGGGATGCCCTCGGCTGATGCCGTTGCTGTCAAAAAGACCCCGGGCGATCTTCGCTCGGGGTCTTTCGGCTGTTCAAAGGCGGTGGGCAGGGGCGGGGTCGAACCGCCGACCTTCCGCTTTTCAGGAGTACCACCCACCCTGCAACGGTGCTCTCCACGGAGGTCGGACAATGGTCGGGGTGTGCTGGTGGCTGTCGTTGGTTGCCGCTGTTGCTGTCACCGTTGCTGTCAGCTTCCGTCGGTCTTGGTGAAGACGACGCGTTGAGCGGTCAGGTTAGGGCGTGCCAGGTAGCCGGCGTCAAGCCATACCGCCTGGGTGTGTTTGGGGTCGGAGCCCCACCATGCCGGATGATCGAAGGCGCTTCGTGGAAGGGGCGCCCCAATTACCGCCGAGACCTCGGAGAAGGTCATCTCGATTCGCCCGTGGCCGTCTACCCGCAGATGACGCTCCAGCCGCTCGTACTGGTCGCGCCGCACCATGTCCCCATGTTGAACCACGAGAGCATCGCTGTCGCCCACGCCAGTGCATTATGCAGATGGCCAAAACCGGCCCTTGGAGCTCCCCACGACTCGAGACGTTCGGCGGAGCAGGTGGGCCTGGCTCAGAGTAGGTTGGCTCCGCCAACGGCGAGAGGTAGTGACAGACCTCGTCCTACGGGCAATCCGGTCGGTTGAGGTCCGGGGCGCTGAAGCTACCGGTGCGCGCTCAGTCCCGTGGATAGCACTGGCGACTCGGGAATCAGACCGATCCCGCCCGCCCCTTATGGTCGCTGACCAACGCGACCACATACCCCAGACCGTCCCTCCCTGCCCCTCCTGCACCGTGCTCAAATGCGCGCTAATTGCACGGTGATCAAGCTCGCGACGTGCGGTAGCGAGGTCGGCCAGTCGGCTAGTTCCCAGCGCCCATCTTGGCTGCCACGGCAGCCACCACGATGACCAGAATGATGAACAGTGCCGTGTTCACCCAGGGAGGATTCCGTCGATGCGCCCGGACTGTATGGCGTCGGGTGCTGCGCTTATGTCGTTTTACGTAGGGCATCCACGTCTCCTCGCTGCGGGGGCTGACGGAGCTGCACCTGACGGTACGTCGGTGGAGCATGGAGCGCCCGGGTGTTTACCAGCTATGGCCATATGAGGTGTTGCCGTCCTCGCCTCTTGCCGGAGGCTCCGAACGCTGGAGAGGACCATAGAAATCATCACGATCCTCCTTTATCCCAGCCAAACCTTAAAAACCACCTAGTGTCCTGCGCCAGAA